>CAZHPM010000020.1:0-36746 GCA_964534485.1 uncultured Halobacteriales archaeon
CATCTATCCCGACCGCATCGAGAGCGAGGGCACGATCAAGTCCCACCACAACGTCGGCGGTCTGCCCGAGCGCATCGACTTCGAGGGTATCGTCGAACCGATGCGGGACCTCTACAAGGACGAGGTCCGCGAGGTGGCACGCGAGTTAGACCTCGACGCCTCCGAGCGGATGCCGTTTCCCGGCCCCGGACTCGCGGTGCGAATCATCGGTGAAGTAACCGAGGAGAAACTCGCCGTCGCCCGGGAGGCGAACCACGTCGTCGAGGCGGAACTCACCGAGTACGAGCCCTGGCAGGCGCTGGCGGCGATTATCGGCAAGGCAACCGGGGTGAAAGGCGACAACCGGGTTCACGGCTGGGTCGTCGCCGTCCGGTCGGTCGAGTCACGCGACGGGATGACCGCCCGCGCACAGGAACTCGACTGGGAGACACTCCAGCGCATCCAGAGTCGTATCACCGGCGAGAACGAGAACGTCGCCCGGGTTCTCTACGACGTCACCCACAAGCCACCGGCGACCATCGAGTACGAATGACTGTCATCGTCGCCGGTCCAGACCAACACGGCATCACCGACGCCCTCGAAGCCCGGGATATCGCGGTCACACGGGTCGATATCGCCGACCGGGAGACACTGGAGGCGGCCAGCGCCACGACCGCCCGGGCGTACGTCCTCACGGAAGTCGCCCAGGCCACCTCGATTCCGGTGGCCAAGGAGTTAAACGAGGACCTGACGATGCTGGTCTACGCCGACGGGTCGCTGGCCGACTTCGCCCGACCACAGGCCGACCTCGTGCTCGACCCCGACCTGTTCGACCCGGCCGCCGTGGCCGCCGAGCTCTGAGCCAGAGCACGGAGACCGACGGCGAACGGCCACCTCGGTTCGGTAACGACCGACAACGACACTGCCCAGCGGACGGTGGCCGCCGTCCCCAGGGAGACGTATCTGGGGACCGACGTGACGTGACCGACTCGCTGGCGACGGCGCGGCCGACCAGTCACCGACTGCCGAGGACAACCCCGCGCCCGCCGCGACCCGTAAGCTGAGTCAGTGAAACCGCCTCGACTGGACGACCGCGCGCCCGTGGCTGTGGTTCGAGACCTCTCAGGCCTCGACCTCGACCTCCCGTTCGAGTACCTCGACGCCGGGCAGTGACCCGCCCGTGAGTGCCTTTATGTAGGCACCACCGGCAATCGAGACGTGGGAGAACATCGCCTCGTCCATCCCGTACATCTCGATGACCCGCGAGGTGTCGCCGCCGCCGACGACGGAGAAGCAGTCAGAGCCACCGATTGCCTCGATGACACGGACCGTTCCGTTGCTGAACCGCTCGTCCTCGAAGACCCCGAGTGCCCCCTTGACGAACACGGCGGCGGAGTTGCCGGCGATATCGGAGAACTGCGAGATGGTGTCGGAACCGACGTCGCGGTAGTCGTGGTCCTTGTTGCGGACGTCTGCGACGGTCACCTCGGTGCGCTGGTCGTTCTCGTCGGCGTAGGCCAGGTCACTCGGGAAGACGAGTTGACTGGGGTGGCTCTGTATCAGTTCGCGGATGCGTCCCCTGTTTGCCAGCCACTGGCTCTCGTAGACGTCACCCTCGCCGAGGTCACGGCCGACGTCGTAGCCGACCGCGCGCAGGAACAGTTCGCCGACCACCCCACCCAGCAGGAAGTTGTCGACACGGTCCTGGAGCGCCGACATCACGTCGATGACGTCGGTTGCTTTCTTGCCGCCGGCGACCATCGTCACCTCGCCGTCGAACTCGCGGGTGGCGATAGCGGAGTTGGCCTCGTACTCGGTGGCCATCACGCGACCGGCACAGGCGTCCATCGCGAGGGGGAGACCGACGATGGAGGCGTGTCTGCGGTGGGCCGCGGAGTAGGCGTCACCGACGTAGGCGTCGAACTCGGCGGCGAGTGTCTCGACGAGGTCGCTTTCGGCGTGGTCCTCGGGTGGACACTCGGGTAGTTCGTCGTCGGTCATCCGGACGTTCTCCAGCAGGACGACCTCGCCCGCGTCGAGCGCGCGGATGGCGTCGAGTGCCGTCTGCCCGTACGTGTCGGGGACGTACTCGACGTGGTGGTCCAGGTGTTCGGCGAGAATGTCGGCGTGCTGTTCGAGCGGGAGAAACGACTCCCGGCCGGGTCGACCCTGGTGTGCGAGCAGAGCGACCCCGTGGTCGGCCGCCAGCAGTTCCTCGACGGTGTTGGCGTGTCGGGCGAACCGGCGGTTGTCGGCGACGACACCGACCGACACGGGCGAGTTGAGGTCGACTCGCGCGAGCACGCGCTGCCCGCTGTCGAGGTCCTCGAGCGTCCGGTAGTTCATCACGTGAGCATGGGTCGACCAGCTATTAGAACTCCCCGATATCGGCGCAGGCCGTGAGAGATTTCTACCGAGCGGACACAACGTCGAACGTGATTACGCTGAGCTCCGATTTCGGCTCGCCGTATCCGGCGGCGATGAAGGGTGTGATTCTCGGACGAACCGACGCCCGACTGGTGGATATCGCTCACGACTTTCCGCGCCAGAACGTCGAGGCGACGGCGTTCTGGCTCCGCGAGGTGCTCCCGTACTTTCCGCCGGCGGTCCACCTGGTCGTCGTCGACCCCGGTGTCGGCACCGACCGCGGGGCGGTCGTCGTCCGCGCCGGCGACCACCTGCTGGTCGGCCCCGACAACGGCGTGCTCGTGCCGGCCGCCCGCGCTCTCGCCCCCGGAGACGACCTCGCGGTTTTCGAGATAGTCGAGGGGGACGAGAGCGGCGACGGGTGGCCGTCGACGCCGGCGAGTTCGACCTTCCACGGGCGAGACGTGTTCGCGCCGGCCGCGGCACGGGTCCACGCGGCTGGCGACGTCCCCGACGAGGGGTTCGAGCGAACCGACGACTGGGTGGAATTGACGTTTCCGACACCGACGGTGCGCGGGGACCACGCCACTGGTGAGGTGCTCGTCGTCGACGGCTTCGGCAACGCAATCACCAACGTCCCCGGCGAGCGCATCGCCCAGCAGTTCGGCTCGGAAGTCGCCGTCGACGGCGAGCGCGCCCCGGCACGGGAGACATACGCCGCCGTCGACACCGGCCGGCGACTCGTCACCGTCGGCAGCCACGGCAACGCCGAACTCGCGGTCAACCGTGGCCGGGGCGTGGACGCCTTCGGCGTCGACGCCGGCGACTCCGTTCGACTGGAGTGGGGGTGAGACGCGGCGCTGTGCCGACGGCCGGGGCTCTGACCTGAAAGTCACAACTGCGCGGAGCCCGATTCGCGGCTATGGACCACCGGACGACGACCGCACCGGCAGTAGACGACCGGTTCGACGTGGCCCTTCGCGGCCTCGCGGTCGGTCCCGAGACGCGCTGTCGCCACTGGCACGGCGAGTGCGACGTGGTCGCGTTCCGGTTTGCCTGCTGTGAGAGCTACTACCCGTGTGTCTCGTGTCACGTCGCGACGACCGGCCACGAGCGCGAGTGCTGGCCCGCCGACCGGTTTGGCGACGCTGCCGTGTTCTGTGGGGTCTGTCGGACAGAACTCTCTGTCGCGTCGTATCTCGACTGTGGAGACAACTGTCCCGCCTGTGGGACGGCGTTCAATCCGGGCTGTCGGACCCACCACCACCTGTACTTCGACCGGCAGTCGTGACGGGTCAGGCCGCGACCGTACAGTTATATCCGCGGCGACAAAGTAACAGGTATGATTAGCGGCTCGGAGATGGCAGTTATCGACGCCAACGCCGACGCGCTGGGCGTTCCGCGAAAGCAACTGATGGAGTCGAGTGGGAACGCCGTCGCACGGGTCGTCCGCGACGTCACCGACGCGGGTGACACTGTCACGATTGTCGCCGGACGCGGCAACAACGGCGGTGACGCCCTCGTCGCGGCGCGGTTTCTCGACGCCCGGGACGTGCGCGTTCGCCTGCTCGGACGCGCGGAGACGATTGCCACCGACATCGCCCGCGAGAACTGGCGGGCACTCGAACGTGGCGCGTACGACCTCAGAGAGGTGCGTGACTCGACGACACTGGACCTCGGTGACCCGGACGTGGTGGTCGACGCGATGCTCGGCACCGGTATCACCGGCGACCTGCGCGAACCGACTGCGACCGCCGCGGCGGCGATAAACAACAGCGACGCTACCGTCGTCTCTGCCGACGTTCCCTCGGGTCTGGACGGCGAGACCGGCGACCTCGCACCCGGTGCGGTCTCGCCAGACCGGGTGGTGACGTTCCACGACGCGAAACCCGGACTGGCCGAACTCGACGCACCGGTGACCGTCGCCGACATCGGGATTCCGCGTGCCGCACGCGAGTTCGTCGAACGGGGTGACCTGTTGCGCCTCTCGCGGGACCCTGCGAGTCACAAGGGCGACCACGGTGAGGTGTTGGTCGTCGGTGGCGGCCCTTACGCCGGTGCCCCGGCGCTCGCGGCACAGGCCACGCTCCGGGCGGGCGCGGACCTCGTCAGGGTCGCCTGCCCCGGCGCCGTCGCCGGCGACATCCAGGCCTACAGCGAGAGTCTCGTCCTCCGCCCCGTCGAGGGCGAGCGCCTCGAACCGGCCCACGTCGACACGCTCCTCGAGCGTGCGCGGGCACACGACGCCGTCGTGCTCGGGCCGGGACTGGGCGGTGACGAGCAGACACGCGAGACTGTGGCGGCGTTTCTCCGGGCGGTCGAGGGAACCGTCGTCGTCGACGCCGACGCCCTGCGGGTGGTTCCCGACGTCGACACTGCGGCGACGTTGGTCTGTACGCCCCACCAGGGCGAACTCGCGGGGATGGGTGGCCCACAGAGCGACGACTGGCGCGAGCGCCGTGACCGGGTCGCCGACTTCGCGGCCGACCTCGGACAGACGGTGCTGGTCACGGGCCGCTACGATATCGTCTCGAACGGCGAGCGCACCCGCGTGAGTCGGACCGGAAACCCGGGTATGACTGTCGGCGGCACCGGTGACGTGCTCGCCGGCGTGACCGGCGCGCTGGCGACGCGACTGGCCCCCGTCCACGCCGCGGGCGTTGGCGCCTACGTCACCGGTCGCGCCGGCGACATCGCGGCACGGAACCGCGGCGGCGGTCTACTCGCGACGGACCTGCTGGAGACGATTCCCGACGCCACTGCCGGCGGCGACTGACCGACGGCGACCCCAATCGCGGTCAGTCCCCGGCAGTCAACTGCGTCGCCGTTGTCCGTTCGACTGTCGAACGGTTCGTCGTCGGATTCTTCCGAACCCGGACGAGGTCGTCGGCGGCCTCGACGAGTTCCTCGTCGTGGCTGACGACCAGTATCTGGTCGACGCCCAGTTCGTACATCGCGTCGACCAGTTCGACGAGCTGTGAGATGTGGCCGGAGTCGAGGAAGACGGTCGGTTCGTCGAGAATCAAGGGCGGCATCGGCGCGGCCCCCTCGATACCCTCGGCCAGCAGTCGGTAAATCGCACACCGCAGACTGAGGTTGAATATCGCGCGCTCGCCCCCCGACAGCTGTCCCGGCTCGAGGTCTTCGCCGTCTTTCTGGTAGATTGTCAGCTGGTACTCGCCGTCGAGTTCGATGCGGGCGTAGGTGTCGTTCTGGTACAGCAGTTCGAACGTCTGGTTGAGCATCCGTTCGAGTGTTTCGACGTTCTGCTGGCGGAGTTGTGCGCGTAACTCGCCGTACATCGACTCCAGTTGGTCGGTTTCGTCGTACAGTGACTCGAGTCGTTCGACCGTCTCTGCCAGGCGCTCGCGGCGCTCGCGCAACGATTCGAGTTCCTCGATTTCGTTCTCCAGCGCACCGACCTGCCCCTGCAGCGAGGCCCGCCGCTCCTCCAGCCCCGCGAGTGTCTCCTCGACCTCGTCGAGATACTCCCGTGCCTCCGCCCGTTTCTCCCGTGCCTCGGCGACGCGCTCGTCGTCGAACGACTCTTCGAGTTCGGCGCGCCGCTCGCGCCGCTTCGCGAGGGTCTCGCGGCGCTCGTCGTTTATCTGCTCCTTCTGGGCGCGTTGCTCCCGGACTGTCTCCAGTTCGTTCTCGCGGTCGTCGACCTCCTCGAGCACCTCTGCCAGTGCTTCCAGGCGTTCGCGGCGCTGTTCTAAGCCCGTTTTCTCCTCGTCACGGTCGGCAATCTGTGCCTGGCAGTCGGCGGCGCGCTCGTCGGCCTCGGCTGCTGCCTCGCGTCTCTCTGCCGCCTCGTCCTCGGCCTCCGTGGCCTCCGCGCGCAGTTGTTCGACCCGGGCGGCCCGCTCGTCGAGACTCTGCTCGCGCTCGTCGAGCAACTGCGCCAGGTTGTCGCGCTCTGTTTCGAGCCGGTCGATTTCGGCCTCGCGCTCGAGGAGTGTGTCTGCCCTTTGGCGGCGCTGTTCGAGCGTCTCGACCTCTGTCTCGAGTTCGGCGAGCGTCGACTCTAGCTCCGTGACCCGCTCGCGGCGCTCGTCGATGGCGTCGACGTGTGGCGACCCCTCGACCGGTTGACCACACTCCGGACAGTTGCCGGCCTCGCGCAGTGTCTCGGCCTCGGCGACGCGCTCGCGGGCGGCGTCGAGTTCCGTCTCGCACTCGGCCCGGCGCTCCCGGCACTCCGCCAGTTGCTCTTCGACGGTCTCGCGGTAGCTCTCGCTCTCGCCGAAGGCGACCGGTTCGTCCTCGAAGCTCTCCTGTTTTGCCTCCAGTTTTGCCTCGATGTCGGCGAGTTTCTCGCGGCGCTCTGTGAGGTTCTCGCGGGCAGCCTCCAGCTCCGATTCGAGGGTGTCTGCCTCCTCGCGTTTCTCTGTGGCGGTCTGTGCGCGCTCGCTGGCCTGCTCGGCCAGTTGGTCGCGCTCGCTCTCGGCTTTCTTTTTCTCGACGCTCAACTCGCGGATGCGCTCGGTTACCTCGTCTATCTCCGCGCGAACCCCGGAGAGTTCCTCCGAGACGGTCTCCCGCAGTGTCACGGTGTCGTCGGCGTCGTCGGAGTCGATGCCGACGGTCTCGCTCAGGTCCTCCCGGCGCTCGCGGGCCGCCGAGAGCGCCGTCTGGCAGTCGTCGATTCGGTCCGCGAGGCGCTCGCGCTCGGTGGCAGTCTCCGTGATGCGCTCGCGGAGGTCGGCTATCTCCGAGTTGACACTCTCCAACTCCTCCCGTTTTTGTTCGTACTCCTCGAGAATCGACCCCGCCCGGTCGAGTGTCTCGCGGGCGTTCTCGCGGTTCTGCTCGAACCGCTCGATTCTCTCTGTCACCTCCGTGAGCTCCGTCTCGAGGTCGTTGCGCCGCTGGTGGAGGGCCTGCCCTGCCTTTTCCTCGATTTGGTCGTCGAGTTCCGCCAGCGCACCCTGCCGGTCGTCGCGGACCCGGCCGACGCCGACGCGGGCGTTGCTCGCCCGCTCGCGGTACTCCTCCAGTGTCCCCAGTTGGAGGAGGTCGTCGATCATGTCCTGGCGCTGGGACGGCGCGGCGTTGATGAGTTTGTTTACCTCGCCCTGCCGGACGTACGCGCAGTTGACAAATGCCTCGGTGTCCATCCGCAACAGCGCCGTTATCTCGCGACGGACTGCGGTCGCCCCGTCGACCGACTCGCCGGGACCCTCGAGCACACACCGGGCCGTCCGCGCACTGTCGTCTCTGACCCGCACCTCGCGGTCGATGCGGTAGGACTCGCCGGCGTGGGTGAACTCGAGGGTGACGGCCATCTCGTCGGCCCCGATTGTGACGACCTCGTCGAGGGTCTCGTCGAGGGCTTTCGCGCCGTAGAGCGCGAAGAAACACGCCTCCAACAGCGACGACTTACCGCTCCCGTTCAGCCCGTGGATGACGGTCACGCCCGCGTCCAGACGGAGTTCCGTGTCGTCGTAACACTTGAAATTCTGCAGCGCTATCCGGTCGACTCTCACGTGTAATCACCCATCGTGACCTGTGACCCGTCGGTCGGACTGTCCGCGCTCTCGTCGACGCCGGGGTCGCCGTCCGTGTCGGCGTCGTCTGTCTCCCCCTCGCCGGTCGTGCTGTCGCCGGCGGCCTCGCCCGTGGCGTCCCCCGAGTCCTCGCCCGACTCCGGAGCGTCGGCGGTTTCGAACAGCGACCCTTTCCCGTCGGCGAGTTCGGCGACACGCTGTTCGACGGTGTCGGCGACGTTTGAGTCGGCGACCGTGCTGGCACGGACCGTCTCGTCGATCTCGCGGGCGGCCTCGCTCAGCCCCAACTCCTCGATGCGCTCGCGGACCGCCTGGTCGGGGTCGGCGAAACTCACCGCGACCTCCTCGTCCTCGCTCTCGCGGCGGTCGTTGACCCGTGTCACGAGTGCGCCCCGTTCGCTGGCGTATGTCTCTATCTCTGCCGGCGTCACCGTCTCGCCCTCGCCGGTGAGCGTGACGACGACCACCGAACCGCCGAGGTCGTGTTGACCGACGCGCTCGCGCACCCGACTGGTTCCCTCACCCGCCGCGAGTTCGACGTCGACGAAGACGAACTCGCGGGTGTCGAGTCCGCGCCGACGGATGTCGACACTGTCCTCGAAACGCACGAGATTGTAGCCACGGTCCTCGCGCTCGCTCGCGCTCACGCGCTCTGTCGACCCGCAGTAGGTCAGCCACGTCCCACCCGCCTCGTCTATCTGTCTGGTCTTCTGTTCGTGGTCGTCACCGAGCAAGACGGCGTCGAAGCTCACCCCGGTGTCGCGGAGAATCTCGCGAACGTCCCACTCACCGTGGTCGAACGGCCCGAACAACCCGTGCGAGACCAGCGCGGCGTGGGCGGTCTCGACCGGTTCGAACCCCGCAGAGAACCCCTCGCGCCGAGAGCGCGGGACGAAATCCAGCCCGTAGAACGCCACGTCGTCGAGCACGACCGGCTCGGTTCCGAGGCGGGTAGCCAACTCCATCCGCTCGAAGAGGTCCAGCCACTGGCGGTCGCGTTTGGCCTCGTGGTTGCCGACGATGGCCAGAAACGGAATCCCCGCGTCCGCGAGCGTCCGGAGCACCGACATCGCACCCATGATGTCCGTCAGTGACGGCTGGCGGTCGTGAAAGAGGTCGCCGGCGTGAACAACGGCGTCCACGTCGTCGGCAACGGCGTCGTCGGCGACCTGCTGGAACGCCGTCAGAAAGTCCTCGCGCCGGGCTGACAGGTGGTACTGCCGGTACCCGAGGTGTGTGTCTCCCGTGTGGAGTACCCGCGTCATACTCTCTGACTACGACGGCCCCCGGTAAATGGGTTCGGTGACCGTGGTGAAAGTACTCGGGCAACGGGTCCGCTGGGTCTGTTCCTCGGCAGACGCACCCGGCGCGTTCTGTCTGACACTCTCGAGACCGTTCCCCGCACCGGCCTCCGGGGCGTGCCTCTCGCCGCTGTCGGCGGTGCTGTTTCCGTTCTGGTGGACGAGCCGCCACCGCCACGTCCCCGCTGTCCTCGTCGCGTTCGAACGTCGCGTCGGTTTCGGCCTCCTCGTCGCTTTTGCTCTGGAGCTCTCCTTCCTCCTCGGGCCACTCGACCCCGGACTCGGGGCTCAGTTCACCCTCCTCGCGCTCGGGCTCCGCCGGCGGGTCGACGGTCACCCGTTGCTCACCAACTGGCACCGGACCACCACTGTCGGGGGCGCTGGCCGCGCGCAACAGCACCGACGCGATAGCCCCTCTGCTGTGTGGTCCCCCCCTGTTCGTGGACCGTCTCCTCGCCGTCACCCTCTTTGGACGTACGGGGCCCAACAGGTGGCTCCGTACTACCAGCAGGCGGTTCGGGTCAGCCGTCGAACACGTCTGCGGGGCTATCAGTACAGATAAGTGCTCGGCAGGCAGTGACGAGAACCAATGGAAGTAAACGGGACGACGGCCGTGGTCAGCGGCGCGTCGAGCGGAATCGGCCGGGCGACGGCGGAGGCGCTCGCCGCCTACGGCAGTCACCCGGTGTTGCTCGCCCGCACGGAGACAGACCTCCGGGCGGTCGCCGACGTCATCCGCTCCCGTGGCGGCGAGGCGACCCTGTTCCCGGTCGACCTCTCCAACGCCGATGCGGTCGCCGCCGTCGCCGACGACGTCCGCGACGAGGTGGGTGTTCCCGACATCATCGTCAACGACGCCGGCGCCGGCGAGTGGCCGGCGACAGACGAGACGACGTCCAGACATCCGCCGACCGACGCCCCCTACCTGGCGGCCCTCTACCTGACACGGGCGTTCGTCGAGGAGATGCTCGACCGGGACCGGGGACACGTGGTCAACCTCACCTCGGCGGCAGCATACCTGCCACCGCCCGGCGCAGCCGCGTACAACGCGTCACGGTGGGCGATGCGCGGGTTCAGCCGGTCGCTCCGTGGCGACCTCCGTGGGACGAATCTCGGTGTCACGCTGCTCGCGGCGGCAACAGCCGACACGCCGTACTCCGAGGACGACCCCGACGGCGAGACACGGATTCCTGCCGTCACGAGACTGTTTCGAACACTCTCACCCGAGCAAGTTGCGGGAGCGGTCGTCGAGGCGATACGAGACGAACGCGAGCGTGTTCTCCTCCCGGCCGAGTTTCGCGTCGCACTGCTGGTCGACCGACTGTTGCCGGGTCTCCTGCAGTGGCTCACCGACGTCACCGGCTGGACGCGCGAGTAACCGGCGCGCGTGGCCGGGACTACCGCGGTGAACCGTCGGCAGCAGGCCACCGCCGGCGGTCTCGACCCGCCGACGACCGGAGAGCAGTCCGACGCCGCCCGCGGGGACACCGAGACGGGGTGCGAACCGGTCCCACGCCCACAGCCGTCGGTTTCGACGGGCCCCGCCCCGACTCGGGAGGAGCGTACAGACTTATTAGGCAGGGGTGTGCAGTACAGGTGTGTCTTCGGCGAGTGACGAGACGACGGTGCTCGTTATCGACGACGAAGAGGAGGTTGCGGATATCTACGCGCTCCGTCTCAGAGACGAGTACGAAACCCGGATCGCCTACGGCGGCGAGGCCGGACTGGAGAGCATCGACGACGACGTCGACATCGTGTTACTCGACCGCCGGATGCCGAACATCTCCGGCGACAGGGTACTCGAACGCATCCGCGAGGAGGAGTACGACTGCCGGGTCATCATGCTCACGGCAGTCGACCCCGGACTCGATATCGTCGACATGCCGTTCGACGACTACCTCTGCAAACCCGTCGAAAAAGACGACCTCGTCGACGCCATCGAACAACAACTGCGCCTCTACCGTCACGACGAACCGCTCTCCGAGTATCTGGAGGCCACCTCGAAGCTCAGCCTCCTGCGCGCGGAACTCCCGCCACAGGACCGCGAGAACAACGAGCAACTCGACGCGCTCGAGGCGCGAATCGAGCGACTGGGAACGGAACTCGGGGACGCCGAAGAACTCGACGACATCGAGGCGACGTTCCGCGATATCAGTCGGCGACCGGAGTAAAGGGGCGCTACTCCCGGTTGAGTGCTGTCTCGAGGGAGGCGAGATTCACCTTCTCCATCTGTCCGACCCACCCCCAGCCCTCCCGTTCCCACTCTCTGGTGGTCCCCGAAACGGGTGACAGCGGTGCCGCGTTCTCGGCCGTCGACTCCCCGAGAATCGAGTCGACCAGTTGGGGGTACTCGCCAGTCGAGGCCTCGAACGGGTCGTAGAGAACCGTGTTGATACCGTTCTCCTCGACGGTCTCGACGAGCCCGATGATCTCGTCTCTGGAGGCCCGCGCGTCCGGCGAGACGCCGGTTGGGGTCTCCAGTTCGAACCCGTACCGGCGCTCGACGTACTGGTAGGAGTTGTGCCCCGCGAAGACGCCGACGTCCAGTGTCGCGTCGCGGATAGTCTGTTCGAACTGTGCGTCGACCTCGGCGAGCGCGTCGGTGTACTCCGAGGCGTTCTCCTCGTAGATGTCGGCGTTGTCCGGGTCGACCTCGGCGAGTGCGTCGGCGACGGTTCCGACCATCTCCCGGGCGATAACGGGGTCGACCCAGGCGTGGGGGTCGTGGAAGCCCTCGTCGCTCATCTCCTCGACGACCGAGATGCTCCGGCGGTCGCCGTCCGTGTCGTAGATTACCTCTTCGCCGCGGGTTATCTCGAAGACGACCTCTGCCTCGCCGACCGCTCTGCCCCGGAACTCGACGACACGGCCGTCGGTCTCGATTTCGACGGCATCCTCGTCGCCGCCGACGACACTGGCCGAAATCTGGTAGCTCTCCTCGACACCCAGTGGCACCACGTTCCCGCTGGTGTCTTTCAGCGCGATGCCAAGCGGGAGTCTCCCCCCGACCAGCACCTCCGGGAGTCGGCCGTGCCAGTGGTCGGCACCCTCGTGCCAGTAGCCGGTCTGGGTCTGGGAGCGCAGGTCCCAGATGTCGAAGTCGGCGAGTGTCTCCGGCGGGTAGTCGCGGCTGTCGTCTGGCTCCGGAATGCGCCCGCTGTCGTCGCTCTCGCCGTCGAAGCCGATGAGATACGGCTCCAGCCCCGACAGCAGGTCGACTGTCGTCACGTCGTCGTGGTCTCGCTCCAGGTTCTCGGCGACGTCCTGTGCCCACGAGAACTCCGGCGTGTCGAGATAGAGAAACACCTCCGTCGCCCCGACCTGTGGCGTGATATCGGCATCGGGACTCCAGCCGTGGCCCATTCGTCCGGTCCCGACGGGGTTCTCGAAAGTCAACCGGTCGCCCCCGACCTGCTCGGCCCAGTCGGCGATGGCGAAAAACGCCGCGTAGCCGTCTGTGGCCTCGTCCGCGCCGAGACCGATTGCGCCGAGACAACCCGCCAGCGAGCCAACTGCTGCCCCTGCCCCGACCGCGAGAACGTCCCTGCGTGTTGGACTCATACCCGACGGTTCGCCGCGTCCGTACAAAAATATTATTATCGAGTATAGGTGTATTATTAATTGCGCGCAGAAAGCGCGGTCAGTTTAGTAACCGGTCGAGTGTGGACTCAGCGGTCCGACGACAGTTCGACGACGGTTTCGCCGTCTTCGGGTTCGACGACGACGTACTGGTCCATCGGTCCGCACTGCCGTTCGTCGGATTCGTGGTAGACCTCTGTTCCGGTTTCGACGCTTGGCGAACCCCCCTTCGTGAAGAAACTCACCATCTCTCCACCTGCCCCACCGTGGTCGTGACCCCCGGTGCTGTGGTTCTCCTCTCCCTCGTGGCCGCCCTCGCCGTGGTCGTGACCTCCGTCGCTGTGGCTCTCCTCTCCCTCGTGGCCCGCTCCCTCCGCGTGGAACTTCACGTACGTCGAGTCGCCCTCGAACGTGACTTCGTACGTCGTGTGGGTGTTGGTTATCTCCACCGCGTCGCCCGGGTCTGCTGGTCCCTCGACGGTTTCGGCGACGCCGAAGTCGTCGACCTCCTCGAAGTGCCCACAGGTGTGCGAGATTGTACTCTCGCTGAGTTTCCCCTCGGGGCCCTCTTCGTTATGACTGTCGTGACTCCCCTCGCTGTGGCCCTCCTCTTTTTGATGACCGTCGTGATTCTCTTCGCTGTGGCCCGCGCCTTTCTCCTGGCCGTGATTCTCCTCGCTGTGACTCTCCGCTCTCTCGTTGTTGTCGTGACTCCTCTCACCGTCGTCGTCCCCGTCGTGACCCTCTCCGTGGTCGTGCCCCTCGTGGGTGCCCGTTCCGCCGCCGACCATCTCGACCAGCACCGTCACGGAGGCCCCCTCTCCGGTGGACCCCTCGCCGTTTTCGCTGTTCGCCTGGCGGCTACTCCCGGCGCTCTCGTTGCCATTCGTACTCTCGGTAGCACTGTCATCGCCGCCGACACACCCTGCGACACCGACCAGCGCCGCCGCGCCTGCGCTGGCGAGCACTCCGCGCCGCGTCGTTTGCTCTCGATTTGCAGTCATTGTTATCTTGCACCCGTTTGTTGGCCACCCTTACTAATTAAGTCCTTTGAATTATTAATATCCGGTCGTGAGCCGTCGGCTGGCGGCAGACGGCTTCCAGGACAGTGGCGGTTCGCGGGGCAGAGGCTGTGACGCGAGTGCAGAGACGCCAGAGACGGTCGAAACGCGGGCCTACTCGGCCGACGTGGCAACCCTGATACCCAGTGCGTCGGGGGCAGTCCACGCCCGCTCGCCGTTGCGAATCAGGTGGACCAAGTACAGCCCTCTGCCGGGGTCGTCGCCGTGCAGGCTGACAACGCCACTGTTCACCTCGATATCGAGAAATCCCCCGGAGGTGCCGTCGGTGGCCTCCAGTTCCACCTGGAGTTGGCCATCCTCGCCCAGCGGGACCGTGCCGCCGTCGTGACTGTTGACACGCACGGCGATGCGTGTCTGCTCACCGGCCGGAATCTCGAGTGGCGCCTGGTGCCAGTGCTGGAAGTCGTCGTTGGAGTGGTAGTGGATATCCGAGAGTTTCTCCTCGGTGTCCGGGTCGAACAACTCCACCGGGAACACGGAACTCAGGGCCACGCCGTCGAGGCGGAGTTCCTCGGGCACGTCGGAGAGGTCCTCGCCGTCGTCGCTCGCGTCGCCGCCCTGTTCTCCACCGTCGCCGTCGTCACCGCCGACACAGCCCGCGAGCGCCAGCGAGACGCCACCGAGCGCCGCGAGTAGCTGTCGTCTGTTCGTGGCCGGCGACTGTCTGTCTGGTGTCATAGTTCGTCTACCTCCGGTGTCTGGACCGATACCGAGTCCATCGCGAGCATCGCCGTCTCGTACCCCTGGTGGCGCGCGACCTGTGGCGGGGACTCGACGGCGATATCGACTCTCTCTCCGGCTTCGAGTGTCAGCGGGGTTCCGTAGTGCAAGCCGAGTTCGCCGTCGAGTGTCTGTGTCAACTCGACGCCCTCGCTGTCGCCGGGAGCGACCGAGAGTGCCATCTCGGGGACCGGAATCCGGTTGTGTGGCGTCCGCGGCGAGACCAGCAGATACCCCTCGTCACCGGGTGTGAGACGCGACTCCGACAGGTAGCTGACGACGAATGCCGTGTCGTCACTGGTGGGCACCTCGCCGTCGGGTGTCAGGAGCTGCCGCCCGGGGTACTCGCTGGCCGCCGGCAGCGACGGCGAGGGTCGGTTGCCCATCTGCATCGGCTCGATTGCGCCGGGTTCGCCCCACCGGGACTTCTCGACGAAGTCGACGCTGTCCGCCAGTTGCTGTTCGAGGTCCGTGCTGTACGCGAACTCGAAGGTCGCGGTCTCGGTCTCCTCGAACCGGCCCGCGAACGCGCCGGTCTTGCGTATCTGGCTGCCGTCGACTGGTGGGATTGTCACCCCGGCGGTGTAGGTTCCATCCTCGGGGAGTTCGACGTTGTCGCCCAGGTGAAAGCCCATCCGCTGGGAGAGCATCGCCCACGGCGCGACCTGCGTCACCCGCTGGCCGTCTTTCCTGAGTTCGATGGTCGCCCCGATATCGACCGGCACCGACTGTCCGGTCTCCCCGTCCCAGAACGCGAGCATCAGGTGGACGCTGTCGTCGATTCTGGGAGCCACCTCGTCGACCTCGTCGCCGCGGGTCAGCCAGAACCAGTGGGGAAGGCTGAACTGTGGCACGAGCGTGTACTCCCCGGCCTCGACCGTCCCGACCATCTCGACCGGTGCCCTGTGTGTCGGCGTGTAGACGACATCTGGCGGGTCCGCCACGAGCGGGCCCGAGCCAGCGGCCGTTCCATTGTTGCCGTCTGTCTCCTCGGAAGTACTGGTCTCTGTTCCGTTGTCGCTCTCGTTCCCGTCACCACCCTCGTTATCTCCATTGCCGCCGAGACAGCCCGCAAGACCCGTCACGGCGAGCGCGCTCGCACCGAGGACTGCCCGGCGCGATATCCGCAGACGCGGCGTCGGTCTCTGGTCGTCCCGGCTCTGTCGCTCGCTGGCCACTTCCTCTCCGGTCGTCGGCTGGCTATCGTGGGATGTCATGGCTGGAGTCGTCTCGCGTCGGCGGCGTTCCCGTGTGTGGGAGTGTTCCAAGCGTCGGTCCGCTGGCAGTCGTACGCCGTGTGCGCGTGCATCGTCGTCACACCTCGGCTGTCGGAAGCGCGCGCAACTCGCGGGGCGGCGTCAGGAAGTTGCCCCGTCGCTCGACGAAGATGTACTGGAGGATGCCGTTGTTGAGTCGACTCCCGACGCCACCCTCGCCCGCGATGTCCTCGCCGGCCATCAGCCGGCGGACGCGCGCGAACTCCTCGATGCTGCGCTGGTGTGCGAGAAAGTGAACGCCCGGCCTGTCGCCGTCGATACTGTTGAAATCCCGGCGCAGGAGCGGCGGCGTCCCGTCCTCGTCGCGGGCGCGAGCGGTCTTCTGTGCGTGGCCGACGATACCCTCGGCGCGCGCGTCGTCCATCGTCTCGTCTGCGACGCCGCCGGCACCCGTCGCGGTTCCCAGCTTTCGCCCCATCTCGCCGGCCATCTCCCCTTCTGCGTGCTCTGAACTGAACATCTTGGCGACCCGCAGGAAGTGGGTGTCCTGTTCGAACCACTGGCGGAGGTTCAGGTCCAGCGACTCGACGTGCATCGTCGTCCCGCCGGCGTACGGTCCCTCCTCGATTGTCACGCGCTCCTCCGGGGCCTGGCTCGCGTTGAATCCCGACCGGAAGCCCATGAAGAAGGGAGCCTCGTCGGACATCTCATCGGGTATCTCGATGTCGTTCTCCCTGGCGACCTGTGCGGGCAGGCCGTCGCCGACGAATCCGGTCCGGCGCTGGTCTGCCGCCGTGAACACGCCCGTCAGGTCCGCCTCCACCGGAACGCCGTTTGGCTCGGCCACCTCGCCCAGCAGCGCCTCCTCGGCCTCGAGTACGACCGCAGGGTTGTTGCTGGCCAGGTGGACGACTGCGTCGAACGTGTCCAGCCCGATGTCGCCCTCGATGCTCGTCAGCGCCTCCGGCTCGGGCACCGGTGACGCGACGCCGACACGGTCGAAGTACGCCGGCGTGTAGCCGACGGTGAACAGGAGTCCATCGACGTCGTGTGCGTAGGCCCGCTCCAAGGACTCGAAGGCCGTCTCGACCTGCTCGCGGGCCGACTCCCCGGGCTCTGTCGCCAACTCCAGCGCCACGAGAACGTGGTGTTCGGGGGGGAGGATGTTTCCGTCCTCGTCTCGCGGAAGCACCTCGTTCCAGGCGTGCTGTCGCGCTGGCCGCTGTGCCGGGTCGCCCGTCGGAACTCCTCCGTCGTCGCCCGAGATACCCGGCACGTCCACACAGGCCGACAGCGCCGTCGCTCCGCCCGCTGCGACCAGCCCGCGGAGATAGTCCCGTCTGGGAAGCTCGGGGTCTGGAGAGGTCATCGGAGAACCTATCGACTCTACGCTTTTCGTGGTTCTGGTACGGTCATCGAAGACCGCGGCGGAGTTGTCAGGAAAAACTCCTTTCGAGACGTCACCCCTCGCGTTCGTCGAGATACCGGAACACGCCCGCGACGTCGGTCGCCAGCGCCCAGTGGTGCCACCGCTCGTCGACGGCGGCGGCGACGGTGGCGACGTCGTCGCCGTGTTCGGCCCGCGCTCGCGCGATCGTCTCGACGTAGTCGGGGAGCAGGTCCCGGTGACGGCGCAGTTCTGCCACGCCCGCGCCGGGTTCGCCGGCCCCGAAGTGTGCGTAGAGGACGGTCTCGGGGTCGAAGGCTGCCAGTCGGTCGAGCGTCGTGACCGCGGCCGCCAGGTCGAAATCCGGCGGCGGCGTCGTCGGGCGGTGTTCGCCCGCACCGAAGCGCATCCCGGCGGCGTCGGCGCCAAACAGCACATCCGCCTGCCGGTCGAAAAGAGACAGTTGGTGTGGGGCGTGTCCCGGCGCGTCGACGACATCGAGCGTCCGGTCGCCCAGGTCGAGGGTCTCGCCGCCACCGACGACGCGACACCGCTCCCGGTCGATGGCGACCGGGTCGCCGTACGGTTCCGGGATGCCGATGGCCCGCTCGACGCTCTCGGCGAGGTGTGCGAGTCGTTCCTCGTCGGTCAGGTAATCGACGGCGTTCTCGTGACAGACCACCGTCGCGTTCTCGCAGGCCTCGGCGAGATAGCCGGCCCCGCCCGCGTGGTCGAGATGCGCGTGTGTCGGGACGATATACGAGAGGGCAGAGTGGTCGACACCGAGGGCCGCGAGCGCGTCGAAAACTGCGTCGACGGCGTCGGCCGACCCGGTGTCGACCACTGCCGGTTCTGGCGTGTCGAGAACGTACGGCGAGTTGACCTCGTGCTTGCCGAGCATCGGCGCGTCGACCGCGTAGACGTGCTCACACCCCGGCACACGGTGGTGGCCCATACCACTCGTACTCGCACTGCGGGATTGAGTCTGTCGGTGCGCGCGCAGTCGGTGACAGCAGAGTCTGCCCCCACGGAACGGGCGCTCACTGAATCGTCGTTCCGGCGGTTCCGGTGTCCAGAAACCCATCCAGTGCCGACAGCGAGAAAACCGACGCCGGACTCTCCAACTCGAGCAACGCCCGTACCTTGCCCGCCATCCCGCCGGTGACGTCGGTCGTGTCGCTGTCGCCCAGCGCGTCGGCAACGGCCGCGTACGCCTCGATTTCGGGGACGACCTCGCCCTGCTCGTCGAGAACGCCGGGCACCGCCGAACAGAGACCGACCCGGTCGGCGTCTATCGAACGCGCGAGCGCGACGACGATTTCGTCGCCACTCAGGACGGTACACCCCTCGTCCGCGTGGACGACGGCGTCGCCGTGCAACACGGGGACGAACCCCTCTCCGAGCATCGCCGCCACCTGGTCGGTCGGAAGCGAGAGACCGTCGCCGCGGTGAGCGACCGACAGCGGGCGAACCGGGAGCGCCGACACGCCCGCCTCGTGGAGCGCGGTGACGACGGCGTTGTTCAACTCGCCCATCGACCGGTGGATATCAGTCACCGCTCGCACGTCGTAGACCCCCTCTGTCTCTGTGATACCGTGTTCCGCGGCCAGCGGGTGGCCGAAACTCCCGCCGCCGTGGACCAGCACCAGCGGGTCCGTTTCCGCGTGGTCGCCGAGCACGCCGGCGGCCTCGTCGATGGCCTCGCGGTCGAGTGTCCGTGGTGCGCTCTTCTCGGTGAGGACGCTCCCGCCGAGTTTGAGTACCGTCGTCATGAGTCCTCCAGCCGGACGCCCTCTCCGTCGACGCTGGCTTGGAACACGCGCTCGCAGTCGGGCGCGTACTCGAGTGCGTTCGCGGTGGCGGGTGTCTCGTCGAGCGCGACGATGCAACCCCCGCCGCCGGCGCCGGTCAGTTTCGCACCGTCTGCGCCCGCCTCGCGGGCCGCCCACACCATCGCGTCGAGCGAGCGCGCGGAGACGCCCAGTGCCGACAGCAGTCCGTGGTCGATGTTCATCAGTTCGCCGAGTTCGCCGGTATCGCCGGCCGCGAGCGCGCGCTCGCCGCGCCGGACCAGGTCGCCGATTGCCGTCACCGTGTCGGCGGCGAACCCGTACTCGTCGGTGCGGGTCCGGACCTCGGAGACGAGTTCGCCCGTGTCGCCGCCGCCGCCGTCGTAGCCGACCACGAGCGGTAACTCCGGTACGCCGATGGGCTCGCACTCGTCGCCCTCGACACGGACGGCCCCGCCCATCGTCGAGCAGAACGTGTCGGCCCGCGAGGCCTCGCCTTGCACCGTGCGTTCGACCTCGTAGGCCCGCTCTGCGAGGTCCTCGCGCCCGAGTTCGACCCCGAGTTCTTTGCTCACCGCCGCCAGCGTGGCGACGACCACCGCCGCCGAGGAGCCCAGACCCGCCCCCGGCGGAATCTCGCTCTCGACGGCCACGTCGAGGCCCGTCGACACCTCGACACCGGCCTCGCGTGCCGCCGCGCGCGCGCTGTCGACGGCCTCGGTGACGTACTCCGCCGCGGCCACAGCGACCGGCTCCGGGACCTCGACTGCCGGACCCGACCCCTCGCCGTAGTCGAGGGTGAACCCGTCGAGCGAGAGGTCCCCGACGTGGACACGGAGGCCACTCGCACGCCGGCCGACGGTCGCCCGTGCGCGCAGTTCGAGCGCACAGGGCACCGCCGGCTGGCCGTAGACGACAGCGTGCTCGCCGAACAGATACACCTTGCCCGGGGCGCTCGCGGTGGTCATACCACTCTCTCGGAGGGCCAAACCCTTCGAGATTTCGGGTCCCGAGAGCCACGGTCGACAGCGCGGCGCCGACCGCTCCGGCAGGTGGTTGCCGACGGCCTCCACAATATATACCAGTATATAGCCTCTCGGGAACATATTATACAGGTTCTTTGCCGGCGGTGTCCCGGTACCGGTATGGGTCACGCTGCTACGCGCAGTGGGTGTCGGGTGAGGCCGTGATGGGCATCCGGTCGGTAGTCGACGCGGTCGGCGTTCGCGACAGACTGGCCACGCTCGGACTCGACCGCAGGGAGACCGTCAGTTGGGTGCTGTTCGACTGGGGTGACAACGCCTTCGCGACGGTGGTGACGGGTGCCCTCCTGCCGGTGTACTACGAGGAGTTCATCGGCACCTCCGCCGACTACGCGGCGGCGATTGCCGCGAGTTTCGTCGTCGTGGCGCTCGTCTCGCCGATTCTCGGGACGATTGCCGACCACGTCGAGCGGAGCCGGGAGTTTCTCGGCGTCTTCACCGCCGTTGGTGTGGTGTTCACCGCCGGACTCTTTTTCACGCGCGAGGGTGGTATCGTGCTGACGTCGATGCTCCTGATTCTCGCGAATATCGGATTCCGGGGTGCGCGACTGTTCTACAACTCGTTGCTCCCGGGTATCACGGAGAGTGACACCATCGACCGGGTGTCGACCGCCGGCTACGCGATGGGGTACGTCGGCGGTGGAACGCTTCTCGCACTCTCTGCGGTCGTACTCTCCTCGCCCTCGACGTTCGGGGTCTCCGAAGCCGGTTCCTACAGGGTCGCGCTGTTCGCGGCGGCGGTCTGGTGGGCGGTGTTCGCGATTCCGTTGTTTCTCTACGTGCCCGAACCGGAGAAAGAGGGCGGCGACGCGGTGGTCGACTCGCCGGTTCGCGTCAGTTTCGGCCGTCTCTACGACACCTACAAGAACATCCAGAGCTACCGGATGGCGTTTGTATTCCTGCTCGCCTTCTGGTTCTACACGAACGGCATCAGCGCCATCATCACGCTCTCGGCGGCCTACGCCGCCGACATCGGAATCGGCGCGGGAGCGATTATCGGCGCGTTCGTCATGGTCCAGTTCGTCGGTGTCCCGTGTGCGTTCGCGTTCGGACAGCTGGCAGAGCGGTTCACCACCAAGAGAGCCATCTACCTCGGACTGTCGGTGTACACGCTGGTCGCGCTCGGCGCGTTCGGTGTCTCGACGGCCTGGCACTTCTTCGCGCTCGCGTTCGCCGTCGCGCTCGTGCAGGGTGGCACGCAGGCGCTCAGTCGCTCGCTGTTTGGCAGCCTGATTCCCGAACACAAGTCCTCGGAGTTTTTCTCGTTTTTCACGATTGTCGCCGGTTCGGCCGGGATTCTCGCGCCGGCACTGTTCAGCGCCGTCGGCCGACTCACCGGCTCTTCCCGACTCGCTATCGCGTCGCTGTCGCTGTTTTTCCTCGTCGGTGTCTCGCTACTGCGGTTCGTCGACGTCGAGGCGGGACGCCGGGCCGCGGCCGAGGGCACGCCCAACACACAGGCGGACAGTTTCTCATCGACGGTGGAGTGAGAACCGCCCGCAGAGAACACAGTTTCCAGGAGACGCTACCCGCTGGCCCGCTCGTAGGCCGATTTCAACCCCAGTACCGCCCGGTCGACCGGCAGCCGAATCCCGATGCGCTTTACGACGAGCGCGAGTGGCATCAGCACGATTCCGACCAGCAGTGTGAACTGGTACAGGGCAAACAGCGTGGCGCGGTAGAGACGTTGCATCGTCCGACGGTTCGAACTCACCGACTCCAGTATATAAACCTTCCCACGACTCTCGCGCCCGGAGTACGTCGATTTCTGCCGCTTTGACGCCTCTGACGGCAGATTCGCAGTATCGGTCCTCGGCGGCCCGGTCGGCCGACGCCGGCGGGGTTACGGAGGTAATCGAGCGGTGACGACGCCTGTGACTTCTCGTAAGTTACGGGTACTATCGGGATGACGTACGCGCCTCTGGCGACACCCGCCGGGTGTGAGCAGGGCACGGCGTGCCCACAGTTCAGTCCCTGAAAAAATCCGGCTCCTCGAAGGACTCCTCCTCGCCCTCGACAGCGAGCACGTCGAGTGCTGTCACCGTCGCCGTCACGCCGAGTTCGCCGGTCAGACTCGGTTCCGTCCGGCCGTCGTCGCTGCTGACCAGTTCCTTTACGTACAGACCGCCCTCGCCGTGGACCTCTATGCTCGCGTGCCGCGGGTCGTCGAGTTCACCCGTGGCCTCGTACACCTCGCGCACGCGAGTCTTCGCCGCCCGGCGGTGTGAGACGCGCTGTGGCGTGTTTTGCTCGATTGTCGTCCCGTCGAGTGTGTCCAGTGCCGAGGAGAGTGTCGCCCCGGTCACCGACTCGTCGAACTCGACGTCCATCCGATATCTCTTGCTCGCGTCGAGTTCTTTTACCCGCTCGACCATCTCGTGGGTCGCGTGGCGCAGTCCATCGACCTCGACTTTGCCCTCGGCGAACCCGGTTATATCGCGCCGGAGGCCGTCGGTGTCGACGTCGCGTCGCCGTGGCTTTTCGACCTCGACGACAAAGGGGCGACCGGTGCCGACCATCCGGGCGTCGACGTCCTCGCGGCCGGCACCGTGGAAGGTGCTCGACTCGCCGTCCATCGCCTCACAGACCACCGGCGCGGTCAACTGTTCGACGCTCTCGTCGTAGCGATACCCCGTCCCGTCACAGCCCTCGCAGGGGTGTCCCTGCAGTCGGCCGGTGCCGTTGCAGTCCCGGCAGGGCCACTCTGTCTGTGGAATCCCGCGCTCGAGTTTCCGGTAGCGGCCGTAGACGAACGCCGAGTTGACCTGCACGTCCACCTCGTCGGTCGCCAGGTCACAGACGACGAGCACGTCCGGACGGCCAAAGTCGACTGTCGCGCCGGTCCGGTCCCCGAAGCGTTTGCCCACCTCGCGGTTGAACTCACTTTTCAGTAACTCGCCCGCTTCCGGGTCCAGACCCACGTCCTCCCGGAGCAGACGGCCGTTCTCCACGAGCAACGGCGGCACCTTCGTTCCAATCTGGTACGTCTCGAACTGGTAGTTGCGAACCGCGGTCGTGGCCTGTTTGGCCCACCAGTCGAAACGCTCACACTCGCCCTCACAGACCCAGCACTCCCCGCCGGGCGCGACGTCGGCGAACTCCTCGTCGGCCTCCAGTGCGTGTGCGAGTCGCAACCCCTCGCCGCGCTCGGCGTTGGTCAGCCCGAAACTCCGGTCGGCGACGACCCGTCCGAGGCAGTTGTCACAGAGTGGCCCGGTCGCGAGCGCGGCACGGGCCGTCGAGAGAACCGTCATTGGCCGTCTCTGGGTCGGGTCGCGTAACTCGGTTTCGGACCGCCCGACACTCCCCCCGGTCCCGTTAGAACTGCCACCGTCTCAACCGGTCGCGCCGACCGCGCTCTGGATTCGCTCGGCCAACTCCTCGGCGAGTTCCTCCGCACGCGCTCGCTCGCGGGCCTCGGCGTAGACACGGACCACTGGTTCGGTGCCGCTGGGGCGGGCCAGCACCCACGCGTCGCCGTAGTCGAACCGGTAGCCGTCGATGGTGTCGACCTCTGCGTCGCTCTCGCGTGCGATCTGCTCGATGCGCTCGACCATCGCCGCCCGCTCGGTGTCGTCGGCGTGGGGGATGTTCCGGCGGACGTTGTGGTAGCCACCGAACTCTGCGACTACCTCGCTCGCGGACCGGTCGACCAGCAGTTCACAGAACCGTGCCGCGGTGTAGGCCCCGTCCCGGGCGAGTCGATACCCCGGGAAGATGATACCGCCGTTCCCCTCGCCGGCGACGGGAATCGTCGCGCCCCGCTCGCGCAACCCGCGAATCGCGGTGATGATGTTCGTGCTTCCGATGGGTGTCAGGTGCAACTCGGCACCGCTTGCCTCTGCCACGTCGACGAGGCGCTGCGAGGCGTTCGCCGCCGACACCACCGTATCACCCGACTCCAGTTCCGCAGTCGCGAGTGCCGCCAGCGCGGCGTCGCCCTCGACGAACTCGCCACGCTCGTCGAAAAACACCGCCCGGTCCGCGTCGCCGTCGTGTGCGATTCCCACGTCGGCGTCCGAACTGCGGACGAGACGACCCAGTTCCGCGAGATTGCCGGCGACCGGTTCGGGGTCGCGGCCGGGAAAGTGGCCGTCTGGCTGTGCGTTGACCGTCGTGACCGAACACCCCAGGTCGTTGAACAGGTCCGGACTGGTCAGCGCGCCGGCGCCGTGACCGGGGTCGAGCGCGACTGTCAGCTCCGCGTCGGCGACCGCCTCGCGGTCGACGGCGTCGAGCAACTGCTCGCGGTAGCTCCGGTTGACACCGTCGACGCGCCGGATGTCACCGGTCGTATCCCAGTCCGTGAGCTCCGACCCGGCCTCCAGCCAGGTCTCGACGTCCTGGAGCGCCGCGCGGGTCAACTCGACGCCCTCGGGACCGACCAGTTTGATACCGTTGAACTCCGGCGGATTGTGCGAGGCCGTCACCATCACGCCCGGGACCCCCTCGCGCTCGCAGTACGTCTGCAGGGCCGGCGTCGGAACGACACCGAGGCGCTCGACCGTACAACCGACACTCGCCAACCCGCTCGCAACACTGCCGAGGAACATCTCACCGGTCAGTCGCGTGTCACGCCCCACTGCCGCCCGGTCGCAGCCGAGCGCGTTTCCCGCGGCCTGTGCCACGTCGAGTGCGAGCGCCGGTGTCAGGTCGTCGAGAGCGACACCACGAATCCCGCTCGACCCGAATACCTCCATTCGATTTACCGTCTGTTCCCACCAGATATAGTGGTTGCGCTCCGGGACCAACTCTCCGGGCGGTCTGTCCCGGCATCCCTCCGAGCGGTCAGGAGAAGTCGCCAAACGTCGCCTGCCCGCCGTCGCCGGTGTACCCGCCAGCACGCTCGAGCGCCGACGTGAACGTCTCGCGTTGGCTGGGGTCGTACAGCGTCGCGGCCGGATGGACACAGACCAGCACACGCCAGGACTGGCCGGCAATCGAGACGGCGTCGATACTGCCGGCCTCGCTGGTGACACTGACCGACCGCTCTAGCAGGTGCTCGGCCGGCACTTTCCCGAGTGTGACGACCAGTTCCGGGTCGACAGCGACGATTTCGCGCTCGAGATACCCCCGGCAGTTCGCGAGTTCCTCGCTGCTCGGGTCGCGGTTCTCCGGGGGCCGACACCGGACGCAGTTGGTCACCCGCAGGTCTGCCCTGTCCACTCCCGCCGCCTCCAGTCCGGAGTCGAGGACGTCGCCACTCCGGCCCACGAACGGTTCGCCGTGGTCGTCCTCCGTCGCGCCGGGTCCTTCACCGACGAAAAGCAGGTCCGCGTCCGCGGGAC
The DNA here is from genome assembly GCA_964534485.1 of uncultured Halobacteriales archaeon. GTDB lineage: Archaea > Halobacteriota > Halobacteria > Halobacteriales > Haloarculaceae > Halovenus. The sequence goes on from CAZHPM010000020.1 coordinate 25,264, forward strand.
CGGCGCCGTCGACAATCTGGCTCCGCGAGTCCACGAGTGCCGGACACTGCTCACAACCCGTGACAGCGAGTCCCGACTCGTCCCACTGCTCGAACTCGTCCATACCACCGGTAACGGCACCGGGCGTAAAGAGTCTACCCGTCGCGAAACTGGTCGGCGGCCCGCGCGGCGAGGCGCGCGACACGCAGCGGCTCTGGACGGCCGCCCTCGGGCGTGAACGCACGCACCACCTCGGCCACGCTGTCCACCCCCACCCCGCGGGCGTACACCGTCTCGCTCCCGACCACCACGGACCGACGCTCCGGTTGTGCCCGGTACCGCTCGATGCGCTCCGCTGCCCGTTCCTCGTCGAAGGCCTCCTCTATGGCCGCCGCGAGTCCGTCGCTTTCTTCGAAGGAAATAGAAAGCACCGGCAGTCCCGTCACCGCGTGCAGGCGGTGGAGGTCGACGACGTTGAACCACGCGGGTGCGACACCCGCGACCAGCAGGTAGTCGATATCTTCACGCCCCAGTCGGTCGAAAACGCGGAGGATAGTTTCTGTCGCGTCGGTTCCGCCCACTGTGCAGGAACCAAACGCGAACCCGTCGACGACCCGGTCCGCGCGCACTACACTGCCGGCCACCGTACTCGTGTCGCCGTGGTACGACTCTGCGATGCCCAGCGCCCGGTGCCCGGGCTTCACGTCTCGTCTTTTATCTCTTCGAGTCTGTTTAGTAGCTCGTCGTTCGAGGCTGTGAACTCGAACTCGACGTCGCCGTCGTGTTCGGACTGTTCCGTGGAGACCCCGCTGTCGTCTTCGATGTCAGCGTCGTACTCCTGGTTGTCTTGTTCTGACTCGTCGTAGCTCCCGAACCCCATACACTCTCAGGTTACTGCTTTGCACGGAAAAACCACTCGACGTACGGGAATCGGTACCAAATCACACGTGTGTTGCGAGCGTCGTCAGGCGGTTTGTATCTGCCTTCGTGAGATGCATCGCCGCGTGCACCCCGCCCACAGTTTCACGTTCCTCGCGGCCGTCTCTCGGGTATGGAGGTCACGAATCTCACGGCCGACGCAGAGGTGTTCACCTGCAACGCGTACTTCGTGTCGGGTTCGGAGCCGACACTCGTCGACGCCGGTGCGATGCCGGGTATCGCAGACCGACTCCGGGAGCAAACCGACGAGCTCTCGCGGGTCGTACTCACCCACCAGCACGGCGACCACGTGAGCGAACTCGACAGCGTGCTGTCGGCGTTCGACGCCGACTGTTACGCCCACGACGAGCACGCACACCGGACACACACGCTCGCCGACGGCGACGAGTTGGTCGTCGGCGACGAACAGTGTGAACTCGTCCACACGCCCGGCCACGCCCGAGACCACGTCTCGCTGGTCGGTGACCGGTCACTGTTCTCGGGCGACGTTGTCGTCTACAGCGACGGCGCGTTCGACGACGGCAGTTTCGGCCGGACCGACTACCCCGGCCAGTCCCGCGAGCGCCTGATACAGAGCATCGACGAGTTGCTCGCGCGCCTGCCCGACTCCGTCGACCGACTGTACGCCGGCCACGGCGACAGCTACACCGGTGACGTCCGGGCGGTCGTCGAACGCGCGCTCTCCCGGGCACAGCGACGCGAACCGAAGTATCCCGACGAGTAATCTCTGCCGTGCCTGTCGCCGGTGTCGAAACCGCTCAGAGGATGACGAAAAAGAGTGCGAACAGCCAGAAGACCGCGGTGGCGAGAACGACCGCGACCAACAGCAACGCGGTCACCGGCTTCTCCCGCCGGATTCTGAGCGCGCAGTAGACGGCAAACGGGCCGGAGAGCAACGGTGTCATGAAGATACCCATCCCCGCCGCGAGACCGCCGATCCACTCGTAGAACGCCGCCCGGTCCTCGCCTTCGGTGTAGTCCTCGCGGTCGTCCTCACCGGTTCCGGCCGGCTGATGCCGACCCTCGGTCGACCCGCCGCGGGCGGCGCGCCGCTTGGCACCGTCGCCAGCGGCCGTCTCGCCCGCTTCGGTCTCCGCGTCACCGTCGGCAGCCGTCTCGCCCGCCTCCGGTGTCTCCTCCATTGTGTAGCGGTTCTCGCTGTCACTGTTAACACTGTCGGCTGCCGGCGAGTCCACGAGGACTCCGGCCGAGCAGTCGAGCCAAACCGTGGTCTGCTCTCGCCGTATTGAAACCGCTGCAACCCCAGCAGAGAGATATGCAGACACCTGACGAGTGGGACGCGACCGCGGTTCGACAGCTCCACGACGACCTCGTCTCGCTGCACGGACCGGTCGAACGAGACGGCGAGCACGGCACGGACGCCGACCGGGACCCGGCGGCGGGCGTCCGGCAACTGCTGACGACGATTCTCTCGCAGAACGTCGCCGACCAGAACACCCGCCGTGCGCGGGAGGCGCTGTTCGAGGAGTTCGTCGACTTCGAAGCGATCGAGACCGCCGACACCGACGCCCTCGCCGACACCATCCGTGTCGCCGGTCTCCCGAACCAGAAGGCAACGCGCATCCAGCGGGCGCTTTCGGCGGTCCGCGAGGAGACCGGCGGCGCCTACTCGCTTGCCTTTCTCGACGCGCTCCCCACCGGAGAGGCAAAGGCGTGGCTCACGGACATCAAGGGTGTCGGCCCGAAGACCGCGAGTGTGGTTCTGAACTTCCACTTCGGGAAGCCGACGATGGCCGTCGACACTCACGTCGAACGGGTGACCAAGCGGTTCGGCATGGTGCCCGAATCGGCGACCAACCAGCGCGCACACGACGTGCTCAACGACGTCGTCCCCGACGAGTTGACTTACCCGCTTCACGTCCTGTTGATTCGTCACGGCCGGAGCTACTGCGCGGCGCGCAGTCCCGACTGCGCGAATCCGGTCTGTGAACAGTACTGTGACTGTGACGGGTGTGCGTGAGCGGTCTCTGTCGCTACTGGTTTCGGTGTCGAGAGACGACTGCGCCAGCGGATGTCGCAGCATCCGCGACCGCACAGCAGACAGTGAAGCCCTCGGCCCGCTCGCGGTCGCTGTGGGACATATCTCGCTCGCTGCGCTCGCTCGATAGGGGTCCCACAGCGACTCCCGGAGCGCGAGCGCGCCTCGCCCTTCATCCGCCAGGCAGTGCTGTCTGTCCGGCCAGCAGACACACGTCGCTGGCACGGTCTTACTCGACGAGTGTCTCGAACGCGGGCAGTTCGTCCGCCAACTCACGGACGTCTGCGGGCGTCTCCAGCGACCGCTCGGGCAGCGTCCAGACCGGACACTCACACATCCCTTCGAGTTCCGCGGGGTTGGTGCGCTCGGCGACGGAGGCCCCCTCGTAGCGGTTCAGGGCGACGCCAGCGACCGGAATCGACCGCGAGCGAAGCCCCTCGACGGTCAGGGCGGTGTGATTCAGCGTCCCGAGTCCAGAGCGGGCGACCACGAGCGCCGGCACGTCGAGGTCGGCCACGAGGTCGACGACCTCCCGTGGCGGGTCGTTCGAGAGTGGCACACGCAGACCACCGGCCCCCTCGACGACTCCGGGGTCGCTCTCGGCGACGGCCTCGCGGGTGTCCGCGAGCAGTTGCTCGTAGCCAATCGGGTCCTCGGCCCGCCGTGCAGCGACCGCGGGCGCCAACACTCCGGGGCGTGTTCGCAGACTGACGGCCCCGCTCTCGTCCTCGCAGGCCCACCGGACGTAGCCCGCGTCGTCGTCCTCGGGGTAAGCGGTCTGTGCTGGCTTGATTGCGCGTGCCCTCCGGCCCCGCTCGCGGAGGCGCGCGATTAGTGCCGCCGTCACGACGGTCTTGCCGACCCCAGTGTCGGTGCCGACGACCGCGAGCGTCACAGCAGTCCGGCCTCCTCGCCGGCGGCCTCGAAGGCCGCCAGACACCGGTCGAGTTCGGCCCGCGTGTGGGTGGCCTGTGGCGCGAGTCGGATGCGACTCGTTCCCTCGGGGACCGTGGGCGGGCGAATCGCCGGCGCGACGACGCCCGCCTCACGGAGGCGCTCGTCGAGTGCGACGGCGTCGGCGCGGTCACCGACGACGACGGGCAGGATGTGTGTGTCACCCCAGACGTCGTACCCCATCGCGTCGAGTTCCGCACGGAGGTAGTCGGCGTTCGTCCACAACTGCTCGCGTTGTTCGGGCGCGAGTTCGAGCGCGCGCTCTGCGGCGGCCGCCGCCGGAGGTGCGAGTCCCGTCGAGAAGACAAACGAGCGGGCCGCGTTGAGCAGGTGCTCGATTAGCGTCTCCGAACCGGCGACGAACCCGCCCTGCGCGCCGAGTGCCTTCGAGAGGGTCCCGAGTTGGACCTCTACTCGGTCGGCCAGGCCACGCTCGCCGACGACACCACCCTCGTAGACACCCGTCGCGTGGGCGTCGTCGACCATCGTCCACGCGCCGTACTCGTGGGCGACGTCACAGATTTGCTCCACTGGCGCCACGTCGCCGTCCATCGAGAACACCGAGTCCGTGACGACGAGCCACGACTCCTCGCTCGCGGGGGCGCGCTCGGCCATCGCCGCCGCGAGCGCGTCGGCGTCACAGTGGTCGTAGACGACGGTTTCGGCCTCGGAGAGGCGCGCGCCGTCGATGATGCTCGCGTGATTCAGTTCGTCCGAGAAGATGACGTCGGGGGAGAGCGCCGTGAGGGTGCCGACGTTGGCGGCGTACCCCGAGGAGAAGACGAGCGCGCGCTCGGTGGCTTTCTTCTGGGCGAGGGCCCGCTCCAGCGAGCGGTGGGCTGGCGTGTCGCCCACGAGCAGCCGCGAGGCCCCCGCGCCGGTGCCGATTTCGCGGGCGGCGTCGGCCCCGGCCCGCGCGACGCGCTCGTCGCCGGCCAGTCCCAGGTAGTTGTTCGCCGCGAAAACGAGTGACTCGCCGTCGAAATCCGGCGGCTCGCCCCCCGGGTCTTTTGCGGTCCGGGCGCGACCGGCCACCCGGTCGACGGGCGCGAGGTCACGGCGCAGATTCGCCCGTTCGCGCTCGCGCAGCCGCGATTCGAGGTCGAAACCGGCAGTGTGTTGGAGACTCATCGTGACACAGACTCCTCAAAAGCCCGGCATCAGGTCGGCGGGACCGAAGACACCGTACTCGCCCGCCCGGTTCCGCCGGACGCCCGCTTTCAGGTAGCCAAGCGCCGGTCCGTTGACGTTTGCCTCCATGCTGGTGGCGTCGTCGAGCTGGAAGGTGTTGGTCCCGCGCTCGCCGTCGAAGGTGCGCCCGGTGACGCTGACGGTCGTCGTCGTCGGCTTCTCGTCCGAGCGCACGTCGAGAATCCCACCGACGGTGACGTCCTCGGCGTCGCAGATACCGGCCCGCTCCAGCAACACGTCGTCGGCGTGCTCCATGTCCTCGAACTCGATGACGCCGTCGTGTTCGTCGACGATTTCCTCGATTTCCTCGTCGGTGAGGTCGCGCGCGGTTTCGATGTCGTAGCCGTCGAGGTGGGCGATGTCCTCCCGGACCGTGCCACGGTTGTCCTCGTAGCCCGACTTGAGGCCGACGCCCCACCAGATTTCGACCTCCTCGATTTCGACGAACGACTGCGCGCCGAGCGCGGCCGCACCAGTGAGAAAGCCCGGCGTCGCGCCGGCGCCACAGACGAACGTGATGCCCGACTCCTCGAAACGCTCCTCGCGGTCGTCGAGCATCCCGATGACCCGAGACCGTTTGAGCACGTCGACGAGCACGCCCTCGTACTCTGCCTCCGCGAATCGCTCGGCCACCCGCGGGATGAAGTCGTGTTCGAGGTTCGGGAGCGCAATCAGCACCGCGTCGATCTGGTCGGATTCGGCGATGATGTCGTCGATTGGGGTCTCCGTCTGCGAGGCCTGCGCCGAGGCCGCGACACCCTGTTGCTCGCCGGACTGTTTGACCGCAGTCGCGCCGCCGTCCGCGCGTGGTTGCTCGCTGGGGCCACTCGCGATGTTGCCCTCCGTCGCCGCGAGCAGTTCGTCCACGTCGAGACCGTCGTGGTCGACCGCGACGCCGTTCCGGTCACAGGCCGCGACGGGCGTGAGATTCTCCTTCTCGGTCGCGTAGTCGAGTGTTCGTCTGCCGATGCCGCCAGTTCCAAGAACGCCGAATGTGAGTTCGTCCATCGTTGTCGTGAGTTTCCGGTGTCGGTGTCGGGTTCGCGTGTCGGTGTCGATTTCGTGTCAGTCGTCACTTTCGGGTACCGCGTTGCTGGTCGCAGTTCCGGCCGCCGTCTCGGGGTCGGGGTCGCGGTGTCGTTGTTTCACTGCCGCCGGGTCGAAGTCGTTCGACGAGCGATTTGGCTCTAACCCTGCGCGCCTGATGATGTCGATATCGTCGCCGGGGTCCTGTCCCTCCGTGGTGAGGTAATCACCCGTCAACAGGGCGTCCGCGCCGGCCTCGAAGGGGAGGTGTTGCTCGTCTGGCGCGAGATTCGCCTCGCGACCGCCGGTCAGTCGGACCCGCGCCTCGGGGTGGAGGAACCGGTAGACAGCGATGGTTTCGAGAATCTCCGTCTGCGTGATGTCGGCGTGGTCCATCTCGCCCATCGGGGTTCCCTCGACGGGATTGAGGATGTTGATGGGGACCGAGGAGACGCCGATATCCTGCAACTCCAGGGCCGCCTCGACGCGGTCTGTCGGCGTCTCGCCCATCCCGAGGATGACGCCGGCACAGAGGTCCATCCCGGCCTCTTTCGCCCGGTGGAGGGTCTTCAGGCGGTCCTCGAAGTCGTGCGTACCGACAATCTCGTCGAAGTAGCGCCGCGAGGTCTCGATGTTGTGATTGTAGTGGTTGAGTCCCTCGTCGGCGAGTTCGTGGGCCTCCTCGCGGGTCAGCAGTCCCAGCGAGGCGTCGATTTCGATGTCGGTCTCGTCGCGGACGCGCCGGATGGACTCGATAACCTCCGCCCACTCGCCAGGACGGTGTTCCTTGGAGACACCCTTCTCGGCGACGACGATACCGAAACGCTGTGCGCCGTCGGCCTCGGCGCGTTTCGCGGCCTCGAGCACCTTCTCCGGACCGAGAAAGTCGTAGGTGTCGATGCCGGTGTCGAAATGCACTGACTGGGCGCAGAACCCGCAGTCCTCCGCACAGTTGCCTGCCTTCGCGTTGACGATGCTGCAGGAGTCGACGGTGCCGTCGGAGTAGTGCTGACGCACCAGGTCCGCGCCGGCAGCCAACTCCTCTGCGGGTTGTGCGAGCAGGGCCAGCCCATCGGTCCGGTCGAGCGTCTCGCCGTCGAGCACCCGCCGGACCGCCTCGTCTACCGTCCGATTGCCTGTCTCGTAAACCACACTACTGTGGGTAGTTTACAGCCTCATAAAACCACCTGTTTCGGGCGTGTCCGGCCGGGTGACTCACCCCGGTAGTTCGACCCTGACGACGTTTCCGGTCGGGGAGTTCTCCTCGAAGGTGATGGTGCCGCCGGAGCGAGAGACGACCAGACTGACGAACCACAGTCCGAGGCCGCTTCCGTGGTACAGGGGGGTCTGCTCGCCCTGTTCGACCAGCACGTCTCGCTCCATCTCGGGAATGAGCGGCCCGTTGTCGACCACCTCGATGTCGACCGTCTCCGCGGTCCGTGTGACGGTGACGGTGACCTCCGGCGACGGGGTGTCGTTGTGGATGACGGCGTTCGTGATGAGTTCCCGGAGTGCCGCTCCGAGTCGGTTCGTGGCGCGGACGGTGACCGTCTCCGGGCAGTCGGTACTCACCGTCGCGTCGGGGTGACTCGACGCGACAGACGACGCGATTCGCTCCAGCAACCCACCGAGGTCGACCTCGCTGTACTCGGGCGTCTCCCGGAGCAGGTCCGTTATCTCCCGCTCCTGTTCGGCCGTCCGCAACAGTCGTTTGCTCACGTCGATGACCTGCCCGGCACTGCTCGCGGTCTCCCCGGAACTCTGCAGGCGAATCGTCTCTGCCTGCCCCAGAATCACGTTCAGGTCGTTGCGCAGGTTGTGCCGTAGAACCCGGTCGAGCAGGTCCAGTTGTTTCTGTTGTTCCACGCGGTCGGTGACGTCCCGACTGTTGATGACGTATCCGCCGACGGCAGAACTGTCGACGTAGTCGTTGCTGCGGGCCTCCATCCAGCGCCAGGAACCGTCGGCGTGCCGGACGCGAAACTGGATTACCTTCCGCTCTGCCTCCGGGTTCGCGGTCCACTCCTCGAACTCCGACATCACGCTCTCGACGTCGTCGGGGTGGATGTACTCCCAGGCCATGTCGTCGGTCATCTCGGCCTGGTCGTACCCGAGAATCCGTCTGAGGGTCGGACTCTGGTACTGTATCTGTCCGTCCTCGTCGACGACAGTGATGACGTCGCTCGACTCCTCGACGAGCGCGCGGAACCGGCGCTCGCGCTCCCGGTGCTCTGTCAGGTCTCGACCGACGCCGACCACTCCAGTCACGTCCCCGTCCGCGTCGGTCAGGCGTGCCCCGGTCAACTCGTAGGGAACGCGCTCGTCGTCGGTCGTGAGCAGGTCCGCCTCTATGGTGGCTCGTCCCTCTGTCAGCGCCGTCTCTACGCCGTCGGCAACCGTCTCGCGCTCGTCCTCTGGGAACAGTTCGATTGCCTGCATACCCAGCAGGTCTGCCTCCGTGTAGCCCGTCACCTCGGGTACTCGCTCGTTCCACTGACTGATGCTGCCGTCGGGGTCGAGCACGTAAAATACGTCCTCGAGTGCGTCGAGCGCCTGCTCGGTGAACCGGCGCTGTTCTCTGAGTCTCCGCTCGCGCTCCTTTCGTTCGGTCAGGTCCCGACCGATGCCGACCACTCCGGTCACACTCCCGTCTGCGTCGGTCAGGCGCGCTCCGACGAACTCGTAGGGGATGCGCTCGCCGTCGGCCGTGAGCAGGTCTGCCTCGATGGTGTCGTGTCCCTCGGTCAGCACCGTCTGGACGGACTCGGCGAGTGCCTCCCGGTCCTCGCTTGGAAACAGTTCGAGAGCCTGCATCTCCTCGAGTTCCGACTCGTCGTACCCCGTTACCTCGGGCACCCGGCTGTTCCACCGTCGTGTGGTGCCGTCGAGATTGAGCACGTAGAACACGTCGTCGAGTGCGTCGAGCGCCTGTTCGGTGAACCGGCGCTGTTCTCTGAGTTCCCGCTCGCGCTGTTTCTGTTCGGTGATGTCGACCTGTGTCCAGATGTACCTGACGAGCTGTCCGTCGTCGTAGATGGGGCTGACGCTCAGCCGGGTCCAGCACTCCGTGCCGTTCTTGCGGGCGGTGCGCAACTCCACGCTGACGGGCTCTTCGTCGTCGAGAGCCTCCCGCAGGGTGGCAATCGTCTCCGGGTCGTTCTCCCCGGCTTTCAGGAACTGGCGGTTGCGCCCGAGCGCCTCCGCCTCGGTGTAGCCGGTCATCTCCTCGAACGCGTCGTTGACGTACACCAGCGGATTGTCCTCCCGTGTGGGGTCAGACAGTGTCATCGCCACGTTCGCGCCGTCGATGGCCTGCTGGAGTCGCTCGAGTTTCTGCTGTCGTCTTTTCGACTCGGTGACCTCCCGCGTCGACCCGGCGACGTACTCGACTACCCCGTCGATGACCACCGGCGCGATTCTCGTCTCCCAGTAGGCCTCTCTCTCGCCAAACTGGAGCTGTTCGTCGTACTCGAGTGGCTCCCGGCGCTCGACACACTCCCGGTAGTGTGTTGTCACCTCGCTTGCCTGCTGCTCGCCGAGCAACGCCGCCGGCGTCTTGTCCTCTATCTCCTCCCGTGGCAACCCCGTGGCGTCTTCGTAGGCTTTGTTTACTCGCTTAATCGTGAACTCCTCTCCGACGTCGACCAGGAACAGTCCGTCCTGCGCGTGCTCGAACAGCGTCTCGGCCTGTTCGAGTTCTCGACGGCGCTCTCTCTGTTCTGTGACGTCCTCGATGACACCCCGGAGCAGCGTCTCCTCGTCTGTCGTGACCGGAATAAACGTCAACTCCGCCGTTCGCTCCGTGCCGTCCAGCGAGCGGTACTCCCAGACACCGCCCGTCCGCTCGCCGGTTCTGACTGCCCGGTCGATACTCTGCCGGACCTGCTGCCGGTCGTCGGGGGGGTGCAGTGACAACACGTCGTCGACCGAGGGCTCTGTCCCCTCGTCGAACCCGGTGAGTTCGCGGGCGCCATCGGTCAGGAGCAACTTCCCGGCGTCGAGGTCGATTTCGAACGACCCGGCGTCACTGAGGCCGTCGGTAAGACGCCGCAGTTCCGCCCGCCTGTTGGCCCGCCGTGTCCGGCGGCGCCCCTCGATTGCCTCCTGGATTCGCTCCCGCAAGTGCCCGTACTCTGTGGCCGCTCCCTGTCGGACGTACTCCGTCACACCGGCCGAGATTGCCTCGCTGGCGACGGCCTCGGAGCCGTCTGCCACGTACAGAACAAACGGCAGTTCGGGGAACTCCTCCCGGAGTGTCCGCAGAAACTCGACCCCGTTCGTGTCGGCCAACTCGTACTCCGAGACGACACAATCTGGCGAACTGCTCTCGACCCTCTCTCTCCCCTCCGCTGCGCTCGGTGCCGTCTCGACGGCGAACTCGTCGTCTCGCTCGAACGCCGCCGGAGCCCCGGTTTCGTCCTCCCAGACCTCACTGACCAGCACGACACTGACCTGCTGTTGGGAGAACGTCTGCATAATTAACTACTTATACTTATAAGAAAAAAGTCTTTTGATAGTTCGGGTAACAATTTTTTAGCCGCCACAAAACAACCGTTTAGACGTTACTCAAAACACCGGTTCGCTCTCGCCGTACACTGCGAGGACGACAGCCGTGGTGTACCGCTCGGGAGCGCGGTCGGCGGTGATGGTCCGTGTCTCGGCCGTCCGGGGGTCGATATCGCGGAGCGCACAGCCCCGTTCGATGCCCGTCCGGAGCAGTTCCTCGACGGTGTCGGGGTCGTGGTTGCCGACCTCGTAGAAGACGCCGGTTCCGTCGTCGGCCCGCGCCCACGCCAGTCCGGCCGCCGCGCGCCCCCCAGGTTCGCTGGTCTGGCGTGCCACGACCACGTCGAGTACGTCGCCGGTCGGCCCGAGCTCCGGGGCCGTGCCCGCGGCGGTGAGCGTGGCCGCTGCGGGGATGACCGAGGAGAGTTCCCGGAGATTGTACTGGTGGACGTTCGCCGCCGCCAGCGCCGCGTCGAAGGAGGCCTTTGCCGTCCGACCGGCTCCGTCGCCCCAGACGATTCGAATCACAGTGGATGGCCGCCGTACTGTCCAATCAACCTGACGGTTCGCCCGACCGGGCCGGTACCCCCCGCCGGTCGGTCTCCGAACTGGCGGTCACTCTGGGCGTCCTGGCGGCGCAGTTCCGGGTGACACGACCGCCGGTAGCACAAAGCATATTTCTCGGGGTGCCCCAGTAGAGGTAGGTCCAGACGCTATGAACGAAGTTCAACTGGAGGTGGCGAAAGCCTACCCAAACGACTCGGGGCGAGGGATCGCCCGTCTCGACCCCGACACACTGTTGCATCTCAAACTCTCGCCGGGCGACATCATCGAGATCGAGGGCGCCGACACGACCGCCGCGAAGGTCTGGCGCGCCGACCGCCAGGAC
>CAZHPM010000021.1:0-36632 GCA_964534485.1 uncultured Halobacteriales archaeon
GCCAGCACCACTCCGAAGCGGTGTTGGCGCAGTGTTTGAACTGCTCGACAGTCTCACGAAGGGAGGCGTTCGCCCCTTCGGGAGTGTCGAGTTTAATGACGGCGGTTCGACGGTGTTCCACTGTGTTTCACATATTGGGCTGTAGTTATCTAATAGTTTGGAGTCGGCCTGCCTTCGTATCGTGGTTTGTGTACCGAGTTGTCGGCTTCCTCCACGGGGTCAAGCCCCGGGGCAGTCGCCTTGTACCGCCTGTACACGAGGCGTCCGACGCGTCCGTTGCCGTCCTCGAACGGATGGATCTGCTCGAACGCGACGTGCGACTCGACCACTTCGAGTGGGTCGGCTGGCTCCCACTGGAGGAGTCGCTCCATCTCCAGTTCGACGAGTCCCGACGGCGTGGGAATGCTGTCCCCAATATACACCGGCACCGTCCGATACGTGCCGGCGAGCCGGGGCTGGCGATTCTCAATAATCAGTTCGTGCGTGCGCTTGAGCCGGTCGTGTGTGAGCGTCTCCTGTGCTTGCAGATACTCGAGAGCGGCAACGCTGTCGTCGAGTGCCGACTCGTCGTGGACGTCCTCGATAGCGTTCGATTCGCGGATGAACTCTCGTGTGTCAGTCATCTTTTTCCTCCGGTTGGCTGGATGGGTCGCAGACAGCAGGTGAGCGGTTCGCGCGTCTGGACAACCAGCCGGCTGGTGCGAACCGGGCGGGCTTTCTCGGACTGTACGAGTACCGGCGACTCCGTTCGAACCGGACGGTGGATGTTATCGACTGTGACACCGGCGACGAGGCGATTATCGAAGGCTACCAGCGGTTCAATGAAGAAAGTTGCAAGAAAGTCATCGTGCTGACGAACGACCACGGATTCGTCGACTGTGGGACCGACGCGGGTGTGCCGACCCAGCACGTCGCATTTCCAATCGACGTTCCACGAGAGGCGACCGGGTCGTGGACTGAAGCGGCAGAACTGCTCTACTACCTCGCGATCCTGTTCGGCGTCGTGTGCCTGCCGAAGGTCACCGTTTACGGCGTTTGGAACGGACAGGACGGCCGCCACTGGCAGGACGAACAGGTCGATATCGACTGTCGAAGTCCGAAGATAGAGCCCCAACTGGAGCGGAATATCACCATCCTCGACTCGGTGAACTGAGCGCAGGGTTCCCACCGGAGTCACACTCCAGGAGTGAGACGAGTCCCAGCAGAGTCACCCGAGGAGAGCGCCGGAGAACACGCACGGTCTGAGACCGAATCTCGAGCGCGGGACACGGGTTACGAGTCGACTGCGGCGGTCGACTCCTGAGGTGGACAGCCCCGTCCCGGTTCGAGTCGGGAGTTCAGTGTCGACCGGAACCCGCGTCCGGGAGTCCGTCGCGGATTCGCTCGTCGACGTACTCGGTAGCGGACTCCAGTTCGGCGTGTATCCACGGGTACGGTTCGTCGACGTCGGTGAAAAACAGTCTCGCCTCGGTCGTGCGCGTCGGGTCTGCCTCCTGGAGTGCTGCGGCGTAGGCCTTGACCTGTGGTTCGTGGTGTGTCGCTCGCCGGTCCAGAAACGCACCGACGGTTTCGTCGTCACTTTTGCGGTCCGTCTTGTAGTCGATTATGTAGTACGACTCCTCGGTGACGACCAAGTGGTCGATGAACCCCTGCAGTTCGGCCTGTCCTCTTGTGAGCGTGACCGGGAACTCGTCATAACTGGCCTGCGGGCCAACCCGGTCGTGCAACTCGTCAACAAACTCTACTGCACGTTCCGCCGCTGTTTCGATATCCGGGAGTGCGGCGGACGGAACCGCAGTTGCCCTGGCAGTTTCGCCGGGTTGGTGCTTCTCTGCCGCTACCTGATTAATAAACTGCTCCCACTCGTTGCGTGGTGGTCGAACCTCACAGAGTCGGTGGACGGCCTGACCGAACACGTCTGCCGACGCCCACTCACTCTCTCCAGATTCGGCACCTGCCTTTTCCCCGCGGTGTTCGTCGCTCGTCTCTCTCTCCGTCTCTTCGGTGGGGACGACACGCACCCGCCGTGTGTCGCTGTTGTGCTCCCACTGCTTGCTTCCGTCGGCGAGTCCAGTGAGGTCTGACGGTGACGCACGCAGTTCCCAAGGCCGATTATCAGTATAACTCGACCGTTCTCTGGCCGGGTAGTGTTCGTCGCGGCCTCCGGTGTACCTGTCACTCTCGGGTGGCAGACGGACAGTGAACGCGCCCCGCTGTGTGCCGTCCTGCTCGTACTCGAGTGTCCGGGTGAACTGCCCGTCGCGTTCGAGAGCCTCCCAGGAGGAGACTGCCTCGTCGTCGGTGCCAAACAGCGCGGGCTGGACCCAGTCACGCATCGCCGAGGGGTCCGCTGGGTCCGGTGGAGTGACCCCGGTCGGTTCGTCGTCGTCAGCGGTGTGTCGACCCGTCAGAATGAGGTGGTCCTCGGCGCGCGTGCAGGCGACGTAGAGGATGCGCTTCTCCTCGGAGAACTCCTCTGTTCGGCGCTGCTCTCGCGCAACCTGTCGCAACATCGTGGTCCGGTCGTCCTCGCCCCACGGACCCGGCAGTTTCAGACCGAGTACTGGCTTCTGGTCGTCGCCGACCGGGACGCGTTCGAACTCGACCGAACCGTCGCCGACGCGTGCTTCGTCTTGGAACTCTCGGCCGACTCCCGGCACGACCACGACCGGAAACTCCTGCCCTTTTGCCCCGTGGACTGTAATTAGTGTCACCGTCTCGTCGTCGGTTGCGACGTTCGCCTCCGACTCGCTCCGGTCGCCAGCGGCTTGCTCGTCCAGTCGCGTGACAACCCGTTCGAGAGACGGGACTCCGTCGTCGTCACACTCTCGTAACGTCTCACGGAACTTCTCGACGTTCGCCACCGCAGCGGTCCCGCGCTCGTCGGCGCTCACGGCTGTAATGTACCCAGTCTCTTCGAGAATGCGGTCGAGAAGTGCTGTCCAACTCGCTACTGCCGGTGTCGATTCGTCGTCTGCGGTTCGGGCGTACGCTTGCCACCGCCTCATGTCCTCTACTGCAGTCTGGACCGTCTCATCGTCTGCCCTCTGCAGGCTCTCCCACAGGTTTTGACTCGGGTCGTACGCCTCTGCGAGTTCCTCGTCTGCGAGGCCACACAGCGGCGAGCGGAGCGCAGCGTAGGTTGCGACGTCGTCACTCGGGTCGGCGAGGGCCTCTAACAGCGCGCGCAGCGCGCGAATCTCGGGCGTCTCGAAAAAGCCCTCGCCGCTCGCAACCGTGTACGGGACCCCGGCCTCCCGGAGTGCGCGCTCGTAGTCTTTGAGTTCACTCCGCGAGCGCATGAGCACCGTAATATCGCCTGGCCGAACGGGCCGCGTCTCGCTGGAGTCGTCACACTCGCTGTGCGTGGCTTGCTGGTCGTCGTCGACTGTGACGCGGGTGTCGCCTTCGAGGAGTTCCACAATTCGACTGGCGATTGCGGTCGCCTCGATGTCGGCGGCCTCTGACTCGGGGACAGAGCGGAGGTCGTGTGCCGCGTCGAGAAACCGCTCGCGTAACTCCTGTTCGACGGGGACCGGCACGTACTCGACGGTCGGACTGAGTCCATCGACACCCTCGCGCCCCGGGGCGAGCGGTTGCGGCTCCACTTCGAACGCCTCGTCGCCGCCGTACTCGAAGACCCGGTCGAACAGCCCGTTTACTCCGGCGAGTGTCTCGGGCAGTGTGCGGAAGTTCGTGACGAGTTTCGACGTGTCGTCCGGTGTCGCGTGTGCAGCGTTCGCCGCCCGGAACTCCGCCCGAGTGTCCTCGAAGACAGTCACGTCGCCACCCCGGAACCGGTAGATGCTCTGTTTCTCGTCACCGACGACGAAGACGTTGTTCGCGTCGAACTCGTCACTGCCGGTCACGAGCGCCTGTATCAACCTCCACTGTCTGTCGTTCGTGTCCTGAAACTCGTCGACCATCACGTACGAGAGCGACTCCCGGAGGGCGTCGAGTTGGTCGTGACTGTCGTCGTCGAACAGCCTCGTCGCGAGTTCGATGAGGTCGTCGTAGTCCAGGGCACCGAGTCGCTCCTTCTGTTGCTGGTACCGCTCGCGGGCGGTCCGTGTCAGCGAGGCCAGTGCCTGGAGCGTGTCGTAGGCCTCCTCGTCGGCCAACGGGTCGGTATCGGGGTCGTACGTCGTCGGTTCGAACGTCTCCACGAGGGCCTCCATCGCGGTGGCGAACTCCCGTGCGACCGCGTCGTCCGACGTTCGGAAAGATTTGTTGCCGAAGTACGTGCCCTCGCCGTACTGCTCGGCATCACTGTTTGTCAACACGTCGGCCAGCTCCAGGCAGGCAGTGAACTGCACGAGTTCCGGGCGGTCCTCGGTGTCGGCCAGCCACTGTGTACACCAGTCGCGCAGCGAGTCTCCGAGACAGTTCATCGGCCGCGCGCCGTACCGCTCTCTCACCTCGGGGTCGTCGAGTAACTCCTGTATCGTCTCCAGTTCGTCTTTGACAGAGGAGAGAACCGGCTGTGGTCGCCCCTCGAGTGGACTGACAGACACGACAAATTGCTCGTATTCGGTACAGTCGAACGACTCCATCTGTTCGAGCCAGTCGTTCGTCATCGACCGTTCCGAGACGAGGTCCACGAGCACGGACTGGAGCTGACCCCGGTCGAACAGCGCAGCGAGGTCCGCGACTGCCGCCGGTTCCTCCTCGAGGAGTTCTGTCACGACTGTCTCGAGCAGCGTCTCCGCCTCGTCGCGTTCGAGCACGTCGAAGTTGGGGTCGACTGCCTCGGGCAGTGTCGCGTACTCCTGGAGCAGACGACTGCACAGGCCGTGAATCGTGTGGATGTAACTCGCCTCGACGCCGTCTGCGGCCGCCCGCCACAGCTCCCAGCGCTCGGAGTGTTCGATGTCCGCGAGGCGGTCGTTTATCTCTCCCCGGATAGAGTGTTTGAGCTCCTCTGCGGCGCGCTCGGTGAACGTCGTTACGACAATCTGCTCCGGCAGTCGTCGCGCCCTCTCGGGGTCGGTGATCCGCTCGATGTCGTCGGACAGTCTGAACGGAGTCGTTTCGCCCTCGGCGGCGAGTGTCTCTGGCCCGTCGAGATGCGCCCGGAGTATCGTCACGTAGCGCTCGGTGAGCGTCGTCGTCTTTCCGGTTCCCGCCCCGGCGTCGGCACTCACGTTCCGGTCGAGTGTGCGGGCTGCTTCCCGTTGGCCTCCTTCGAGTGTGAATTCCGCTTCCTCCTGCCTGTCACCCCCCAGTTCGGGGTCGCTCATTGCTCGCCCTCCCTGCGCTCGCCCTCCGGAACGTACACCGGTCGGTCGTCGTCGAGACGTCGCTCTCGCCTCTCGTGGCGGCGGTGGTGGCGAACGTCACACGCCGCCCGGTACTCGCAGTGACGACACCCCGCGTCGTCCGGGTCAAGCACTGTCGGAGAGAACGACCCCGCCCGAACGGCGGCGCCGACCTGTGACACCCGGTCTGGAACCTCCTCGTGGAGAAACTCCTGGAACGCCTCGCGTGTCTCGAAGGAGAGAGTGTGGTGTCGCTGGATGAATCCCGTGGGTTCGTTCTGGGAGTAGGTCGCGTCCTCGCTGGCACCGATTGTCCCGCTGTGGTACGAGACAGAGGCGCCCGGATTCACCTGGTAGTATGTACCACCAACAGGGTCCCCGTCGAGTGCGCTTTCAGCCATGAGTAAATACGCGGGAAGCTGAAATTTGTAGCCACCGAGTGTGTCGTCCTCGGAGGGCGTGCTCCCGGTCTTGTAATCGTACGTCACCAGTTCACCGTCCGGTGTGGCGTCGACGCGGTCGATCTTCCCGTGGAGCGTCGCGTCGGTTCCCGGGAGAGCGACCGGGTCTGGCGAGAGCACGTTCGCCTCCGGGTCGTCCTGCCCGAGGCCAACGTGTCCCTCCAGCGCGACCGGATGCGCTGGCGTTGCCGAGAGTTCTGCCTCCGCGTCGAGAAACCGCTGGAACAGACCCGGCGGACCCTCGGGGTCACCTATCTGGTTGTCGGCAACGGCCAGTCCGTCGAAAAACGAGGCGAGTTGGCGGCGGTGGAAGGCCGTGTCCGTGGCGTCGAGGTCGTCGAGTTGCGCCACCGCAATCTCGTACAGCACCGTGGCCGCTTCCGGTTGTGACTCGCTGGTGACCTGTGTCTCGCCGCGCTCTGTCCACGTCTCGTAGAACTCCTCCAGAACGGCGTGAACGTAGCCCCCGATGTCGAGTGCGTCCGGTTCGATCGTGACCTCCTGGTCTGTTTCGAACCCGAGAACCGAGTTCATGTAGTATTTGAACCCACACGCTCCGTACCGTTCGAGTGCGGTCGGACTGAACGAACTCCCGGTGTCGTACTGCGCGACGACGTCGGGACTGACGTACCCTCTGAATCGGTCGAGTGTGTCCACGGAGTCGACTGCTCCGGCGGGTCGTGTGTCCTCACTGCCACGCGCCCGGGCGACGGCGAGGCCACGGTGGAGTCGCTCCGTGGCGTTTGCGCCGGGCACTTCGATATCGAACGACCCGAGTTCGTTCCGAATGCCCTCGGCGGTTGTACCGCCAGTTTCGAGTGCCCGTGCGAGCGACCGGTGGATGTCGGTCCGTGTCGCCGGCGGGTGTGTCTCTGCCGTCGTTGCGTTCTCGTCGAGTGTCGTCAGCCCCTCGAGCTCCGAGAGCACGTCTGCTGGGACGTGTGGTTCGCCGTTCGCGTCCATCTCGGGTCGTGTGAGCGTCAGTTCTGCGTCGCTGGCCAGCAAGAGTGCGAACGAGTGGCGCATCTGCTGTACGACGTCTGTCTCGGCAAAGTCGATATCGGCGTCGTTGAGTTTCCGGGCGAACGCGAGGCGACGCGGCGGCGAGGGCGTGTGTTCCGCGGTCAGGCCGGGAACGAACACGTGTGTGTACGGGTTCGTGGCCGCCTCCATCGGTGTCACGAGTCGCACGCTGTCTGACTGACGGCCGACACGGCTCTGTACGGTGAGTCGCTCCAGTGCCCGTCGAACTGCAGAGGCAGTGTGTTGCTCGTCTGTGGTTGCCAGCGTCTCACAGACCTGCGCGGCCTGCTCCAGTGCCTGCGACTCGATGCGGTTTCGCTCCGGTGTCTCGAGAGCCTCGTCTGCGAGTTCTACCCCGCGCTCGCCAACAGGAACCGCCAGCCCCTCGAGTAGTCGCCCCCGGGCCTGTGCTGGTTGTGTCGCCGTCGCGAACGTCTCGCAGGCACTGACAGCCGTGTCGAGTACCGTCTGCTCTCCCGGTTCGAGACGAGCGCGCAGTGCGTCGAGTCGCGTGGATTCGAGACGGTCGCTCTCGGAGAGGACCGACTCGCGCTCACCCGGAGAGCCGAGTTCGACCAGCGGGTTCGAGAGGAGCGCACGGAGCGGTGCCTGTCGGGTCGGTTCCCGTCCGAGTTCGAGTGCCGCGTCGAACAACCGTCCGGTCCACGTCGAAAAAAAGGCTGTCTCGCGCGTGTACGAAACTGGAACCTCGGCCGCGCGGAGGTTGTCGGCGACTCGTGGCGCGTAGGTGTCGTCGTAGAGCGCGATACAGACCGCTTCCGGGTCGACACCGTCGGCCAGTTGCGACCTGACCGAGCGCGCCAGCGCGGTGATCTCGTCCCGACGCGACGGATACGACCGGAGCCGTACGTCGCTTCCTATCGAACGTGTCTCCACGGCAGACCGCTGGTGCCGGTAGAGGCCTCCGGCGGCCGTCACCCGGGCAGACCGGGACTCTGTGGCGTCTGCCCGGTCGGTGTCTAACTCGAATCCCAGCGCCGAGTACTGGGCGAGAACACGGGACAGTGTTCGGTTGACCCCCGACGGGTTCCGTCCTGCCGTGGTCGTCGACTCTGCCGGTGGCACGCGTGGGACGAGGGCCGCTGTCTCGAACACCGAATCGAGCAGTTCGATAAAGTCACGCTCGAGGGGCGAGAGTGTTCGGACTGCCCCGATTACCACCACGTCTGTCGTCGAGAACACCGAGGAGACGAGACGCTCACCGCGCTCGATGACTGTCTGATACCGCTCGCCGCGGAACGTTTTCCTCCCGAACAGTTCGTCACGAACGGCGTAGGTTTCGCCGAGCAACTGTGCCAGCGGTTGGGCTAACTGTGGCACACCGACGTCGGTGAGGCGTGTCTCGACGGCGTCGGCGGTAGTCAACCCAGCGAACTCGAGGAGTGTCAGCAACTCTGCGGCCTGTTCGACGAGTCCCGTCGTCGGTTCGTTTTCGACGAACAGTGGGTTCTCCGGGTCCCGTAGCCGAGAGAGGGCTGTCTCGACGATGTACTGTCGCTCTGTGGCAGTCACGTACGTCACGGGACCGTCGTGTGTCGCCGCCTCGTGCAACTCGTTTACCATCTCGTCGAATCGCGTCACCGTGAGCGCGAGCAACGGACTGTGCTGTTCCCACACTGCGGTGACGCTGTCGTCGTCTGTCTCCGGCGGCGTCACGTACCGGACCGCGTGTGGGAGAGTCGACGAGTTCTCGGCCGCCCACTCGCAGACGCGTGCCCGTGTCTCGACCAGATTGGCCCCGCTGAAAATCTGTCCGGCTGACATACTGACAGTGTTATCGAAGTGTACATATAAAATTTTCCACAGACTGCCGCCGCGTCGCCAGTCGCGCCGTTTCGCTCGGCGTGGAAACGGCGGTCACCACGGACAGCTCCGAACTCCGAACGACTCCGTGGCACTCGACGCCGTGGCACTCGGCGTGCTCCACCTGGAGAGTGTGTCACACTCGGCGACACCTGTCCTCTGCACGAGTGCTGGCCACAGAGTCAGAGTGTCCGTGAACCGCCTCGGGGTCAAGCCCCGAGGCACTCGCCTTGTTTTCTCTGTAGACAAACCCCCCGTCATCGATGTGTAAACCAGCGTGCCGGCAGTCGGTACGAGAGTGTTCACACCGTGGGACTCTGCTGGGAGTCGAACCCGCTCTGTACCGTCTGTGAGTGCTCTCGCAACACTCTCAGAGGAGTCGAGGACTCTCAGAGGAGTCGAGGGCTCTCAGAGGGGTCGAGGACCGAGACGACAGTGACGATATCGGGAACTGTGCCCGTTCCCCCGGCAGTCGGCACACAGTCGACCACGGGTCGGAGTCTCGGTCGAACCCTCCCCCCCCGTTATCGATGTGTAACGCTGCGAGAGGGGGAGGGGGTGAAAACACGGAACGGGCGTGGAAGCCCCCGAGACGACCAGAGACAACGAGGAGTTCCCCGGACCGGAGCGTGAGACCTCTCTACGAACTAGTATATGTCTGACGAACCTTTATGTACACGCCCTGTTAACAGTAACCGTAATGGGAGCAAGTGAGAGTCACGAGAGGAGGACACACCGAGCGGACGGGTGCCGGGGCGTCTATCGCGTAGACCGTCGATTCCCTCTTCCCTCTGGTGGTTTGTCCTCTCGGCGGACCGTCGGTCTGTCTCTCTGTGAAAGTCGGTCCCCTCCCCTGCGGGATTTACACTTCGATTACGGGGGGTGGGGGTCGTGACGGCGTCGACAGGCCGACAGACAATCTCGGTCTGTTCTTTTCTCCACACTCGAACCGAGTTCGAACTATAACCGGAGTAAGTTCGGACTATAACCGGAGTTGATTCCCCGCCCCCGTGCGCGGAGTGGCAGTTGACTCGGGACACTCGCTGACTCGTTCACTCGTGGACGTTCACTCGTGGAACTCGTTCAGTTGTGCGTTGACCACGGATTTGAGTGACTCCTCTCTGTTAGATATCCCCTCGAGTCGTGTGTCGTCGACGATGCGTCGCATCATGGCCTCCGGGTCGCCAGTGAAGGTAAACTCCATGTACATTCCACCGCCCCGTCCCTGACTCTTCCGGGACGTCGAAACCAACCCGTACGTGGCGAGTTCCTTGACGTAGGTGACGTACGTCTCGCGAGTCATCTGGTCGACATCGAGCTCGTCGGTCACCCACTGATAGACGTTGAACCCGACTGGACTCGGGACGGAACTCCCTCCCTGGACCGAGTACTGGGCGACAGCCGCAGTCGCGTACAGTGAAATCTTCTTTTGGGTTGTCAGCCCGCTCACGAGTTTCAGCGAGCGGTCCTTGTCGATCTCCTCTTGAGCCTCGCGGACCTGCTGTTCGGTGACGACCTGTTCCCTGCGCTCGTCTGCGAGGTCGCCCGCTCCCCGGAACAGGTCGATTGCCTTGCGCGCGTCTCCGTGGCTCTGCGCTGCAAAGGCCGCAACCAGTGGAATCACGTCGTCCTCCAGCGCGTCTTCCCGGAAGGCGTCACGCCGGTTCTTGAGGATTTCGCGCAACTGGTTGGCGTCGTAATCGGGGAAGTAGACGTCCCGGGGGTTGAACGAACTCTCGGCACGGCCGTCGATGTTCTCCATGAACTTCGGGTCGTTCGTCAGCGCCGCCACCGAGACACGCCCCTCGATTTTGTTCGTGTTACTCGCCCGCGACAGCTGGTACAGCAGCTTCGAGTACGCGGGTTCGTCGTGTGCGTTCCGGCCGACGAGGAGGTCGATCTCGTCGATTATGAAGATGACCGAGTCGTAGTGTTCGTTGATGAGTTCGTACAGCCGTCTGTACTTTCGTTTCGTCGATACACCCGTCTCGGGTACCCCGACCCTCGCGTCGACGTCGTTTGCAGTCACCTGGACGAGTTCGTACACCGCCTGGTCCAGTGTGTTGATCGGCTGGCAGTTGATGTCGACGACGCCGAACCGCTCGCCTTTCGACTTGCAGAGGTCGATAATCTGCTGCGTGACTGCTCCGATGATGAGCGATTTCCCCGTTCCCGCTGGACCGTACAGTAGCATATTCGGCGGCCGGTTCCCCTGGAGGGTGGGCTTCAGAAACGAGACGACGGACTCGAGTTGGTCGTCACGACCGACGATTCGCTCCTCGTCGATAATCGTGTCCGGCTCGACGAGGTCCCGGTTGACGAAGACCGACGTCTCCTCCTCGTCGTCGAGCATCTCCCGGATCGACTGCTGTGTCTGCGTCTCTGACGCCGCCATCTCTGCTCTGTGGGGCCCCTCGTCACCAGTCGTCTCTGCTTCGTGCGCTCCCCCGTCGCCAGTCGTCTCTGCTCTGTGGGCCCCCTCGTCACCAGTCGTCTCTGCTCTGTGGGCCCCCTCGTCACCAGTCGTCTCTGCTCCGTGCGCTCCCCCGTCACCAGTCGTCTCTGCTCTATGTGTTTCGTCGCTAGATACCCGCGCTTGGTCGCTCTCTGCTCGCGACCGGGTTCCCTCCTCCAGCGTTGATTGGTCTGCCCCATCCTGATCACTACCTGCCATACTGTTTCATCCTCATCCGAGGGTTAAAAAACTTCACCCCAATCGATGTTTATCCAGCCGATATGGCCGATGTATTCCGCGTATTTGCCCGTCCGCAACTTCACACGTGCCGACCACCAGCGAAGTATACGCGTCTGACACCCCCCGTTATCGATGTGTAAACAACAGGCCGACACCCCCCGTTATCGATGTGTAAACAACAGGCCGATACCCCCCGTCATCGAAGTGTAAATCCCCGCGCCACACCCCCCGTCATCGAAGTGAAACTCGCTCCGTCCGTTTCGCCGTCGCTGTCTGCTTCGCCGTCGCTGTCTGCTTCGCCGTCGTCGAGGGTATCGAGGGCGCGTTCGGTGTCGGGGCGACCCCGAGGTATCCGCCTCGAGAGCGGCGCAGAAAATGACAGTCAATCACAACTGTAGTGTAACCACAACTGTAATACAATCACAACTATAAGATAATCACAACTGTAATGTACTCGCTGGCAGTACCAGAGAGTAGATGACCCGCCACTGGGTTCAGATGGCGGTCGCGCTGGCGGCGGCAGTCGGCGTCGGCTACTGGTTGTTCACGACCGGTTACGCCGCACTCACTGCGACTCTGCTGGGAGTGACGGCCTACGTCGCCGTTCGCTGGCTGTTCGCCTGGCTGTTTCGAATCAGATACTGGTACCGTACGGAGGGCAAGCGGCCGTGGGACTGTCCAGAGTGTGGACAGTACATCTACCGACAGCCCGGTGACTGGGTGTTGAAATGCTACCGCTGTGGCTGGGTGCGCGGTTGGGCCGGTGTCCGACTCCTGCGTCACTCTGTCGTGACGATACAACTCCGCCGGACACTGTTCAGCCCGGGCCTCGCCGTCGTTGTCGTCGCCGTGCTGCTCGTCGGTTCCGGCGCGACCGCGGGCGTCGGACTCTCCGAACTCACGGACACGGTCGACGACACTCTCCGGCCAGACACCGACGACGGTTCCGGCACTCCCGGGGACGACACCGTAGAGAACGGTGACCCACAGAACACCCCGGGTGACGCGACCGGCGGCCAACAGGACGTGACAGACGGGCGGGCCGACACCCCCGCAGAGACCTCCGACGGGCAGGTCGACGACCCCGGAACCGACCCAGCGGGGCAGGTCGCGAACCCCTGGAACAGGAGAACAGTCACCGTCGCCGTCGCGGAGGGAACCTCCACAGCGGTCGCGAACGGAACCAGACGGGCCGTCGAGTACTGGAACACGGCGGGCAGTGACTACTCGACGTACGAGTTCGACTTCGCGTACACCCGCGAGGCAGACGGTGCGGATATCCTCGTCCAGCCCTCCGAGTATCCGATCAGTTGCGGTCAGACCGTCTCCACGAACACCATCGGCTGTGCGCCCGTCCTCGGCGCCGACTCGACGGCAGAGAGACAGACTATCGTGGAGGTCATCGAGCGGATTCCACGACCGGCCGCTCGCTCTACCGTGAAACACGAACTGGGACACGTCCTCGGACTGACCCACGACGACGAACCGAGCGACCTGATGTCACACGAGTCTTCGCTCACTGCACACCAGCGAACCACTATCGAAGCCGTCAATACCACAGCACTGGAGCGCGACCTCGAGCAGGAACTGAACAGCCGTCGCGTGGAGGTCGGCGAACAGCGGCTCTCGGGTGACGCGGAGTTGCGCAGGATAGCACGCGACCGGGCGGAGGAGTTGGCGACTCGCGACGACACGACCGGAGGTAGGTTCATCGACCCGAATCTCGGACTCGAGTGCGAGATAGACCTCGACGGTAACCGATATCTCCCGGAGGGCGACGCCGACCTGTACACGACGCCGCTGTACAGATTCCTCGGCTCGACTGCTGTGGTGAACTACTCCAGCGCCGACTACGTGGGTGCCCCCGAAGACGCGATTTCGACCACGGTACGCGAGTGGCGCATCACCCCCGACACCCGGGACCGTGCAGAACACTACAACAGACACGCTGTCGGCGTCCACGTCACCGCCGACGGAGAGTACGCCGCTGTTCGGGCTCTGTGTTGACTGTTCCCGCTCTCAGGTCGTTCCGCACTTTGCCGTCGCCAGCGCCCCAGACGCGACGGTCCACGTCACGACACCCCAGGCTCAATCGTCTGCGTGTGACGTCTCCGGCGTGAACGTGACCCCGTTTATTTCGACCTCGTCGGGGACACGACTGGTGTCGTGGGTTCCGACTGGGGGACGATTCACCTCTGCAGCGGGGGACACAGCGAGGTCAGTCTCTTCGTCGATACTCGTCATCTCGCCGTCTGCCTCCCGGGCGTCCTGGTCGATGCGCATCGAGCAGAACTCGACGCCACACATCGAGCAGAACCGTGCCTCTTTGTAGTTGTCTCCGGGGAGTGTCTGGTCGTGATAGGCCTGTGCGCGCTCGGAGTCGAGTGCGAGGTCGAACTGCCGGCGCCAGTCGAACTCGTAGCGGGCTTCTGAGAGGGCGTCGTCCCAGTCTCGGGCACCCGGCAGGCCGGTGGCGACGTCGGCGGCGTGCGCCGCGATTCTGTAGGCCGCGAGTCCGTCCCGGACGTCCTCCTCGTCGGGCAGTCCGAGGTGTTCTTTGGGCGTGACGTAACACAGCATCGCCGCGCCCGCACGGGCGGCTTCGGTCGCACCGATGGCACTCGTGATGTGGTCGTATCCCGGGGCGACGTCGGTCACCAGCGGTCCGAGCACGTAGAACGGTGCTCCGTCACAGACCTCCTGCTGTCGCTCGACGTTGTCGGCCACCTCGTCCACCGGCACGTGACCTGGCCCCTCGACCATGACCTGCACACCGTGGCTCCACGCCGTCTGGGTGAGTTCGCCCAGTGTGTCGAGTTCGGCGAACTGCGCCTCGTCGCTCGCGTCGGCCAGACAGCCGGGCCGGAGTCCGTCGCCCAGCGAGACCGTCACGTCGTGCTCGGCGAAGATTGCACAGATATCCTCGAAGTTCGCGTACAGCGGATTCTGCATCCCGTTTTCCTCTATCCACTGTGCCAGGATGGAGCCACCACGCGAGACGATTCCCGTCTTGCGACCGTCGGTCAGCGGCAGATGCTCCATCAGTACGCCCGCGTGGATGGTCATGTAGTCGACACCCTGTCTGGCCTGTTTCTCTATCACGTCGAGCAGTAGCTCGTGGGTGATATCCGCGGGCGTCTCCACCTGCTTGATAGCCTCGTAGATTGGCACCGTCCCGACCGGAACCGGCGAGTACTCGACGTTCGCCTCGCGTGTCTCGTCGAGTCTCTCGCCCGTCGAGAGGTCCATCACCGTGTCCGCGCCGTAGTGCACTGCCGTGTGGAGTTTCTGTAACTCCCCCTCGAGGTCGCTGGTCGTCTCGCTGTTGCCGATGTTGGCGTTGACCTTCGTGGAGAACTCCCGCCCGATAATCATCGGGTCGAGCGAGTCGTGCCGGTGGTTGTTCGGGATTACTGCCTGCCCCTCCGCGACCTGCTGGCGAACGAACTCGGACTCGCAGTTCTCTCGCTCTGCCACGCGCTCCATCGCGGGAGTGACTTCGCCCCCGCGTGCCCGCTGAATCTGGGTCTCTCCCATAGATAACACGGTTGTACTACCGGGTAATATACCTGTTGGTACGACGGTATCTCTCCGCGCCCGCCTCTGCCGGCAACAGTACCCGACGCCCGTGGAACCCGGCCGTCGCGGGTGGTGTAACAACTGCCGGTACCGCCCTCGCTCCGCCGGTTCGCGGCTCTCTCCAGGCGGAGCAGGCCGAGTGCCTCGGGGTCGTAGGCGAAGAGTTCTCTTCCGTGATGACGAGACGCTCCGCGTCTCGAACCACTTGACCCCGAGGCGGTTCACCGACAGCAACGACTGCACTGTACAGGCGGTCGAGGCGACTGCCCCAGGGCTTGACCTCGGAGTGTGTTCACCCGCGGCACTGTCGCGTCGACCATCTGCGGCACTGTCGCATCGACCGTCTGCGGTACTGTCGCATCGACCGTCTGCGGCACTGTCGCACCGACCATCTGCGGCACTGTCGCATCGACCGTCTGCGGCACTGTCGCACCGACCATCTGCGGCACTGTCGCATCGACCGTCTGCGGTGTGGCAGACTCGTGGACCCGCCAGAGGTGCCCGGGACGGGGTGTTTCGTGTCTCGACCCACCCGGCCCGAGTCGGGTCAGGCCGTCGGGAATCGCACCCGCAGACGGTTGCCGTTCTCGGTGACGGTGATTGCTCCACCAGAGTACCAGACCGTCCAGTACACGTACCACACGCCGAGTGCTCCAGCGTGCCGGGTCTGTTTGACGTCGATGTCACCCGACAGGACGTCCTGTTCTGCCGACGACAGACGGCCCTCGACCGGTGCGAGTTCTACGATAGCGTCGTCGTCTCGCGAGACGCCGACCTCCAGTTCCGGTCGCTCGGCCGGCGCGTCCGCGAGCACGATTGCCAGCAGTTCGTCGAAGGCGTCGTGGAGCGATTCGAGACCCGTGACCTCGAGTGACTCCGGGGCGTCCAGCGTGACCGCTGCGTGGGGTTGTTGCTCTCTCACGGTCGAAATCGCTCGTTCGAGTTGGCCGGTGAGTTCGACCGGCTCCGGCGTGGGTGCGTCCGTTATCAGGGCGTGAATCTGTCGTGCGAGTTCGGCGTTTCTGTTGAGTTCGGTCGCCGCCTGCGCGATGGTGTCGCCGTACGACTGCAGTGTGGTGTCGTCGGTTCCGGAGATGAACTCCGCGTACCCCTGAATCGTGGTCAACTTGTTGCGGATGTTGTGCCGGAGAAACCGGTTTGTCACCTCGAGTTGCTGTTCTCGTTGTGAGAGGCGGGTGATGTCCCTCCCCTCGGGAACGAGTAGCTCCACTGCTCCGTCCTCGTCGGTAATGGGTCGGACCGAGAAGTCGATGACTGCCTCCCTCTCCTGACCCTGGACGGTTATCTCCTCCCTGAAGAACTCCCCCTCACTCGCCGTCTCGACTGCCTCTCTGGCGACCTGCGCCGCGTCCTCGCTCGTCTGGAACCAGTACGCCTCCCAGAGTTGCTGTCCGACCAACTCCTCGCGGGACCGACCGGCGAATCTAACGGCCGCCGAGTTGACCTCCAACAGCGTTCCGTCGGTCGACATCAGTCCCGTGAACTGGTAGGTGTTGTTGAACACGGCCTCGAACCGGCGCTGTCGTTGTCTCTTTTCGGCGATGTTCCGTCCCACTCCGGTGACCCCGTACAGCTCCCCATCGGCGTCTCTCAACGGCGCCCCGGTGAACTCGAAGGGAACGCGCGCACCGCCTTTCGTCTCGAAGGCCGATTCGACGGTCACCGTGCGCCCCTCCTCGATAATCGCCTGAAAGCTGCTCGCGATGTTCTCGATCTCCTCTGCCGGCACGAAATCGGTCACGTACATTCCTGCAATCTCACTGTCGGAGTACCCCGTCTCTGCTTCGAGTTGGTCGT
The DNA here is from genome assembly GCA_964534485.1 of uncultured Halobacteriales archaeon. Lineage (GTDB taxonomy): Archaea > Halobacteriota > Halobacteria > Halobacteriales > Haloarculaceae > Halovenus. Next base: position 16,659 of record CAZHPM010000021.1, read on the forward strand.
TCCACCGGAGAAGGTACCCCTCCGTGTCGAACGTGTACAGCACGTCCGGTATCGCTTTGAATATACTCTCGGTCAGTTGCTCTTCCTCGCGGAGTTGGCGCCGCTGGGCGCGGTTGCTGGTTCTCGTGTGAGAGACAGCAGCGATTCTGCTGGCCGACCCGTCCCGGCCGGGAATGGGTTCGGCCTGGAGTAACACGTCTCGTTGGAACTCCGCTGACGGCCCGACTCGCAGTTCGGTCTCGACAGAGTCACCGGCTTCGAGTCGGTCGACAGCCTCCCTGGCGCGCGGTCGGTCGTCGGGGTGGACGGCGTCGAGAAACGACAGTGGCTCCGCGCGAAACGTCGCCTCGGACTGTCCCCACACTGTCGAGTGTGCCGAACTGACGGCTATCACCTCGTCCCACTCGGCAGAGAGCAACCAGAACACGCTCTGGGCCGTCTCGGTCGCCTCGCCGCCGCCGCTTTCTCTGGGTTGCTGGTCTGCTATCTCCCGTATCCGACTCGTCACGGTTTCGGTCTGGTCGACGGCCGGGTCGTTTCTGATGTAGTCTGTCACGCCGGCCGAAATGGCTTCACTGGCGACGCGCTCGGTGCCACGTGCCGCGTAGAGAACAACCGGCAGGTCGGGGTCGGACTCTCTGATACGCCTCAGGAGCACGATACCGTCCCCGTCGGGGAGCTGATAGGCCGACAGCACGCAGTCGAACGTGTCTGCCACAATCTGGTCGAGTGCGTCGTCGACACTGTGTGCCGTGACGACGGTGATTTGCTCGTCCGCCCGTCTGACCTTCTCGCCGTCTGGAGACACGGTGTCGGCGGCGTCGGAGACGTAGAGCACCCGAACTTCGGACTGCATACGTTGTTGTGTCCCTCTACACAATAGCCTCTTTTGTCTCGGACCGTCCACGTCCGGTCGATTCGGGCCACGGTACCCGTGACACCGCGCCCGCCTCTCTGTCTGCCGTGTTCCCCCTCACAGGCCGATGAAGACACACCGGGCGGGAGTAGCGACGCCGGCGGCGAGAGCGACTCCGGTCGCCCGCCGGTCAGTTATTCACGTAGGTGCGCCAGTGTGCGGCGACGTCCAGAATCGTCACCTCGGTGCTGGGACTGGCCGGACTGAAACTGAACGCCTGTGGGTGGTCCTGAACGTTTCCGTCTTCGAGACCGGTGAACAGCGCCTGTACGTCGATAATGTTCACTCCACCGTCGCCGTCGATATCCTCGTACTGACCGTCGCCGCCGGGGTCTCCGGGCGAGTCACCGCCGACTGGTGGCAGTTCGATACTCACGTTCTGTGTGCTCGTGTCGTTCGCACTCGAGACGTCGACACTGTAGTTGCCGTACTCGCTGTCCGGTATCGAGACCGACATCTCGACTGTCTGGGAACTGCCACTGCCCAGCGAGAGTGTCGTCGTGTTGCTCCCCAGTGGCCCTCCGAACAGGCCAACTGTCTGTGTTCCGGCGGCGTCACCGACGTTCGTCACGTCGGCAGTCACGGAGAGGTTCCCGCCGGCATCGGTGTTGTTCGTGCTGAGAATGGCGACGTCGAACTTCGACGTCGCGTCGACGGTGACGCCCGTGCTCGTGGAGTCGTTCTGCGAGGACACCTGCACCGTGTACGAACCGTTGTCACCGTTGCTCGTGCCCACGGAGAGCGTCTCCGTCGTCGAGGCGCCGCCAGCCACCGACACCGACACCGAATCCGTTCCGAGTGGTCCGGCGTCCAGTTGGATGGACTGGTTGCCCCTCAGTTCACCGGTGTTGGTGACCTGCACGTCGACGCTCAGTGTCTCTCCCTCTGGGACTGGCGTGTTCGTCGAACTGACCGACACCGAGAGGTTCTCGGGAATCCTGGCTTCGAGGAACTCGATGGCGGCGGGCACGTCGATGATACCCCGTCCGTACCGGGTGTCCCGCGTATCCTCCGGTGCGGGCGCGCCGGCTGGCTTGCTCGCGGTCTCTTCGAGTGCCGTCTCGACGTCTTCCGGCGACAGCGAGTACTCTGTCGCCGATTCGATGAGTGCGGCCGCACCCGAGACGTGGGGTGCCGCCATACTGGTACCGGACTTGAACCCGTAGTTCCCCCCGTTGAGCGCACTTTCGACGAAGACTCCCGGCGCAGAGACGCTCGGGACGGTGTACTGTTCGGGCCAGTCCGAGGGAGCGTCAGACCCCCACGCTGTGGAGGTGTCGATCTGCTCGCCGCCGGAGAAGGAGGCGATACCCTTGCTGTTGTTGGAGGCCCCGACAGAGGTGACGTTGTAGACGTTACCCGGACTCGAACTGAATCCGTCGCCGTTGTTCCCGGCGGAGGCGATGACAGTCGTGCCCATACTCTCGGCGTTACGCACCGGCTTGATGAACCGGCTGAACTTGCCGTTCGCTCCGAGACTCATCGAGAGCACGTCGGCATTGTTGTTCATAGCCCACTGCATTCCTGCGATAATCTGTGTGAATGTCCCGCTACAGTCGCCGCCACTGCAGTCGGTCAACACGGCGCCGTGCAACAGCGTGGCGTTCGGTGCGACACCGATGTACCTGCCACTCGCGTTGCCGCCGGCGACGGTCCCGCTGACGTGTGTCCCGTGGCTACCGCTACTGGCGCCAAAGTCTTTTGGCGGACTGCTGTTCTCGCTCCCGTCGCTGTTGAACGCCTGCCACCCCGTGAGGTCGATATCCGGGTGGTCCGGGTCGACGCCGGTGTCGAGTACCGCGACACTGGCACCCCCTCCGCGCGTCCCGTACTCTGTCCACACGTCCGTCGCGTTGACCTGTGCCAGTCCGTACGTCGTCTGGACACTGTCTGTCCCGGCCACAGAACTACCGGCAGTCCCGGCGGTCGACTCCGAACTCCTGGCGCTCGCTTCCGTCGCCGTCTCCGGTTCGGACTGACCGCCGTCGAGTTGCTGAATCTCGTAGTTCTGCATAATCCGCTCGACCCCGTCGACCCGAGCGAGCGCACTGACCGGGGTCTGGTCGGTGTCCACTCGCACGAGTGCGGCGTTGGTCAGCCAGAATCTGTTCTCGACGGTGACGCCCGGCCGCTGTGTGGCGAACTGCCGGAACTCCGCCTGTGCCCCCACCGCACGCTTTTGGAGTTGTGATGTCGTCACGGTTCCCGACTCCTCGGTTGCCGTGGCCATCCCCGCCGCCTCCGCGGAGAATCTGACGACGAGTTCCGCCTCGCCGCTGCTGTCCTCGACACTCTCGCTGACGACGACACCGCCTGTGTCCTGTGTCTCGACGGTCAACTCTGTCGTGTTCGTGTCGGCCGATACACCACCGACTGCCACACAGAGTAACAGTACGGTACAGAGAATCCCGGCTACCCGAGCAAACTGCCTACCCATACTTACGACGTTGCTTTGTGGGCAATTAACTGTTGTGATTGTGTCAATATCGAGGTACGATACCGCGAGGAGTGGCCGAGACGCCGAGTAGAGTTCCGGTTGCGCGTGTTTCCGTTATTGTACCGAATCTGGCACGAGTGACACCCGTCTCGCTCCGAGACGGGTCGAACACGCTCCGACGGGTAACACTCTCTCTTTCGACTGTCGAACCTCACGAGCAGAGTCGACAGACCGGGACTCGAACGGTTCGCAAGGGTTAAGTTAGACGCATCTAAACCGTAGTTTAGATGACGTTGGGCGCGGTTGCCGGGAGTAGTTTCGGGGCAATTCGTCACCGCAAGCGTGAGCGTGGTCAACCGGCTGAGACGACCGACCCGGCTGAGACGACCGACCCGGCCGAGACGACCGACCCGGCTGAGACGACCGACATCGCTGCCGACGGTGAAAGCGCCGTGGTCGAACCGACCGACTATCACCGACTCGTCGAGGCCGCTCGACTCGAGTGTCCAGATTGCCCTCGGAGGCGAGTCCGCGGGGAGACCGGCGGAGTCGAACACCACACAGGCGGGCAGTTCGAGCACCGGGGTGAGCTATGACGTCGTTTCTGGAACTCGTCGTAATCGCGGCTATCGCACAGCTCACGGTACTGCCGGGCGAGAAGGTCCAGTTCATCATCGCCGGGCTGTCGACCCGGTTCAAACCGTTACTGGTCGTCGCGGCGGCCGGGACGGCGTTTGCCGGTTGGACGGTGCTCGAACTCCTGTTCGGGCAGGCGCTCCAGCGGGCGCTCCCGGGTGCCGTCCTCGACTGGACCACCGCGGCTCTGTTCTTGTTGTTCGCGGTGTTGCTCGTCCGGTCGGCCCCGGGCGGTACCGACGTCTCGCTTGGCAGTGGCGCACAGACCGACGGCGGGGTGGCCGGAGCCCGAATCGCGGATATCGACCCGGAGTTCGAGCTGTTCGGCCGGACAGTCGGCGGACGGTTCGGCGAGTTTCTCACCATCTTCGCGCTGATGGCTGCCGGAGAGTTTGGCGACAAGACACAACTGGTCACCATCGGACTGGCGGCACAGTACGGGGCCAGTGCCGCCATCTGGGCGGGTGAGATGCTCGTCATCATTCCGGTCAGCCTCGCGAACGCCTACTTCTTCCACACGTTCTCACACCGCTTCGACATCCGGGCGGCGCACTACGCCGGGGCGGTTCTGTTCGCGTTCTTCGGACTGGACACGATTCTGGGGATAGTAACCGGCTCGGAGGCGGTGTTTGGCCACAACAGCATCTGGGAGGCTGTCGTCAGCGTCGCCTCGGAGGTGATTCTCTCTGTCGGGTGAAACCGACGGCACGGAGACCACCCCCGAACGTTGCCCGTTGGCGACTGGCCGATAGCCTGTCACACGCCCGATATTCCCGTTACTTTAGTCCGTAGCGCTCGAAGACAAGTACGATGTGTCACTGCTTTGCCGACGTGGACGAACTGAGTGAATCAGAGCGAGCAGAACTGGTCGACGAACACTCGACGGACGAACTCGAGGCAGAACTCTCCCCCGCGGAACTGGAGACGCTCGGTATCGCGGGGTGACAGGCGGCGCCCGGCAACCGACAGGGAACGTCGCCACGGGGTCGAGCCCCGTGGCATCCGCCTCGACAGCCTGTGCATTCCTCCTGTGGTGTGTGAACTACGAGGTGTCTGAAGTTCCTGCCGAGGGACTCCTCGCGGTCACCGTCAAGAGGCCCGGCAGTTTCGCCAGGACCCACTCGCGAGTGCACGACGCCAGTCCACGGGCCAACACATAACTTCGTGTGGGTGTTACTATCGACATGGCTTGTACGATAATCGGGGGTGGAGTTATCGGACTTTCGACAGGGATGTTGCTCGAAACCCTCGGTATCGATACACGACTCGTCACCAGAGACCGTGCGTATCTCGACGGGGACGATACGCCGACAGTTGCCTCGAACTACGCCTCGGCGTCTGTGTATCCAGTTGCAGTCGAGACGGCGCTTCCGGAGGAGGACCTCGTCAGGCGGTGTCGAAACTCGTTTGTCCCGTTTTTCGAGGCCGATAGCGTCCCGGTCCGCAAGCAGACACACTACTACCTCTACGAGGAGGACGTCGGCGTGACCGTTCCGCCGCGGATGGGTGCAACCCACATCTCCGAGCACACGGGTCCACTGCCGGCTCGCAGCGGACACAGCGTGAACGATGGCTACCTCTGCCAGGAGTACTTCGTCGAGATGCCTCGGTACATGCCGTTGCTGTACGAGAGCTACGTCCAGAGCGGCGGCACGGTCGAGTGCCGAGAACTCGGGCACGGTGACGTGTCTTCGCTTCCCGGTGACTACATCGTGAACTGCTCTGGAATCGGGAGCGCCGAACTGTTCGACGACGACGACATGCTGGCGATCAAAGGGCACATTCTGGAGGTTCCGTACAGCGACTCCCCGACGCTCGACTTCTCGTACACGTACACACCGGAGGATTACTCCCACTACGCGTATATGTATCCGCGCGACCAGACACTCCTCTTCGACGGCTCGTACCTCGAGGGGAAGATAGTAGACGGCAACTGGTACGGAGAGCACCCGTCGAACCCGACCACCATCGACGGGGAATTGATTCCAGAGCGGCTGTACACCGTCAACGCCGACGTGCTCCGGAACCACCTCACGGTGAGTCGTGACGAGATATCTGTCAAACACGGCTATCGACCGTACCGGAGCGAGGGCGTGCGAATCGAGCGAGAGGGGCGCATCGTCCACAACTACGGACACGGCGGTGCCGGTGTCTCTCTCTCGTGGGTGTCGGCACGCCAGGCCGCGGGCCACGTGACCGACGTCCCCGACGGTGTTCTGGACACGGTCGCAACCCGGCTCAGCGACACAGTGACATCTTCGGCCTCGTGACTGTCACCTCCTGGAGGGACAGTTCTTCACAATCCGGTGACCGACCCCTCCCTACTCGCCACAGTCGTGACTCACTGCTTGAGGCTGGGGCGGTCCGACACCGCCGGGGGCAAGATTCCACCACGTGGGTGTACAGGCGGTCGAGGCGACTGCCCCGGGGTCGTACGGAAGAGTTCTCTTCCGGGATGACTCCGAGCGAAGTCTCTCGAACCACTTGCCCCCGGAGAGGTTCACTCCGGTTCGCGCTCAGTGTGTCCGCCCCGCGAGGGGGGTGGCGGGTCCGGCACCCGACAGGGATGTGGTATCTCCTTGCACAGCATCCGACACTGCATCGGACTCGGCTCCCACCGTCCACTCACCTGGCTCTCCGGCGTCGTCTCCATCGAATCGTGTCCGACAGTAGCGTTAATCAGGGTACAGACGGTACCAGCGGTATGGGAGAGACGACGCTCAGAATCAGCGACGAGTTGGCCGAGGAGTTGGCCAAGCGCAAGCAACGCGGTGACTCCTACGAGGCGGTGATCTGGCGGCTACTAGACGCCGACCCCGGGGACGCCGGTGACTCCCCACCACCGGCAGCCGAGACCGACAGCGAGACGCGCGCCGGCGGGACCGAGAGACGGGGTTCTGGGAGAGACACCGCCCCGACGCAGGTGCCGACAGTGTCGTCGATGTCGTTCGAGCGGGAACTGACCTTCCGCCACATCGCCGTTCTGGAGAAGTGGCTCGTGCACGTCCGGGACAACGGGCGGGTGCAGAAGTCCGACCTCGAGGCGTGGTACGCCGACACCCACCGGGCACAGACCGGGTGCGGAGCCGGCGAGTTCTGGGACTGCTTCGCAGAACCCGCGCTCCGACAGGCCGACCCCATCGCTCGACCGGACAGTTACACGTACGTCTGGGAGGACAGCGGTTGACCGTCCCACCCCTCGTCGTGAGCCAAGCGCGAGCGCGGCCCAGTTTCGCATCTCAGGGCAGTTCAGCGGGTGTTCTCCGCACCCGAAGGTGCAAATGTCGGGAGCGAGAACAGTGAGGTATGGCTCTAACTGATGACGCGAGCGTCCTCGTGCCGGTCGATGTTTCCGACGGCACTCCCCCTGCCCCGCAACTCGTCGACATCTGCCGCTCGGCCGAGGTCGTTCTTCTCGGCTACTACCCGGTGCCGGACCAGGTGGCGCCTGCACAACTCAGGCAGGACCACGGGCCCGACGCGACGGAGTTACTGACCGAGATGGCCGACGAGTTTCGTGCGAGTGGCGTCGACGTAACCGACGTGCTCGTGTTCACACACGACCAGGAGGACAGTATCGACCGCGTCGCCGACGAGTACGGCTGTGAGGCCGTCCTGACGTTGGGTGAAGCCGACCAGGTCGAGCGGGTTCTCGTGCCGGTGCGCAGTGACGCGAATCTCGACCAGATCGTGTCGCTTCTGACAGAGCTCATGCGGGTGAGCGACGTCTCGATTACCTTTCTACACTCTGTCGTCGGGGAGAGCGAGTCGAACGACGGCCAGTCTCTTGTTCGTGGCGCTGTGGACCGTCTCAGCGACGCCGGAATCGACCGCGAGCGAATCGACTGGCAACTCTCCGACGAGGACTCGCCCCACGACGAAATCATCGAACTCGCGCGGGAGTACGACCTGTTGGTTCTGGGCGAGACGAAACCGTCACTTCGTGAACGGATTCTCGGCACCGTCCCGTCACGGGTCGTCGACGAAGTGGACAAACCCGCGTTCATCGTGCGGAATCTCGAATGAGAGCAGCACTGTCCCGAGCGAATCTTTACGACATCGGACCATCCACCCTCGTCCGTTGAAAAAGAAAAGGGTTATCAGCCCGCCGATACTAATACGAGACGAGTCACGTCCCGCCTGCGTGGGCGGCAAAAAGAGTCGCGGTGGCCAGTCCCCGCGAGTAACCAAATTTTCCACCCATGTACACGAATGTCTTTCCACCAGAGACTCGCGGGTTGGGACCGACTCGACCAGCAGACGACCGCAGGAGTACCGCGCTCGCACAGCACAGCCACACCACCGAGTAGCGTCTCTGCCGGTTCGCGGGACCTGTCGGCTCTTTCGGGGGACCCGCTATGACCGCCGACGCCGGGGAACTGGAGCGGAATCTCGGATTCCTCGAGGCGATGACCCTCGGTGGCGGAACGATGATCGGGGCCGGAATCTTCATTCTGCCCGGACTGGCCGCCGAGGGTGCGGGACCGGCCAGCGCGATATCGTTCCTGATCGCCGGGTTCGTCGCGCTGCTGGCGGCCATCTCGCTGGCGGAACTGGCCACGGGAATGCCCATCGCCGGCGGTAGCTACCACTACGTCAACCGTGCGCTTGGCGGTCTGTTCGGGAGTATCGTCGGGTGGGGGATGTGGACCGGGTTGATGTTCGCCAGTGCCTTCTACATGATCGGTTTTGGCCAGTACATCGTCGCGCCGCTCCCGTTTCTCGACGGCCGGGCACTCATCGTTTTGCTGGGACTCGTCGGACTCGGATTGATAACCGGTATCAACTTCTACGGAACCGACGAGTCCAGCGGCGCACAGAACATCATGATCGGGGCGGAGTTGGTCGTCGTGCTCGTCTACGTCGCCCTCGGGGTCTTCTTTATCGACCCCAGCAACCTCGCGGAGTTCGCACCGACGGGGGTATCGGGGGTCGTCGCCACGACCGGAGTCGTGTTCGTCACCTACCTCGGGTTCGAGATTATCGCCACGGTCGCCGGCGAAATCGAGCGCCCCGGGAAACTCATCCCGCTGACGATGGTGCTGTCGGTCGTCTCGGTCACGCTCCTGTACGCGGTCATCATGCTCATCAGCACCGGTGTGATTCCGTTCGACGACCTGGGCGGTTCGCTCGTTCCCGTCTCCGACGTCGCGGAGATAACGATGTTCGGGGCGACCGGCGTGGCAGCGGTCACGGTCGCGGCGGCGATTGCCGCCATCTCGAGTTCGAACTCGTCGGTGCTCGCGGCGTCTCGGGTCATCTTCGCGATGGGTCGGGATGGGCTGATGAGCAACCGACTGAACGTCACACACAGCCGGTTCAACACGCCCCACCGGGCGATTATGACGACGGGCGCGGTGACCGGGTTGCTCGTGCTCGCCGGCCTCCAGGTACAACAGATCGTCGCGCTGCTGGCGCAGGTCGCGAGTTTCAGCTTCCTCGTGACATACGGTCTCGTTCACGTCGCCGTCGTGGTCTTTCGCCGTGCCGACCCCGAGGAGTACGACCCCGACTTCGAGATGCCGGGTCTGCTGTACCCGGCCGTGCCGGTGCTTGGCGTGGCGATGGCCGCGGTGGTCATCTCGCAGATGGAGTTCGCGGTCATACTCGTCGGCACGGGAATCGTCCTGCTCGGTGTCGTCTGGTACGGCATCTACGCCCGGAGTCGCGGCGTCGAAGAGGGGTTGTTCGACGAGGCGTTCGGAGACTCCATTCGGGGCGTGACAGCCAGACTCCCCACAACGGGTTCTGTCTCGCCGTCCGACGAGCCGTACAGGGTCGTCGTCGGGGTGTCGAATCCGGAGACACAGCGCGGTCTCCTGCGACTCGCGGCCGCCACCGCACGCGCACACGAGGACGACGGCGTTCCCGAACTCGTCGCGGTGAACGTGGTCGAGACCGACCTCGACCAGGAGCGAAACGTCGCGTCCGACCGTCTCGACAGTCAGCGAACACTACTCGAGACCACGCGCGAACTCGCCACCGAGATGGATGTCGAACTGCGCACGAGCGCAATCGTCTCCGAGGACGCGGGAGAGACACTCCTCGACACTGTTCGGACCGAGAACGCAGACCAGGCTCTCGTGGGGTGGCGGGGCCAACCAGAGAACGGAGAGCGCGTGTTCGGTTCGACCCTCGACACCCTCGTCACGCAGGCTCCCTGTGACGTCTCGCTGGTCAAAATCGAAGACGACGAGATTGGCACACCCGTGGCGCTGGCGGGGTCGGGACCACACGCGCCCGTCGCCGCGCGCCGCGCCGCCGACTTCGCCACCGTCTCTGACACCACCGCTGTTCTTCTGAACGTGCAACAACGCGCAGGAGACGAACAGAACAGTTACGTGAAACAAGGGCGCGAGACGGTCCAGTCGGTCGCCAAACGAGGTGAACTAAACGACGAGTACGAGAGCGCCGTGGTCGTCGCGACAGACGTCGAGTCGGCGGTTATGCAGGCGGTACAGGAGTACGACACGGTCTGTGTGGGACTGTCCGAGAAGAGTGACCTCTCCCGGGCGATGTTTGGCTCCCTCGCCGAGCGAATCAGCCGGGAAACGTCTGGCAACGTCGGTATCGTGCGGAGTGCCAACAGCACGAAGACGGACTGAACGCGAGGGCGACCCCGAACCCGCGCCGGAAGCCACGTCGCGGACAGTACTGGGGCGGGTAACAAACTGCGCGGTCCGTTTCGACAACGGGCGTCACCGGGAGTCCCGTTGGCTACTCTCCTATCGGCATCCCGTTTCACCGCTGGGCCACCGGCCATAGACGCCCGGTACGCCGGTGGCGCTCGCGCTCGGAAGAGTCGACACTCAGTGTAGCGTGTCGATACACGCGCAGACACGGGACAAAATCGCCGGATACGCCACCTGACCGGGACTCGGACGGACAGCGGGGTGCGACCGCGTCAGTCCGCGGTCAGGTCCGGACGGTCCCGGTCGGTCTCGAACGGGCTGTCCTCGATGATGTCGCGGGCGGTGTGTTCGCCGCTGATGAGACACATCGGCATCCCGATACCGGGTGTCGTGTAGGCCCCGGTGTAGTAGAGTCCGTCGAGTCCGGCGCGGTGGCTGGGGCGGAGCGGCCCGGTCTGGAACAGGGTGTGGGCCAACCCGAGTGCCGTCCCGTCGGGGTCGCCGAAACTCTCGGCGAACTCGCTGACACACGCCGACTCCTCGACGACGATACGGTCACGGAGGTCGACACCGGTCTGCTCGGCGAGGTCCTCGAGGACGAACTCGCGGTACTCCTGGCGGGTTTCGGGGTCGTCCTCCAGGCCCGGTGCGACGGGGACGAGAACGACGACAGCGTGGTGGCCGTCGGGGGCGACCGTGTCGTCGGTCTGTGACGAAACCGAGAGGTAGTACGCGGGGTCGTCGGGCCACGCCGGTTGGTCGAATATCTGCTCGAAGTGGCCGTCCCAGTCGGTCGGCAACACGAGCGAGTGGTGTGCCAGCGGACCCACGTCGCCCTCGACGCCGAGGTACAGCATAAACGCCGACGGCGCGTACGTCTGGTCGTCCCAGTAACCCGGGTCGTGGTCGCGCGCGGCGGGGTCGAGAAGATTCCGCTCGGTGTAGGCGGGGTTGGCGTTGCTGACCACCAGGTCGGAGTCGACGGTCCCCGCCGTGGTGGTCAGTTCGAACGCCCCCGCCTCGCCGGCGATGTGCCGGACCTCGGTCCCGGTCTGAATCTCGACGCCGAGTTCGCGGGCCAGCGACTCGAGACTGTCGACGACGCTGGCGATACCACCCTCCGGGTAGAACACGTTCATGTTCAGGTCGACGTGACTCATGATGCTGTACAGCGCCGGCGTGTTGTGTGGCGCGCCGCCGAGAAACACCAGCGTGTACTCGAGTAACTGCCGGAGTTTGGGGTGGTCGACGTAGCGGCTGACGTAGCTGTCCATCGACCCGAACAGCCGCACCCGTGGCGCGAGCGGGAGGAGGTCGGTGTCGACGTAGTCTCGCAGTCGCTCGCGGCCCTCGTAGACGACCCGGTTCATCGCCAGTTCGTAGTTCCGCTCGGCCGTGTCGAGGTACTCCACTAAGGCGTCGCCGGCTCCGTCCTCGTAGGACTCGAACACCTCGCGGGCGTTCTCGCGGTTTGGTTTGATCGTCACCCGGTCGCCGTCCTTCCAGAACACCCGGTACTGTGGGTCCAGTCGCTCCAGTTCGTAGTACTCCGCCGGCTCCCGGCCGAAGTGCTCGAAGAAGCGCTCGAACACGTCGGGCATCAGATACCACGACGGGCCGGTGTCGAACCGGAAGCCGTCGCGCTCGAGTACACCCGCGTGCCCTCCGAGGCGGTCGTGGCGTTCGAGCAGTTGCACGTCAGCCCCGGCGTCGGCCAGGTAGCACGCGGCAGAGAGGCCGCCGAAACCACCGCCGACGACGGTCACCGTCCGGTCGCGAGGCAGGCAATCGCGCATACACCTCACTGGATGTGGACGATTCAAAAACCGTTTTCGATTCCCGGGACGGCGCCCGGCCGGGTCCACGGGCACACTGTCGGCTCGCCGGAATCGCATTATTTATACTGAGCTTCTGTTTAGTTTGACTGTATGCGTACGACCAGTTTGCGGTCTGTCTGGAATCGCCACCGGGGTACCGACAGCCACCCGTCGCTTTTGCTCTCACGGGCGAGTCTGCTGGTACTCGCCGTTGCCTTCGGTATCCTCGGCGTCGCCGGCCTCGAGGTGCCGCTGCGCGCCCAGATGGTCGTCTACCTGGTCGGGATGGTCGCGCTCAACCTCCCACACGGCGGGTACGAACACTTCGAGAACCTCCGTCGTCGTCGCCCCTCGTTTCGCTGGCGGTACGTCGCGGTGTATCTGGCGGCCATCGGCGGATTCGTCGGCCTGTTCCTCGCCGCCCCGGTTGCCGGTCTCGGGCTGGCGCTGACCGTCGCCATGGTGAAAGGTGGTCTCGGCGGCCGGCGGGTGCTCGCGGCCACGAGCGGCACCGACCACCTGCAGACCCGGTTCCAGCGCTGGCTGGCGGCGGCCGTCCGGGGTGGCGCGGTGATGCTCGTCCCGCTCGTGTTCTGGCCGGAGACGTTCCACGCGTTCAGCGCGATGATGGTCGGACTCGTCGAACCCGGGGCGCTCTCGCCGTACGCCGACTCGTTCGAGACGACCAGAGTCCTCGTCGGGTCGGGCTACGGCCTCGCGCTGACGGCGCACGTCCTGCTGGGGTATCTGCGCGGCGGCGGTCGCTCGTGGCTCGTCGACGCAGGGGAGTCGCTGTTGCTGACGGCGTACTTCGCGACCGTCCCGGTTCTGGTCGCCGTCGGTCTCTACTTCCCGTTCTGGTACTCCGCCCGACAGGTCGCCCGGACCGCGTCCGTCGACCGGGAACCGGTCGGCGACGAGCGCTGGGACCTGCTCGACGGTGCAGACGCCTCGGCCGTTGCGCTGCGTGCCTGGTTCGTCCTCGTTGCCGGTGCGCTGGCCACCTTCGCCGTTCTCGCCGCCGTCTACTGGGCGTTCCCCAACCCGCTTGGAACGGGTGGTCTACTCCCCGGTGCGGTCGCGTTCTGGAGTATGTTCATCAGTATCGTCGCGCTCCCACACATCGTCGTCGGGTCGCTGTTCGACCGCGACCGGGGTATCTGGTACGTGCCCTGAGCGTGGCGTCGGCACGCTGGTGTCAGCCCACCGTGGCCAGCGACTACCCGGAACCGAACACCCCACATCGCCCGGACACGGACCGCGCGAACCCGGGCGGTGTGTCCTACAGACGTTCCTCTCTGCGGTCGGTTTCGAGAACCGCACCGAGCAGTTCGGACTGCGCCGCCGCGAGGTGTTCGGCGAACGTCGACTGGACGATTCCGAGTGCCTCGGCCACCTCCGACGCGTTCGACAACCGGGGGTACTCGAAGTACCCCATCTGGTAGGCCGTGGTGACGACCTCTCGCTGGCGGGCGGTGAGTCTGCCCCGGTCGACGGGGACGACGTCGCCGCCGCCGTCGCCGCCAGACTGCACCAGATACCGGAGTCGGATACCGCCGTAGCTCTCTCGCAGTCGCTCGAACACCGTCCTGAGTTGGGCCACGTCACGCAGGTGGAGAGTGACATAGAGGCTGCCGTCGGCGGCCTCAACGCCCGACAGCGGACAGTCGAGTCCGGCGATGGTCTGGCAGACACACTCCTCGCTCTCCCGTTTCATCTCGTAAACCGCCGCGTCGTCGTAGTCGAACACCCGCTCTACCCCGCTCGCGGGTCCGTCGCCGCGCCCGTCGGTGTCGCCGTCGAACTCGAACTGCTCGGTGACCGTTCCGTCGCCGTCGGTCCAGGTCACCGACCGGGCCGTCCCCTCCCGTCCGTCGGTGAACTCGGCGACCGGACAGCCGGTGGGGTCGTCGATTGCGAGTTCTGCGCGGACGCCGGGCATACACGCGTCGTGTCTCGGTGTCCCTCGATAATAGCGCTTTTGCCAGTCGCCACGCCCGCGCCACGGCCGGACACTGGCCCGGTCGTCGGTCACTGGTCCTCCGTCTCGTCCGTGCCCTCCCGGGCCGGGTTCGGCGCCCCGCTCTCGCCTCTCCGGTCGAGGGTGGCCGCCAGCGACGCCGCCTGACGGATTCGCCCGGGGACGCCGGCGCGGGCGGTGTAGTTCGCCGCCAGATGCACACCCCGGGGCGGGTCGACGCGTCCGCGGGCGTCGAACGACCGGTCGTACGCCGGAATCCCCCGCTCCCAGCGGTGGACGCCAAGCGCCTCGGCCGCTGCGCCGGTGACCGTCTCGAACTCCCGGGCGGCGACGGCACAGAGTTCGCTCTCGTCGGCGTCCAGAACCGCGCGGTCCCTGGCATCGCTCATCGCCACGGCGAAGGCGCGGTCGTCGCCAAACAGTGCCGGCGCGAACGTCGCCCCGTCGGTCCGGAGCGGTGTCTCCGGCGTGGTCTTGTAGCCGATACCGTCGGGTTCGTAGTCGGCGTCGAGGTAGACGTGCGCGACTGGGTTGTACCGCAGTTCGTCGAGTGCCGCCGCCGTCTCCGGGTCGACCCCGGCCAGGAGGGCGGCGGTCACGTCGGCGGGAGTCGTCAACACCACGTCTCCGACGACGTGTGATTCTGTCGGTGTCTCGACACGCCAGCGGTCTCCGGCGCGCTTGACGCCGACCACTGGCGTCGACAGCGCCACCCGGTCGCTGTAGCGGTCGGCGAGCGCCTCCGGCAGACGGCCCAGTCCCCCGCGTACGGAGGTTATCGGCGGGCGGTCGCCGCCCCGGAGAACGTGTCTGACCGCACTCAGGAGCGCGCTCCGACCGACACCGTGGTTCGAGAGCGCCCGACACAGCGAGTGTTCGGCCGGCATCTCCGCCGGGTCTGACCCGTACAGTCCGGCGTACAGCGGGGCGAACAACCGGTCTGTGGCCTCCCGGCCGACGTTGCGCCGCAGCGCGTTCGCGACACTCTCGCCCGCCCGTGGTGGTGACATCAGTGGTTCCAGCAACACGCGGAGTTTCCCCCGCCAGGAGAGGAGCGTGGTCTCGACGGCCGCCCGGGCCGAGAGCGGCGCTCGCCTGAGTCGCCCCTCGTGGTACACCCACAGCGGGCCGCCGTCTGTCGTCAGGAGCTCCTCGCCCAATCCGGCCGCCTCGACCAGTTCCGACAGCCCCGGCGTCAGTCGGAGTCGCTGTGGCCCGAGTTCGGCCACTCGACCGCGAATCCGGCGCGAACGGATTACCCCACCGGCTCTGTCGGCCGCCTCGAACGTCCGGACCGGAACGCCACGGTCGGCCAGATAGTGCGTCACCGCGAGACCGGTGACACCGGCACCGACGACGGCCACCGCCGGCGACTCCGCGCCGTCGGTTCCGTCCGGGGTCACTCCGACCGGGCCGATACTCCCGGCGTCGCTCACAGGTCCACCTGTCCGTCCGTCGGGACCGTCTCGCCGTTGCCCGTGGCGAACGGGCACAGCGGGTCACTCGCGAGTGGGTCACCGGTGACGACGTACGCCCGCGACCGCGAACCGCCACACATCTGCCGGTACGGACACCCCCCACACGCACCGGTGAGACTGTCCGCGTCGCGCAACGCCCGCATCAGCGGGGCCTCGCGGTAGAGTTCCGGGAGCGACGTCTCGCGAACCGAACCCGCAGACCGAGGGAGGAATCCGGAGGGATAGACCTCACCGCGGTGGCTCACGAAGACGAATCCCTTTCCGGCGCGGACGGACCCGACGTACCCCGGGTCGTCGGCGCGTTCGTGTGCGATTCGCCGGTAGAACGGGGCCTCGACGGTGACGAGTCTGAACGGAGCACCCCCCGCCCGCTCGTACAGCCAGGCGGCGACCTCGCCGGCACGGACGGGGTCGAGACCCTCGAGTTTGGCTCCGCGACCGACCGGCACGAGAAAGAACACCTCCCAGGCCACCGCCCCGATGCGCTCGACTCTGTCGGCGATAGCCGGGAGGTCGTCGACGGTTTCGGCTGTGACGGTCGTGTTGACCTGTATCGGGACGCCGGCCTCCTCGGCGTAGGTGGCCGCCCGATTGGCCGCCTCGAACGAACCGGTCTCACCACGGAACTCGTCGTGTGTGCTTCTGTCTGCCCGGTCGATACTCACGGCCATCCGGTGGACCCCGGCGTCGGCGAACCGCTCGACGGTCTGGCGGTCGAGGGCGGGCGTCGGTGCCGGGGTGACTGCCGTCGTGACCCGGTCGGTGGCGTACTCGAGCAGTTCGAACAGGTCGGGCCGTTTCAGCGGGTCACCCCCCGAGACCACGAACACCGGCGACGGTTCGAACCGCGCCACCCCGTCTATCAGGTCTCGTACCGCCGCCGTACCGAGTTCGTCCGGCGCGCGTTTCTCGATGGCGTCTGCCCGACAGTGCTCACAGGCGAGTGAACACGCCCGGGTTGCCTCCCAGGTGACGACCAGCGGTGACTGGTCGTAGTCGCGGCGCGGGTGGCCGCTGTTGTCTGTGCCGTGACCGTGTGGCGAGTCGGAGTCACGGCCGTGGCTGCCGGCGCCGCCGGGGTGGCCCGGTGGCGGCCCCTCGGCTCCGTCGGGTGAACTGTGGTCGCCGGCGTGACGGTCCCTCTTTGCTTCGTCTCCAGAGTTGCGGTCGTACATCGGTTGTGAACACCGCGGCCCGACGGCCGCAGGACGGCGCGACTACGGACTCGACGTGCCTGAGTGACCAGCCGCCGTCTGAGGGGTCTTTATATTCGACCGGGCGCCCGGCGCCCGGTGCTCGACTCCGACCGGAGAGGCGCCGCCGCCTCACCGTCTACAGATAGCAGGCAGAGTGCCTCGGGGTCGTTGGGAAACCGAAGATTTCCGCGACGACGAGACGCGGAGCGTCTCGAACCACCCGACCCCGGAGCAGTTCGTACCCCGCCGGCTATCGATATCCCCGTCTCCTCGGCGGCTGGCTGCCCGTGTTTGCCTCTTTGCTCCCCCAGGTGTCGGGGAGCGAGCGCCCGCAGCGACGGCGGGCTACCGGGTCCCCAGCGTCGAGACCAGCGCCGCGGCGACAGCCCCGACGAACGTGCCAAGCCAGAACAACACGACTCGGTACACCAGAACCCCCGCGCCGACGCTCGCGGCCTGCAGTCCGGTGACCGTAACGATGAGCGTGGTCAGCGCCGCCTCGAAACTGCCGAGACCGCCGGGAAACGGGGCCGATGTCGTCGCGAACGCGACCGGCAGTACCGCGAACAGGACCAGCGGCGAAACCGACAGTCCAACAGCACCGAGGGCCGTCCACAGCGCACCGACGGAACACGCGTAGGTGACGACCAGCGCGGCGAGAACGACCGCCACGTCACGGCGTGGGCCGCGAGCGACCCGCATCACGGCCACGCCGAAGCCGACGAGTCGCTCGTTGATCGTCTCGCGGTCGGGGGCGGGAATCCCCGGGAGACGGCCGACAACTCGGGCGAGCGTCGTGAGCACGCCGACGGCGAGCGCGCGGACACGGTCGCGGGCGGACCAGATACCGGTGACGACGACCACGAGCAGTGCGAGCAGACCGACAGTCGACAGCGCCGCAATCCGAACTGTCTCACCGACTGTCGTCGTCACGAGGAGTCCACCGATACCGGCGATGCTGAACACGACTGCGAGGAGCGCGTCGAGGATACCGACGCTGAGGACCGCCCCGCAACTCACCTCGTAGTCTGCGTCCGACCCCCGGGAGACGAACACCCCCGCGAGCGGGGTGCCACCGACCTGTCCGGAGGGGGTCACGTTGTTCGAGAACGTCACCGAGAGCTGGAACGCGACGGCCCGCGGAACCGACACCGGGTGGCCCAGAATCGCGAGTGCCCGCCCGATTGCGACGCCACGCGCCGTGAGCAGTCCGGCAACCAGCACGACGACGAGTGCGAACCCCCGGGGACTGGTCTCCCCGAGCGCGTCGACGATTCCCCCGATACCGACGAGCCACAGGGTCACCGCAAAGAGAGCGAACGCGAGCGCGAACCACGGCACCGACCGGCGCGCCTGGCCGAGAATCGACTCGCGTGTGGTCGTCATACGATACGTACGCCTCTCGTGGTACTTGAACCCGTGCGAGGGGGTCAGTCGCCGTCCGTGGCGCCGACTCGCCGCTTCAGCAGGTAGCCAGCACCACCCAAACCGGCGAGTGCGCCGACGATACCGAAGCCGGGACCGGACCCGTCGCTTCCGCTCTCGTTGCTGGTGGAGTCGTTGCTCCTGTTCCCGTCGCCGGAGTCGTCACCGTCGTCTGTCGACAGCCGTGCTCGCTCAGTCGTCGGCGGGTGCAGCGCCGCCCTCGTCGTGCTGCTGCTTGACATACGAGAGTTTGCCACCGGCGGCGAGAATCTCGCGCTCGCGACTCGCGGCCCCGGCGTCGGAGCTATCCACCACAAACCTGTTCTCAACGAGTAACGGCGTCGTAGACTGCTGACAGGAAAACCCAAAAGCAGTATCGCGTCGGGGTTTTTAATACGATTGAGTCAAAAGTAGAGGCCGACATAGGCATGAATCGGAGACGATATATTGCAACAATCGGGACTTCAGCCAGCGTTCTTTCACTCGCCGGTTGTAGCAGCAACGGTGGTGGTGACGATGGTGGCGGTGACGGAAACTCCACAACTGACCAGCAGGAGCAGGGACCACTGTACGAGGAAAGTGACAAGGAAGATATGTTACTCTCAGTAGACGACTTTCCCGATGGATGGACTGGTACCAGTTCCACTGGTCAAGACGGGGGGGATAGAGACTTTACGAACGACGCCAAATTAGAATATGTTACCGTGTCTGTGAATATATACGGTGATGTCGCTGCGGCAGAGGACGAGTTTGAACAAGCTCGGGCCGGGTTCTTCGAGACTAATGACTACCCGATTGGCGATGAGGCATTTTGGGCGACCCGAAACCCTGGAGCTTTCACGATGTTTCGCCACTCGAATGCCGACGGACGTGTCGTGGCCGGTACGGCCGGTGTGGAATCTGGGCCTAACCAAGCCAATTCCCAGGAATACGCAGAAGTAATGTACGAAAAATGGGAAAACTTGTGAATTTTCTTGACTTCGGCGTCTGACATCCTCCCACGGCTTTAGCCGTGGGGTTCCTCCACTGGGGGTTGAATCCACGATTAGCGGGAGGCTCGCAGGTTCCTCGTCACGTGGGACGACGACCGGCGTTTCGGGCTGTGCCAGTACAGCCCCCGCCTCGGACAGCGGTTTCGAGAACGTGCCCGAGGCTCGTTTGCCGATATTCAGCACACCATTCTTGTCTGCGTTGTCGTCAAGCCCGCACTCGGGACATTCGAAGCGCCCCTGCGTTGCTCGGACGCCCTCGCAGGCACAGCGGTTGCACGTCTGCGACGTGTCGTATTCTTCGATCGACTGCACGTCGATACCCGAGTCGTGGGCTTTGTACTCGATGTAGTTGAGTAGGCGGGCGAACAGCATCTCGTGGGTCTTGTCGTTGACGTACCGCCCTTTGTCGTTGTCCTTGCGAATCCCGCCGAGGTCGCCCACGACGATGATTGCGTTCCGTTCTT
>CAZHPM010000022.1:0-34374 GCA_964534485.1 uncultured Halobacteriales archaeon
TACGCCGAGAACCACGACGCGACGGCGATGGTCATCGACCACGACATCTACATGGTCGACCTGCTCGCAGACAGACTGCTCGTGTTCGACGGCGAACCCGCGACCCGGGGGCACGCCGCACCGCCACAGGGGATGCGCGAGGGGATGAACGACTTTCTCTCGAATCTCTCGATTACGTTCCGCCGCGACGAGCGCACCGCCCGGCCCCGCATCAACAAACCCGACAGTCAACTCGACCGCGAACAAAAGTCCAGCGGCGAGTACTACTACGCCCCCTGACCGAGCACACACCAGCAAGCCGGGGTGCCGGCAGTCGGTTCGCACCGCAGAAGATAAACGTGGGGGCATCCTGCCGGGGCACATGGAAGTCGCGCTGGGCGGGACGTTCGATCCGGTGCACGACGGCCACCGCGCGCTGTTCGACCGCGCGTTCGAACTCGGTGACGTGACTGTCGGGCTGACGAGCGACGACCTCGCGCCACGGACGCGCCGCGAGGACCGCCCGATTCGTCCGTACGAGGTCCGTCGCCAAGAACTGGCCGAGGAACTCGACGAGTTCGCCGACGAGTACGACCGCACGCACACGATCCGCAAACTCGAGGAACCGACCGGTATCGCCACCGAGTCACAGTTCGACGTGCTGGTGGTCTCGCCGGAGACGAAAACCGGTGGCAAGCGGATAAACGAGATTCGCCGGGAACAGGGCCGCGACCGCCTCGATATCGAGGTCGTCGACCACGTCTACGCCGAGGACGGCGAGATAATCTCTTCGACCCGGATCGTCCGTGGCGAAATCGACGAAACCGGCGCGCTCACGCCCGACCGCGACGGCCGACTCCAGGCCGACGAGCGGTCGTGACAGACCGCCGACTCAGTTACCGAACCGCTCGACGAACTGGTTGGTTCCGTCGTCGGTTCCCGCGACGACCAGTACGTCGTTCTCGCGGAACTCGAACTCGGGGTCGAACTCGGTGACCAGGTCGTCGTCGCGCTCGACGGCGACGACGGTACAGCCCGTGCGTTCGCGGATGTCGGCGTCGACGAGACGCTCTCCGACCAGTGAGCCGACGTCGGTCTCGATAACGGCGACAGTGGTGCCAGGCGAGAGCACGTCCTCCTCCAGTACTGCCGAGGCCACCGAGCGACCGCTCACCGTCGCGAGCGAGAGCACGTAGTCGGCGCCGGCACGGTAGGTCTTCGCAATCGCGTCGGACCGGTCTGCGCGGGCGAGCACCTCCGCGTTGTCGTTCACGTCCCGGACGACGAGCGTCGTGAACTCGGTTGCAGTCTCCTCGGGCATCGCGAGCACCACCGCCCGGGCGTCCGGAATGCCGGCCTCGACCAGCGTGTCGGTGTCGGTCGCGTCGCCGACGATGTCGACACCCTCGCCGTCGATTTTGTCGATGACAGTGTAGGGAAGGTCGACGTCGTCGAGTGCCGCGGTCACGGTCTTGCCGACCTCGCCGTGTCCGACGACGACCGCTTCGTTGCGGCGGAACCGCCGCACCGGGAGCCGGACCTCGCGGTCGAGTCTGTCGAGTTGCGACGTGCTCCCGGTCACGATGAGGATTGTCCCGCTGTCGAGCGGTTGCTCCGGGGGTGGTGCGGTCTCGAGTTCGCCCTGTGACCAGATGCCGATAACGTTGACACCGAACCGCTCGCGGATGCGACTCTCCGCGAGTGTCAGCCCGTCGAGTCTGCTGTCGCGGCGGATGGGCACCTCCATGATGTCGACCTCCTCGCCCAGCGACAGCGCATCGCCCAGCTCCGAACTGACGCCGGCGGTGATTTTCGCCGCCAGCCGGTTGCCGAGTAACTGCCGGGGTGTCAACACCTCGTCTGCGCCGGCGAGTCGGTGGTAGGCGGCGTTCTCTGGTTCCTCGATGACGCTGATGACCCTGACGGACTCGTCGATCTCTCTGGCCGCCAGCACGACACTCGCCTCCACCTGGTCGGTGACGTCGGTGACCAGCGCGCGCGCCGCCGTGAGGTTCGTCCGTTCGAGTTCCGACACCGACTCCGGGTCGGCGTTGACCACCGCGTACCCCTCCTCGTCGAGTTCGATTGCGCGCTCCTCGTCGGGTTCGACCAGCAGATACGGCACCTCTCTGGATTCGAGTTCCTCGATGAGCACCTCCGCCCGCGGGGAGTAAGTACAGATGACGATGTGGTCTGAGAGGTCGTCGCTGGCGGTTTCGGGCGCAGACGGCGAGAGTACCCGCTGGAACAGCGGCAACAGAATCGCCGGCAGCGCGAGAAAGAACAGTCCAACCCCCGTGAGGTCCAACAGCATCACTATCAGGTTCATCTCTGGGCTTCGCCAGGGAGCGTCCGACCCGTACCCCGTCGCGGTGAACGTCTCGACGACGACCTGCGTCGAGTGGAGTAGCGACACCTCGACGCCCTCGGGTGGGTACGGGTCGGGTTCGAACACCCGCATCGAGACGTCGTACACCACACTGGAGACGACTATCAGGGCGGCGATAGCCAGCAGATAGTAACCCGCCCGCCGTCTGAGACTCGTCATACCCTTATATACGCAGATGGCACACTTTAGATTCCCGATGCGTGATAGACCCGCTCTGTGTGGGGGACCGTCCGGGTGGAGTCACTCCTCGAGGCCAGCGACGAGCAGGGCCAGCACCGGCACAATCTCCAGTCTGCCCAGCCACATGAGTACAATCATCAGGAGTTTCGACGCGTCGGAGAAAAAGAGGTAACTCCCGAACGGACCCAGTTCGCCAAAGCCCGGACCGACGTTGCCGATGGTCGCCAGTGACGCGCTCACCGCCTCGAGGACGGTCAACTCGACGCCGATTCGGGCGGAGTCGAGCATGATGAACACCGCCCCAAAGGCAAACAACAGGATGTACAGCAGCGTGAACACCACGATACCCCGGATTGCGTTCTCGTCGACGACACTCCCGCCGAGTCGGACCGGTTCGACCACCTCGGGGTAGGCAGTGCCGTACAGTTCCCGCCGGACCGTCTTCAGGACGATTAGCCACCGGACGACTTTGATACCGCCGCCGGTCGACCCCGCAGAGCCGCCGACGAACATCGCAAACAGCAGTAACATCTGTGCCTCGGTGCCGCCGTCGGCCCAGGCGGCGAAGTCGACAGTCGCGTACCCCGTCGAGTTCAGCAGCGAGCCAATCTGGAAGGCGGCCTGTCGGAGCGCGTTCTCGGTCATCCCCTCGGTGACGCCCCCGGGGTCGGTTACGGGAACCGCACCCCGGAACAACAACACCGCAAGCACCGCGACAAAGACCGCAATCGCGCCGGCGTAGGCCCGCAGTTCGGGGTTTCCGGTCATGACCTCCCGTTCGCCACGCAGGACGTGCCAGAACAGCGCGAAGTTGACGCCGGCGATGACCATGAACGGGACGAATAGCCACTGGACGACCGCCGAGAAGGCCGCGACACTGTTGGCCTGTGGCGAGAATCCGCCGGTCGGCAGCGTCGTGAACCCGTGTGCCAGCGCGTTGTAGAAGTCCATGTTGGGCGCGTAGCCAAGCAGGTGGAGCGCGTACAGTAACAGGACCATCAGAACTGTGAACCCGACGTAGATGAGCCACAGCGCACGGGCAGTTTCGGCAATCTTCGGCGTGAGTTTCTGGAGCTCCGGCCCCGGGGCCTCGGACTGCATCAACTGTGCGCCGTTGACCGCGATTTCGGGCAAGATAGCGATCATCAACACGATAATCCCCATCCCGCCGAGCCACTGTGTGAGCTGTCGCCACATCAGGAGCGCGCGCGAGTGGCGGTCGAAACTAATCTCGCCAAGCACCGTCGCGCCGGTGGTGGTGAAGCCGCTGGTCGACTCGAACAGTGCGTTGACCAGTGACTCCGACAGCGCGGCAAACGACTCCGTCTGGAGTCCGACCGTCGAGGCGCTCCCGTGTCCGGCCAGCAGATACGGAACCGCACCGACGACGGGGGCGGCAATCCAGGCCAGCGAGACCAGCAGTAACGCCTCTCGCGGTCCGAGCTCCGGGTCGGGTTCGACCCGTTCGAGCGCCACTCCGAGCGAGACTATCAGCCCCATCGAAACGAGAAACACCCAGACGTCCTCGCCGTAGACGACCGCGACGACCAGCGGGACGAGCATCGTCAGCGAGAGAAACTTCAGCACCGTCCCGAGCAGGCCGACACTCGCCCGCCACTCGAGTACTCGCATCTATCGTGTCGGTGAACTGTCGGCGCGGAATTGAACGCTTCGGTTGCGAGAGGCCCTGCGTGAGAGGCCGACACACCCACACGAGACCGGGACCGACACCTACATACTCGGTCACGGTGGAGTGACAATTATGTACGTCGGCCGATTCGTCGTCGTCGGGCCACAGACTGGCGCGTACCGCGTCTCCTCGCGGTCGTTTCCCAACA
The DNA here is from genome assembly GCA_964534485.1 of uncultured Halobacteriales archaeon. GTDB lineage: Archaea > Halobacteriota > Halobacteria > Halobacteriales > Haloarculaceae > Halovenus. The sequence continues at coordinate 4,387 of CAZHPM010000022.1, forward strand.
GACAGGCGACCGAGCGCGACGGGACGATTACGGTCGAACCCACACCAGAGGCCCCGGAGACTGACAACCCCTACATTTCCTACAACTGTCTGCGCTGTACCGACCGCGGCGCGGTGGTCGGCAACGGCTCACACGTCGACCCAATCGCGGAGAAACTCGCACGCGGCTATCCGGCTCGCGACGCGGTGGCGACCGCGCTACTGGCGCTGGATTTCGAGAAAGACGACTACGATACGCCACGAATCGCGGGAGTCGTCGGCGCCGACGACGGCCCCGACGAACCGTCGGCGGTCGTCGGCACGGTCCGCCGCGACGCCGTACTCGTCGAGGGCGTGACCGAACCGACACTCGTCGCGACCTACGAGCGAGCGAGTCCCGAACCGTTCGCCCTCGAGAGTGGCGACGCCGCGACCGTGGCACGGGAGGTGTACGACCACGAGTTCGAACACGCGGTCTGTGCCGCTGGCGTCGCCGTCACGGAGGACGGGTTCGACACTGCCGTCGTCAACGAGTGACGTGGCTCGGGCGGCCGTCACCGGGTCAGACCACAAGCACTTTTCGGCACCGCCCGAACCGTACAGTCGATGACCGAGTACACGGCGACGATTACCGTGCGCCTCAAACGGGGGGTTCTCGACCCCGAGGCCGAAACCACGAGGGAGGCGCTCGAACGACTGGGGTTCGACCTCGAGGCGTTGCGGGCCGCAGACGAGTTCGAGGTCGACCTGACGGCGGCCGACACGGAGAGTGCCCGCGAGCGCGCGACCGAGATGACCGAGCAACTGCTGGCGAACCCGACCATCCACGACTACGAGGTCGCGGTCGAACGCCGATGACGGTCGCTGTTGTCCAGTTTGGCGGGAGCAACTGCGACCGAGATACGGTGCGGGCACTCCGGGCGCTCGGTATCGAGGCCGAACTCGTCTGGCACGAGGACGGTCTCCCCGCCGAGACCACCGGGGTGGTCCTCCCCGGCGGGTTCTCGTACGGCGACTACCTCCGGGCGGGCGCGATGGCCGCCCGGTCACCGATACTGGAAACAGTCCGGGACGCCACACAGCGGGGAACACCGGTACTGGGTATCTGCAACGGCGCTCAAGTGGGGTGTGAGGCGTCGCTGACCCCCGGCGCGTTCACCACGAACCGGAGCGCGCGCTTCCAGTGTGAACACGTCCACCTGCGTGTCGAGAACGCCGACACGCCCTGGACCCGCCGCTACGAGGCCGGCGACGTGCTCGAACTGCCGATTGCCCACGGCGAGGGCCGTTTCGAAATCGAGGACGACCGCCTCGATGAACTCCTCGCAGCAGAGCGCGTGCTCTTCCGGTACTGTGACGCCACCGGCGCGGTCACCGCCGAGGCCAACCCCAACGGGTCGACGGACAACATCGCGGGCATCACCGGCGAGGGGGACCACGTCGCCGTGATGATGCCCCACCCCGAGCGCGCCTCGCTCGCCGATATCGGCGGGACCGACGGCCAGGACGTGCTCCGTGGGTTCGGGACGGCCTGAGAGTGTCTTTTCTCCCGGCCGGGGAGTCAGCACTCGCCGTGCTCGACCGGGAGTCCCGACACCCGGTCGCGACCGTCGACTTCGCTTGGCGCCCCGAACTCGCGGGCGATATCCCCGACACGGCCACCTGTCGGGGGCAGTCGACAGTAACTAGTGCCCGCGTTGGCTACCGCCGGACGTGGACGACCACCTGACAGCGGCCCGACCGACCCTCGACGAGGCGCTCGCACTCGTCGAGACGGGTATCGAACGGGAGTCTCTGGTGACGTTGTTCGGGCGCTGTCGCGTCGACTACGAGGGGCGTGCGACGAGCACGCTCGGCCCCGGCGACCGACTGGTGGTGCTCAAACCCGACGGGACGGTGCTCGTACACACAGACGAGGGCCAGAAACCCGTCAACTGGCAACCCCCTGGCTGCACACACGAGGCGACCGTCGCCGACGGACAACTCGCCGTCAGGAGTCAGCGCCAGACACCCAGCGAGGAACTGCTCGTCCGGTTCGACCGGGTCGTACACGCCACGGCCTTCGCGGTGAGCGACCCCAGCGACCTCGCGCTCTCTGGCACCGAGGAGGACCTGCGCCAGCGGATTCTCGACGACCCGTCGTTGCTCGAAACCGGGTTCGAACCCCGCGCCACAGAGCGCGAGACGCCGGCCGGTGCGGTCGACATCTACGGCGTCGACGCCGAGGACAGCGCCGTCGTCGTCGAACTCAAGCGCCGCCGTGCCGGCCCCGATGCGGTCAGCCAACTCAACCGCTACGTGGAGGCACTGAAACGAGACCTCCACGCCGGGCGCACGGTCCGGGGTGTGCTCGTGGCCCCCTCTGTCACCGACCGCGCCGGCCGACTGCTCGCCGAGCGTGACCTGGAGTTCGTCGCACTCGCACCCGACCCAGACCGGTCCTGACAGGGCGTAGAGCGCCGGCGTTACGACTCCTCGTCGACCTGTGCTTTCAGGGTTGCGAGCGTGTTCAGCGCCTCCAGTGGCGTCGTCGTCGCCACGTCGACATCCGCGAGCGTCTCCCGGATCGCTGCCTCCAGGTCGGCAGCGGACGGGTCCTCGTCGTGGTCCGACAGCGAGCGCGACCCGACGCCGTCGGTCGCGACCGCGGGGTCACCGGCGTCCGTGCTCCGGGCACGACGCTGTGTGTCGACGGCGGTCTCGCGGTCGACGAGTTCACGCGCCCGGTCGACGACGCCGTCGGTGACGCCAGCGGTGGCCGCCACCTCGACGCCGTAGGAGGCGTCGGCCCGGCCGCGCTCGACGGCGTGTTCGAAGACGACACCGTCCTCGCGGCTGGTCCTGAAATGGAGGTTGTACGCGCCCGGAAGCCGGTCTGCCACGTCGGTCAGGTCGTGGTGGTGGGTCGCGAACAGCGTCAGCGCGCCGACCTCGTCGTGGAGGTGTTCGGTGGCTGCCTGTGCGATGGCGAAGCCGTCGGCGGTGCTGGTCCCGCGGCCCACCTCGTCGAGCAACACCAGCGAGCGCCCGGTCGCGTGGTCGAGAATGCCCGCGAGTTCGGTCATCTCGACCATGAACGTCGACTGCCCGCCCGCGATGTCGTCGCTCGCGCCGACCCGCGTGAATATCCGGTCGATTATCTGCAGGTGGGCGCTCTCTGCGGGGACGAACCCGCCCGCCTGCGCGAGCACGACGGTCAAGGCGACCTGGCGCATGTAGGTCGATTTCCCGCTCATATTCGGGCCCGTGATGACCGCCACCCGCTCGTCGCTGTCGAGTGTGGTGTCGTTTGGCACGAACGACTGCTCCGTGCGCTCGACGACCGGATGCCGGCCCGCCTCGATGTGGATGCCGTCGACGTCACCGACCACGGGACGGGTGTACCCGCGCTCGGCGGCGACGGTCGCAAACGAGACCAGCACGTCGAGTTCGGCGAGGGCGTCGGCGAGCGCCTGCACGCGCGCCGACTCCTCGGCCACGCGCGAGCGCACCTCGCAGAACAGTTCGTACTCGCGGTCGTCGGCACGACGCTCCGCGCGCAGAATCTCGTCCTCGCGGCCCTTTAGCTCGGGTGTGTAGTAGCGCTCTGCGTTTTTGAGTGTCTGGCGGCGCTCGTAGTCCTCGGGCACGCGGTCCACGTTGGCGTCGGTCACCTCGATGTAGTAGCCATGCACCGAGTTGTGGCCGACCTTCAGCGAGTCGATACCGGTGCGCTCGCGCTCGCGGGCCTCGAGGTCGTCGACCCAGGCTTTGCCCTCGCGTTCGGTCTCGCGCAACCCCGCGAGCTCGTCGTCGTAACTCGGGCTGACGACACCGCCATCGGTGAGTTCCGGCGGCGGGTCGGGCGGGATGGCCTCCTCGATTAGCGTTCGGACGTCTGTCATCGGGTCGAGCGACGCCCGGAGGTCGGCGAGTCGCTGGCAGTCGGCGTCGGCGAGCAACCCGCGCAGGTCGGGCACCACGTCGAGACTGCTTTTCAGCGAGCGCAGGTCTCGCGCGTTGGCCCGACCCCGCGCGACCCGCGAGACGAGTCGCTCGATGTCGTAGACCTCGCGCAGGCGCTCGTGGAGTCGCTCGCGGGTCTGGACGGCCTCGTGGAGTTCGCCGACGGCGTCGTGACGCGCCGCGATGGCGTCGCGCTCGACCAGCGGCCGTCGGAGCCAGCTGTCGAGTGTCCGTCGGCCAAGCGCCGACGCGGTCTCGTCGACGGTCTCGACCAGTGTCGCCCCCTCGCGTCCCTGGACCGCGCGCCGCTCGAACAGTTCGAGACTCTCGAGTGCGACGGCATCGAGTAGCATGTACTCGCGGGGGTCGTACCGTGTGAGGTGGGTGATGTAGGACAGTCGGTCCTGCTGGCCGCCGCGGGCGTACTCGGCGTAGGCGAGCAACGCGCCACAGGCGCGCATCTCGACGGTGCCCGCGAGCAGTTGGTCGGGGTCGCCAAAGTATGACTCCAGCCGGGTCCGGGCATCGTCGGGGTCGAACGCCCGCTCGTCGTGGCTGCTACAGACACACCCCTCGGGGAGGACGTCTGCCGGCGCGTCCGGGCCGACGAGGGCCTCTGAGGGCCCAAAGCGGCCGAGTTCGTCCGCGAGGTCCCCGCGCGTGCCGGTGGTGGTGGCGTAGAACTCGCCCGTCGAGACGTCAAGCACCGCGAGTCCGAACGCCTCGTCGGCGGCGACTGCGGCGACGTAGTTGTTGCGCTCGGTCTCAAGCAGTTCGTCCTCTGTGAGTGTCCCCGGCGTGATGATGCGCGTGACGGCGCGGTCGACGACGCCTGTGGTCTCCTCGGGGTCTTGCACCTGGTCTGCGATTGCCACACGATACCCCGCATCGAGCAGGCGCTCGACGTAGGATTCGGCGTTGTCGACGGGGATACCGGCCATCGCGTACTCGCCGGTCGAGTCAGAGCGCTGCGTGAGCGTTATCTCACACCGGCGCGCCACGGTTTCGGCGGCCTCGCAGAAAGCCTCGTAGAAGTCCCCGACCTGGAAGAGCACGAGCGCGTCGTCGTGGCGCTCGCAGACCTCGAAGTACTGTGCCATCATCGGCGTGAGTTCCTCCCGCCGCGCGCGCATCTTCGCCGGCGGCCCCAGCGCCGTGTCCATGCCTGTCCCCCGGGGCGGCGAGGACTAATAGCTTTCATCTCCCGGTGGACTTTTGCCCGTACGGGCAGAGCAGACGTCTATGGACCGGGAGGCGGCGAAACGTCGGGCCGGCGAGAGCGCCACAGAACGGGTCGAGGACGGCGCGGTCGTCGGACTCGGCACCGGGAGCACTGCCGCCCGCGCCATCGACCGCCTCGGCGAGCGCGTCGACGCGGGTCTCGACATCGAGGGGATTCCGACCTCACACCAGTCCCGCGAGCGCGCCCGCGAGGCGGGTGTCCCGCTGACGAGTCTCGACGCCGCGACGCCCGACATCGCCATCGACGGCGCAGACCAGGTGGCAGACGGCCACCTGATAAAGGGCGGCGGCGCGGCCCACGCCCGCGAGAGGGTCGTCGACGCCGCCGCCGACCGGTTTCTCGTGGTCGCCGACCCCACCAAAGAGCGGGAGACACTCGACGCGGCGGTGCCCGTGTCGGTGCTCCCCGAGGCGCGCCCGACGGTCGCCGCCGCCGTCGAAGCGCTGGGCGGGGACCCGACGCTCCGGCGGGCCGAGCAGAAAGACGGTCCCGTCGTCACCGACAACGGCGCGCTCGTGCTCGACTGTGCGTTTGGCCCGATAGACGCGCCCGGCGCGCTCGCGGCAGACCTCGATTCGGTTCCCGGCGTCGTCGCACACGGCCTGTTCGTCGGCCTCGCGGACGAGATTCACGTCGGTACTGCCGAGGGCGTTCGCGTCCGGACCGTCGAGTGACCCGAGCGCAGACGCAGCCCTGCCGACAGCCGAGAAACGCGAGGCGGCCTCAGCCCTGCTGGAGGTCCCGGACGGTCGTGCTGTCGATATCGCCGAACCCGAGCGTCTGGCCGCCGTGGTCCTCGACGACTGTCTCTGCCTCGCCAGCATCGGAGAAGGGGAACAGTTCCGGCCTCATCCCACCCCGGAGGTCACTCTCTGCGACGTAGGTCAGGTCCGTGGCGTCGGCGAACGTCTCGGGAGCCGTCGGCGCGGGCATCCGGTCGCCCTGGAGTTCCCAGTCGACCGACGAGTAGTCGGTGACGTACACCGCCGCCGCCTCCCAGCCCCGGTTCGTGCGTTCGAAGTGGTAGGGAAAGAGGCCGTGGACGAGCGTGTGAAACCACGCGAGGTCGTCGCGGGCCTCCGGGGAGTCGCCGGAGGCGTGTGGCGATTCGGGCTGGTTGTCGGCGTAGAAAATCTGCCCGTTGGGGCCGCCGTGGCGACCGATCTCCATCCCGCCCTGGTAGTCGGATTTCCCACCCGATAACTCGACCGGGTCGGGAGCATCGCTGTCAGAGCCGAGTACGCCCAGACAGCCCGCGAGTCCGAGGACTGTCCCGACCCCTGCTGCCTGGAGGGCACCACGCCGCGTCACGAACTGCTCCGGTGACGTCTCCATACAGAGCCACAACGACCGAGCGGATAATGGCGTTCTGGTGCGTGCGTCGAACGCGAGTGACTCTCTGGGTGTCCGTGTCGGCGTGTCACCACACGACGGTCCACCGGCGTCGGGTCGACAGACCAATTTGGGGCCAGCCCCGAGTGGGGACGATGGCAGACCCTGTCCGTGGCGAGGTGACGGAAGTGGCCGACGGCCCGGAGTACGACCTCGACTTTCGCGACCATCCGGAGCGATACCGTCACACGAGCGACGAGCGCGGCGCGTTCAAGATAGAGCCCTACAAGAGCGAACTCCTCCCGGAGTGGGGTGTCGCCACGCTGGCCGAGGCCGAAGACGGCGCAGAAACCATCTACCAGCAGTACCAGAGGTACCGCGAGCGCGAGGAGTTCGTCGGGATGGATATGGCCCGGAAGTACCTCCAGATGGGCTGGACGCGGGCGATGCGCTACGCGAAGTACCCCGGCGGGCAGAAGTACGAACGCACCGACGGGGAGCGCGTCGAGCGCGACCCACAGGAGTGGTACGACGCCGAGAAACGCGACATCGCGCTCGTCTACCGGGAGTATCTCGACGACGTCCGCGACGACCCGGCCTACGAGCAGGCGAAACGCCGCCACCGCGAGCGGTACGGCGACACCGACTGAACACGGGCGGAGGTCAGTTGCCGCCGCGCTTTCGGTACCAGACCCGCTCGCCGACCGGCGAGCCGTCGTCGGTACCGAGTCGGCTCACGAACAGGTCACGAACCGCGAGCGTGACGGTCAGTTCCACCGTCTCGCCGCTCTCTGCGGTGACGGTGACGATACAGTGGCCGTCACGCTGGTCGAGTGCGTCGACGGTGCCGACCGTCCAGCGGTCGCGGTGGTGGTCGGGTTCGCGCGCGTGAATCCGGTCGTGGTCCATTCAGGAGTCGGCCGGCACTGCCCCGTTTCCGCGGTCGGTTTGGTTCCGGTCGTGGTCCGACAGCGGTTCGTCGATACCGATGAGACGGGCGCTCTCCGCCCAGAGGCGGCGGGCGTCCTCGCGGTCGCGCGCGGCCGTCGACGGCGTTTGGGTCTCCTGACCGGCGAAGTACCGGCCCGAGATATCCGCGGTCCGTGGCGAGACACCGACGAACAGTATCTCTGCGGCGCCGTCGGCGACGGACGTGACACCGGGAACGGCGTCGAGCAACTGGAACGCCTTCGAGAGCGGACCGGGGAGGAATCGGCCGAAACTGCTGCCCGGAATCGCACCGGGGTGGACACTGTTCGAGGTGACCACACTGTCGGTCGCGTCGAGTCGCCGGGCCAGTTCCGTCGCGAAGAGGATGTTCGCGAGTTTCGAGTGGCCGTATGCCTCGAACCCGGTGTAGTACTCCGAGCCGTCGACCTGGAACAGGTCCAGCGAGGACCCCTTGTGGGCGTCCGAGGCCGTCGTGACGATACGTGCGTCCTCTGTGAGGTGGCCGAGCAGTTCGGTCGTCAGCAGGTACGGCGAGAGGTGGTTGACGTGGAACGTGTACTCGATACCGGCGTCGGTGGTCGCACCCGACCGGAACAGACCGCCGGCGTTGTTGACCAGCAGGTCGAGACCGTCCGTCTGCTCGCGGACGGTCACCGCGAGTTCGTGAACCGCGTCGAACTCCGCGAAATCCGCCTCGACGAACGTCGCCTCCGCGCCGCTCTCTCTGATTTCCTCGACCACTGCCGCGCCGGCCTCCCCATCCCGGCCGTGGACGACGACGTCTGCGCCGAGTCGACCCAGCGCCAGCGCCGTCTCGCGGCCGATACCGCTGGTCGAACCTGTCACCAGCGCCTGCTGACCGGTGCAGTCCACGTCCGAAACGCCCGCAATCTCCTCTGGAAGGTCACTCATTACCCACGATAGGGGCTCTGTGGATAAAACGGCTCCACCTAACACAGAGGGTGTCGGGCGAACACCCGACAGCTCCCGTCTGTCAGACACCCTGATAGACCGCCGAGATTAAATCGTACCGGCCGCTACGGTCCTGGCAGGATGCCCTCCGTACAGACAGACGGTCTGACGAAGCGGTTCGGTGACGTCGTCGCCGTCGACGACGTCTCACTGACCGTCGAGCGTGGCGAGATTTTCGGCTTTCTCGGCCCGAACGGGGCCGGCAAGTCGACGACGCTCAACCTCCTGCTGGATTTCATCAGGCCCACCGCCGGCTCCGCGGAGGTGCTCGGTCTCGACGCCCAGCGCGACTCCGCGGCTATCCGGGAGCGTGTCGGCGTGCTCCCCGAGGGGTACGGCTTCGAGGACCGACTCTCGGGCCGCGAACACGTCGAGTGGGCCATCGCCTCCAGAGACGCGGACGACGACCCCGAGGAGGTCGTCGAGATGGTCGGTCTGCGCGGCGACGAACACCGCCCTGCGGCGGGCTACTCGAAGGGGATGCAACAGCGTCTGGCCTTCGGGATGGCGCTGGTGGGCGACCCCGAGTTGCTGATTCTCGACGAACCCTCGACGGGACTGGACCCCAACGGGATGCAGACCATGCGCTCGCTCATCCGCGACCGGGCCGCCAGCGGGACGACAGTACTGTTCTCGAGTCACATCCTCCCGGAGGTGGAGGCGGTCTGTGACCGCATCGGCGTCATGAGCGAGGGGGAACTCGTCGCTGTCGACACAATCGAGAATCTCCGCGAGGAGGCGGGTGCCCGCGCGACCATCGACCTGGTGTGTGCGGCCCCACCCGACCCGGAGTGGGCGCGGACAGTCGACGGCGTCGCAGACGCGACAGTCGAGGGAACGACGCTGACGGTCCACTGCAGAGACCCTGCGGTGAAAGCCGACGTCGTCACGCAGGTCACACAGCAGGCCGACGTCGTCGATATCCTCTCCGAGAACGTCTCCCTGGAGGAACTGTTCAACGTCTACACCGGCGGTGGCCGCGACGAGCGAGGGGAGGTCGGTGCCGGCCGGAGCGTGGAGGAGGCAGGATGAGTATCCGGACCGTCGCGGCGAGAGACCTCAGAGACGCCGGCCGGTCGCGTGGTCTCTGGGCCGGGGCTATCGCGCTGGGTCTGCTGGCCGTCGCGCTCGCGTTCACCAACCAGGGCACCAGGGAGACCCCGACGGAGGCCGTCAGGTCGCTGTTCGAGGTGCTGACGGTTCTTCTGGCCCTGTTGTTGCCTATCGCCGCACTCGTCGCGAGCTACCTCGCGGTTGCTGGCGAGCGCGAGAGCGGCGGTATCAAGTTCCTCCTCTCGGTCCCGAACAGTCGCCGTACAGTGTTTCTGGGCAAACTCCTGAGCAGAGTGCTCGTCGTCACGGTCGGGGTCGCGTTCGTCTACGTTCCGGCGGTCAGCGTCTCGTCGAGCAAACACGGCGTCTTTCCCGCGGGTGTCGTTCTCGGGACGCTCGCGGTCACGGTCGTCTACGGCGCGGTGTTCGTCGTCGTCGGTGTCTCGCTCTCGGCGACGGTCGCCTCCCGTGGCAGCGCCATCGGGCGCTCCCTGCTCGCGTACCTGTTGCTCGTGTTGTTCTACATCTTCCCGGTCATCCAGGTCAGCAACGTCGTCCGGACCGTTCACACGACCGTGCTCGGGCTGAGCGAGAACACCGACCTCTACAACGCAGTCGAGTACACGAGCCCGTATCTGGCATACCAGAAGGCCATCAATCTCGTCGTGCCCGAGAGTCTGGAGCAGAATCTGTTCGTCGACGGTGGTTCGGGTGGCGGAACCGGCGGTGCCGGCGCCGAAACGGGGCAGGCGGCGGCCGACGCCGGCGGTGCCGCCGACCTGCCGGTCTACCTGACCGACGAGTTCTCCGTGCTGATTCTGGCGGCCTGGCTCGTCGTCCCCCTGGTCGTCGGGTACTGGTCGTTCAACGGGGCTGACCTCCAGTGAACCTGCGTGGCAGACGGAACGAGGTCGGCGCGGGACTGCTCGTGGTGGGTGTGCTGTTGCTGGTGGTTCCGGCCCTCGTGCCGGTCGAACCGGTGCTCGTCCACGACACGGACCCCGAGAGCTTCGAGAGTCCAGCGGAACTCGAACAACGGGGTATCGAGGTGCTCGCCTACGAGAACCTCTCCGAGCGCGGGCAGGACATCTACCGGTCGGCGCTGCGGACAGACGGTATCCACCGCGTCTCGCCGGGTGAGGGTGCGCCGGCGTTCTCGTACCCGACCAGGGAGAACCCCGCCGACGACCAGCGTGCGGTTTCGGGACTGGTCGCCATCGAGCGCCCGGAGGACGTCGCCCTCCCACCGGCCGACGAACCGCGCGGACCCGTCAGAGGCGAGGCGGGGGAACGGGACGGCCAGCGGGCACAGCAGTACGAGTTGATGGAGACGAGAAAGGGTCCGCCGCCGGTGGGTTCGCTCCCGCAGTTGCTCCGACTCCTGGCCGGCGCGCTCGGGGTCGTCTCCGCCGGAGTCGGTGGCTACCTGGTCGTGTCACTGGGCGCGCGAGGAGAGTGAACGTCGCCGGCCCACACCTCTCGGGGGAGATACCGAAAGGGCCGGCGCAGTCGCGCGTTCGCGTCAGTTACGCCGCGCGACGCCGGCCACGGTGAGCGCGAGGCCGGCGACAGTCCAACCCAGCAGTCCGAGAACGCTGGCGGTCGAGGAGGCGTACCCGCTCTCGGCGTCGAAGGCGACGTAGAGAACGTTCTCGAGCACGAGACCGCGGTAGGCGCTGGTCGGCGAGAGCGCCAGCACGCCCGTCAGTCGGTCGGCGGGAATCCAGCCAGAACCGACCCCACGGAGCACGAGCAGGTCGACACCGACCACCACGCCACCCAACAACAGGATGGCGAGGACGATTGCCGTCCGGCGCGACCACGCCAGCGCAGAGACCGCGAGCGCGAGCGCGAGTGTCGTCAACCCGTAGAGCAGCGTGAGCGTAATAAAGCGAACGAACAGCACCGGCGAGTCGACACCGCCGTGTGTCGCGAGTGTCGTCGGGTCCGGTGGCGACTGCGTCGAGAGATAGAGTCCCGCGAGTCCGAGCGGGACGACGACGACACCGGCGAGTGCGAGCGCCCGGCCGCCGTAGACGCCGACGACGTACGCCCACGGCGGGACGGGATACGTCTCGAGCACGTCGAGTTCGCCCCGCCGGGCGTCGTCGGTTACACTCCGGTAGCCAAGCGCAATCGCCACCGCGGGGACGAGTAACTCGAAGGGCAAGAGCAGGTCGAGCGCCGCCGGCACGTAGCCGATTTCGACGCCGCCGCCGGCCACGAGCATCCCGCCGGCGACGAGGCCGACACCGACGAGCATCCCGAGGTACGCCCGCGAACGCGCCAGCGTCATCAGTTCCCGCACCAGCACCGCCTGCACGGCCCGCCTGCCGCTCACGACGACTCACCCATTGTTCCGACGGCGCTGGCCTCTCGGGAGACTGCCGCCTCGAAGACCGTCTGCAACGACTCTACTCCGTACCGTTCGACCAGTTCCGACGGCGACCCCGACGCGAGCAGGCCGCCACCGCCCAGCAGGAGGACACGGTCCACGAATCGCTCGGCAAGCGCCGTGTCGTGCGTGCTGAGCAGGACTGCCGTTCCCGTGGCCGCGCGCTCACGGACCACCTCGAAGGTCTGTCGGCGCATCCCCGGGTCGAGCCCGCTGGCCGGTTCGTCGAGCACCACCACCGGCGGGTCGCCGACGGTCGCCTGCGCGATTCCCAGCAGACGGGTCATCCCGCCCGAGAGCGCCTCGACATTCCGGTCGGCGGCGTCGGCCAGTCCCACCCGGTCGAGCACCCCCTCGGGGTCACTGCCGACCAGCGACGCGTAGAAGGCGAGCGTCTCGCGGGCGGTGAATCCCGGGCGAAAGGCTGGCTGCTGGGGGAGATAGCCCAGTTCGCGGGCCGTCTCTGGCCCCCGGTAGGTGACTGTCCCCTCGGTCGGTTCCAGCAGGCCGGCCAGAATCCGGAGCAGTGTCGTCTTGCCCGACCCGTTGGGCCCGACCAGCGCCGTCACCGTTCCGCGCTCGACCGCCACCGAGACGTCCTCGAAGACGGTGACCTCACCGTAGGCGTGTGAGAGACGCTCCGCGCGCAGTACTGCCTCCGGGTCTGCGCTGGATTCGTCGGTCGTCGCGTCTGCGCTGGCGTCGTCGGTCGTCGAGTCGGTCGTCTGCCCCTGACCTGCCCTCGGGTCTGGTGTGTTACTCGTCATCGGGGTCACCTGCCTGCGCGCCGGGGTCACTCTCGCGCAGACGCTCGACGACATCCGGCGAGGCGGGGTCTGCGAGCGGGGCCGTGTCGACGATTTCGCCCTCGCGGAGTCCGGCCGAGGTGGTCCGGACCTCTGCGAGTGCCGTCGCCGCGGGCGAGGCGGCGAGCGTCACCGCGCCGTCTGTCTGGTGGAGTTGGCTCTCGACGGGGTCGGTCGGCGAGTAACTGCCGCCGGCCGCCAACTGCGCCCGCCCGCCGTGAACCCCCTCCCAGTAGTTGCCCGTCGAGCCGTCGGTCCAGACCCGGAGTGGTCCCACGCCCGCCCTGGCGTGTTCCTCGTTGGCGACGAAGTCGTTCTCCCGGAGCGTGTTCGAGGGAATCGTCGCCCCCGACCGGACCCCGAGTTCGTTGCCGTAGACGACGTTGTGTTCGTACAGTGACTGTGTCGTCCCGGCCAGGAGCCCACGGGTGTTGTCTGCGATGACGTTGTCGGCGACGTACGAGCGCGACCCGACGACGGCGATACCGGCCGACCCCCTGATGTCGTTGTCGACGACGGCGTTGCGCGTCGGGTTCGTCATGATAGTGACACCCGCGCTGCTCAGGTTCCGCGCGGTGTTGTTGGCGATGAGCGAGTTCGAGGTGTACATCAGGTGGACGCCAAAGCGGTTTCCGCGGAACGTGTTGTCTCTGAGGACGCTCCCGCCCGCCCGGTGGAGGTAGGTTCCGTCGCGGCCGTTCTCGAAAGTCGACTCCTGGACGACAAGTGGCGACCGTATCGAGACCAGCCCCATGAACCCCTCCATCGCGGTGTCCCGTCCGTCGACGGTCAGGTTGTCGACGACACCCTCGGGCGAGTCACGGTAGACGACGCCACTCGCGGGTGTCTCGACGGTGACGCCGTGGATGGAGACGTTCGCGGCCCCGACGACGTAGACCCCGGCGTCGGCGTAGCCGTAGCCACCCGCGACGACGCCGTCCCAGTCGTCGTCGGCGGTCGTGTTCTCCGGGTTCGTCGTGTTGCCGACGCCGGTGATAGTCAGGTCGGCCAGCGCGGCCCGGTCGTGGGTCACGTTGACGACTGTGCCGGTGCCGTTGCCACGGAGCGTGGCCCCCTCGCCACGGAGTGTCACCGGCCGGTCGACCCGGACGTGTTCGTCGTACGCACCCGGCGGCAGGAGAACCGTCGTCTCCGGCGGGGCGGCGTCGACGGCGGCCTGCACGGTCGGTGCGTCCTCGCCGACGACGACCGAGACGGGCCGGTCGAGGCGCGGTTCGACGGCCGCGAGTCGCCGGTCTGCCCGCTCGTGGCGCTCCGGGACCCGCTCGCGGACGGCCGAGGCGTCTGCGAGTTCGACGTCGCCGGGGTCGAGATTCGACCAGCGCTCGACCGACCCGCCGTGGCGGTCTGCGAACGCGCGGGCCGCGCTCTCCTCGCCAAAGGGGACGATACTCTCGCTGACCGTCGTCCGGGCGCCGCTGTCGAGCACGAACCAGGCCTCGTCCGCGCTCACCCACGTCGGGTCGTCCCCGGGGTCGAGGTAGCCGTCGTCGGTGACCGTGACACCCGTTCCGGCGTAGTCGGAGACGTACACCGTCGTCGGGTGGCCGAACTGCTGGCTGTGGGCCGGTTCGTGCATGACGTCGACGGCCCGTTCGACTCCCTCGTAACCGACGACGTAGGGGTACTGCGAGTAGAACACCTGCACGCGGGGAATCGAGAGCCCACGGTCTTCCATCAGCCGGCGGTCCTCGGTCGGAATATCGAAACTGGCCGCCTGGTCGAACGGGACCGGGTCGGGCTGTCGGTCGCTCGCGTCGACCAGGAAGACGCCGACAGTCAGCGCCAACCCGACCGCTCCGACCGCCACGAGCAACCCGCCGACGAACCGGCTCCGGTACGGGTGCCCCCCTGTCACTGTCTGTGCTTTGCTCTGGTGAGGATTTATCTTACTGGTTCACGCGTCGAACGGGGCGACGGCCGACACCGCTCAGCCGTCGACCGAGTCGTTCTCGAGTAGACCGTCGGTGAGCCGAGAGAACCGGTCGACGACGCGGTCCAGCAGCCGCGGTTCGATCTCCCGGAGCAACCGGTAGAGCTCCGACTGCCGGCGCAGAGCGACGACGACACGCGCGGGGTCGTCGGCCATGGGTTGCTTGCGCGCGACGTCGTGCTCGACGAGCCGCGAGAGATGCCACTCGACGGTACTCCGTGCCAGCGACAGTTGCTCGGCGAGGTTGGCGGGCGTCACCGTGTCACCGCGCAGGAGAGCGAGCACTATCTCTCTGGTCGTCTCCCGCCGGAGCAGGGCGATTGCACCCCGCTCCCACTCCGAGTAGGTCGGCGGATAGTAGTGCGTACGACCGGCAATCGACTCCTTTTCGAGTTTACCGGCCCGGAGCAGTTTCCGGAGGTGGTACTGTGTCTGGCCGGTCGCGATTCCCAGTTCCCTGCTGATGTCACTAAAGTGGATGCCCGGCTCACGGCCGATACAGTCACGCACCTGCGAGCGTGTGTCGGACACTACTCGTTCACCTGTCGTGGGTTGGATTCGCGGCCTGTTAACTGCCGCGAATTTCTCCGGTCTCCCGAATCCACCGTCTGGTGCCGGCTACGGACCAGACGACGGTAGTTTCGACGGACGCACCTCAACGTTCTTCAGGGTCGAACCGGTACTGTGTGTACCGTGACACTCCCGTTCGTGTCGGTCGTACTCCAGGAGAGTTCCAGGTGGCCCGGTGTCGAGGGTTCGGTGCTGTTGCTCGGGGTCATCCTGCTCGCGGGTGTCGGAACGGGTTCTCTGTTGGTCGTGAGTTCGCTGGCGTACGCACGGCGCCGGTCACGGCGGTATCTGCTGGTCACGCTGGCGGTTGGACTCCTCGTCTTGCGGTCGGTCGTCGGTATCGGGACAGTCATCGGGTACACGCCGATGGTGGTCCACCACCTCATCGAGCACACCTCCGATTTCCTGATTGCGGCACTGATTCTCTACGCGGTCGTCCGGAGCAGACCGACCACGCTGGGCGACACCGCCGACCTCCAGACCGAGGGCGGCCCGACGGCAAAGAAAGAACAGTGAGACCGTGGGCACGGTCCGGACCGGCGACCACAACTGATAAACAGCGACACGTCGAACCCCTCGCCACATGATTCGCGTGGGTATCAACGGCTACGGCACCATCGGCAAGCGTGTCGCGGACGCGGTCCGGCAACAGCCCGATATGACGGTCGTCGGCGTCGCGAAGACCCGGCCAAACCACGAGGCCAGCACCGCCGTCAGAAACGGGTTCGACCTCTACGCCGCAATCGAGGAGCGCAAACCTCGTTTCGCCGAGGCGGGCATCGACATCGCGGGTGACGTTTCGGAGCTCGTCGCGGCGAGTGATATCGTCGTCGACGCCTGTCCGTCGGGTGTCGGCGCGGACAACGCCGAACTGTACCGCGAGTACGACACTCCCGCGCTCCTGCAGGGCGGCGAGGACGCCGCGGCCGTCGACGCGAGTTTCAACGCCCGCGCGAACTACGACACCGTCGAGGGTCTGGACGTCGTTCGCGTGGTCTCGTGCAACACGACGGGACTGTCGCGGCTGGTCGCACCGCTGCGAGAGGCCTACGGCATCGAGAAGGTGCGAACGACGCTGGTCCGGCGTGGCGGCGACCCCGCACAGAGTGGCCGTGGCCCGATAAACGACATCCTCCCGAACCCCGTCTCCCTGCCCTCACACCACGGACCCGACGTCAACACCATCTTCCCGGAGCTGGATATCGACACGCTGGGGCTGAAGGTGCCCGCGACGCTGATGCACATGCACAGTGTCAACGTCACACTCGAACAACAGCCCACGGCGGCGGCGGTTCGCGAGTTGCTCGCCAGCGAGTCCCGGACGTTTCTCATCCCGGAGTGGGCTGGACTCGACGGCGCGGGCGATATAAAAGAACTCGCACAGGACGCCGGCCGGCCGCGTGCCGACATCTGGGAGAACTGCATCTGGGGTGGCTCTGTCAGCGTCGAGGACTCGGATCTTTACCTGTTCCAGGCGATTCACCAGGAGTCGGATGTCGTCCCGGAGAACATCGACGCGATTCGGGCGGTGCTGGGGACCGAGCCACGGGCCGAGAGCGTCCGCAGGACAAACGAGTCGATCGGACTCGACGAACCGCTGATTGCGCGCTGAACCGGGGGTCACTCCCGGTCGGTCGGCACACCGTCGAGTCGGCCCTCGTCGTCGAACAGTTTCGCGCGGAGAAAGCGCGCCCGCCAGCGGTTGGCGTCGTCGCCGAACTCGGCCTCGCGAATCTCGTCGACGCGGCCGTCGGCCACGGCGTCGACGATTGCCTCCAGTTGCTCTTTCTCGCTGGGCGTGAGTTCGAACTCGTAGCTCCGTGACTCCTCGCCCTCCAGGCGCGTCCACTCGCGGGCCGCGGAGACGACCAGCGAACAGGGCTCCCGGCAGGGAAACTGTCCGTCGCCGCCGTCGACGGCCAGTTCGGTGTCGTCGTCGTAGCCCCAGTGGCGCCGTTTCAGACACTGCGAGTCGTCACAGCAGGTTTCGGCGACCCACTCGACGTGGTCGTGGCCCTCGCCGCGGTCCCACGTCTCGACGACGCTGTAGATACCCGTCTGGCGCTCGACTGCCTCGTGCCAGTGGGTGACTTCGAGGTCGTTCTCGCGCTCGCGGTACCAGTTCTCGACGGTCGCCGGATACAGGTAGCCGACCGTCTCGAGCAGTGCGGCGGCGTCGAGGCCGGCGAACCGCCAGCCACGCCGGAGTGTCGGCGCGGTCTTCAGCGGCCGGTACCGCCCACGGTCGTCGAAGCGCGCGATGTCGCGGGCGTCACCGGGCACGCTGTGTTCGTCCAGACCGTCGGCGTCGGCCCCCGAATCCTCGGCGTGACGGACGCTGTAGCGCCGGCGTCCGTCGTCGAGGCACACCCCCACCGCCAGTTCTCCCCACTCGCGGCCAAGACCCGAGTCGAGTCGCGCGTAGTGTTCGGAGACGTCGAACTCCGGGGTGTCGTCCATCTCGGCGTCGGTTTCTCGGTCTACCCCCTCGAGCCAGCGGAGAAACGCCCAGTGGTCCTCGCGCTGTGGCGCGCCGGCGTGCCAGAAGTACCAGTTCCTGACCGCCGGCCGCCCCCGTGCGAGCTCCCGGAGGGCGCTCTCGTCGAGGCCGCGTCGGTCGTGTTCGACGGTCTGAAATCGGTAGCCGTCCCCGCGGTCGACGCGCAACCCATCGAACGCCACCCCGTCGGGAGCGGTCTCGAGGAGTGCTTCGACGTGTTCCAGAGCCATGCCAGAACAGAGGAAACGAGAGGGAAAAAGTCGGACGATTGTCCGTCTGTCTCGCCAGACATAACCGGCGGCCACGAGAACACCACACGATGAACGTCAAGCGCCACGAGGTTCCACAGCCGACCTTTGGCACGGTAAACGCCTACCGCGTCGGCGACACGCTCGTCGACACGGGCCACATGTCGGCCACGAGTCGGGAGACACTGACGGCGGTGGAGACGACCAGCCTCGAGCGCGTCGTGCTCACCCACCCACACCCCGACCACGCCGGCGGCAGTCAGACCGTGCCAGAGCTCGCGGCCACACCACACGTCGTCTTCGAGGGCACTCCCGAGATTCTGTACGGGTACGACGACTACCTCGCGCGGGTCCACGAGGAGATGCACCGGCTGGGTGCGGGGTTCCCCGAGGCGGCGGTCACCGCCGTCGCCGAGAGCTACTTCACGCGAGACGACTACGCCGAGTCGGCAATCGAACTCGACCGCGTGGTCGGTGACGGCGACGTGGTCCGCGTGGGCGCACACGACTGTGAGGTTCTCCACACGCCGGGCCACGCCGACAGGCACATGTCGCTGTTCCACGCCGACTCCGGGACGCTCCTCTCGGGCGATATCCTCGCGCCCAACGGACACTTTATGCACGGACCACTCACCTCCGACATCGCGGCCTACCGGCGGTCGTTGCGCCGCCTGCGCGGCCTCGACGCGGACCGCCTCGCGCCCGGACACGGCGGTATCATCGACACCCCTCGCGAGGCTATCGAGGAGGCACTCGCGAAGAGCACCCGTGTCGAGCGCGGTATCGAGAGCGCCGTCACCACGGCCACGACGCCCACGAGCGCCCGGGAACTCGCCCGCGAGGTGCTCGGTGCCGACGAGACGAGCGTGGCGTTTCTGACCTTCGTCGTCTGTGCGTATCTCGACTACCTCGAAGAGGGGGGTGCCGTCTCCGTGACGGTTCGCGAGAACGGCGTCTACGCGGCCTAATCCGTCTGTTCGTCTCCGCCGGCCCGTTCCTGCAGTCAGTCGCCTGCGCCGTGTGTCGTCGGTCGCGTCACGTCGCGGTCACACTCCTCGCCCTCCACGTCGTAGGGGTACTCGCCGGAGACACACCCCAGGCAGAGTTCACCGCGGTCGCGCCCGAGCGCGTCCACGATAGCCTCGACAGAGAGGTAGGCGAGACTGTCCGCGCCGATTTCCTCCTCGACTGCCTCGACGGGACGGTCTGCGGCGATCAACTCCTCCCGGTCGGCCATGTCGATGCCGAAATAACAGGGAGCGACGATTGGTGGCGACCCGATGCGGAGGTGAATCTCCTCGGCTCCGGCCTCTCTGAGCAGTTCGAGCAACTGTGTCGAGGTGGTGCCACGCACCACCGAGTCGTCGATGAGCGTCACGGTCCGGCCCTCGATTGTCGAGCGAATCGGGTTGAGTTTGAGGTTGACGGCGCGCTCGCGGGCGTCCTGTGTCGGCATGATGAACGTCCGCCCGACGTACCGGTTTTTCATCAGTCCCTCGGCGAACTCAGTCTCCGCGCCGTCCTCGCCGGCGGCCTCGGCGTACCCCGAGGCAAAGGCCCGCCCCGAGTCCGGGACCGGCATCACGACGTCGGTTTCGATGCCCGACTCGCTCCAGAGACTCCGCCCCAGGTTGCGTCGCACGTCGTAGACGAGACTGCCGTCGATGACCGAGTCCGGGCGAGCAAAGTAGACGTGTTCGAAAAAGCAGTGTGCCGTGGCGGGTTCGTTCACGAGCTGGTAGCTCCCGAATCCGGAGCCGTCGGGGTCGAGTACGACCAGTTCCCCCGGTCGGACGTCCCGGACGAGACTGCCACCCAGGGCGTCGATTGCCGCCGATTCCGAGGCCAGCGCGTAGCCGTCGTCGAGTTCACCCAGACAGAGCGGGCGATTCCCCTGCGGGTCACGCACTCCCATCACGGTTTCGTCGTGCATAATCGTCAGCGAGTACGAGCCGTGGAGTCGGTTCATCGTCGACCGGACCGCCCGGACGAGGTCCTCCTCCAGCAGATTCCGCGCCAGGTCGTGTGCGATTACCTCGGTGTCGCCAGAGGAGGTAAACGCGTGGCCGAGATTCGCAAGTTCCGACCTGAGTTCGTCTGTGTTGACGAGATTGCCGTTGTGGGCGAGTCCGAGCGACCCGCTTTTGAACGAGACCGAAAACGGCTGTGCACAGCACTTGTTGACGCCACCGGCGGTCGGGTACCGGACGTGACCGATACCGTTCGAGCCGTTTAGCGCCGCGAGGTCGCCGTCCTCGAACGCGTCGCCGACCAGCCCCATTCCGACGTGTTCGTGTTGCTGGAAGCCGTCGTGTGTGACGATACCGGCGGACTCCTGACCGCGGTGCTGGAGCGCGTAGAGTCCGTAGTAGAGCGGCCGGGCCACGTCTCTGTCGGCCAGAGAACTGCCAATAACACCGCACTTCTCGTGCATCCTACTCGCCAGCTTTACTCTGCCAGGCGTAGTCGCGTTGTTTTGCCGACTTGCCGAACCCACACGACGAACAGACTTTCTTCTTCACGTGATACGACTTCTCACCACACCGGCGACACGGGACGTGTGTTGTCGTGTTCTTGCTGCCCTGAGCGGAGGTTCCCTTCGTCATGGGTGTATCGAAACGACGTTGTCACCGCGTATAATCGTTGTGTCTTCACCCGCCTCGACGACGAGATTCATGTGCTGGTCGTACCCCGAGAGCGTTCCCTCGCAGACGTCACCGTCTTTCAGACGAACCGTCACCTCGCTACCGACGGTGGCCTCCAGTACGTCGAGGGGCCGGGTTCCTGTTTCGCCCATAGGCCAACCGGTTCCGACGAGCGCTTAAACGTACCGGCTTGGCTGTCCAGCGGGACGACCCCTGGCTCTGGCCGAACCTGCCGCCGGAGCAAGGCTTTTACAACACAGTCGCGTTCGTGGCAGTAGAATGTCTGCTGAGGATACATCCGACGGAGAGAACGGTATCGACGCCACAGACGACGTCGACACCGACGAGTCGCCGGAGGTACGCGACCAACTCGAACAGGGAGCCGACCGGGTGCTCGAACAGTTCGACGACGGTCTCGTCGACCTGCTCTCGTGGATTCTGGAAACCGAGACCCGGGCACGCATCTACGTCCAACTCCGCCAGCACCCGGACAGCACCAGCGAGGAGCTCGCGGAGAAGACGGGTCTCTACCCCAGCACCGTGCGAGAGGCACTCGCCGAACTCCACGACGAGGGCCGTGTCACACGCGGCAAGCGACAGAGCGACGGCGCGGGCAACAACCCCTACGAGTACAGCGCCATCCCGCCCAGTGACCTCGTCTCGGGGCTGGTCGACGACGTCCAGCGCCAGCTCAACACGGTGTTCAACATCGACCAGCACCTCGACGACGGGTCCGAGACCGACGACGAACCGGTGACTATCGACGTCACCGAGGAAACCGACACCGACGAGTGACCGCCACACCCACCCGGGTGCCGTCTCTTTTTTTGTCGTCCTCCTCGGGTGTGGGTCCACGCAACCGCCAGCGGCCCCGGCACCCCACTGGCCGCGAGACGAACGGCGGGGGGATAGCGTCGAGTGGGCCACGCGCCGGCGACGGCCCGGACCCGGCGGGTCGTCTGGCCCGTGTCGGTCGTCGACCGGACCACCCACTGGCGGCCGGGTCCGGGAGACTTAGGACGGAGGCGGGTCGACGTGGGGGTGTGCTCATCCAGAACGCACGGCTGGCAGACGAGCGCAGGCGGGACGTCCGGGTCGCCGGCGAGACGATACTGACTGTCGCAAAGCGACTCGAACCCGACGACGGGGAGCGGGTCGTCCCGGCCGCCGGCAGACACCTCCTTCCGGGGATGGTGGATATCCACGTCCACTTCCGGGAGCCGGGACACAGCCACAAGGAAGACTGGGAGAGCGGGTCGAAAAGTGCCGCCGCCGGCGGTGTCACGACGGTCGTCGACCAGCCAAACACCGACCCGCCGACGGTCGACGGGGCGGCCTTCGACGCGAAGCGCGAGCGGGCGACCGCGTCGCTCGTGGATTTCGGCATCAACGGCGGCGTCACGGGCGAGTGGGACCCCGACTCGCTGTTCGAGCGCCCGCTGTTCGCGCTCGGAGAGGTGTTTCTCGCGGATTCGACCGGCAGTATGGGTATCGACGAGGCGCAGTTCGTCGCCGCGCTGGAGGCGGCCAGTGCCCGCGACCTGCCGGTGACGGTCCACGCCGAGGACGCGACCGAGTTCGACGAGAGCGCACGAGCGCGTGCCGACGCCGACGCCTGGAGCGCGTACCGGCGCGCCGACGCCGAGATTGTGGCAGTGCGCCGGGCCTGCGAACTCGCCGCCCAGCGGGACAGTTCGGTGCACATCGCCCACGCGAGCACGCCCGCCGGTATCGACGCCGCGGCGGAGGCGGGGATGAGCTGTGAGGTGACACCACACCACATGTTACTGTCGCGGGCAGACCTCGACGAGTTGGGGACACACGGGCGGATGAACCCGCCGTTGCGGCGCGAGCGTCGCCGCCGGGGGGTCTACGAGCGCGTCGCCGACGGCACCGTCGACGTGGTTGCGACCGACCACGCCCCCCACACCCGCGCGGAGAAAGACGCCTCGATATGGGACGCCCCGAGCGGTGTCCCGGGCGTCGAGACCGCACTCCCCTTGTTGCTCGCGGAGGTCAGGGCGGGGAATCTCACACTCGAGCGCGTCAGAGACCTCACCGCGCGGAACCCGGCGGCGCTTTTCGGTCTCTCACAGAAAGGCAGCGTAACCGAGGGTGCCGACGCGGATTTCGTGGTCGTCGACCTCGAGGACTGCGAGCAGATAGACAGCGAGCGGCTACACACCAGTTGCGGGTGGACGCCGTTCGAGGGACTGGAGGCGGTGTTTCCAGACCTGACCGTCCGCCGCGGCGAGGTGGTCTACCGGCGCGAGACGGAGACGTTCGGCCGGCAGGAGGGCCACAACGTCCGTGCCGGCGACACGGTCTAACAGCCCTCCGTTCCAGACCGGTATCTCACGCGTACAGCGTCCGGAGCCAGAGCGCGGTCAAAACGAGTCCGCCAAACAGCACGACACCCGCTGCCGCCTCGACGGCAGTGCTACCGATACCGACCTGCGTGGCCTCGGAGAGTGGCACGTCCATACCCGTCGGTTGGTGGCCGGGGTCTAAGCGGTTCCGGTTGGCGTCTGTCTTCCGGGTGGCTTTTGCCCCGCTCGCCGTTACTGTCGGTCGATGTCCAGATTTGGTGTCGTCGTCAACCCGGTCGCGGGGATGGGTGGTCGTGTGGGGCTGAAAGGCACCGACGGCAAGGTCGAGCGGGCCCGCGAACTCGGGGCCGAACAGCGCGCTCCCGACAGGGCCACCGAGATGCTCGTCGAACTGCAGGAGGTCGGTGACGAACCCGACATCTACACCTACGGCGGGGAGATGGGCGCCAGCGAGGCCCGCGTGGCGGGGTTCGAACCGACAGTTCTCGACCGACCGGCGGGCACGGAGACGACGGCAGCGGACACCCGCGACGCAGTCCGGGCGTTTCTCGACCGCGGTGTCGACCTGATTCTCTTTGTCGGCGGCGACGGCACCGCAGTCGACGTCGCGGAGACACTCGAGGAGTGTGACAGTGCCACGCCAATCCTGGGCGTGCCGGCCGGAGTAAAGGTGTACTCGGCGGTGTTCGCGGTGACACCCGAGGCCGCCGCCCACGTCGCGGTGTCGTTCGACGCGACCGAACGCGCGGAGGTGAACGACATCGACGAGGACCAGTACCGCGAGGGCGAGGTCGACACCGAACTGCGCGCGCTGGCGACGGTGCCAACCGCCCAGCAACGACAGGGGAGCAAGCAACTGAGCGCCGGCACGGTCGCGGGTATCGCAGACTGGTTCGAGGCGACCGTCGACCCGGCTGTGACGTACGTTCTCGGACCGGGTAGCACGCTGAAGACGGTCAAAGAGCGCCTCGGTGTCGGCGGTTCGCCCCTCGGTGTCGACGTCTACCGCGACGGCGAACTCCGCGGGCGCGACGCCGCCGAATCCGACATCCTGGCGGAACTCGGCGAGCGGAACGTGGTCGTCGTCACGCCCATCGGCGGACAGGGATTCGTCTTTGGCCGCGGTAACCAGCAGATTTCGCCGGCAGTTATCCGCCGCTGTGACGTCGAAATCGTCGCCTCGCGGCGGAAACTCGACGAGTTGGGTGTGTTGCGCGTCGACACCGGCGACCCCGAAACCGACGACCGACTCCGTGGCTGGCAGCGCGTCCGTGTCGGCCGCTACGAGACACGTCTGATGGAGATTGTCTGAGACGCGGACCCGACCGTGACGAATCCGACAGACTGCGGCCCCGGTGTGGCGGGTGGGTGTCGACGCCCGGGCGTGTCGCCCCCGCCGTCGGCCGGAGACGGGCGCGGGGGCGGTGTGCGAAGAGTCGAAGTAACTGAGGCCCTTAGCGGGTGGTGTGAAGGAGTACCGGCGCAAACAGCTTCTGGAGCGCGTCGAGCGCGAGAGCGCGACGGTCGGTGCGTCGATTCCAGACCAGATTACCGTGCAGGGCGAGGAAATCGAGCTCCAGCAGTTCGTCTTCGAGATTCGCCGCCGCGAGACGGTCCCACCGGGCGAGCGAGAGCGCGTCGAGCGTGCGAAGCGGAATCTCCGCCGCGAGCGCCTCCAGCGAAAACAGCGAATCGAGGACGGCGACATCTCCTTCGAGGAGGGGAAACGGCTCGCGGAGGCGATTATCGGACTCGACCGCGCGCTGAACGAGTTGGAGACGCTCGAACCCGCCAGCCTGGAGGACGAACAACAGACACAGGAGGCCGCCGACCGCAAGCGCTGGATGAAGTTCCTGCAGAAGGCGCTGGGACAGACCGACGACAGCGGACAGGGCGCCCGGGGGCGGAACCGATGAGTGGGCTCTTCGGGGCCGACACACAGACAGATTGCGGTGAGACTCTCTACAGATGACAACCAACACCGACATCGCAGACAGGTTAGACGAGTTCGCAGACCTGCTAGAGGCGCGAGACGTCGAGTACAAGCCACGGGCCTACCGGCGGGCGGCAGACAACGTTCGCGAGCAGTCCGTGGCCGTCGAACAGCTCGCCGCCGACGGCGAGGACGCGGTCGCGGAGGTCGACCGCGTCGGGGACGCCATCGCCTCGAAGATAGTCGAGTACGTCGAAACCGGCGAGATAGCGGAACTCGAGGAACTGCGCGCGGAGTTACCGGTCGAGATAGACGCGCTGACCCGCGTCGACGGCGTCGGCCCCAAGACCGTCGGCACGCTGTACGAGGAGTTGGAGATTCAGAGTCTCGACGACCTCGAGGCCGCCGCGGCGGCCGGCGAGATACGAGAAGTAGCCGGCTTCGGTCCAAAGACCGAGGCGAACATCCTCGACAACATCGACTTCGCCCGCGAGGCACACGCGCGCCAGTTGCTCGGTCGCGCCCTCCCTCGCGGCGAGGAGGTCCGGGAGTACCTGGCCGCCGCCGATGCGGTCGAGCGGGTCGAACTCGCGGGTTCGATCCGGCGCCACAAGCCGACAATCGGTGACGTCGACGTGCTCGTGGGGAGCACCGACCCCGGGGCCGTCGTCGAGGCGTTCACCGACTGGCGCGGCGAGGTACTCGAGGCCGGAACGGGCAAGGCCAGTCTCCGCGTCGAGGGGGTCCGTGTCGACCTGCGCGTGGTCGACCCCGGCGAGTTCGGGGCTGCGCTCCAGTACTTCACCGGGAGCAGGGACCACAACCTCGCTGTCCGGACGCGCGCAATCGAGCGCGACATGAAGATCAACGAGTACGGCGTCTTCGACGTCGCCGACGTCGACGACCCCGAGGCCGGCCAGCGCGTCGGCGAGCGCGTCGCCGGCGAGACCGAACGTGGCGTCTACGAGGCGCTCGGGATGGCACGGATTCCCCCGGAGTTGCGCGAGAACCGCGGCGAGGTCGGGGCCGCCGGCGACGACGACCTGCCCGACCTGGTGGAACCGGGCGAGATACGGGGTGACCTCCACACCCACAGTCAGTGGTCAGACGGGTCGAACACGGTCGCCGAGATGGTCGCGGGAGCCGAGGCCGTCGGTCACGACTACCTCGCGGTCACCGACCACGCCACTGGGCCGGGTATCGTCGGTGGTGTCGGTCTCACCGACGAAGAGTTGCGCGACCAGCGCGAGACGATTCGCGCGGCCACACAGGAGGCCGATATCGACGTGTTCGCTGGTGTCGAGGCGAATATCGGCCCCGAGGGTGAGATTTCGGTCGGCGAGGACCTGCTCGCGGAGCTCGATATCGTGGTCGCGTCCCCACACGCTGCCCTCGACGGCGACGGCACCGAGCGACTGGTCGCCGCCGCCAAACACCCAGAGGTGGATATCATCGGCCACCCGACCGGGCGGCGACTGAACCAGCGACCGGGGCTGACAGTCGACGTCGAGAGGGTCGCCGCCGTCGCCGCCGACCACGACACCGCACTGGAGGTAAACGCGAATCCACACAGACTCGACCTCCGCGGGCGGGCCGTCCAGACCGCGCTGGCGGCCGGCGCGATGGTGACCGTCGACACCGACGCACACGCGCCGGCGGGGTACGAGGTTCTCCGGTACGGCGTCCGGACGGCACGCCGTGGCTGGGCCGAGGCGAACGACATACTCAACACCCGCGACGCCGACGAGATTCGAGAGCTGTGTGACTGAGTGCCCCGGAGACAGCGTCACACGCCGGGAGACGCCCGTCTGACGGGATTCGGACAGTTTAAGAACCTGGGCCGTCATTAGCTGTCTAATGACTGATTCAACCCGTGTAATTCGTCTGTTCGGCGGCCCAGGAAGTGGTAAAACAACAGCCCTGCTCGACAGAGTCGAGCAACTGCTCGAAGACGACGACGTCGCCGTCCGAGACGTGTTGGTCGTCTCGTACACGCGCGCCGCGGCCTCGGAGATACGCGAGCGACTGGCCGAGCGCATCGACGTGACACCGCGGTCGCTCCGGGGTAACGTCTCCACGATGCACGCAAAGGCCTACGACCTGCTGAACCTCTCGCGTGGGGACGTGGTCGGCGAGTCCGACAAGGCCGATTTCTGTGATGACTTCGGCATCGAGTTCGAGGACGAGTACGAGGGGTCGCGCCGCCGGTCGGCCCGGTCAACGACGCTCGGTAACAAGGTAATTGCGACCAGCCAGTGGCTCCAGCGAACCTGTCGCGAGGTCAGCGACTGGTACGACGTCCCGTTCAAGTGGAACGAGGAGAAGGTTCGACTCCCGCCGGAGATCGACGACCGCGCGCAGGTGGGCAACAAGTACACGCCGACGTGGTCGAGCGACGACGACCGACTCGACATCCCCGAGGCGATTCGCGCCTGGCGCAACTGGAAGGGCACCCACGACCTGGTCGGTTTCGCAGACATGCTCGAACGGGTCAAACAGCGGTCACTGCTGCCCAGTGTCGACTACCTCGTCATCGACGAGTTCCAGGATATCACGACACTGCAGTACGACGTCTACGAGGAGTGGCGACCACACATGGAGCGGGTTCTCATCGCCGGCGACGACGACCAGGTCGTCTACGCCTGGCAGGGGGCCGACCCCGACCTGTTGCTCGACGAGGCCGTCGACGACGACGTCGTGTTGCCCAACTCGTACCGACTCCCCTCTCGCATCCTGAACGTCGTCGACCGGGAGGTCAGCCACATCGAGAAGCGACAGGAGAAAGACCTCGAACCCCGCAAGGACGGTGGCTCTGTCGAGGCACGGAGCAACCGCTCGATGCTCGACGTCACCCGCGAGGTGTGTCAGACTGTCGAAAACACCGACGAGTCGGTGATGGTGTTGTTTCGGGCGCGCTACCAGATGTTCCAGTTCATCGACGAGTTCATCGAGCAGGGTATCCCGTTCAACTGTCTGACCGACCAGCGGATGTGGACCGACAGACTCACACAGTACATCGACGCAGTCGAGCGGTTGGCCGACGACGACCCGATCGACGGCCTCCAGGCCCGTCGACTCGCGGATATGCTCGCGGATTCGGCGTTTGGCACGGGCGAACGCGACGAGTTCTTCGACGACCTCGACGACCGCGAGGAGCAGGCCGACGTCGACGACGTGGCCAAACTCACCATCGAACCGGAACTCGTCCGCGAGCACGTACCCTTCCTGCCGGAGCCACCCTCTGCCGCGGACATGCTCAGGAAGGTGACCAGTTTCCAGGAGCGCAGTGTCCGGGCGTACTTCGCGAGCGAGTACCGCGGCATGGAGCGTGGACGCGTCCGCGTGGGGACTATCCACTCCGCAAAGGGTCGAGAGGCCGACCACGTCTTCGTCGCGACCGACCTCACCGAGAAAGTCGTCGAGCAGATGGCCGCGACTGTCGAACAGAACGACGAGTCGGTGCCCGGTGACGAGTCGTTCACCAAACACACCAGTCCGGTGCCGACGCTGACCGACAACGAGCGGCGGGTGTTCTACGTCGGGATGTCCCGTGCGCGCGAGCGTCTCGTCTTGCTCGAGAATCTCGTCGACGGCGCGCCGACGCTCCCCGTCGACGTGTTGCTCAACGACAGTCCGACCGAGACGACACTCGAGAACCTGCTCGAGGAACTCGAGGCACCGGTCGCACAGTAAGCGAGCGGTGGGTCAACCCTCGCAGTCGGTGTCGGAGACGGCACCGAGTGCGTCCACGAGTCGCTCGATTCGGGTGAGATACAGTTCGGTGAACCGCTGTTCGATAGTCGCAATCGAGACGGGAGAGAACCACTTCGGCGTCGACTCCTCGGTAGTCGCGAGTCCCGCGTCGCGGAGTTCGTCGGCAGCGTCGTACACTCGTGTCCGGGGCACCTGCGAAACCGCGTCGATCTCGCGTGCCGTCGCCCCGTCGAGCGAGACGAGCGCGACCAGTGTTCGGGCGGCGTACGTGCTCAGTCCGAGCGTTTCGAGTTGTTCAACAGCAACAGAGTGGACTTCGTCTGACATTATTTGTAAACTGACTGGTAGAGTGTCGTTCAAACAGGCACGCAGGGAGAGAGTGGCTGGGACCAGTCCATCTCTGCGTGCCATAGGTGGATTCGTCGGCACCCGATAAATGATTGTTGTGATTACGGGAGTTAATTCATTCTAGACGCCCAACAGACTCAGACCGGCAGAGCCAGACAGTCGTGTTCAACTCTCCTCGTCCGTGTCGTCATCCGACCCCTCGTCCGTGTCGTCGGCCGACTCCTCGCCCGTGTCGTCATCCGACCCCTCGTCCGTGTCGTCATCCGACCCCTCGTCCGTGTCGTCGGCCGACCCCTCGTCCGTGTCGTCCGCCGACTTCTCGTCCGTGTCGTCCGCCGACTCCTCGTCCGTGTCGTCATCCGACCCCTCGTCCGTGTCGTCGGCCGACCCCTCGTCCGTGTCGTCAGTCACGTCGTCGACAGTGACGACGACGGGGTCGTCACTCTCGGCGATAGTCTCCTCGTCGGTGTCGACGACGGCGCCGGCCAGGTAGCCAACCGTTCCGCCGACGAGTCCGCCGACAACGGCACCGGTCCGGCCCTGCCGCGCCCCGAGTGCGGTTCCGACGAACCCTCCCACGAGAGACAGTTTCGCGCCGCTCGATTCGACGTCTTCGCTCTGCTCGTCACCGTATTCGCCTGACATACCTCCGGGTACACGCTCAACCCTCCTATACGCACCGACTCGCTCCTGTCAGACCAGGGAGAGTCTCGTCAGTTCCCGCCGGGGCTGTAGTTCGGTGCCTCGTCGGTGATGACGACGTCGTGAGGGTGACTCTCCTGCTGGCCGGCAGAGGAGACGCGGACGAATTCGGCGCGTTTCTTGAACGCGGGAATCGACTCCGCACCGACGTACCCCATCCCCGACTGCATCCCGCCCACGAGTTGGCCGAGTTCCGAGGCGAGTGTTCCCTTGTAGGGCGTCGCGGCCTCGACACCCTCCGGGACGAGGTCTTCGTCGTTCTCCTCTTTGAGGTAGCGGTTGCCGTCGCCGCCGGATTTCATCGCGCCGACGCTGCCCATCCCGCGGTACTGCTTGTACTTCTTGCCGTTCATCGTGATGACGCGGCCG
>CAZHPM010000023.1:0-29032 GCA_964534485.1 uncultured Halobacteriales archaeon
CGCCCCTGCCGGGAGGGTGTCGCGTTCGCAGACGCAATACTTCTGTCACGCCCGTACAGGCCGTCTCTGCCGGGTCGTCTGTCTCTCTGGGCGGCGGTCAGTTCCCGCCAGCGGCGACAGAGCAACCTGCGGAACCGGAGTGTGGCTTCGCTCGTGGCTCCTCGAAATGAATAAAAACACTCGTCCCCAGCAAAGAGATATGCAACAGGCACAGCGCGGCGAACCACAGGAGTTCGAGCGGGTTCTCACGTCGATGTGTACCGAGCCACATCCGGACGCGCGGGCGGCGGCAGAGCGGTTTCTCACCACCAACCCCGGCGACCCCGGCACCTACGAGAGGGTGGCAGAACTCGAGCGCGAGGCCGTCGACATGCTCGGTGCCGTCACGGGGCTGTCGGACCCTGCGGGGTACGTCACCAGCGGGGGGACGGAGGCCAACATCCAGGCCGTGCGAATCGCCCGCAACCGTGCCGACACCGACGACCCCAACGTCGTCGCGCCGGCGAGCGCACACTTCAGTTTCCGGAAGGCCGCGGAGGTGCTGGGCGTGGAACTGCGCACCGCGCCCGTCGACGACGACCGCGCCGACACGGACGCGATGCAGGAACTCGTCGACGAGGACACCGTGGCGCTCGTCGCCGTCGCCGGGTCGACCGAGTACGGCGTCGTCGACCCGATTCCCGAGATTGCAGACCTCGCGGCAGACGCCGACGCGCTCTGTCACGTCGACGCCGCCTGGGGTGGGTTCTACCTCCCGTTCAGCGACCACCAGTGGCACTTCGGCCACGCCGATATCGACACGATGACTATCGACCCGCACAAAGCCGGCCGCGCGGCCGTCCCGGCCGGTGGACTGCTGGCCCGGTCGGAGCGACTGTTCGACGACCTCGCTATCGACACGCCGTATCTCGAATCGACGGCACAGATTACGCTGACTGGGACCCGGAGCGGAGCGGGCGTCGCCAGCGCCGTCGCGGCGATGGAGGCGCTGTGGCCCGCCGGCTACCGGCAGCAGTACGACCGCGCGATGGCCAACGCCCAGTGGGTCGCCGACGCCTTGGAGACCCGCGGACACGACGTGTCCGGCCCAGAGTTGCCCCTCGTCACTGCCGACCTCTCGGTGCCGATGACCGACGAACTCCGCGAGCGTGGCTGGCGGGTGTCGAAAACCGGTGCCGGCGAACTCCGTCTCGTCTGTATGCCCCACGTCACCCGGTCGATGCTGCGCTCGTTTGTCGCGGACCTGGACTGGTACTGACTGTTACCCCGAGGAGTTCGTCTCCGAACTGTTCTCTGAACCGTCGTCGGGTGCCGTCGCCGAATCGAGTGTCTCTGCGGAGATGAGTGCCTGGGCCTCCGAGAACTCGAGTGTGTCGAGCAACTCGCCGGGAGAGCCACGCGCCCGGACCGCGCCGACGCCGGGGAACTCCTCGACGACGGTCACCGTGGTTTCGGTCTCCACTCGCCCGACGAGACTGTCGATAGCGCCCTGCAGGAGGTCCCGCCGGCGTTGCTGGAACTCGGCTTGGCTTATCTGTCCGGACTGGAGTTGTATCTGGAGCTGTCTGATCTCCTGCTGGTCGACGGCCGGCGAGATAGCGACCTCGCGCTGTTGTGTCTCCCCGCTCTCCTCGTCGTCGGTGCTTTGCTCGCCCGTGTTCTCGCCGGTGCTGTTGCCGTCGGTGCTGTTACCGGTGTCGCTGGTGTTTGTCCCGGTGGTGTTGTTCCCGGTTTCGTTGCCGTCGTCGTCGGAGTCGGACTCCGAACAACCGGCGAGAAGTAACGCACCGATGGCCCCGGCACCCTGTAGAACACGCCGGCGTGTCGAGCGGGTTTCGTCCATACGCTCAATCGAATGTAGCCGGCGATAAAAAACCCACTGTCACGGCGTGTGGCGGTACGCACGCGCCAGCGGAGCCACGTACCCGAGTCGCGAGCACCCACGGAGTCGCAGTCGCCCGTCGACCCACTCCCCGGGGCTGCCAGGTTCCGCGGCGCAGGCGGGGCAGTCGGGCGGAGTCTGAGTGAAAAACCGGCCGGCTTTTTACTGCCGGCCACCGAAACCCCAGTATGAGCCACGAGCGACTGCCCACAGACCGGCCGGCGGTGGTCACCGTCGGGTTGCCGTACGCAAACGGTGACCTCCACGTCGGTCACCTGCTGGGTTACGTCAGCGGCGACCTCTACGCCCGCGCGCTCCGGCGTATCGGCCAGCAGACTGCCTTTGTCTGTGGCTCCGATATGCACGGCACGCCGATCGCGGTCAACGCCGCCCAGGAGGACCGCGACCCCGAGGCGTTCGCGCTGGAGTGGCACGAACAGTACCAGGAGACTTTTCCCCAGTACAACGTCGACTTCGACAACTACGGCCACACCCACGACGAAACCAACACCGAGATGACCCGCGAGTTCGTCCAGTGTTGGGTCGACGACGACCACGTCATCGAGAAGGAAATCGAGGTCGCGTGGGACGCCGAGACCGACGACCCGCTGCCCGACCGCTACGTCGAGGGCACCTGCCCGTACTGTGGCGAGAGGGCCCGCGGCGACGAGTGCGACGAGGGCTGTCAGCGCCACCTCGAACCCGGCGAAATCGAGGAGCCAGTGAGTGTCGTCACCGGCAACCCCGCCGAGTACCGGAGCCGCGAGCACAAGTTCCTCCGCCTCGCGGACTTCCAGGAGTACCTCCAGGGCTTTCTCGACCGTCTCGAGGGCACCGAGAAAGCACGCAACCAGCCCCGCGAGTGGGTCGAGGGCGACCTCGAGGACCTCTGTATCACCCGCGACATGGACTGGGGTATCGACTACCCCGGCGAGGACCGCGAGGACCTCGTCTTGTACGTCTGGGTCGACGCGCCAATCGAGTACATCTCCTCGACGAGACAGTACACAGAGCGCGTCGGGGCCGAGGCGTACGACTGGGAAGCCGTCTGGAAACCCGGCGGCGAGAGCAGGGCCGGAACCGAGTGGGACGAGGAGTGGACCGCAGAGAGCGGCGAAATCGTCCACGTAATCGGCGCAGACATCATCCAACACCACTGTGTCTTCTGGCCGGCGATGCTCCGGGGTGCGGGGTACAGCGAACCACGGGCGGTGCTCGCCACCGGTTTCGTCGGTATCGACGGCAAATCGCTCTCCACGTCGCGCAACCGCGCCATCTGGGCCAGCGAGTACCTCGAAACCGGGTTCCACCCGGACCTGTTTCGGTACTACATCACCACGGGGTCGGGACTCGAACACGACGTGGACTTCTCCTGGGACCGCTTCGCCAACCGCGTCAACGGCGAACTCGTGGGGACACTCGGGAACTTCTGTTACCGGGCGCTGTTGTTCGCCAGCCGCAACTACGGGGGCACACCAGAGGCCGACCTGAGCGAGACTGTCGGCGAACGCATCGAGAGCGCCGTCGAGCGCTTCGAGACGGCGGTCAACGAGTACGACATCCGGACGGTCGGCGAGATTCCGGTCGACCTCGCGCAGTTTGGCAACGAGTACATCCAGCGCAACGAGCCCTGGAATCTCGTCGACGAGGAGCCCGAACGGGCCACACAGGTCATCCGAGACTGTGTCCAGTTGGCGAAAGCCTGCGCCGTGACGATGCAGCCAGTGATGCCCGAAAAGGCCGCCCAACTGTGGGACTCGCTGGGCGGGCGTGGCGCAGTCGCCGACGCGACCCTCGAGGACGCCCTCGTGGCCCCATCGAGCGAGTTTCCGGAGCCGGCAGAACTGTTCGAACAGGTCGAAGACGAGACCATCGAGGAACTCAACCGGGAACTCCGCGAGCGTGTCGCCGCCGCGAGCGAGGACGGTGGAGAGACGAGCGAAGACCTCGAACCACTCGAATCCGGGCGTGTCAGTCCAGACGAGTTCGGTGACCTCGACATGCGCGTTGGCGAGATCGTCGCCGCCGACCCCATCGAGGGTGCCGACGAACTCGTCAGACTCGACGTCGACATCGGTGTCGAGAACCGACAGGTCGTCGCCGGCATCAAACAGCTCCACGACCCGGACTCGCTGCCCGGGACGCGGGTCGTCGTGCTCGCCAACATGCAACGGGCGGAGTTGTTCGGGTACGAGTCGAACGGGATGGTTCTGGCTGCCGGCGAGGAGGCGGACCTGCTGACGACACACGAGGACGCACCACTCGGGTCGCGCGTGCTGTGAGCAGAGCGGTCTCGCCCCGAGAGGCTCTGTCGCCCGCCTGTTCCCGGTCGAGTCTCCCCCCCGTTGGACTTTTTTCCACGGGAGCCGTCCCCACAGATATGCCCACAGCCGGTGTCTTTTCGGTCGGACTGTCTACAGTCACACAGTGTGTCACGCCCCAGAGGGCTGCCGACGACACGCCGGTATGACCGTCACACACGGACCGCTCGAACTCGACTGGCTCGGGTACGCGACGCTCAGGCTCGCCGCCGGCGACACCGTCGTCTACCTCGACCCCGGCCGGTACGGCGTGCTGACCGGGGAGTGGGAGCCACCAAGCGAGAGCGCACGCGGCGCACATCCGCCGAGTTCGGACTACCGCCCGGCAGACGGCGACCTGGTCTGTGTCTCGCACGTCCACCACTACGACCCGGAGGGAATCGACCGCGTCGCCGGCCCGGACGCGACTGTCGCCATCTGCGAGGGAATCGACCCCCGCGGGAGTGGCCGCGAACTCCCCCGGTTCGTGGACCTGCCACACGAGGTCGTCGAACTCGGAACAGAGAGCCAGCGCGTCCTCGCGGGCGTGCCCCTGTGGACGGTGCCGGCGTACAACCGTCCCGACGGACCACACACCGACGGGAACGGGCAGCCAATTCACCCCGAGGGCCGGGGCTGTGGCTTCCTGCTGGCGCTCGAGGGGACGCGGGTCTTCTGGACGGGCGACACCGACGTGCTCGCGGGCCACGCGGAGCTAAACGTCGACGTCTTCTGTCCACCAATCGGCGGCACGTTCACGATGGACCGCGAGGAGGCGGCGGAACTCGCGGCGGCGATAGAGCCAGAACTCGTCGTCCCGGTTCACTACAACACGTTCGCCACAATCGAAACCGATTCAGGGGCGTTCGCGGCCGACGTGGCGGCCGCCGGTGTGCCGGTCGCACTCGACGAGTAGTTACTGTGCCTGTTGTATCAACTGCCGGAAGGTGTCCTCGTCCTGTGCGCCGACCAGTCGCTCCGTGGGTTCGCCGTCGACGTACAGCACGAACGTCGGAATACTCTGTGCGCCCAACTGTCCGGCAATCTCCTGATTCTGGTCGACGTCGACTTTCGCGACGGTCGCGTCGGTGTCGGCAGCGATGTCGGCGACCACCGGCTCCATCATCTTACAGGGGCCACACCAGTCCGCGTAGCAGTCGACCAGGACGACATCGTGCTCGGAGACGGTAGACTGGAGGTCGTCTGCGCCGCTCACCTCGACAGGTTCCTCCGGCGTGTCGGCGTCTGCCAGTTCCTCGCGTTTCTGTTCTCGAATCCGCTCGATGTCGTCGTCGGTTGACTCACTCATACACAGTGTAGGCGTCTCACGAACATGAAGGTTGTGCGGGCGCGCGGACCCACTACACACCGGTTGTGACAGTCGATACCGTGTTCTCAGAGGTCACGACGACGACCCTTTGGCACCATCGAGCGCAACTCGCCGTGGACGTAGAGACCGACACCGACCGGCTCTGTCGCCCCCGCTATGTCGTGTGTCACGACGAGATACCCCCAGTCGCCGTCCCAGTCGAGTTCCTGGTCCTCGCCGGCGAGAAAGCGCTCGGCGGCGGGTCGAGAGAGGTGAATCCTGTTCTCGCTCGCGTGGTCGCCAAACCGCTGGACTGCCTCGAGTGTCGGCTTCCAGTGTTGCTGTCGCGTCCGGAGGAAGGTCATCCCCAGCCCCTCGATTCCGACCGGCGAGGGAACCGCGCCCCGGAACGCCCACACCTTGCCGGCGCCACGCTCCCAGAACGTGTGGTCGGCAAACACCGACGGCTCGACTCCGAACCGTCGCTCCCACCACGACAGCACCGCCTCGCGGGTCGGACGACCCTCGACGACCCGGTCGGTCTCGGTGGCCGGCAGTCTGTCGAACCGGTCACCGACGTTGGTCTGTTGGTCGTCTCCGGTCACGACCGGTCCACCTCCAGTTTCGCACAGAAGAACCCGCCAGTGTCGTTGTGGTGTGGATAGACCCGCTTCGCCCGCCGGACCGTCTCGTCGAAACTCCGGTCGTGCCACTCCGTGACGCCGGGCAGACAGTCGAGAGGAGACTCGAACGCGACCAGCCGGCAGGGCTGACTGTCCAGAACTGCGTCGAGAACCGCCTCGTTCTCCTCCGGCGCGAACGTACACGTCGAGTAGACGACCGTCCCCCCGTCGCGGGTGACCTGAACTGCGCGCTCGAGAATCCCCTGCTGGACGCCCGCGATGTTCTGGACGCGGTCGAGACTCCACTCCTCGAACGTGTCGGGGTTTTTCCTGATAGTCCCCTCACACGAACAGGGAACGTCGACGAGTGCGCGGTCGTAGCGCTCGCCGGAGAACGGCTTCAAGGAGTGGTTGCGCGCGTTCTCGTGTGTGATTGCGAGGTTCGTGAGTCCGAGTCGTTCGGCGTTCGACCGGAGCGCGGCGATGCGTCCGACGTTTGCGTCGGTGGCGACGAGTCGTCCCGTGTCGGCCATCAGTGCCGCGAGTTGGCTGGTCTTGCTCCCCGGCGCGGCACAGGCGTCCCAGACGCGCTCGCCGGGCTGTGGGTCGAGCACGTGGCCGGACAGGACAGAGACCTCCTCCTGTCCGTGGAGCCAGCCGTGGACGTACGGCCAGTTTCCACCGGCCTGTGTCTCGGGCAGGCAAAACAGACCCGGGTACCACTCCACGGGGTCGTACTCGATACCGGCGGCGTCGAGGGCGCGTCTGCTCCGCTCGACGGTGGTCTTTATCGTGTTCACGCGAACCGACCGCGGGAGCGGGCGCTCGCAGGCCGCACGGAACGCCGACACGTCGTCGACGAGTGGCTCGTAGCGCGACAGCACGTCCATCGTCTGGCCTTGACTGTCCCGGCGTTTGTCGGTTTCGCACGGGCGACGGGGCAGGCCGGCGGGAGAGCGACGCGCCGCCAACTGTCTCAGACCTCCTCGGTGACGAACTCGCGGCGGTAGACGTCGAGCACAGCCCGGAGCAGACCGATCAGGACGGGTCCAAAGAAGATACCGATGAACCCAAACAGGTAGACACCGCCGAGGATACCGAGAACGATAACTGCGGGGTTGAGACGGTTCTCGGTGTAGTGTTCGATGACCAGCGGGCGGAGGAAGTCGTCGGTCAGGCCGACGACGATAGTGCCGTAGACGAGCAACCCGGCTCCGGCCACGGACTGGCCGACACTGAACAGGTAGAGCACGGCCGGCCCCCAGACCAGAAACGAGCCGATAATCGGCAACACTGCCAGGATTATCATCACCGCAGTCCAGAACACGGCGTTCGGGATACCGAGAACCACCAGTCCGACCCCGGCGACGATTCCCTGCACCACCGCGATAAAGACGTGGCTTATCAACACCGCCTGCATCACGTCGTCGAACTCCCGCCTGAGGTCGCCGACGATGCCGTCGGGAAGCGGAATCGTCAGCTGCAGCCAGCGACCGAACTTCTCGCCGTCCTTGAGGAAGTAGTACAGCAGAAAGACCGTCAGCGCGAGTCCGATGAGCACGCGCGTGACGGTGCCAAACAGGCTGAGGACACTGTCGAACGTGCTGACCTCGGCGCCCTGTGCGGCCTCCCGGAGCTGTTGGGCCAGGTCGACGTCGAGACCGGTCCGTTCGCGGAGTTCCGCCTCGACGGTCTGCAGGGAGAACTCACCGCGCCTGAACTGGTCGAGAACCTCTGTGGTCTGGTCGACCATCGAGCGCAACACGAGCAGCATCGGCACCACGATGACGAGACTCGCCCCGACGACAAGCCCGCCGGCGGCGAGTCGGGGGTCGACGTACTGCTCCAGGCGGGACTGGAGTGGCTGGAGCGGGTACGCGAGCAAAACGGCGAGCAGTATAAACTCGAGAAACGGGAGAACGAGCAACACCGACACTACGAGGAGTGTGGCCACGAGTCCGAGCAGTGCAACCCGCGTCTCGTCCATGGAGTGCAGTTACGAGGTGTGTGTGATAAATCGGTTGGTACTGCCAACACGACACAGATACGCCTGTCGGGACGAGCAAAGAGGGTGACCGAAGTTTCGGGCGGAGCGGGCGCGGCCACCGGTGACAGACGAGACACCCGCGACGGTGCCGGGGTCGCCGGCGACCGCCTCGCGGTGTACGGGACGCTCGTGCGTGGCTTCGACAACCACGTTCGGGCGGAAGTAGACCATCTCGAGTTTCTGTACGGTTCCGGGACGGATGTACGACTGTGGCCAGTTTCCGGGCCTGAAACTGACCGGTGCCGGCAGAGACCGCAACAGCGTCGCGGGAGAGCTGTCCCGGGCACAGTCCGGCGACATCGACCGGCTCGACCGGTTCGAGGGTGCCGTCGGCAACAACCCGCTGTACCGCAGGCGGCGTGTCGAACTGTCGACCCCGTCTAGAACCGCGTGGGTGTACGGGTACGCGCGCCCGTCGACGACGCCCCGGTCGTCGAGTCGGGTGACTGGCGCGACTACGCCGGGTAGTGGCACTCAGGCGGCGAATTCGAGTATCAGGTCGCCCACGTACGCCGGGCGCTCGGCGTGGAGAAAGTGGCCGGCGCCGTCGACGATTTCGGTGTGCTGGCGGGCCGTGTAGCAGTCCGCGCTGTGTTCGAACAGCCCCGCACCGATACAGCCGTCCTCGCGCCCGGCTAACAGGAGTGTCGGCACCTCGATACCCGAGATTGCGAGGTCGTCGGCGGGGCGGGAGAGAAACTCCTGGAAGAACGACCGGTAGTA
This sequence comes from uncultured Halobacteriales archaeon, assembly GCA_964534485.1. Classification (GTDB taxonomy): domain Archaea; phylum Halobacteriota; class Halobacteria; order Halobacteriales; family Haloarculaceae; genus Halovenus. The sequence goes on from CAZHPM010000023.1 coordinate 8,885, forward strand.
CTGGAGTGTTGCCTCGACCGTTTGGCCGGTCCGGAACGTCTCACGGACCGATTCGATGCGCTCCTCGGGGTACTCCCAGCCGGGACTCCACAGCCGCCAGAGGCGCTCGATGAGCGCGAAGTCGTCTCGCCGGAGTGTCTCCTCTGCGAGTCCGGGAATCTGGAAAAACGACATGTACCAGCTTCGCATCGACTGCATCGGGTTGTGCTGGAACGCAGTGGCGAAATCCGGCGGCACCGCCATCGTGACCGCTGTCGACGCGAAAGAGGGGTCGAGCCGTGACACCGCCGAAACCGCAATCGCGCCCCAGTCGTGACCGACCACGAGCGGGTCGTCGGCCCCGACTGCGTTCGCCACCGCGAGCACGTCGCTGCCCAGTTTCGGAATCGAGTACTCCGCCGGTTCCAGCGGCGGTCGGTCTGTGTCACCGTACCCCCGCATGTACGGCGCGACCGCGGTGTACCCGTTGTCTGCGAGTCGTGCGAGCAGTGGTCTCATAGAGCCCGGGTCGTCCGGAAAGCCGTGAAACAACAGCGCGTACCGGTCGCCGTTGCCCGCCCGTAACGCCGCGAAATCCAGCGCCGACGTCTCGACTGTCGTCTCCTCGATTTGCATACCACCGCATCGGGCAGCAGAACAATAAGTTGGGTGGGTGCGAGTCGACGCCGGTGACGCCGGGCCGACCGGGTCGAGGCCCGTGTGTTCTGCCCGTTGCGAAACGCTTTGGATGGTACAGTACTCACGGAGAGGTATGCGAGACGAAGAGGAGATCCGAGAGCAGTACGAGTTCCTGACAGAGCACCTCGAATCCGAGGAGATGAGCCACGAGGGCGTTCGACAGATGTTCACCTACTACAAGCGCGCAATCGGGTGGGTGCTCGAAGAAGAACACATGTGAGACCCCCCACGAATCAGGTGACTCGTCCGGGCACGAACCGACCCCGCACGCGCAGACGGGCATTACATTTATAATCCTCTGACCGATTGTTACATACGACGCTTCGTCTGGAGGGCCGAAGCGTCAGCGGGGACCAATTCAGGGCGGCGAGCGCCCGCGTGCTTTTCACTCGCGGGCGCTTTCCTTTCGTCTCGACACGACCACGAGCGAGAGCCGCCCCTACCGAGTCGAGAAGCAGTCGTCGTCCACGGAGCAAAGGGGGTCGTGCTCGAACACACAGCCGAGGTGGCCGAGCAACGCGACGGGTCCACGTTCTCTACGAGACGCTACCGACACCCACCGAGGACGTCCTCGGGCGGCGGGCAGAACGCCAGCAGACGACCGACGGGCACTCACAGCCAGTCGGCAAATGAGTCGGTGGTCTGGCTCAACTCGATGTACTGTTCCTGCATCCCGGTTATCGCGTCGGTCAGCGAGTCGCCGTCGGCGAGACGCTCGCGGACGCGGGCTTTCTTCCAGTCACTGGGTGTCGTTCGCGCCTCCCAGCGGGCCTCGAGTGGTGCGAGATAGCTCTCGATGTCGTCGTCGAGTCCCGCGGCCGCGAGTCCGGCCCGGGCGTGGTCGAAGATATCGGCGAAGATGGCGTCGCTGTCGTCGGTGCGGGTGCCGTCGGCGGTCACCCACGCGAGGTCGGCGTCGAGTCCCTCCCGGGCGGCGCTGTAGAAACTCCGCTCGGTGGCCTCCCAGGAGAGGCCGACAACCGGATGACTCTCCGCGACGAGTCCGCGAACGAGTCCGACCGTCAACACCTGCAGACCGACGACATCCCGAACGGTCGGCTGTGTGGGGAGCGGGCGGTACTCGATGCGGACCGAGCGCTCGTCGGTGGCCCCGTCGACCGGAGTGCCGCCGACGACAGCGCGCAGCCACCGCCAGAACGTCGAGCGCTTGTAGGTGAACTCCCAGTGCTCGTCGGCAAACGACTCCCGTGGCCCGTCGGTCACCCACTCGCGGAGAAACGGCGCGTAGAGGTCGTCCTGCACGACGAGGTCGAGGCTCTCTCGCAGGTCCGTGATATCCTGTGGCACCCGCACCTTGTTGTTCGGACTCTGGTTGACCGACTGCTCGAAGACGGCAATCCGGAGTTCGTGGTGGGTCTCCTCGACGAGTGTCTCGGGGGTTTCGACGTCGGTGTACAGGTCGGGCGGGAGAAACGGCGAGTTCGTCGACAGCGCGAGCAGCGGTCCGAGTGTCCGGATAGCGGCGTTGTAGTAGTCCGGAAACGACGCCGTCTCGGGAATCTGGAGGTGTGGCTGTATCGACGTGGTGAGTGACTCGAACAGAATCGTCGGGAACGTCTCGCGGATGCCGGGTACGGCAAAGCGCAGCTCCGACCCACCCTGTGCGAGCACCTCGTTGTCGAGCGCGACGTAGCGCGGGTCGGGTTGCATATTCTCTGCGACGGTGACACCGTCGCTGGTCTCGACGGCAGCCAGATACTCGTAACTGCCCTCTGCGGGCGGAATCGTCCACATCGCGTCGAGAACGAGGTCACAGTCGGCCTCGCGGGCAGTCGAGCGTGCCCGTTCGAACTGTCGCTCGATACTGGCGGCCTGTGCAGCCAGCCCCTCCGGGTCGAACACGTCGGGGTCGGTGTTGATTTCGGCGTTGTGCACGCCCAGTTCCTTTGTGGCGTCGCTCTCGAAGACCTCTGTCGGGAGCGCCACGAGTCGCGAGTGACAGCCGCCGTCGGCTGGCGGGGCCCCCTCCTGTCCGGAGTCGGTCTGTTCCGGAGCGGCGACGCCGTACACCTCCATCTCCATCCCGACGGAGAACTCCTCGTTGTCGAGTTCGCCCTCGGACAGTGCCGTTTCGAGCGCGGCAGCCTGCCGGTCGACACGGGTCAGAAACTCCTCGGTGGCGTCGCCAGACAGCGACCGGGTGACGAGGTCACTGAGCTCAGACATCGGTCTCGGTGAGCCGGTGTTCGGCCTCGTCGCGGTCCTCGGGGTAGCCAACGTCGATACGCCAGCCGTCCATCCGGATGGCGTCGATGGTCCGTCCGGAGTGGATGAGCAGGTCGATGGCGTCGCTGATCTCGTACTCGTTTCGGTTCGAGGGCTGGACGAGATGACAGGCGTGGAGAATAGCCGGCGTGAACGTGTAGAATCCTGTCATCACGAGATTCGATGGTGGGTCGTCGGGTTTCTCGACCACCTCGGTTATCTCGCCGTACTTGTTGGTGTCACAGACGCCGTACCGACTCGCCTCCTCCCAGGGAACCTCCTCGACCAGAAAGGCGGCGTCGGCGCGTTGCTCTGCCTGCCGGTTGACCACGTCCTGCAGGTTCGCCTGGAAGACGTTGTCCCCGAGCATCAGCATGAACTCCGAGTCGATGTGTTCTTCGACAGTCAGGAGTGCGTGTGCCAGACCCTTTTGTTCGCGCTGGTGGGCGTAGGTGATCGGTGTGCCCTCGAACGCGTCGCCGTAGTGCTCGATTATCACCTCCTTTCTGTAGCCGACGACGACGAGCAACTCTTGGGCGTCGAGTGCGTTCAACTGCTCGAAACAGTGGGTCAACAACGGCTTGCCCGCCACCTCGACCATCCCCTTTGGCTTGTCTTCTGTGAGTGGCCGGAGACGGGTCCCCTCGCCGGCGGCGAGTACGACGGCTTTCATACACGCCTCTGGTCGCCCGGCCAATAAAAAACGCTTGGTGGTTCCGGCGTCACCCGACGCCGACCCCGACTCGTCTACGGTCTGTGCACGCGCCAACAGGCCGTCGCCGTCTACCGACCCGGCGGACCGGGCCGGCGTCAGAGGCCGCGACGAGCGCTCGCCACAGCCACTCGGGAGGGCCACGCACAGCGGTTGCGCCCGCGAGCGGACCAGGTCGACCCGGTGGTGTCTGTCTGCGGTTGGCGCTCACCCGTCCTGGACGATACTGGCCTCGAAACTGTAGTCCTCGATACGCCGGGGCTCCCGGTAGACGTTCTCGAAGACGTACTCCTTGCGGACGGCCCGACCGCGGCCAAGCGAGATGGAGTCGGTTTTGGGCCACGTCTCACCCTCTCGGTCGCCGGGGTCGTAGGTGAGTGTCATCTCGACGCGTCCCTCCTGCCGGTTGGGGCCGGTGTTCTCGATACTGACACGGTAGAGGATATCCTGTGGGTAGTCGAACCGGTCGTCGCCGGGCCGGTGGATGCGCTGGGACTTCGTGACGAGAAACTCCGCCTTTGCCTCGACACAGGCGGCGAGTCCGCCGCCGGCCACGAGTGCGAGCAGGTGGCGTCTCCGCAGGGCTTGCATCTGGCGGGCAGTCGGAGACTGAGCAACTTGTACGTTGCGAGAACGAACCCGCACACGGGCACTCGGGACGCGGTGTCGGCGTCTCCTACGCGAGCGAGACACACCAGGTGGTGCCGCCGGAGTATGCCCACGGTTCGACCGAGAGCCCGTAGCTCTGCTCGTCGATGCTGGCCAGTGCCGCGCCAATCTCCTTTGCGGAGAGCTCCATCTCCTCGGCGATGTACCGCGATTTGACGTACAGCGCGCCCTCGCTGTCCTCCAGTTCGCCACGGAGGTAGGCGGCGACACGCGCCGGATTCGAGTGCTGGCTCTGTCTCATGACTCCGTGGCGTGCTCGCGGCCGGTGTACACCGACAGGACAGTCACAGTGACCAGTCCACCGAGCACGGCCGGCCGACTGGTGACGACACCACCGAGTAAACCCACGAGCAACAGCCACGGGAGACCGACGGCGAGCCAAAACGAGAGCGCGCGCAGGCGGTTACGGAGTTTCGTCACACACCGGGCGGCAGCGTCCGAGAACGCCGGCGAACGCCCGGTCGGTCCGGACTGCGACGGTCCACGGGCCGTCCCGGCGTACCGGACCGAACGACGCACCGCTGTGAGCGGTGTGTCCGTCAGGGTCGACGACAGCAACCGCGACACGGAGGGGACATCGGGTGTACGTCTCATGGCTGTTCATCCGTTAGGCCGGGAGTAATAAACGGGTGTCCAAGACTCAAATCGCGGTTTGAGTCGCGTGACGACGCCCGACCGTCGTCGAGGCGTCGCGGCCTCGGTCGCTCGCGGGACCGGGACCGACCGCAGGGAACACCAGATTTAGTGCTCGTGGCGTCCGACACCACGGTGTGAGCGTCCCGTGTGTCCGCGTCGAGCGCGAGGCCGGCGAGCAGACACGCCAACGCCTCGCCGAGCGGGACCTACTCGACCGCGACCGACAGATTACCAGCGAGAACGGTGTGCTCTACCTGCCGGTCACCGACCCCGGGGCCGTCCCCGGGGAGTACGCCGTCGTCAGCCGTGACCAGCCCCGGCGGAAAACACAGACCACACCCGCGGACCTGCTGTCGTTCGACCCCTCATACGAGCGTCTGGGAGAGGTGGTCATCGTCGACGAGGACGACCCCGAGCGCGCCGAGACAGTCGCAACCGCGCTCGACGCCTCCGACATCCCGGTCGAGACCGTTCTCAACCGGGCCTCGAAGGTGCAAGGCCAGCGGCGCCTCCGCGAGTGGGAGCTGTTACTCGGGAGCGACACCGAGACCGTCCACCGAGAGTACGGTTCTGCGTTCGCGCTCGACGTGTCGGCGGTCTACTTCTCGCCGCGTCTGGCAACCGAGCGCCACCGCGTCACCCGGCAGGTCCAAGCCGGCGAGCGGGTTTTCGACATGTTCGCCGGCGTCGGCCCGTTCGTGATTCCCTTTGCCGACCGCGGGGCAGAGGTGGTCGGCGTCGACATAAACGAGACTGCGGTCGAGTACCTCCGCGAGAACGCCCGGCGCAACGGCGTCACGGAGCGCGTGACCGCACACTGCGGGGACGTCCGGGCAGTTACCCCGGAGTACGAGGACTGGGCCGACCGGGTCGTGATGAACCTGCCACACTCGGCCGAGGACTTTCTCGACGCCGCGGTGACCGTCGCCGGCGATGACTGTCTGGTCCACTACTACGATATCCAGCACGAGGACGACCCGTTCGGCCCGGGCGAGCAGGCACTCCGAGAGGCCACGGCGGAGTACGAGGTGGCCGTCGAGAACCGGCGACAGGTCCGGTCGTACGCCCCCCACGAGGAGAACGTCGTGCTCGACGTGCGCCTCACCCGGGGGTGAGCGAAACTACACCGTCAGTGTCACGTCCGACATCTCCAGAAACGCCGTCTGGTAGCCGTCGTGGCGGGCCAGCTGTGGCGGCGAATCGACCGAGAGGGTGAGTTGGTCGCCGGGGTCGACGTCACCGAGAACAGCCCCGTAGTGGTAGCCAAGTTCCGGGTCGAGCGTCGGTGTCGGCGTCCCCTCGAAAACGGTCGTCCCGTCACGGTCGAGTCGCGCCGACAGCGACATCAGCGCCAGCGGATACCTGTTGTGCGGTGTTCGTGCCGAGACGACGAGATAGGGGCCCGTTCCCGCGACACCCGCCGGCGGCTCGCCGGCCGTGGCGACGACGAACACGCAGTCTGCGCTGGTCGCCTCACCGCGGACCCGGGCCGGGAACGCCTCCGTCGGGGGCAACTGTGCGGTCGGAACGGCGGCCATCTCCACCGGACTGATGGCGTCGCGGTCGCCGATGTTGTTCGGCAGCGTGAGCGGAAGTCGGTCCAGTTCTCCGTCGTCGAACGCAAACGAAAACTCAAACGAGGCTCGTTCGCCGAGTGCGTCCCGGAGCTCCCCCGTCCGGCGCGCGCTCGTCGGGCTGACCGTTACCTCGACGGTGTACTCGCCGTCACCGGGGAGCGTGACGTTGTCGCCAAAGTGCAACCCCATCGGCTGGGAGAGCATCGGCCACAGTGACGACCGGTCGTGGACCTCGCCGTCGCGCCTGAACGTCGTCTGGATGTTGGCGGCCGGGACGACAGTGTCGGTCGGGCCGTCCCAGACAGACACCATCGCGTGTGTGGCGTCCGCCGGCTGGATACCGGCCCGCTCGACTGTCGTCTCCCGGACGAGATAGAACGCGTGTGGCGAGGAGTACGTCAGCGCCGCCCTGTACCGACCCTCGCGTGCCGTCCCCACCATCTCCATCCCCGTGGCGTGTTCGGGGACGAACACCGCGTTCTCGCGGACCCAGGCGGGCTTGTCGTCACCACCCGAACCCGACGCGTTCGAGCCGAGACAGCCAGCCAGCGCCAGTGCGCCGGTCGCGGCCACGCCTGTCTGGAGGAACTGTCGCCTGCGCATATCTGCCATCCGGTGGTGACCCACAAGCCCGTTCTGGTACGCGTATCGAACGCGTCCGCGAAGAGAGCCACACGACCCGATAGGACGGTCGTTTCTAACACTGGAGGCGTCGAAAAAAGGTGTGCCGCGAGACGGCCGTCTCAGCCAAAGAGTTCGCCGAGTCCCTCGCCCGCGTCCTCGTCGTCGTCGTCGTCGGTTTCGTCCTCGTCGGAGGCCGCCTCGGTTTCGTCGGGTTCCTCCTCGGGTTCGTCGTCGCTCGCGTCGGTCGGTGCCGGGGCCTCGCCGCCGCCGGCCGGCGCGGGCACGGCCGCCGCCTCGTCGACGGCCTCGTCGATGTCGACGTCCTCGAGTGCGGCAATCAGCGCCTTGACACGGGACTCCTCTACGCTGACGTCGGCCGCGTCGAGCACGCTCGTCACGTTCTGTTCGTTGATCTCTGCGCCGGATTCGTTCAGGATGAGTGCTGCGTATACGTACTCCATTGTTGTTATCCAAACATCTCCCCGAGTGCGTCACCGCCGTCCTCGTCGTCGTCGGTGTCGTCGGTTTCGTCGGCCTCCGACTCGGAGGTGGTGTCGTCGGTTTCCTCGGGGGCTTCAGTTTCTTCGTCGGTCGATTCCTCTGGTGTCTGGTCCGCGGGGGCGTCGACGTCCTGCAGTTCCTCGGGCAGGGCCTCCTCGTCGTCGATCTGTGCGGCGAGCGCCCGGAGCTGTCGGTCGGCCGTGGCGATGAGGTCCGGCACCACGTCGGGGTCCTCGATTGCCGCCTGCAGTCCGAGACTCTTTGCGTCGCCGGTGGCCTGCGAGAGCAGCGAGGGCAGCGTCGACGCGGTCGGGATGCTCGCGTTGAGCGCGAGATTCTGCGCCCGGCCCGCGGCCGTCGCGACGTCCTCGCGGTAGCTCTCGGTGTCCAGTTCCAGGTCCGCGGGTTCGAACAGCACACCGTCGGCAAAGACACTCCGCAGGTCGAGACCGACCTCCTTTGGCTCGATACCGAGTTCACCGAGCACGTTCGCCAGGTCCGACGACACCTCCTCGCCCGCCTCCAGAACCGTCGAGTCCTCCATCACCGTTATCGAGCCCTGGTCGATGCGAGCGTTCGCGCCGACACTCTGGAGTTCGCCCACAAAGGGGCCGGGGTCGACACCCGTGTCTCCCTCCGGAACGACGATATCGTTGGGCGCGACTTCGCCGGCGTTGATCGGGGCCGAGGTCTTCGAGGCCTCGAGTTGCTGGTAGAGTCCAAACGGGTTGTCACTGGTTCCGATGAGTCCGACCTGTCCGGTCACCTCCGCGGTGAGGTCGGCGAGGTCACCGGTCTCCTGTCTGTCTGCGACCTCCGCCAGCGCACGCACGAGCAGTGTGTTCCGCGAGACACGCAGTGCTGCGGTTCCGTAGAGGTCGCTGCGCATCTCCTGGAGCTGGCGACTCGGGATACCCGTGATGTCGACGACACCGATGCTGTCGTAGGTCTCGATAAACGAGACGATGTCGTCGACCTCCTCGCGCTTCCACTCGGGAATCGTCTCGGTCTTGCGCTGTGTACTCATCTCAGACCACCTCGACTGCCGGTCCCATCGTCGTCTTCACGTAGATGTCGCCGATGTTGAGCGGCCCCTTTTCGAGGTCCGCCTCCAGACGACGGATGATGACGTCGATGTTGTCTGCGATCTCCTCGGCAGACATGTCCTCTGCGCCGACCCGCGTGTGGAAGGTCCGCCGGTCGCCGCTGCGCAGTTGGACCGAGTTCTTCAGGCGCTCTATCATCTCCACGACGTCGTCGTCGGGAGCAACGGGGTCGGGCATCTTTCCACGGGGACCGAGAACGGTTCCCAGGTAGCGCCCGATATCCTGCATCAGGTTCTCCTCCGCGAGGAAGAAGTCGGTGTCGTCGGCGAGGTCCTTTGCCTCGCCGTCGTCGTCGCCGAGGTCGGACAGGGTGTCGGCGTCGAGTACCTCGTCGGCGGCCTCCTCCGCACGGACGGCGGTTTCGCCCTCCGCGAAGACCACGATACTCGTCTCCTGACCCGTCCCCTCCGGCAGGACGACGCTCTCATCAACTCGGTTCGATGGGTCGTTGAGGTCGAGATCGCGCAGGTTCACTGCGATGTCGACCGTCTCGCGGAAGTTCCGCGGCGGTGACTCGTCGAGCGCGCGCGATACTGCCTCCTCTATCTCCTGGTCTGCCATTGTTCACCTCCGTAGTGACGCCGATGGCTCCTACGGGTGGGTAAAACAGGCCTGTGCCTGTCTCGTCCGAAAAGATGCCAATCCAGTACTTAAGCCCGTCGAAGCAGCCAGGCGAGTGCCCGTCTGTACGGCCGAAACGGCGGCGGGTCCGCGGTCGTCGGCAGAGCCCGCGGGGGGTGGTGCTCTCACCATCGCACTTAATTGTCCGCGCGCAGTACCGCCAGATATGACCCAGTACACGCGTCGTGGTGTGCTCGCTGCCGGTGTGGCACTCTCCGCTGGCGCTGCCGGTTGTCTCGGAGAGCCACCGGGTGCGAATCCGAGCGAACTCGACCCGGGCGCACGACCACTGCTTGGCAGTCGGGAGGCGCCGGTTCGGGTGACGGTGTTCGAGGATTTTGGCTGTCCCTCGTGTGCGACGTTCAACCAGAACGTGCTCCCGGCGGTGCGGGACCAACACGTCAGCGCCGGAAACGCACACGTCCTCCACGTGGATTTCCCGATTCCGGTCGACGACAACTGGTCGTACGAGGTCGCGGGCGCCGCGCGGGCGGTGTTCGACGAGGCCGGAGACGACGCCTTCTGGCAGTTCGCCGGGGAGATGTACGCGAACCAGGACAGTTTCTCACTCGGCCTCATCGAGAGCACCGCAGACGAGATTGCGGGCGTCGGTGCGGCGGCGAGACAGGCCACAGAGGAGGGAACATACCGGAGCGCAGTCGAGAGCGACCGCAGTCTCGCCAGAGACTGGGGTGTCGACGGAACGCCGACGGTGTTCGTCGGCGACGAACGGGTGGAGGCCAACCAACTCAACACTGCAATCTCACAGCAGGTGTGAGTCACCCGGCCGGAGGCGATTCCCGGCAGCCAAGCAGTTTACTCCGTCAGCGTCACACTCTCTGTCGTGGCGTTCCGGAGCGCGTCCGACCGGCCGTGTGTGCCCGGCGCGACCGCCAGCGTCCGCAGACCGGCGGCGTTTGCGGTCTCGACGACCGGTTTGAAATCCGTATCACGCGAGGCAACCGCGAGCACGTCTGTCGATTCGTCGGCGACGAACGCCGTGGCGTCGACTGCGAGACGCACGTCGACGTCGCCGCTCGTGACGACCACCTCGAAGCCGCGGGCCTCTGCCGCCCGGATCAGTCCCGGTGTCGCGTCCTCGTCGAGATACAGGCGCAGTGCAACGGGCCGCCCCCGCTCGCGGGCGACCGTCCGCAGGTCGTCGAGGTCGACGTCGAACTCGTCACGGAGGATGTTCGGCCCGTCCACGAACAGCGCAACCCGCTGGCTCTCGTCGCGGCCGAGTCGGCGGACGGCCGCTCGCAGGCGGTCGGTGACCATCGAGAGGGCGTTTGGCGAGGATATCTAATAAACGCCCGATTCGAGCCGGCCTGTCGTCGGCACCGCAGAGAATAAACACCCCGGTAGCGTACGCCAGGGTATGCAAGAGGCGTACATCGTCGACGCAGTCCGGACACCGTTCGGGAAAGAGGACGGCTCGTTCAGCGACACCCACCCACAGGACCTGGCGGCAGAGCCGTTGTTGGCGCTGGAGGAGCGCAACGGCTTCGACGGTCAGTGTGACATCGACGACGTCGTGTACGGCTGTGTGTCGCCGGTCGACGAGCAAGGGAGCAACGTTGCCCGCATCGCGCCGATGGTCGCCGGCTGGGGCGACGACGTTCCCGGTGTCCAACTCAACCGGATGTGTGGCTCGGGCCAGCAGGCGGTCAACTTCGCCGCCGGGCAGGTCCGTGGCGGGATGCAGGACCTGGTCGTCGCGGGCGGCGTCGAGCACATGACCCGCGTCCCGATGGGCAGCGACAACCCGATGCAGAACAGCGACCTCGACGGTGTCGGCCTCACGGCGACGTACTTCGAGCACTACGACGAGGTGACCACGCAGGGTGAGGGGGCAGAGCGCATCGCCGAGCAGTGGGACCACACCCGCGAGGACGTCGACGAGATTGCTGCCGACTCACAGACCCGCTGGGGCGAGGCCGCTCAGGCCGGCAAACACGACCGACAGGTCGTCCCGGTCGAGACGGAACTCGACGGCGAGGCGGTCGTCGTCGAGGAGGACGAACACCCGCGCCCGGAGACGGACGTAGAGGCGCTGTCGAATCTCCCGCTCGTGTTCCGCCAGGAGGGCAACGGCGTCATCCACCCGGGTAACGCCTCCGGTATCGTCGACGGGGCGGCGGCGACGCTGATTGCCTCCGGCGAGGCCGTCGAGAGGTTCGACTGGGAGCCACAGGCCCGTATCGTCGACTCGCAGGTCGTCGGTGTCGACCCGATAAAGATGCTCACCGGGCCGATTCCCGCGACGAATCAACTGCTCGAGAACAACGGTCTGACTCCCGCCGACATCGACCGCTACGAGGTGAACGAGGCCTTCGCGTCGGTCGTCACTGCGTGGCTCGAAGAAACCGGCGCGGACTGGGACCGCACCAACGTCTGGGGCGGTGCAATCGCACACGGCCACCCACTCGGCGCGACTGGCGCGGCACTCGTCGGCAAACTCCCGTACCAACTCGAGGACTGCAACGGACAGTACGGCGTCTCGACGATGTGTATCGGCTTCGGGCAGGGTATCGCGACGCTCGTCGAGCGGGTCTGAACCCCCGCGGCACTGTCCCCGCCCGACCGGCCAACGGCGGTCACGACCGCCCGGGGGGGTCCTCTCTCGCAGTCACACACACGAGGAGAGACACTGCCGACTCTCTCCAGTCTACGGCGTCGTGGTCGACACGGCACCGCTCTGGACAGACGCCGGCCTCTCTGTGACCGGGTGGTCGTGCCGGCACTCGGGGTCGTGCCGGTCGTCGCAGTCGGCGTGTCGCCGGCGGCAGGTTCGCCGACAGCGTCCGTCGCCGGCCACGGAGAGCGACACGGTTTTGCGCTCGCCCGTCGAATCACCCGCTATGCTCGGCAGGCAGTTCGTCCGCGAGAATCCGGACGCCGTCAGGGAGACACTCGAACTCCGCGGAATCGACGACATCGACGTTGACGAGATTCTGGCGATCGACCGCGAGTGGCGCGACTGCAAGTCTCGGGGTGACGACCTCAGACAGGAGCGAAACACCGTCAGCGACCGCATCGGCCAACTCAAACGCGAGGGCGAGGACGAGCGGGCAGAGGAGGCCATCGAGCGCTCGACAGAGCTGAAAGAACAACTCGAAGAGGTCGAACGGCGGGCCGACGAACTCGAGACAGAACTCGAAGGGCGGCTGCTGGAGTTGCCAAACGTCCCACAGGACGACGTCCCCCCTGGCGAGGACGAACTCGACAACGAGGAACTCCGCCGGCACGGGTTCGAGGACAGGCGCGACCTGCCAGACGACGTGGTGCCCCACTACGACCTCGGCGAGCGACTCGGTGTGCTGGATTTCCAGCGGGGGGCGAAAGTCGCCGGCGGCGGTTTCTACTTCCTGAAAGGCGACGGTGCGCGCCTGGAACACGCGCTGGTGGCGTTTATGCGGGACCTGCACCGCGAACAGGGGTACACCGAGGTGTTTCCGCCGATTCCGGTCTCCAGCGAGTCGATGACCGGCACCGGCCAGTTGCCCAAGTTCGCCGACGACGCCTACCGGGTCGGCGGCAACAACAACGAGTCCTACGACGACGACGACCTCTGGCTCTGTCCCACCGCCGAGGTGCCGGTCACCAACATGTACCGCGACGACATCCTGTTGGCCGACGACCTGCCGATGAAACACCAGGCATACACGCCCAACTTCCGGCGCGAGGCGGGCGAACACGGCACCGAGACCCGTGGGATCGTGCGCGTCCACCAGTTCAACAAGGTCGAACTCGTCAACTTCGTCGAACCAGAGAACAGCGACGACCGTCTCGACGCGCTGGTCGGGGAGGCCGAGGCGGTGCTGGAGCGACTCGACCTGCCCTACCGGGTGACGTTGCTCTGTGGCGGCGACCTGACGTTCGCGTCGGCCCGGACCTGCGACATCGAGGTCTGGGCCCCCGGCGACGACATGGAGTACGGGCCCGACGAGGGTGGACGGTGGCTCGAGGTCTCCAGCGCGTCGAACTTCGAGCGGTTCCAGGCCCGGCGCATCGGACTCCGCTACCGGCCCGAGCGCCACGAGTCGGCGGAGTACCTCCACACGCTCAACGCCTCGGGACTCGCCGTCCCCCGCGTGATGGTCGCCATCCTCGAGTACTACCAGAACCCCGACGGCACTGTCACCGTTCCCGAACAACTGCGCCCGTACATGAACGGTCAGGAGCGTATCGAGGGCCACGACCCCGTTGGCGAGGCCGCCGTCGGCGCCGGCCAGAAGGAGTGAGTCGCCGGAGTGGCGCGGTCAGACGACGTTCTGGAGGATTTCGAGTGTCTTCTCACGGTCCGCCCAGTCGACGAACACCGAGACCGTGGTCGCGCTCGTGACGACGTCGTGGACGAAGATGCGTTCGTCGGCCAGTGGCGTGAGGATGTCGTTTATCGCACCGCTCTGGCCCTTTATCTCGCCGCCGGTCACCCGGACCACCGCGACACCGGCGTCGTTGGTGATACTCGACAGCACCTCGTCCTCGACGACTTCCTCGTGGAGCACGGCCTCGGCCTCCTCGGCGTCGTCGCAGTCGACGTAGAAACTGATCGAGTCGAGACCACTAGAGTTTGTCTCGATGTTGATGTTCGCGTCCGCGAGCGCACCCGAGAGCGTCGCGAGCACGCCCGGTTGGTTGCGAATCGCGCGGCCGGCGATGGTGATACAGGCCAGTTCGCGCTCCTGAAGGTCGATGAGGTTCTGGAACTCGCCCTCGATGTTCGTGCCGCCGGTCAGCAGGTCGGCGTGCTGGTGGTGGACGACACGGACGTCGAAGCCGGTGGTCTTGTACGTGAGCGCAGAGGGGGCGACCACCTCGGCACCGCGAAAGGAGAGATTCCGGAGTTCGTCGACGGTAATCTTGCCGACGTTGCGTGCGCCCTCGACGACGTTTGGGTCGCCGGTCATCACACCCTCGACGTCGGTGACGATGACCACCTCGTCGGCGTCCATGTAGTTGCCCAGCATAACCGCCGTCGTGTCGCTCCCGCCACGCCCGAGCGTGGTTATGGTGCCGTTGTGGTCCTCGGCAAGAAAGCCCGTGATGACCGGGACGACCCCCTCTGCCATCTGTTCGGCACAGCGCGCGGCGCGGCGCTGTGTCTCCTCGACGTCGACCTCGCCGTACTCGTCGGTGATGATGGGCCACTCGGCCCGGCCGGGTTCGAGAAACACCGCGTCGACACCGCGGGCCTCGAGTGCGCCTTTGAACATCCGGACTGAGGTCCGTTCGCCCATGCTGACAATCTCCGCCCGGTCCTCCTCGCTCGCGTCGAATTTCATCTCCTCGATGAGCGTGTCGGTCGTCCCGCCCATCGCGCTGACGATGACGGCCACCTCGTGACCGCTCTCGACGGCCGTCGCAACCGAGTTGGCGGCCCGGTTGACCCGGTCGCCGTTCGCGACACTCGTTCCACCGAACTTGGTTACGAGGCGCACGCGACCACCCGCCTGTCGTGCACGTCTCCAGTCATTTTCGACCCATTCGTCGGCACCGTGGATAACTGCTTTCATCTTGCCGCCGTCGCCGGCGCTCACTCCCCGACGACAGAGACGGTCAGTTCGGCCACGGTCTCTCGCGAGGAGCGGCCAACGGCGAGCGTGTACGCTCCGGGGTCGACGGTCCAGTCGCGCTCGGTCTCGTCGTAGTAAGCAAAGGCCCGGTCGTCGACGTCGACCGACACCGTCCGGCGTTCACCGGGGTCGAGCGCGACCGACTCGAATCCGACGAGTTCCCGCGGCGGCCGGGGGAGTGCTGGCTCCGGGTCGCGTGCGTACAGTTGCACCACCTCGCGCCCCCGGCAGTCGCCGTTGTTCGCGAGCGTGACCGACACGGCCTGTTCCTCGCGGTCGGCGAGTGTGGCGTCCTCGTAGGCGAACTCGGCGTACGAGCGGCCGTGTCCGAACGGGAAAACCGGCTCGTGGTCCCGTTCGTCGAAGTACCGGTAGCCGACGAAGACACCCTCGGCGTACTGTGCCTCGGGGTAGCCGTCTGCGCCCGCCAGTCCGGGGTAGTTCGCCGGCGCGGTCGTCGGGTACTGTCCGGCGGTTCCGAACGTCACCGGCAGGCGTCCGCCGGGGTCTGCGTCACCGTACAGCACCCGGGCGAGCACACGACCGGCCTCCTGACCGGGGTACCAGCACTCGAGGACGGCGTCGACGGCGTCGAGCCAGGGCAACTCGACCGGGCCGGCGGTCTGGAGGACGACCACGGTTCGCGGGGCGGCGTCGGCGACGGCGGCGACGAGTCGGTCCTGTTCGCCGGGCAACGAGAGCGTCTCGCGGTCGCGAAACTCAGAGGCCCTGTCCTGCACGACGACGACGGCCGTCTCGACGGCCGCGGCGACCCGCCGTACCGCCCGCCGGTCGACGGTGCTCTGACCGGTGAGCGAGGCACGGAGCGCAGCAGTCAGCGACGACAGTCCGCGACCGAACCCGCTCGCGCTCTCGACTGGCGGGTGACAGCACTCGACGCGGACGTCACCGGTCGAGCGGGCGCGAACGGCCGCCGCCGGCGAGACGGTTCGGTCGGGTGTCACGTCGGAACTCCCGCCGCCGCCGACGTTCGCCCTGTCGACGTGTGGACCGACGAGAGCGACCGAGTCGTCGGGTGACAGCGGCAGGACACCCTCGTTTTTCAGGAGCACACTCCCGCGAACGCCGACTGTCGCCGCGAGTTCGCGGTGTGCGTCACGGTCGACCGTGACCGGGCGACGGCTGCCATCGAGCGCGCCGACACGCTGGTGCAGTCGCAGGACACGCGCGGCCATCTCGTCGAGACGGTCCGTCGAGAGCTGGTTTCCCTCGAGTGCCGCCGGCAGCGTCTGTGCGAACAGCGACTCGCGCGGGCGAGGAATCCCGCCCGGAAGGAGGCGCCCCGAGAGCGACGACCCAAACAGGGTGTCCAGGTCCGGCAGTCGCTCGGGCCAGCGCTCGCGGAGGCGCGGGAAACCGGCGAACCCCTCGACAGACATCGCCACCATGTCGACCAGTCCGACGCCGGGCATCTCGATGTCCAGTCCCGCCCGCGCGGCGGCGACGCCGTCCTCGAGGGCCCACCAGTCCGACACCACCGGCCCGTCGAGTCCGAACTCCGATTTCAGTGTCGTCAGCAGTTGCTCGTGTTCGGACAGGTAGGTGCCGTCGACACGGTTGTAGGCGGCCATCACCGCACCGGCGTCGGCCTCCTGGACGGCGGCCTCGAACGCCGGGAGATACAGTTCCCGGAGCGCGCGCTCGCCCACCTCCGCGCTGACGGTCGTTCGGTCGCGTTCCTGGTTGTTGGCCACGTAGTGTTTCGGCGTCGCGACCACGTCGTGTGTCTGGATGCCCCGGACGGTGGCCGCGGTGAGTCGTGCGCTGTGGTGTGGGTCCTCGCCGTAGTACTCGAAGGCCCGGCCACAGTGGGGGACCCGGACGAGGTTACAGCCCGGTGCGAGCAACACGTCGACGTTCTTGTTCCGGGCCTCGGCGCCGAGAGCCTCGCCAAACGCCGTTGCGAGGTCGACGTCGAACGTGGCACCCACTCCGAGTGTCGCCGGAAACGCCGTCGCCTCGCCGGCACGCACCCCCAGCGGGCCGTCGGCCATCCGGAGTGCTGGCACGCCGAGACGCTCGACGGGGGGTAGATACCCGCTCAACTCGCCCGTGGCGTCGTCGGGCGGTGCCCCGCGAACGAGACGGAGTTTCTCCTCGCGTGTGAGGGCCGCGACGAGGGCCGGAATCTCTCTGTGGTGTCCGTCGCTGTCACCGCTCTCGCGCGGGTCGGCCATCGTTCTCGCCTACGGCCCAACCGGTAAAACGTGTGCGCTCCCGGCAGCCTCGTACAGACTCTGTGGGCGCTCGTCTGGCCGTCCGGTAGACTGTCTCGAGGGCGCGGGTCTGACCGAACGCCGCCGGCGCCGCGGTGTCCGGTTCGGGCGGCCGAGGTGCACTCGCCACGAGACCCAACGGGGCTACACGACACCCGCGTCCGTCAGGACGCGAGCGGAGACAGGTTCCGGGTCACCCAGACGCTACCGACCGCGGCAACGGCGGTGAAGATTGCGGTGACGAGCGTGTCGAGGACGAGTCCGCCGACTGCGAGCGACGGGTCGTCGACGGTGAACGAGATGAGGATGTACGAGAGAAGCGAGAACACGGCCACGCCGGCGGCAGTGGTCGCACCGGCAGTCTGGAACGTCGTCGTGTCGTCGGCGTCGAGGGTTCGTCCGAGCCACGTTCCGAGGAGCACGGCCGCCACCGCGGCCACGAGCACCAGCGGTAACTGTGCGACGGTGTCGATAAGGGCTGCACTGGACGAACTGGACGAACTGGAGCCGAAGCCGGTCGTCTGTGTTACCTCGAACACCGGCTGGTCTATCGCGTCGAGGATGAGCAGCGTGAACCCGAATCCGAACCCGGCGAATCCGAACAGACCCACGAAGTAGACGACCCACTCCCGAATCAGGTCGGTGTCGACGTCGTCCATGACGCCCTGTTGCTGTCTGCGCGTCTGACGACCCTGCTGCTGTCCGTACGCCTGTCCTCCGGGTGGCTGTCCGCCCTGGCCACCCTGCCCGGCGGGTGGCTGTCCACCCTGGCCGCCCTGCCCGGCAGGTGGCTGTCCACCCTGGCCGCCCTGCCCGGCGGGTGGCTGTCCACCCTGGCCGCCCTGCCCGGCCGGTGGTTGCTCACCACCATCGATACGTTGGTTCCCGCTCCGCCCCTCCTGTTCGGTGGACTGCTGGTCGTCCCGACTGTCGTCTGGTTGCTCCGACATCGTATACTGTATATCACAGGTCGTAAAAAAAGTAACTGTAGTGGAAAAATAACGCGACCACCGACACGCACCCGCAACGCCGGGAGACCCCGGAGACGGCACCGGGGGAGTGGCTGCCGTGACGGGCGACGACAGTCGAGGAGGGGAGAACCCACACCGTCCGCGTCCGCGGGCCGTCACACTCGAGGAACAGCACGGACTGCCACGTCCCGACCGCGGGTCCTCCGTTGTGTGACGGCCACGGCGAGGGCTACTGTGTGGCCGCCTCGCCCAGTGACTCGACACCGATATCCATCTCCACGTCTTCGACATCCCACTCCTCGCGGTGGCCGTCGTCGACGGGACCGAACTCGGCGGCCCGGACCTCGCGGGCGACCAGGTCCTCGTGGCGGGAGATGAGACCCGAGATTCGCTCGTCGTCGACGCCGAGGTCGACCCGAATCTCGGCCTCGAGGTCGAGGTCCATCTCCTTGCGCATCTCCTGAACGCGACGGATGACCTCGCGGGCGTACCCCTCGCTCTCGATTCCCTCGGTGACGGTGGTGTCGACGTAGACGACACCCGTTCCGTCGTCGGTTTCGAACTCGGTTGCCGACACGCTCTCGGGGGTCTCCGTGACGAACTCGACCATCTCCTCGGTCAGCGAGATATCGAGTCCGGTCTCGGCGGCGACCGCTGCCTCCAGGGCGTCCAGTGTCGGCTCGTCGACCCGGGCCGCGTTGAGCGCCTCGACAATCTGGCCTGCGTCCCCGCCGAAGGCCGGCCCCAACACGCTCATATCTGCCTCGGCGGAGTAGGCGAGTTCGCCCCATCGCTCGCCCGGGTCGACGACGGTGACTCCGCGGGCGTTGAGTCGCTCTGCGACCAGTCCGCGCCGGCTCTCGACGGCGCCGGCGAGCGCCTCGCTGTCGACGTCGACGACCACCTCCGGAACCGGCCAGCGGAGTTTCCGCTCGGCGCGCTGGCGGGCGTTCGAGCCAGCCTCCTCGACGGCCCGAACAACCGAAATCTCCCCCTCCAGTTCGGGGTCCTGTCGCGCCGCCGCGGGCGCTGGCCAGTCGGTCATGTGGACGGTCGGATGGCCCGACTCGCCGGTGAGCGCACCGTACAGTTCCTCGCTGGCGAAGGGTGCGAAGGGCGCGAGCATCGCAATCACGTCCTCGAGTACGCGGTACAACGTCGCGTATGCGGCCCGCTTGGAGGGGGAATCGGCGGCCTCCCACATCCGCTCGCGGACCACCTGCACGTAGAACCGCGAGACGTCCTCGACGACGAACTCGAGCAGCGTCTCGACGGCCTCGTCGTTCTCGAAGTTCTCCATCGATTCGGTTACCCGCTCGACGGTCGTCGCCAGCCGCGAGAGCACCCAGCGGTCGACGAGTTCGAGGTCCGCTTCGAGGTCGCCGACCGAGACCGCGTCGGGGTCGAAGCCGTCGGTCTCCATGTACGGCAGCGGGAAGCGGACGACGTTCCAGAGGATGTTCAGGCGGCGCTGCATCTTCTCGGTGCGCTCCCAGGAGAACTGCATATCCTCGCCCTGTGGGTCCACCGAGAGCAAGAACAGTCGCATCGGGTCCGTCCCGTGTTCCTCGATGACCTCGCCGGGGTCGATGCGGATGTCTCTGGATTTGGACATCGCGCGCCCATCGGGCATCAGCGCGTGGCCGTACATCAGGACGTTCCGGTAGGGGACGCCGGTGTCGGTGGCAGTGCCCATCCCGAGTTGTGACCAGAACCAGCCCCGCGTCTGGTCGTGGGCCTCGATGACGAGGTCGGCGGGCCACAACTCCTCGTGGTCCTCTGCTCGACTCGGGTAGCCAAGCGTCCCCCACGAGGCCACCGAGGAGTCCAGCCAGACGTCGAAGACGTCGGGCACGCGCTCGTAGACGACGCCGTCCTCTGTGATGGTCAACTCGTCGACGGTCCCCTTGTGGAGGTCCACCGTCCCGGGGTCGATATCCTGGTCGACGCGGGCGGCGAGTTCCTCGCGGTCGCCGACGACGATGGCGTCGCTCATCTCGCCGCTCCA
>CAZHPM010000023.1:29042-33305 GCA_964534485.1 uncultured Halobacteriales archaeon
CTCCACTCGATTGACTCGCCGCTTGCTGCCTCGCGTGTGGGCAGCCAGATGGGGATGGGAATCCCCCAGTAGCGCTGGCGGGAGACGTTCCAGTCCGGGGCGTCCTCGACGAAATCCCGGAACCGGTTGTCCCGCGCCCACTGTGGGTACCACTCGCTGTCGTCGATGTTGTCGAGCAACTGGTCTTTCTCGTCGGTGACCGTGATGAACCACTGGTCGGTGACAATCTGGACGATACCGGTGTCACACCGCCAGCAGTGGCCGTAACTGTGGTATGTCTCGCCGGCGTCGAGCATCAGCCCCGCCGATTCGAGGTCCGCGATGACTGCCTCGTCGGCGTCTTTGACGAACTGGCCGGCGTAGTTGCCGGCGGCCTCCGTGAACACGCCGTCGCTCCCGACCGGACAGAACACGTCGAGTCCGAGTTCCTGCCCGCGCTCGAAGTCCTCCTCACCGTGCCCGGGCGCGGAGTGCACCAGTCCGGTCCGGTCTGCCTCGACGTACTCCGCGGTGTAGACCTGACAGGTTCCCTCGCCCGCTGGGGCTTCGGGCACCTGCTCGCGCAGCGGGTGGTCGTACGCCCAGCCGGCCATCTCCTCGCCGGTGACCTCCTCGACGACCTCGTACTCGTCGTAGCCGCCGGCCTCGACGACCTCCTCTGCGCACTCTGCGGCGACCCAGAGCACCTCGCCGCTCGCGCTGTCACCCTCGCCGACGCGCACGCTCTGATAGGTCAGGTCGCCGTCGACGGCGACGAACGTGTTGGCGGGAATCGTCCAGGGTGTCGTCGTCCAGACGACGAGCGACCCCTCGCGGTCGGCCAGCGGGAACCGGACGTAAATCGAGGGGTCGTGGACGTCCTCGAACTCCACCTCGTTTTTTGCGATGGCGGTCTCACACCGGGGACACTGCGTGATCGAGCGCTTGCCCTGCTCGACGAGACCCCGGTCGTTGGCCGTCGAGAACCCCCACCACGCCGCCTCCATGTACTCGGGCGAGACCGTCCGGTAGGGGTTCTCCCAGTCCATCCAGACGCCCATCTCGATGAAGTCCTCGGTCAGTTGCTCGAGACTGTCCTGGGCGAACTCCCGACAGTCCTCGACAAAGGCGTCGACGCCGTACTCCTCGATGTCTTTCTTGTTCTCGAAGCCGAGCCGTTCCTCGACTTTCGTCTCGATTGGCAACCCGTGCATGTCGTAGCCCGGGCGGTCGTAGACGTCGTACCCCTGCATCCGTTTGTACCGGATGTAACAGTCCTTGAGACTCTTGTTCCAGGCGTGTCCCATGTGGGCCGACCCGGAGGTGTACGGTGGACCGTCCAGAAAGTAGTACGGCTCCCCGTCGGCCCGGTGCTCGACAGTCCGTTCGTACGCGTCGACCGCGTCCCAGTGCTCGAAGACCCGGTCTTCGACCGTCGCTGGGTCGTACTGGTCGCCAACGTCGCCGAAACGACCAGATGCGTCCTCGCTCATGTACGTACAAACCGCCGCCGGGATTAAAGAGGACTCGGTTGCTCTGCCGCCGGCCCGACGACCACAGAGTTGTCGGTCGTTCACTCTCGAAATGCAGTTTCAACAGAATTAGCAGAGTTTAAGTCCGAGAGCACGGCCAGTACAGTTCAATGGCCGACACGACACTCGAGTTCGTCGACCGGCAGGCCGAACAAGAGAGCCCGAACCGTGGTGTCTCACCGCCGTTACCGCCCGACGACCCGGAGGCGTGGTACGCACCAGACGTGCAAGCACAGTACGAGACCCACCCCGGTGTCGTGGTGACGGTCTCACGGCACGCCGACGAGTTTCGGTACGAGGTCCGCGAACCCACACTGACCGCACGCGACCGCGAGACGCTCTCGACGGTCGAGGCCCACTTCGCCGACGCACACATCGAGCGCCCGTGGACCCGGGAGGGTGCAGTAGAGGTGATGGAGGCGGGGTTCGAAGCAAAACACGAGCGCGTCATCGACCGTCTCGTCGACTGTACGCCGGCCACACGGCGGCGCATCGACTACCACGCGCTCGCGGCACTGGCCTGTCTGGGCGAGTTGACACCGTACGCGCTCGACGAGCAGATAGAGGTTGCCGACGTCGGCAACGAGGGGGTCGTCGTCCACACGACCGACTACGCGCCCGCGGTGACCACTCTCCCCGAGGACCCGGAGTACAGCGACCGTTTCGCCAGCGAGCGCCTCGACCAGTACACCGTCGACTTCCACGAGTTCGAGATTCCGGTTGTACACTACCGCGAGAACGTGCTCGACAACGACCCGTTCGTGACGAAGTACGCCGTCCGGGAACCGGACCTGCTGCCCGGCGACGAACAGCTAATCGAGGAGTGCAAGGAGCGCATCTGGGAGGCGGGTGTCGAGGGCATCATCGAGGACGAGGCCGCGTTCGTCCGCGAGCGTGCACAGACCCTGCTCGCACGATTACTCCAGCACCGGACGACACGGGCGTGGTTCGACACCGTCGAACACCGCCTGCGAGCCACTCTCGCCGAGTACGACCTCGCCGTCCCGCCGGTAGAGGGTCGGTACGCCGACGGTCGACTCTCGGACCTGGTCTACTACGTCCTGCGTGATTACGTCGGATTCGGCCAGCTTACGATTCCGATCCGTGACCCCAATCTGGAGGATATCGAGGCCAACCGGGTCGGCGAGCGCATCAAGGTCATCCCGCGCAGTCACGACGACAGTGGTTCAGAGCGTGTGCCGTCGAATCTTGCCTTCGAAAGAGAACAGAGCTTCGTCAACGTCGTCACACAGCTCGCGGCCGCCGACGGCACCGAACTGAACGCGAGCAACCCGAGCGCGAAAGTCAATCTCCGCCCGGAAGGCGTCGACGAGACCATCCGGTGTGCGGTTGCGCTACCGACAATCAGCGAGGACGGCCCACACATCTCCATCCGAAAGCAGTCTCCAGACGTGTTGACTCCGGTCGACCTCGTGCGCAGTAACAGTCTCTCGACCGAACTGGTCGCGCTCCTGTGGCTCTGTTACGAACACTACGGCGTGGTCCTTTTTTCGGGCCCGACTGGTGTCGGAAAGACGACACTCATGAACGCGCATATGCCCTTTATTTCCTTCGAGGATAGACCAATCAGCATCGACGAGGGGTCACGAGAGGTTCGACTCCCCCACGAGACTGGTGTTTCGCTGACCACGCGCGAACACGAGAGCGAGTACAAACAGGTGACGATGGCCGACCTGATGACCGAGTGTAACTATCTGAACCCCGACGTCGAGGTCATCGCAGAGATAAATACCACCGAGAGTTTCGAGACGTTCGCCGAGAGCATAAATACGGGGTAAAGACGAGATATACCAATACCGAGTCCGTCACTTCTGGGAGTGTTGATGACTGGGACACGCTCGCGGCGAAAGGCAGCGACTCTCGGCGGGTGCTGGAAAGTTTTAGTATCGTGCTCAACATATCTATTATTATGCCTGCGAACGCCGATCATGACCAAACGACGGTGTACGCCAACGGCGCTGGCGAGGAGTTGACGTTCGCCCAGATTGCGATGGCTGCGGCAAAGGACCCCGGCGTTACGGTCGAAAAGACGGCCGAAGGGTACCAAGTCAACGGCGACCTATTCACACCGACCGACGAGTAGCCGGTGCGGCCCTTTTTGTACAAAAACACACAAATGTGAATAGAGTCGTATTTTCCTGTGATGGGCTGGGAGAAACTACCTCCGGATGAAGTCCCGGGCTGGATTGAACAAAAAATCAATCAAATGCCAAAGGGGCACGCCGCGGGTTGCCCCCAGTTTGAGAGAGAATTCCACGGTGATACGTTCGTCTACAGGGTCGTTGCGAATGAGGGGGGCAATACGGGCAAGGTAGGTGTGTACCGGCAACTGAAAAGCGACTATTTCACCACGACATCTAAGAAGGGGACCTGCCCGAACTGCCAAGCATACGTCCGACGAATGGACGGCGACGAGTATCTCACCTGTCACCGCTGTGGGTGGCAATACAAACCTCTCACAGCTCGAATCAAAAACAGGCTTCCGTTGTAACGCCCAGCACTTGGTGCCGGTCGGCACCGACGAGTAGCCGGCGCGGTCCTGTTCTCTCACCCACAAGAGTCCGTCTGAAATCGGCAATCCTCGAATCGGGAGTATAAGAGACCCTCGGTCGGAGAGGGGACTATCGCTTGAATTGTTGACTGGTAGTGTGAAGTGTGAAGTATAAAGTACGGTGCGTCAAATGATTCATATATGCCAACCATCTCGGAGTTCTTGACCCCGCGTGGCGAG
>CAZHPM010000024.1:0-32755 GCA_964534485.1 uncultured Halobacteriales archaeon
GGTCGGCGGCTCCACTCCGCCCGACAACTCCCGTCGCACCACGCCAAAGACGCGGATTTTGAGAGGAGTCGCATTTCCAAACCGTCTCAGTCAGCGTTGGATTAAGATCTTTAACCCGTCTTCGTGAGTTTCTGACTGTATCAGTTATTCGCCCCGTTATTTGATTAATTTTTCGACGGCCTTCACCCTCGGGGTCAAGTGGTTCGAGACGCGGAGCGTCTCGTCATCACGGAAATCGGAGATTTCCGAACGACCCCGAGGCACTCGGCCTGTTACGCCTGTAGACCGGCCTCGCAGAGACGAGTGGACAGTCATTTACTTCCCGGCACGAAACTGCGACCCATGGCTCGCAGAATCCTCATAATGGGTCCCCCGGGTTCGGGAAAGGGAACACAGAGCGACAACATCGCCGAGAGCTACGGTGTCGACCACATCACGACCGGCGACGCGCTCCGGAACAACAAACAGATGGACATCAGTCAGATGGACACCGAACACGACACGCCCGGCGCGTACATGGACGCGGGCGAACTGGTGCCCGACAGGGTGGTCGACGCAATCGTCGAGGAGGCACTGGCCGCCGCCGACGGGTTCGTTCTCGACGGCTACCCGCGCAACCACGACCAGGCCGAGCAACTCGACGAGATGACCGACATCGACCTCGTGCTCGTGCTCGAGGTCAGTCGGGAGGAACTCATACACCGACTGACTGGCCGGCGACTCGACCCGGAGACAGACGAGATATACCACATCGAGTACGATATGCCAGACGACGAGGCGGTCCGCGAGCGCCTCGTCCAGCGCGAGGACGACAGCCGCGAGGCAGTCGAGAACAGACTCGACGTCTTCGATGAGAACACCGCACCCGTTATCGACCGCTACCGCGACCACGAGGCGTTCGTCGAAATCGACGGTGAGCAGTCCCCAGACGAGGTCTGGCAGGAGATCGACGCGGCAGTCGCCGACAACACGTGACCACCGGTTTGGCACCGACTGGCGCACACGCGGTGTGGCTCGAGAGTGCAAGATTGATAATCGCCGCCAGTACTAGTGGTAACTGATGCCACGAACAGCGCAGAAAGTAGACGAACTCGCCGAGGAGGGTGAGTCGATGACGGACGCGCTCGCCTCGGTCATCGAGGTTGCCGACGAGAAAGGAACCGTCACCTGGGGCGACGTCAGCGACGAAATCTCCTCGGGGGAGTGGGGACGGCTCATCGAGAAGGGAATTCTCGTCGACGGCGGTGGCGAAGGGTTCGTCGTCGACGACCCCGACGGGGCACGTGAGGCACTCGAAGAGGCAGACCCCGCCGCGATGGACGACGGCGGAGGCGCGTGGTCGACCTACGACAAACTCGCCTTGCTCGGGTTGCTCGGGATGTTCGTCGGGTACGCGCTCTCGGACGTGCGCGCGGCCATCGCCGGCGTTCTGGACATCCCCTTTGGACCGGTCGAGGAGGCACTGCCGTTCTATCTGGTGATTCTCGTCCTCGCGGTGTTGACCGGACTGTTCTCCTCTATCGTCCAAGACCGCCTGATGGACCTCGACGCGATGGGCGACTACAGGGAGAAAGCACAGGAACTGAAAGAACGCCGCGAGGACGCCAAAGAGCGCGGCGACGAGGAGGAACTCGACAAGATACAGGAAGAGCAGATGGAGATGATGAGCCAGAATATCGGGATGCTCCAGACGCAGTTCCGACCGATGATCTGGATAATGGCGTTTACCATTCCGGTCTTTCTCTGGCTGTTCTGGCTCGTGCGCGACATCGGCGTGACGGTGGCCGACCCGGTCATCGTGATGCCGTTTTTCGGCGAGGTGTCGAGTTGGCAGGCCGGTCTCCTCGGCCCGATCGAGGCCTGGATTGTCTGGTATTTCCTCTGCTCGCTCGCGTTCACACAGATAATCCGCAAGGCACTGAACGTCCAGACGACGCCAGGCTGACCCGGTCCGACTGCTCGCGAGCGGGTAGGTGGGTTCGAGAGAACACGACAAACGGATTCACAAGAGACAGTCAGGCTTCCTCGACGTAGGGCAGGTCGACGGCGGTCGATTCGACTTTCGAGAGATTCGAGTACATCAGCGTCGTCGTGTCCCAGATACCGTCGGTCAGCGCCTCTCGCATCGCGTCGTCGATATCCCCTTCGAGCGTGTTCTGCCCGTAGGTCACGCTCTCCTCGTCGACGTCGATTTCGATTTCGCCGTCGGGATGCTCCCGAATCCACTCCTGTAGCGCGACGACGGCCTCGTGGTTCGCGGTAATCGCCGGGATACCCAGCGACTTGCAGTTGTCGCGGAAGATTTCGGCAAACGATTCACCGACAACGCCGTCGACACCCCAGCGCATCATCGCCTGCGGGGCGTGTTCGCGGGAGGAGCCACAGCCAAAGTTCTGGTTGACGACGGCAATCGAGGCGCCGTCGAACCGGTTGAGAGGGTGGTCGTTGAACTCGCCGTCGTCGTTCCGGCGGGCGTCGTAGAAGAGGTAGTCGGCCATGTTGTCGAACGTGACCTCCTTCATGAACCGCGCCGGAAGAATCTGGTCGGTGTCGACGTCGTCACCGGGAATCGGCACACCGGTGCCGCTCACCTCTGTGATATGCTGTTTGCTCATCAGTCGGCCGCCTCCTCTTCGGCGTCGCCGGCGGTGACGGTTCGCGAGGCGTCGGTGAGAAAGCGCCGCGGGTCGGTCACCTCGCCCGAAACGGCGGCGGCAGCGACCATCGCCGGACTCATCAGCACGGTCCGGCCCTCCTTCGACCCCTGTCGGCCGACGAAGTTCCGGTTCGACGACGACGCACACACCTCGTCGCCGACCAGCGAGTCGTCGTTCATCGCCAGACACATCGAACACCCCGCGCGCCGCCACTGGAACCCCGCCTCGATGAACGTCTCGTCGAGGCCGCGCTCCTCGCAGTGCTTTCGCACCGTCTCGGAGCCGGGCACCGCCAGCGCGCGCACGTCGTCGTCGATTGTTCGCCCGTCGAGAACCTCGGCGGCCACCTCGAAGTCGGAGACACGCCCGTTCGTGCAGGTGCCCAGGAAGGCAACGTCGACGTCGTACCCCAGCATCGACTGGCCGGGCTCCAGGTCCATGTGTTCGAGCGCGCGCTCGGCGGCCTCGCGGTCCGCGCGGGCCTCGAACTCCTCGGGCGTGGGAATCGGTTCGGAGACCTCGATGACCTGTCCCGGGTTGATTCCCCAGGTGACCATCGGGTCCATCTCGTCGACGTCGACAGTGACGACGTCGTCGTACTCGGCGTCGTCGCCGGAGCGAATCGACTCCCAGTACGCCTTGCGCCGTTCGAAGGCCTCTCCCTCTGGGGCGTACTCGCGCCCGCGCAGGTAGTCGTAGGTGGTTTCGTCGGGGTTGACGTAGCCCGCGCGGGCACCGCCTTCGATAGACATGTTACAGACCGCGAGTCGGCCCTCCATGTCGAGTTCGCGGATTGCGGGTCCGCCGTACTCGTAGACGTGGCCGACGCCGCCGTCGACGCCCAGTTCCTGGATGATCTTGAGAATGATGTCTTTCGCGTAGACGCCGGTACCCAGCGACCCCTCGACTTCGATGCGTCGGACGTCCTGTTTCTCGGCGGCGATACAGCCAGTCGCCAGGATGTCCCGAATCTGACTCGTCCCGACGCCGACGCCGATAGAGCCAAAGGCCCCGTGTGTCGAGGTGTGGGAGTCGCCACAGGCGACGGTCATCCCGGGTTGTGAGAGGCCCAGTTCCGGCGCGACGACGTGGGTGATTCCCTGCCGGCCGGAGTCGAAGCCAAAGAAGGTAATTCCGTTGTCGGTGACGTTTCGCTCTAGCGCAGAGAGCATCTCCTCTGCCCCCTCGTCTTGCAGAGGGCGGTCGCGCTTCTCTGCCTCCGTCGGCGCGACGTGGTCGGTCGTCGCGTAGTTGCGCTCGGGAAAGGCGACGTCGATGTCGCGCTCCTCGAGCATCGCAAACGCCTGCGGACTGGTCACCTCGTGGATAAGGTGCAGTCCGATGAACAACTGGTCCTGTCCGTTTGGCAACTCTGTCACCTTGTGACGGTTCCAGACGTTGTCGTAGAGGGTGTTCTCACTCATCGCCGGCTCCTCGTATCTCGCTCGCGCACCGCGAAGCCACGTTCGACGGTGCGACCTGCGCTCTCCGACTCCGGAGACTGTCGGTCTCGTTCGTGTCTGCCACCGGTGACCGCGTCGCGCTCGCCGGCGACAGATGTGCTGTTCGTCTGCGGGTGTCCCTGGTCGGTGTCTGTGGTGTGCACGGTCATTGCTCGTCCCACTCGAACAGGTCGCGCAGTCGTTCGCCGACCTGTTCGATCTGATGTGTCTGCTCTGCCTGCCGGTACTGCTTGTACGCCGGTCGGTTCGCCTGGTTCTCCGAAACCCACTCGCGGGCGAACTCGCCGGTCTGGACGCCGTCGAGAATCTCTTTCATTCCCTCGCGGTCGATAACCTCTTTCCCGCGGGTCAGACCACCGTACTCTGCGGTGTCCGACACAGAGTTCCACATCTCCATGTGTCCACCTTCGTACATCAGGTCGACGATGAGTTTGAGTTCGTTCAGGCACTCGAAGTACGCCATCTCCGGAGAGTACCCCGCCTCGACGAGCGTCTCGAAGCCGGCTTTCACCATCTCGGTGACGCCGCCACACAGCACGGCCTGTTCGCCAAAGAGGTCGGTCTCGGTCTCCTCGCGGAAACTCGTCTCGATGACACCCGCACGGGTGCATCCGATTGCCCGCGCGTACGCGAGTGCCTCGTCGTGTGCCGAACCGCTCGCGTTCTGGTACACCGCCAACAGACCGGGCGTTCCCTCGCCGCGCTCGTAGGTGCGCCGCACCAGGTGCCCCGGTGACTTCGGCGCGACCATCGTCACGTCCACGTCTGCCGGCGGTTCGATCTGTCCGTAGTGGATGTTGAACCCGTGGGCGAACTGCAGCGTGTCGCCGGCCTCCAGTCCCGACTCGACGGTCTCGTACACCGACGGCTGGACGGTGTCGGGCACGAGCATGACGACGATGTCGGCCCGCTCGGCGGCGACGGCCGGTGTCTCGACGGGCAGACCGTCCTCCCGTACTGCCGCTCTGGAGGAAGAGCTCTCGCGCAGTCCAACGACCACCTCGACGCCGCTGTCGGCGAGATTCTGTGCGTGGGCGTGGCCCTGGCTGCCGTACCCCAGGACCGCGACAGTCTGGTCGTCGAGTGCCGCCGGATTCACGTCCTCGTCGTAGTACACCTCCGACTCGAAGTTATCAGTCATCGGCGACCTCCTCTGTGGCGACCTGTGCCTCCGTCGGGGCCTGATTTGGCTTTTTCACCTGCGCAGTCGGCGCTTCACCGCGTGCCAGCGCCGCGTACCCCGTGCGGACGAGTTCGCGGATGCCGAACTGTCTGTAGGCGTCGACGGCGGCGTCGATTTTCTGCTCGTCGCCGGTGAGTTCGACTGTGACCGTCCGGGGGCCGGCATCGAGTGTCTCTCCGTCGTACATGTCGGTGACAGCGTTCACCTGGTCCGGGTGTTCGCCGTTCACCTTGATGATGACGAGTTCGCGCTGGACCGCACTGGGTTCGAGTTCGCGCACCGAGATGACCGGGATGCGTTTCTCCAGTTGCTTTTTGGCCTGCTCGACGCCGGGTTCGGTCTCCTCGATGACGATGGTCATCCGGGCGAGTTCCTCGTCGGTGGTCGGTCCGACCGTGAGTGACTCGATGTTGAACTGTCGGCGGCTGAACAGTCCCGAGATTTCCGCGAGAACGCCGGGTTCGTGCTTGACCAGCGCCGACAGCACCGCGCGTTCTGGTTCCCGTTCGGCCTCTGCCTCGGGGTCGATACGAATACCCTGTTCGTTCCGTCGGCCCTTTGGTCGTGTCCGCTCCTCTGGGGCCGGTCCGGGGAGTTCTCCCTGTGTCATAGTCCGTCCAGTTGCTGTTCGTTCAGCGCGAACTGTGCGTTGTCACCGCCACTCGGAACCATCGGGTAGACGTTCTCCGTCGGGTCGATAATCGCGTCGATAACCGCCGGGCCGTCGTACTCGCGGGCCTCCCGAATCGTCTCGTCGACGTTCTCTGCCTCCTCGACGCGCAACCCCTTCGCGCCAAAGGCCTCCGCGAGTTTGTCGAACTCCGGAATCCAGGGATACTCCGAGGCCATACGACGACCGCCGTAGAACCCGTCCTGCCACTGCCGGACCATCCCGACGGCCTCGTTGTTGAGCACGACGATAGTAAGGTCCAGGTCCTCTCGTACCGCGACGGTCAACTCCTGAACGGTCATCAGGAACGAGCCGTCACCGTCGAAGGCAACAACTTCCTGGTCCGGAGCGGCGATTTTCGCGCCGACTGCCGCCGGCACCGCGTACCCCATCGTCCCGAGTCCGTGGGAGGTGACCCACGTTCGTGGTTCGACCCAGTCCCAGTACTGCCAGGCCCACATCTGGTGCTGGCCGACACCCGCGGCAACGATAGTGTCGTCGGGGGTCGCATCGTCGAACTGCTCGACGACGTACTGTGGTTTCAGCGGGTCGTCGTCGGGCATCTCGTAGTCGAGTGGGTACTCGTCTTTCCACCGCTGGCACTGCTCGCGCCACTCCTCTGCGGGCGGCGCGTGGGACATCGCCTCCATCAACTGACCGATGACGACACCCGCGTCGCCGACGAGCGGGTAGTCGGCCTCGACGTTCTTGCTGATTTCTGCGGGGTCGATGTCGACGTGAATAATCTCTGCGTCGGGGGCGAACGTCGAGATTCCGCCGGTCAGACGGTCGTCGAACCGGGTGCCGATACCCAGCAACGCGTCGGTGTTCGAGAGCGCCAGATTCGCGTAACCGGTGCCGTGCATCCCGGCGATACCCTGCGCGAGCGGGTCGGTCTCCGGAAACGCACCGGTTCCGGGCATCGTCGTCAACACCGGAATCTCGTACTCGCGTGCGAACGCCTTCAGTTCCTCGCAGGCCTCCCCCTTTATGATGCCGCCGCCGGCGAGAATAACGGGACGCTCCGCGCGTGCGAGCACGTCCGCGGCGGCCTGGACGGCCGTCTCGTCGGCCTCTGACGGTGGCTCGTAGGTGTCTGGCGTCTCCGGCCCACCCGGAATCTGCTCGGTGTCTCCCTGCGTGACGTTTTTCGGCAGGTCGACGAGCGTCGGCCCCTGCCGGCCCTCGTTCGCCAGTGCCCACGCGGTGCCGATGTCCTCGCCGACACCGTCGGCGGTTTCGGAGAAGATGTTGTACTTCGTTATTGGCTGTGTGACGCCAATCGTGTCGGTTTCCTGGAACGCATCGTTGCCGACGAAGTCAGTCGGCACCTGCCCCGTTAGCGCGAGCAGCGGGTCGGAGTCCATGTTCGCGTCGGCGATACCCGTGATGAGGTTCGTCGCCCCGGGGCCAGAGGTTGCCATACAGACACCGGGCCGTCCCGTGACGATACCGTAGGCGTCCGCGGCGTGTGCCGCCCCCTGTTCGTGGGCCATCGTGACGTGGGTGATGTCGTCGTGTTCGTACAGCGCGTCGTAGACGGGCATGATAGCGCCGCCGGTGACGCCGAAGATGTACTCGACGCCGGCGTTCTCGAGTCCGGCGACGACTGCCTCGGCCCCCGTCTCGACACTGCTCTCTGCTGGCTCTACGTCGTCTCGTTCGTCTGGTATTGCGTGTTCACTCATGTTGCTCCTGTGTCTGTGTGGTCAAAACCGTGATACCTGCCGGACAGAAATGTGTACTGTGGGGCTATACAGCCCCTACAACAACGGGACGGCCGCGATGACTGCGGTGGTTGGCGTGGTTTCTCATCAGTACGTGGATGACACTCCCGGCAGTAATAAACGTTCCGTGACGGGAGTCGCCCCGGGGGTTTCCCGGTCGGCCCTGGGCCGGTTGCCCTCGACTGTCGGGTTCGCGGGCGCGTTTGCCACATTGTTTCAGGCGTGGACCCCCTCTTCGGACCGCTCGACGCCGACTTCGCGGGCGAACTTCTCGAGTTCGGCGACGGTGACACGCTGTGCCTCGGCTCCAAAGTCCTTTACACGGCGGGTCACCTCCCTCACCTCCTCTTCGGTCGGGTCGAAGCCAACCTCGACAAGACGTTCCCGGACAGAGTGGGTTCCAGTGTGCTTGCCGAGCACGAGTTCCCGCTCTGCCCCCACCATCTCGGGGGTCATCACGCCGGGTTCGAACGTGTCCGAGTTCTCGATGACGCCGGCAGCGTGGATACCACTCTCGTGGGAGAAGGCGTTGTCGCCGACGACCGGCTTGTTCGCGGGCACCGGAACCTCGGATTTCTCCCCGATTATCCGGGAGAGTTCGGTAATCCGGGTGGTGTCGACGCCAGTGTCGACGTTGTACACCGACTCGAGTGCCATGACCACCTCCTCGTAGGCGGCGTTACCGGCCCGCTCGCCGATACCGTTGACCGACACCTGTGACTGACTCGCGCCGGCCTCGTAGCCCGCCAGCGCGTTCGCCGCTGCCAGTCCGAAGTCGTCGTGGGTGTGTACGTCGACACGCGCCCCCTCTGCGACGTCGACGACGTTCGCGACCATCGTCCCGAAGCGGGTCGGCGTCGCAACCCCCGTGGTGTCGGGGATGTTGATCCAGTCCGCGCCCGCCGCGCAGGTTTCCTCGATAATCTCGAGCAGAAACGTCTCGTCGGTTCGCGTCGCGTCCATCGGCGAGAACATACAGTCGACACCGGCCTCTTTCACGCGCTCGACAGACTCGACGGCACGCTCCACCGCGTCCTCGCGGGTTGCGTGCATCGAATCCTCCAGTTGCACGTCGCTCGTGGAGACGAACACGTGAACGAGGTCGACACCGCTGTCCAGCGCCGCCTCGACGTCGACGTCGACGACGCGGGCAAGTCCACACACTGTCGTCGAACTCGCCTCGGCGATGTCGCGAACGGCCTCGAACTCGGCGTCGCTGTTGACCGGGAACCCGGCCTCGATGACGTGGGTGCCCATCTCGTCCAGTATCGCCGCTATCTGACGTTTGTCCTCGTAGGAAAATGACGTTCTCGGCGTCTGTTCTCCGTCGCGTAGCGTGGTGTCGAAAACCCGTGCGTCCGTTATCTCGGACGTGCTATCCAGAGTGCCCTGGAAGAACTCGATCCGCCGGGGATTCCGACGTTACCTCGTTGTTGGACATAAGCATTCGAATACGGCGGTTGCACGTATAAATATCTGTCCACGGACACCGACTGTGGCGACAGTTGACACGGGTCAGGCGAAACAGTCCCAGACGTCTTTTCTGGCGACTCGACAGACCACACGATGGCCGACGACGAGCGGGAATAGCTCACGACTGCCGGTCTTCGAGTGCCGGGAACTCCTCGCGGCGCCGTTCGACGACGGCGGGGTCGAGGTCAGCAGTGACCAGTTCCGGTCGCTCGCCGGCACTCGCCACCTGCGTTCCCCACGGGTCGTACACCGCAGACCGGCCCAGAAGCGTCGCGTCGTCGAACTCGCCGACGCCGTTCGCGCCGGCCACGTACAGGAGATTCTCGACGGCGCGGGCGCGAGGCAGGAGTCGCCAGTGCTCCACGCGGGGGTAGGGCCAGGCGCTTGGCACCACCACCAGCGTCACACCGGCGTCGACCAACTCCCGGTAGAGTTCCGGAAACCGCAGGTCGTAACAGGTCGTGGTTCCGACGGTGAACCCCTCGAACTCGACGGTCGGGAGCGATTCACCCGGTGTCAACAGTTCCCGTTCGGCAGAGTCGTAGCCAAACAGGTGTCGCTTCCGGTAGACGCTCCGGCGCCGACCGCTCCGGTCGATGAAGACGGCCGTGTTCGCGTACCCCTCTGGTGCCGGTGTCTCGAACCCCCGCTCTGCCGAACTGGAGAGGTCCTCGACGATGCTCCCGGCGAGAATCGCCACGTCGTGTTCGCGTGCTGCCGAGGCGAGTGTCGTCAGCGTCGGCCCGTCGAGTGGTTCCCCGCTCCGTGCGTAGCTGTCGAACGCGAAGTAACCGACGGTGAACAGTTCCGGTAAAACAACGAGGTCTGCCCCACGACTGGCGGCGGTGTCGACGTGTGACACCGCACGCTCGCGGTTCACACTGGCAGCGCCGGCCGTCACCCGGAACTGTGCGAGCGCGACTCTCACGGGAGTCGATTGTGCTGGCACGGAATTAACACTGCCGACTGCGCAGAAACCGGCTCGAACGGTTCAGGAACGCGTCACGCGCCACGTCGTCGAGCGGGCACGACCCCACTTCTCGATTTCGACTTCGTCGGTCTCCTCGTCGAGTTTCGGGAGTCGCGTACCGACCTGCTTCGCGGAGAGACCGAGGTGTTTGGCGATGTTTTTCGACCGGAAGTAACTCTCTCCACGACTGACACTCTCTCGGAGGTACTCGAGAATCTCCCTATCCTCCTCGCTGAGTTCCGTCATCACTACTTCTTGGTACGCGAGATTGTTAATGGTTTGTTTGCCTGCCGGGTTTGCCAGGGGTCACTCGCGGAGGTGAATAACCGCGATAGCGATACCACCGGCGACGAGCGCGACTGTGAGTGCGAGTCCCGAGAATATCTGGAACTGGTCGCTGTCGCCGACCCCGATGTCGTCCATCGCCGCGAGGTACGCAGTTACTCCGGTCACGAGCGCGCCCAGCACCGCGAGGAACCCAAACAACAGACTGCCGCCGACTCCGATATCCGATGTCGCCTTCTCTGGCATATCTGGACGTTATCTGTTCCACACTTAGTTTACCCGGTCTGTGGCCACCTCCTACTGTCGACCGCTCCTACTCCTCGGTGCTACCGAGCCGTTACCGTTGTGGGTAATTCTCTCCTGAGTACACTCAGTGGTTTTGGATGGTAAAGAATGGTATCGAGCGCAAGATTTATACATTCAGGTCCCCTCTATTCAGGTAGAAGCACAATGGTAGACTACACGAGTCCCGTCGAGACGACGTTCGAACTGCAGCGCAGGTCGATCGAACAGAGCCAGCAGGTGGTCGAACAGACAGTCGATCTCCCACAGCGCGTCGGTGAGGCGACCGTCGATAGCCTGGACAGTCAGGAGGAGGTTCAGCGGAGTGTCGTCGAACTCCAGCAGGAGACACTCAACGGCGTACTGGACGCGGTCGAGCAGAGCCTCCCTGGCGGCGAGGCGCCGACAGAGGACGTCCGTGACGTCATCGACGACCAGTACACCGCGTTCCTCGACAACCACGAGGAGTTTTTCGACAACCTCGAGGAGGGTCTCGAAGAGGGCGTCGACGCGTACGACGACCTGAGCGAGGAGTCTGTCGAGGCAATCGACGAGTTCGTCGACGCGCTGATGGAGGCCCAGGAAGAACTCGAAGACCAGTCCATCGAGGCGACCGAGCAGGTCGGCGAACAGGTCGACGAACTCCAGGAGCAACTCGACGACATTCAAGAACAGGTCGGCGACCAGGTCGGTGACGTGGAGGAACAGGTCGATAGCGTGCAAGACCAGATACAGGAGGTCTCGGAGCAGGCCGCCGAAGCCGTCGAGAGCTGACGGTCGGTTGCCCTCTTTTAGGATGGTATCTGTCGGCCAGCAGGCAGTCGGCTCTCGGAGAGCTACCTGATCGAGATGTGGTCAGACTCCTCGTTCATCGTGAGATTCGTCGCAATCTCGGCGTTTCGGACCGCGTACTGCGCGGTCTGGTCGAGGCTGACGAGCACCTCCCGCACCTCGAGGAGGCGGTCGTTGTTCATCTCTGGCAGGTCTTCGAGTATCTCCTGCTCGCGACTGCTCATCGCGTCGAACTCCTCGCGAACCCGGATTGCGGCGTCGTAGTTGCGCTCGACGGCCGCTGTGACGGCCTGTTCGGTGATCTCGTTGACCTGGTCGGTGAACGTCCGGATTCGTCGCATCGTCCCCTGCTCGACGTTGAGCGCGTGGCCCTCGGCCCCGAGAGCGGTCTCGGCGATATCTTCTGCGTTGTCCGCCGTCAGTTCGAGATTCTTCGCAATCGACCGGTACCCGATCAGCGGAAAGCCGTCGTCGAGACCGACTGCCCGGGCGAGATTTGGGTTCTGGTACGCCGTGAAGATGAGTCGGAGCAGGAGAACGAATATCTTGTTGGCCTGTCGCTCCCGGTTGAGCGCGCGCTGTGCCAGGTCCGGGTTGCTGTGAGCCAGCGCCCGGATTGCCTCGTTGCGCATCGTCGACCCCGTGGATTCGAGCCGTCCAAGCAGGTTGTCCAGTGTGAAATCCTCCGCGTCGACAGAACACCGGATTGCGATACTGTCGGGCGTCTCTTCGATGACGCCAAGCCCCATGAGCTGTGTCTCGGCGTTGTAGACGGCGTTTATCTGTGTGCTCTCGAGTGTCTCGCCGTCGTCGACCTCGATGTGGATGACGCGCCGTCCGAGGACGTACTGTGCCAGGATTGCTCGCTCGACGGCATCGGCACTCAATCCGCTGGCGTTGATAACGGCCTCACTCTCCTCGGACTGGACCGACTCGGGCATGACGGTCAGTGTCCCCTTGCCCCCGAACCTGATCGATACCTCGTCTCCCTTCTCGACGTCGTAACCGTGTGCCCACTCCGCCGGAAGTGTCATCGCAAGCGTCGAGGGACCAAGTCGCTGGACCTTTCGCGTTTCCATATTCCTAGTACTGGCCCGTGTCTACCTTAACCTTATCAATATGGCCTAAATTGTCGTCGCGCGCGAGAACCCGACGGACGTTTACTCCGGCACCGACCGCTGTCGGCGTACGTGGAGTCGATACGACTCACGGCGGGTAGTCGGTTACCGACTGTCCAGTTCCGGTGGTGTGTCACCGTGTTCGGTCAGACTGCTGGAACTCCCGGACCGCCGCGAGTGTCGGAATCCCGCCGCGAGCACCGGCCGCGCGCGTCGAGAGTGAACCGGCGACGACTGCCGTCTGGAGAGCCTCTCCGAGCGGCGCGCCAGCGGCGAGTCGCGCCGCCAGAAAGCCATCGAGTGTGTCGCCGGCACCCGTCGTGTCGACCGGCGACACCGACGGCGGCGTCACGGTGTACCGGTCGTCACTCTCGACAGTGAGCTCCTCGCTGCCGCGCGTGACGACGAGAGCGCCGTCGTAGCTGTCGAGATGTGCCGAGAGTGTCGCGTACTCGTTCTCGTTTGGCGTGCTGTAGTCCACCGCCCTGCAGTCGAACACTGCCGCCGCACCCTCTGCAGGTGCCGGGTCGAAGATGACCGTCGGGCGCTCCGGCCGTGTGGCGAGGTCGGCGAGTACCTCGGTCACGACGCCGGTCGGGATTTCGTTCTGGACGAGCAGGCAGTCGGCGCTCGCGATGGTCTCGAACCGCTCGCGAACAGAATCCCGGCCGAGCTGTCCGTTGGCCCCGGCCCGGACGGCAATCCGGTTGTCCCCCCCGGGGTCGACGAAGATATGCGCCGTTCCCGTCGGTGCCGTGACCGTCTCGACGGCGTCGACAGCGACACCCTGTGCCCGGAGTGAACCGAGCGCGCCGAACTCGTCGTGGTCGGGACCGACGGCGCCGACGATAGCCGTCTCCGCGCCAGCGCGCGCGGCCGCGACGGCCTGATTACCGCCTGTGCCGCCGTGGCGAATCTCGTCTGCCTCGCCGACCCCGGGGCCCGGGAACCCCGTGGCACCGTCCGGGATGTCGACCGTCTGACCGCGGTCGGGAAACCAGTCGTGGCGGTCGTCGAGGGTTTCGAGTGTCTCCTCGGAGACGCGGTGAATCCGGTCGACGTTGATACTGCCGAGACTGACGACCCGTGGCATACGTCTCTCTCGGTTGCGGGGCCACTGGTAACTTCCGGCCGACCGCCGTGGCCGGTCGGTTGACTGGGAACCGTCTCGAAGCGACGGTTCCACGCAGTGATAGGTACACGCCGGATGTCCGTGTGGACGACTCCCCGAGCCACACGGGTCGGCGAGGCTACAGTTCCTCGTAGGGCTGGACGACGACGAACCCGCTCTGTCCGCCAAACTCCATCTGGAAACGCTCGCCGGACTCCTGTCCGACCATATCCGAGAGATTCTTGTTGACCTCTACCTCCGGCGACGTGTTGCTCCAGGCGACTGTCGCACTCGGGTCGGTCGTGGCCGGAGGCTCCATCACGATTGGGTCACCGTGTGTGGTGATGGCCACGTGGCCGGGACCCTGTAGGTAGACGTTGGTGAACCCGCCGGCAAAGGCACCGGCGAGACTGTCCATACTGCTGATTTCGTAGTCCACACTCGACTCGAAGGCGAGTACGTCCTCGCCGTTGACCGTGAGTGACTCGCCCCGGTCGAGTTCGAGTATCTGGACTTTCTTCTCGTTGTCGGCGAGATAGACGTGCCCGGTTCCCTCGACGGTCATGATGGGAGTTCCTTCGCCGGTGGCGGCGTCTTTGAGTATTCCCGTGATACCCCCCTCCGCCGACGACTGTCCGGTGAACGAGAGATTCCCGGTGTAGGAGATCATCGCTCCGGCCTTCGCCATGAGTGCGCCGTCGACGGCTACGTCGAGGGTGTAGTTGTTCTCGAGTTGAAACTGTTCGTCGCTCTCTGTCGGCGCGTTCTCCGTTTTGAACTGGTCGACGTTCATCGTATCACACACTGTGGGGGGAGAAAAGAAAGCGGTTGTGCCGCGTTTCTGCCCGTGAGAGCCGGCTCACTGAGACAGCCACACCACGGCCCCGTCCTCCCGGTCGAGTACCTCGACCAGGCCGTCCTCGGCGAGGTCGCCGACGATGTCGCGGAGCCACTCCCGGCCGTGGTCGCCCGCTGGCGTGTAATCGACCCGAACGCGTGGCCCCAGGTCGTCCAGCGCCAGTTCGCCGTGTGCGTCGAGCGCGCGGACGACGCGCCCGCGGAACTGCCGGCGACTCCCCTCGAAGTCGGGTTGTTCGGGTACGTCCGGCGCGGTGAAATCGCCGGTCCGGTACGCCTCGCAGTGCTCGCGCCACGGACACTCTTCCTCGTCGCATCGAGGGTGTTTCTGACACGCGACGCCGCCCAGTTCCATGATGGCGTTGTTCCAGAGCCGTGACTCCCCGGCGGGCAGCAACTCCCCGGCCACCCGCTCGAAGGCCGCGTCGTCGTCGGGAACGCCGAATGCCCGGTACAGCACGCGCTTGACGTTGGTATCGACGACCGCGTCGCCGTTGTCGAACGCGAAACTCGCCACCGCGTTGGCGGTGTAGGGACCGACACCCATCAACTCTCGTAACGCCGCGGGTTCGTCTGGAAACTCGCCGTCGTACTCCTCGATTACCTGCCCGGCGGCCTCGTGGAGGTACCGCGCGCGATTGTTGTAGCCGAGACTGTGACTCGTCCAGAAGCCCACGACCTCGGCGCGGTCGGCCCCGGCCAGGTCGGCAACAGTCGGCCAGCGGTCGAGAAATTCTGCCCACGCGTCGGCGACCCGGCCGAGTTGGGTCTGCTGGCTCATCACCTCCGAGACCAGAATCTCGTAGGGGTCGGTGGTCTCGCGCCACGGAAACTCCCGGTGGTCCGCGCGGTACCACGCCTGCAACGCCGCCCGGACGGCCTCGACTGGCACGTCCCCGAGGGCGTCGGAGTCACTCATCACCCACGATTTAGACTGCCCGGATTTGTGCGTGGCGGTACGTGCTACGAGAGCGCACGTGTCGAGAACGGTTGACAGTTCAACGACTGGTCGTGACACACTGGTGGCGACTACCGCGGCCGCGCCACGACACCGAGATGGTCGTCGTGAACGGGGTCGAGGCGCTCGGTCGCAAGCACCTCGTAGCCGTCTTCGAGTTCGGCGAGCACGTCCTCGAACACCGCCGCCGGGTCGCGGGTCACGTCCTCGCTGCGGGCCTTTATTGTGGCGACGAGTCGGCCCTCCTCCCGGAGGAACTGGCGGTTCTCGACGGCGACGCGGGCCTGCCCGCGCGTGGCCACGTCCTGAATCACGGCGTCGACGGGTTCGACGACGTGGGCGTACCGCTCCGGGCGGCGGGCGTCTTTCAACAGCGGAAAGAGATTCGGGCGGCTCTGGGCGGCCCCGAGTAACTCCCGCATCGGCCGGGGCGCGAACTCGACAGCGTAGGTCGGGCCGGCGAAATCCGCGACGTGGCTGACGGTCGTCCCCGCCGCCGCGCCGAGATACAGCACCGTCTCGCCGCCGGTCAGTCCGGTGTCGACGCCACGGGCGAGCAACGCACCCAGTTTCGACCGCGAGGCGTCCCAGCGCCGCCAGTCGCCGTCTGTCGGTTCGCCGTAGACCGGTTCGCCCCGCGTGGCCAGCCCCGTCTCGCCGCCGAAGTCGTGGCGTTCGACCCCCGCCGGCAGTGTCACGTGCTCTCACGAGCGCGGATGCGCTCGATTCGTTCGTCGAGGTCGGCCTCGAGGTCCGGCCGCCGGTCGCCGCTGTAGTGGTCGACCCGGGCAGCGATGGTCAACTTTCCCGCGAGCGCACGCGCCGCAGAGCCACGGTCGTCGGGGTGGGTCTCCCTGACGGCCTCGTGGGTGTAGATGACGCCGTGCTTTGGCGAGGGGGCACCGCCACGCAGGTGCGCAAACAGTGCGTCCTCGGCCCCGAGCAACTGGACCGTGCCCGCGGGTTTCCTCGCGAGTTGCTCCAGTCCGCCGGCGAGTGCAATCAGTCGGGCCGCCAGTACGGGACCAGCGAGTGCCGCGAGATTCGGCGCGACGCCGGGTGTCGCGCGCTCGACGGAGGCCCGGAGTGCGGTTGCTTCCTCGTCGAGGGCGACGACGCGGGCGGCGAGTGAACGGACACGCCCGTCGAGGGGTGTCTCGGCGTCGCCCGCTGCCAGGTCCCGGGCGTAGGACAGGTCGACCGTCGCGTCCGGGTCGCGGCTACCGGCCCACTCTGTGACCCGTTCGAGCAGTTCGTTCGCGGTTCGCTGGCAGTCGTCGAGCGCCCGCACCGCGTGGATGAGTTGCTGGTCGTCGGCGCTCTCCCGCTCGTCGACCACATCCCGAGTTGCCGTGACCGTTGCCTCGTGGAGTCGTTCGTAGTACTCGCCCTCGTCGGCGGCAAAGCCACGCTCGACGGCCAGGTGTGGCCAGTCACGGGGTTCCGGGGCGCTCCCCTCGTGGACCGCGTCGGCGCCGTCGACTCCGTCGAACCACCCCTCGGTGGGATCGTGAGCGTCCATA
Organism: uncultured Halobacteriales archaeon; assembly: GCA_964534485.1. Classification (GTDB taxonomy): domain Archaea; phylum Halobacteriota; class Halobacteria; order Halobacteriales; family Haloarculaceae; genus Halovenus. Next base: position 17,071 of record CAZHPM010000024.1, read on the forward strand.
CCTCCCGCTACACGAGCGGTGCGTATATGCGTTCGTACCCGGCGACACGCAGTCCGTCGCCGCTACGTTGCCTCGCGGAGGCGCTCGATGAGGAATCCAGAGAGCGACATCCCGAGGATAAACGCCACCATCAGGCCGAGCAAGACGAGTGCACCCGTCTCGCTGAGGTCTGTCGCGGTCGTTCCGGTCGCAGAGCCGTCGAACTCACCTTCGAGCGTGCCCTGCACGTCCTCGCCCCGTCCGTCGTCGAGTTCGAGTGTGCCGTTGACGACCGTCCCGTTGAGTCTCCCGTCGATGGCGCCGCCGACAGACCCGTTGAACTCGCCCTCGGCGGTGCCGTTGTCGTGCGTGCCGTTGAACTCACCCTGAATCGTCAACTCGACACCGTTGTCGAACCGGCCGTCGACGGTGCCGTTGACCCGGCCGTCGGTGACGGTCCCGGTGAACGACCCGTCCTCGAGTGTCCCGTTGAGCGGCCGGTCGTCGACGGTCTCGGCAGAGCCAAAGACGGCGCTTACAATTCCCAGTCCGATGATGAAAAGCCCAACCACAGCGACCGAGATGCCAACCTGTACGACCACATCCCGGTCGAGTTCCATGCCGGCAGGTTCCGCAAGCAGCATAAAAAGGGTTGCGTCACGCCTCCGAAGGGGTTATGCGACTCGGTGGAACTATGAGACTCCCGGCCCACAGTGTGGGTATGACAGTCGAGACAGTCGACCAGATTGCGGTGCTCGGTGCTGGAAGTATGGGCCACGGAATCGCGGAACTGGCCGCGATGAGCGGCTACGCGGTGACGATGCGTGACGTCGAGGAGGAACTCGTCGCCGACGGCTACGAGGATATCGAGTGGTCGCTGAACAAACTCGCCGAGAAGAGTCGACTCGACGAGGACCCCGAGACAGTACTGGACCGGGTCGAGACGACGACGGACCTGGCGGCGGCGGTGGCCGACGCAGACCTGGTCATCGAGGCCGCGCCCGAACAGATGGACCTGAAAAAGGAAATCTACGCAGACCTCGACGAGTTCACCGATGACACGATTCTCGCCTCGAACACCTCCTCGCTGTCGATAACCGAAATCGCGTCGGCGACCGCCCGCCCGGAGGACGTGGTGGGGATGCACTTTTTCAATCCGCCCGTCAAGATGGAGTTGGTCGAGGTCATCTACGGCGACCAGACCAGCGACGACACCGCCCAACTGGCCCACGACTTCGTCGAATCGCTCGACAAGACACCCATCTACGTCCGCAAGGACGTCCGGGGGTTCGTCGTCAACTCGGTGCTTGGCCCGTTCGGGAGCGAACCGGCCTGGATGGTCTCGGAGGGCGAGGCCGAGGTGCGGGAGGCAGACGCGACGATGGTCCACGAGCGTGGCTACCCGATGGGGCCGTTCGAACTCGCGGACATGACCGGTATCGACATCAGTTACCACGTGATGAAAGAGGCCGGTGTTCCGGTGCCACCGGTGATGGAACGGCGCGTCGAGAACGACGAACTCGGGGAGAAAACCGGTAGAGGGTACTACGACCACGAGGACAACGGTGTCGACTACGAGCCAGAGGACGCGACGGAGAGTTTCGACTGGTTGCGCGTCGAGGCGACGATGATAAACGAGGCCGCGAAACTCGTCGGCGACGGGGTCGCCACGCCGGAGGCAGTCGACACGGGAATGCGTCTTGGCACGGGTTTCCCGGAGGGTATCTGTCGCCGTGCAGACAAACTCGGTCTCGACACCGTCGTCGAGAAACTCGAGGACCTGCAGGCGGAGTTCGGCGACGAGTACGGCGACGACAGGTACGCACCCGCGAACTACCTCACCGAGCGCGTCCAGCGCGGTGACACCGGCAGAGACGCCGGCGCGGGCTTCTACGAGTACGACACCGACGACGGCATCGGCGACTACCCGGGGATGGAGTGGACACTCGACGACGGTCTGCTCGCGATTACGTTCGACAGACCGGCGCGACTGAACACGCTGAGCCCCGACCTGATGGACGCTATCGTCGACCTGCTGGACTCCGTCGACGAAGAGGAGGTCCGTGCGGTGACCTTCGAGGGGGCCGGTGACCGTGCGTTCTGTGCCGGCGCGGACGTGACGGCGTTTACGAACGTCGACCCGGCAAAAGACTCCGAACCCACGGAGGTGTTCACCGCTGTCGCGGAGTTCCCACGGCCGACACTCGCCAAAATCGACGGCTACTGTCTGGGCGGTGGTCTGGAGATTGCGCTTGGCTGTGACCTCCGGGTTGCGACCGAGTCCTCGACCTTTGGCTTCCCGGAGATCGACCTTGGCCTGATTCCCGGCGGCGGCGGCACCCAGCGGGCGATGCGCCAACTCACCGACGCCCGCGCGAAGGAACTGGTCTACCGCGGCGAGCAGATTTCCGCCGAGCGCGCCCAGGACTGGGGACTCATCAACCGCGCCGTCCCCCCGGAGGAGTTCGAGGAGACCGTCGACGACTTTGTCGACGACCTGGTGTCCGGTCCGCCGGTCGCGCTCCGGCAGGCCAAACGCGTGATGAACAACGGCCGCGACCAGGACCTCTCTGCCGGACTGGAGATGGAGAGTCAGGCGTTCTCGCTGCTCCTGACGACCGACGACATGATGGAGGGTGTGGCGGCCTTCTCTGGGGACCGCGAACCCGAGTTCGAGGGCGAGTAACGGGCGCGTTCCGTTCAGTCCCGGTTCCGGCGGTCGTCGAGAAACTCGCGGGTCAGCGCGGCCACCTCGGACCGGAACGCCTGCATATCGACGGGGTCAGTGCTCTGAGAGAGGCGTCCGTGTTCCTCGCGGACGATATCCTCGACTGCCAGTTCGTGGAGGCGGTCGACGGTGACCGGCGTCTCGCGGTCCTCGAGTCGCGCCGCGAGTGTCTCGAACCGGCGTGGCGTGGCGAACTCCGCCGCGAGGTCCGCCACAGACCCGTCGATGGGGGCCGCCTCGTCGGTCCCGCGAAACTCCGGGTGCAGGAGTTTCGCGCGCCCGCCGCGTTTGTTCCGGACGACGACACCCTCTGCGGGGCCGTCGTACCACGCGGAGTCGGGCACCGTGTACGACTCCGGGTCGAAATCCCGCGTCCGGACCTCCCGCGCGAACGTGTTGACCGCCGCCAGACCGACTCCCGCGAAAATCTCCGCAATCGACGCGAGCGGGCGGAATCCGTCGTCGGCCGACCAGACGTCGAACCCGAGAAACGAGGGCGTGCGCGCCCAGTCGTAGTCGATACTGTGGTGATGCATCGCCTCACCGAAGAAGACAATCGACTCCACGTCGTCGACGGCCGCCTGGAGTGCCTGGCGGTCGAGGCGATTCCGGACGTGCCGGACGGCGTGCTGGTACTGGTGTGGCACGTCGTCGGGGTCGTAGACACGGCTCCGGTCGCCAAACCGGAGAAAGCCAGCCTCTTGCAGTTGGAATCTGAGCTGTGCGCCGTCGACTTTCTCGAACAGCCAGAGATGGCCCTCCTCGAACAGCCCCTCCGGGGCCTCCGGTGCGCGCGGAATCGACGGATACTCCCTCATGCTCGCTCGTCGACCGCGGCCTCGACACACTCGCGGACGTCTGCGAGCAGTTGGTCGACGGCCTCGCTCTCGGCGTAGACACGCACGTACGACTCGGTACCGCTCGGGCGAACCAGTGTCCAGGAGTCGTCGGGGAACTCGAGTCGGACACCGTGGTCCGTGTCGACGCTCGCCTCGGGGAACCGGTCGGGCAGTGTCTCCGAGAGTGTCGCCATCGCCGCGCTCTTGTGGGCGTCGGGGCAGTCGACACTGGTCTTTCTGTACGGGTGCTCGGTGACCGGTTCGCGGAGCGCGTCGAGGCCGTGGGCGGCGACCAGCCGCGAGAACACCGCCGCCGACGCGATACCGTCGATCCAACCGCCGTGCTCCGGGTGGATGTGTTTCCAGGGTTCGGCGGCAAAAACAACAGCCGTTCCCGTGTCGCCTGCCTCGCGCACGCCGGCGATACCCTCGTGGAGTGCGCCGAGTCGGACCCGTTCGACGCGTCCACCCGCCTCGCGCACGCGCTCGTCGATACGCCCCGAGGCGTTCGGTGTCGTCACCACGACCGGGTCTGTGGCGTCACTCGCGTGTGTGTAGTGTTCGGCCAGTATCGCGACGACCGTATCCTCGTGGACGACTCCACCGGTGCTGTCGACAACGACAATCCGGTCGGCGTCGCCGTCGTGACCGATACCGAGCGCTGCCGGACCGTCGGCGACAGACGCGCGCAGGTCCGCGAGACTCTCGGCGGTTGGCTTGCTCGCCCGCGACCGGAAGCGACCGTCGACGTTGGCGTTGAGCGCCGTCACGTCGACACCCAGTGCCCGCAACACTTGCGGCGTCGCGCGCGAACCCATCCCGTTGCCACAGTCGACGGCGACAGAGAGGTCGGCCGGGTCCGGGCCGTGTGTGCTCGCGTGACTGACGACCGCCTCGCGGTACGCGTCGAGTGGGTCGACCCGCTCGACACCGCCGTACGCGTCCCAGTCGGCGGGCGTCTGCTCGTCCGCCACGCGCCGTTCGACCCGGTGTTCGCGCTCGCGGTCGTACTCCCGTCCGTCGACGAAGAGCTTGAGACCGTTGTCTGTGGGCGGGTTGTGGCTGGCGGTGAGCATCACACCGTGGCGACCACGCGAGGCCGCAGCGAGCGACGGTGTCGGGAGAACACCCGCCCGCAGTACGGTCACACCGGCACTGGTCGCGCCCGCGGTCACCGCGGCAGCGAGTGACTCACCCGTAGTGCGTCCGTCCCGTGCGACGACGAGGCCGGTCCCGGCCGCCACCGCGTCTGCGCCCACCGCTCGACCGACCGCGAGTGCCAGCGCCGGCCCCACCTCCGTCACCGGGCCACGAATCCCCGCGGTCCCGAACTCTCCCGTCACCCCGGCACCCGCCTCGGGGTTCTGGTCGCCCTCTGTCTGCGCTCCCGTTTCGGAGTCCATACCGACGGTTCGTGGGCGTCACATTTCACCTCACCGCTCGCGGAACCAGGCAGTAAAGAGGTCTGTCGATGCGGCACTCTCTGTTTCGAAACGCAGATTTATATTGTGTTAGTTCTACGCTCCGGTATGGCAACTGCCACGCGCAAACTACAGGACTTCGGCATCCGGTCGCTGGTAACACACTCGATTATGGTGGTTACGCTTCTGGGGGCCGTCGGGACGGCGTTTCTCGTCAGCGGTGAGGTCGGTCGAATCTCGTTTGTCGCGTTGCTCAACTTCACCGCCGGTCTCTGGGTGAGCCAATCGATTCACTCCGCCGGGAACCCGGAGTACCGGGGAGTACTGGACGTGGTGAAACGTAATGTCGACTAGCGGGTTCGACACCGGACGGTTCGGCAGATTACTCGCGCTTATCGCGTTCGTGTCGGCGGTGTTTATAATCACCTCCGCCGAGGCACTCGAGGGGGAAGTCTTCCAGCTCGCGGTGTTCGCTATCGGTGCTATCGCCGTTCTCACTGCGATAATCGGGTTCCTCATCGCCGCCGGAGCGGCCTACGACGAGGCAGAGAGAAACCGGCAGGAGACCGACGACTCCACGCCCGAAACCGGTAACACCGGGGACTCGGTGCAGGAGACCGACGACTCGTCGGGAATCGTCGGCCCCTACGAGTCGTAGTCGACACCGAGCGCGGCGGCTTCTGGTGAAGTGTGAGTTTCTCGTCGGACAGGAGTGCCCGCGTCCACGAACCGCCGGTAGAGCCCTACTGGTCGACTTCGTCGAGTTCGTGGCTGGTGATTTCGACGCCCTCCTCGGTGACGGTGGCGAAGTAGACGCCGTTCCCCGAACCGGTGTCGCGTTCGGCGGCGGCTTTGACGCCCGCGCCGGCGGCGTTTCGTGCCTCCTCGAGAGAGAGCTCCGGGTCGTAGCGGTCCTCGAGGGTGCCGTAGGCCACCGTCAGACCGGAGCCGGTGATGGTGTAGTCGTCCTCCATGACGCCCCCTGCGGGGTCGACGCTGTAGACGTGGCTGCCCTCGTCGTCGATACCGCCGAGGATGGGGTTGATCGCGAGAAACGGACCGCCGCGGGCGAAGTTACCCGCGAGCGTCGAGAGCGCCTGCATACTCATGTGCTCGCCACGACGGGCCTCGTAGAGCTTGACCTCCGCCCGGAGCGTCCGGATAAACGACTGTGCGCCGCCGACACTGCCGACGAGGGTGAGTGCCGCGTTGGGGTGAATCTGCTCGACCTTCTGGACGTTCTTGTTCGAGACGAATCGGCCGCCGAGACTCGCGCGCATGTCTGTCGCGATAACGGCACCGTCCTCGACTGAGATACCAATCGTCGTCGTTCCGGTTTTCCTGACAGTGTCCTCGTCGCGGCTCCCCTCGGGAATCGAGCCGACCTCTGGCTCGTGGGGGTTCGTCGCGAATCGGCCCTGCTGGTGGTGTGAGAACTCGGAGTCGGTAACTGGGTCCTTCATTACCGTAGTTTGGGTTCGGCGGGTTATAAACTCCCTGCTACCAGCACGTACAACAGAGCCCGTCGACGTGTCACAGACCAGTCGTGGCCGGACCGAACTGTCGGGCAGACGACCTGCGGGCGACACGAGACCCCCAGGCGAGGTCACGAACCGGTACACACAACCCGGTCCTCCGTGTAGTAGCGGTATGATACGAAACCTCGCTGCCGGGCACCAGGGACTGACGAGCAACGTCTTTCTCGTCGAGGGTGACCGGACGGTGCTGGTCGACGTGGGGAGTGGCTTCGACGTGGTCGAGCGGACACGCGACCACGTCGACGACATCGACGCCGTCGTCGTCACACACACCCACCACGACCACGTCGACAACATCGACGCAGTGACCGACGCGTTCGACGTCGAGAGCTGGGGGTACGACACCGAACACGACGCCGTCGACAACGAAATCGTGGAGGGACAGACTGTCGAAATCGGCTCACACGACTACGAACCCCTCCACACCCCGGGTCACAAGAACGACCACCTCTGTCTCTACTCGCGGGCCACAGACGTGTTGTTCGCCGGCGACCTCGTCTTTGCCAACGGCGGCTTCGGTCGCACCGACCTCGACGAGGGCGACCGCGAACTGCTGGTCGAGAGCATCGAACGCGTTCTCGACACTGTCGACGCCGACCTGCGGGCACTCCACACCGGACACGGTCCAAGCGTCACCACGAACCCGCGACGGGATATCGAACTCGCGCTCCAGGCCGCCAAGATGCGGTGAGAGACAGTCAGACACGGCCGACGGACCCGCCGAACCCACAGAGTCGGCAGACGGGAGAACAGAGAGTCCCCCGAGCGCGACAACTGATAATCGGGCAGTTCACTCACCGGGCGAGGTGATGTCGATACTCTCGAACTGTTCGTCGAGGTCTCCGAGCGCGTCGAGTTGGTCGCCCACCTGTTCGACGAGGTCGTCGAACTGCGCCTCGACCGACCCGGTCAACCCGTCGGACGCCTCCGCGCGCTCGACGAGGAGTTGGGCCGTCTCGGAGAGTTGCTGCTCGATCTCCCGGTTGAACTCGACGAGGAGTTCGACCTGGTCGGCGATGCGCTCGGTCGCCTCGTCGCTCAGTTGCTCGGAACTCTCCTCGATGGCGTCGAAGGCCTCGTCTTGCTGGCCGAGCAGTCTGTCGAAGGTGGTGTCGACGGTCCCGCGGAGGTCGTCGTCGTCGACCGGCGACGTCGCGGTGACCGTCTCCGCGACGTCGAGTGACTGGTGGACCGACTGGCGCGTGAGTTCGAGTGTCTGCTCTTGAATCTCTCTTTGCGTGTCGACACTCTGCACGAGTCCGTCACTGGCGTCTGTCGACGCCTCGACGAACTCCGTCAACAGACCGCCGGTCTGTTCGATTGTCGTGCGCTGCAACTCGAATACCGTCCCGACTGGTGCGTTGTTGTCTGCCATCTGTCTCTCCGGCGACCTGAACGGGGGGGTTTGGCTGTGCTGGCGCACGCGTCGCCGTAACGTACGCGTTGGTCGAGTGATAGTTGCTGCCAAGACTACTTAGTCTTTGTCATACCCACACCTCTCTGTACCATACACTACCTTAGGTTTCCACTCAAATACAACACTCCGGCAGGTGTTCCCGCGAGGTCAGTCGCCCCGTTCGTCGAGGTAGTGGAACACGCCCTCGACGTTCATCCGTGCCTCGCCGCGCGCGTGGGCCTCGCTCCAGACCCCCATCGTCTCGGTGGCTTCGACGAACTGTTCGATAACGGCCTCGTCGTCGCCGACCTCGGCCCGCCTCTGTTCGACCCGTGTGACCCACTGCTTGAGGACCTCGGCGTACTCGGCGAGCAGGTCACCGGCCGGGCGGTCCCCGAAGTGTCCGTAGTAGAGTGCCGCCGGGTCGAGTTCCCGGAGGAGTTCGACGTCGTCGAGACACTGCTGTAGGTGAAAGCCCGGCGGCGGCGACGTCTGGAGTACACCGTCCACTCCGGGGACGTTGATTCCCGCCGCGTCGCCGGTGAACACGCCGTCGGTCGTGTGGTCGTAGTAGACCACCTGGTGGAAGGCGTGGCCGGGCGCACGGTGGACGCCGAACACGTGGTCGCCGAGGTCGACGGTGTCGCCGTCCGCGAGTTCCCGGATGCGGTCGGCCGGAATCGGGTCGGGTTCGCGGTAGTACTCGATGCGGTCACCGACGACAGACTTCGTGCCGCTCCAGATGGGCGCCGGCTCCCGGAGGAACTGCGCGCCCGACTCGTGGACCAACACCGTGGCGTTTGGACACTCACTGGCGAGGACACTCGCGCCACCGGCGTGGTCGAGGTGGACGTGTGTCAGGCAGAGTGTCTCTAGTTCGGTCGGCTCGATTCCGACCTCGGCCATCGCGTCGAGCACCACCTCGTAACTGTAGCCGGTGCCGGTGTCGACCAGTGCTGGACGGTCGGCGTCGAGAATGTAGACCGACCCGTACCCCTGTGTGTCGTACAGTCCGACATCGACGTAGTACAGGTCGCCACTGCCGCTCGTGGTCGCCTCGGAGAGTTCGCCACGTCCCATACCCGAGCAGAGAGTGTCGAGCGCAAAAACGTTGCCCTACGCCTCCTCCATCTGGACGACCGACGTCTCGTGGCCGGTGTCGTCGAGGTGGGTCTCTGCTCTGGACTCCGCGGCGACGCGTGACGGGTGGAATCCGATCTGCCCACAGTCGTCGCAGACGATTTTGTACATACATATCTCCAGCAAACCGACGGTCTTAACAGATGCGGTTCGAGACGGAGCGAAGGTTGAAGACGTTGTTACTCTCGGCCGTGTTCGTCGAGAAATCCCACGAGATGGTCGTTGACCGCCCGCGCGTGCTCGATAAAACACAGTCGACGACCGTCGACAGGTTCGAATCGGCCCCGCGGGAGTGCCTCGGCCAGCCGTCGGCCGGCCGCGAGCGGCACGACCGGGTCGTCGACACCGTGGTAGACCACCGTCGGGAGCTGGTGCTCGTACAGTGGACCGGGCTCGAACTCGAGTGCGGCGGCGGCCTGTGCGTCGAAGGCCCTCGCACTCGCGTCCTCCTGTGTGCGCCACTCACAGACTCGGTCGACAGCCCCCTGGTCGCGAAACGACTCGGAGAACGCGCCCGCGAGCGACTCCCGGAGCCTCTCCTCGTCCTCGGCGTGGAGGCCGCGAAACGCGCTCTCGTCGACGGCCTCACCCGGCGCGACGCCAAACAGCGACAGCGTCACAGTCCGGTCGTACTCGCGGGCGTGCCGGAGCGCGACCATCCCACCCAGTCCCGCGCCCACGAGGTGTGCGCGGCGGGCTCCACTGTCTGACAGCACTGCCTCCAGGTCTGCCGCCAGCGTGTCGACCCCGTACGGACCGGGCGGCGCGTCCGAGCGGCCCGTCCCGCGGAGGTCCCAGACAAGCGCCTCGAACGGGCCAGCGACCGCGTCGTACTGCCACCCCCACTGCCAGGCCCCGTACCCCGCCTCGCCGACAAAGGCGACGGTGTCACCGCTGCCGGCCTGCTCGTAGTAGAGCTCGACACCGTCGTGGCTGACTCGTGGCACGCTACTCGAAGACCTCGCTCTCCTCCTCGAGTGTCTCGATACCCCGTGCAATCTCGCGGGCCTGCTCTGCCCCGAGCGCGACCTCGATTTCACTGCCGCTGTCGTCCTCGCAGGAGAGTTTGAGTTGCTCGTTGCCAAACTCCCTGACCTCGACGCCGTCGACGTCGTACAGTTTGACCGTTGCCGTGCTGTTCGAGGCCCCGACGTGTTCGAGCGCGCCGTCTTTTATGTCGAAGGTGAACTCGTCCAGGTCGACCGTTATCATAACCGGGTGTGGGTGAGCCACCGGCTTAACTCTCGCGCACGGTCTGTCTCGACGGTCTCACAGCCATCGTGAGTAGGTGCCTGAAATCCACGGCGACTCAGAAATTAAGACATATATTGGACACCCGTGTACTCCTGTGCCGGATGCAGTTCTGTGACGAGTGTGGTTCGATGATGCACACGGAGGGTGACACGTGGGTGTGTCGCTCCTGCGAGAACGAGGCGTCGCGGGACTCACAGGCAGAGGCGGCGATGACGACACGGGACGGACAGCGAGACGACGGAGCACCCGCCGTGGCCGACGCGACCGAAGACTCCGCCGAGACGATGGCGGAACCCTGTCCGGCCGAGAACTGCAACGGCGACCGGGCGTACTACGAGATGTTGCCGAAACCGGGCGGTTCCTACGAGGTTCGACTGTTCACCTGCGTCGAGTGTGACCACAAGTGGCGCGAGTCCTGACAGTCACGGGAGAGAGTGCCCTCCGGGACACGCCACGACGTGCCGTCCTCAGCGAGCAGAACTCACACCGGTGCGGTCGGAGACGAGCAACGCACCCAGGTAGAGGGCGATAGCGGCGACGATTATCAGCCCTCCCGCGGGGAGGCCACCCACGAGAGCGACGAACAGACCGGCGAGCACCGAGAGTTGTCCACAGAGCACAGAGAGCACGAGCGTTTCGCGGAAACTCCGGCCCAGTTGCGAGGCCGCGGCGGCCGGGATGACGAGCATCCCGGCGACGAGAATCACCCCCATAATCTGCATCGCGCCGACGACCACGACGGCCGTCATCACGATGAGCAGGGAGTTGTACGCGCTGACGTTCAGTCGCGCGACACGCGCGGCCTGTTCGTCGAAGGTGATGTAGAGGAACTGCTTGTAGTTGAGAACGACCAGCGCGACGACGACCACCGACAGCACCGCCACCAGCCGCGTGCCACCGACGGTGACGACCGACGTCTCGCCGAACAGGAAACTCTCGACCTCGATACCGATTGCCACGCGGTCACGGAATATCGATATCAGCAGTGTGCCAACGGCGAAACTCCCGGCCAGCGTGATAGCAATCGGCACGTCGCCGTACGAGTCGGTCCGCTCGGTCAGTTGTTGGAGACCGAGCGCCGCGAGCGCACTGACCACCACCGCGACGAGGATGAACTGCTCTCGCGTGCCACTGAGCCCCGTCACACCCGCGAGTCCGACGCCGACGGCCACGCCAGCAAAGGCGGTGTGGGCGAGTGTCTCGCCGATGAGTGCCATCTGCCGGTGGACCAGAAAGGCCCCGACGAGCGGGCCGACGACGCCCATCAGAACACCCGTCGCCACGATACGAATCGTTCCGGGTGACTCGAACACGCGCGTGCCAAGCACCGTGTCCAGGCCGCCGCCGGCGCCGACGTATCCGTCGAAGACGGTCGCCGCGACGGAACCGGCCGGACCCGAGAGCACCCGGAGCCAGTCGACCAACACGAACCCGAGCATCGCGACTGCGAGCAGTGCGGTCACGCCGAGTCCGACCAGCTCGACAGTGCGACCGGGCGCCCGCTGGTTCGCGTCGGTCTCCACGGTGTCGCTACCTGCAGTGTCGTGGCTCATGGGTGGTCGTGTGCGACGAGTTTCGCACTACTGCCGTACGCCTCGGCGATTGCGTCACTGTCCAGAAACGAGACCGCGTCGCCGTGGTAGTAGAGTTCCCGGTTGATACAGGCGACAGTGTCGACGTGTTCGGTCAGGATATCGACGTCGTGTTCGATGAGAATGACCGTGATTCCCTGTTGGTTCAGTTCGTCGAGCAACTCGTAGAACGCGGTCTGTGAGTCCGCGTCGACGCCGACAGTCGGTTCGTCAAGCGCGAGCAGGTCGGCCTCGGCGGCGAGTGCGCGGGCGATGAACGTCCGCTGGCGCTGGCCACCCGACAACGCACCGACCGGCCGCGACGCCAGTTCCGAAATCCCGACACGGTCTAACGCCTCGTCGACGAGTCGCTGGTCCTCCTGGCCCGGCCGCCGGTGACCGACGTGGGGGAACCGTCCCATCAACACCGCCTCGCGGACCGACACCGGCATCGACTCGCCCCTGTCGGTCGAGCGCTGTGAGACGTAGCCGATGCGCTCGCCGTCCTCGAACTCGGTGGCCCGCTCGCCGTACAGTTCGACCCGTCCGCTGTCTGGCTCTTTCAGCCCGATTATCAGGTGCAACAGTGTCGTCTTTCCGGACCCGTTTGGCCCGATCAACCCCAGGAAGTCACCCTCCTCGACTGTCAGCGATGCACCCTCCACCGCGACTGTCTCGCCGTACGCGTAGGTCGCGTCCGAAACCTCGATGGCCACACTCACTGTGTCTCTCTAACCCGCCTCCCGTGTAAAAGTGTTATTACTGAGTATTCGGTTGTTAATAAATCCGGGCGAACAGACGGCGAGAGTCAGCGGTTCCGGCCGAGTTCGTCGTGACTGGTCACCCAGTCCGAGGACGAGATAGCCGCAGCGAGCGAGAGTTCGCCGGCGAGTACCGTCGCGGCAGCGATTTCGGCGAACTTGTTGACGTTTCCGGAGCCGTCACAGTCGAGCATCGCCAGACACTCCTGTTGTGTGGCCAGTCCCGTTCCGCCGCCGTAGGTGGCGACGATAAGCGACGGGATGGTGACAGAGACGTGCAACGAGTCGTCCGCGAGGAGTGTGACGTTCGTGAGTGTCGCGGAGGACTCTGCGACGTTTGCCTCGTCCTGGCCACAGGCGATAAACAGCGCTGCGAGTCCGTTCGCGGGGTGTGCGCCGTTGCTGGTGAGACCACCGAGCAACGAGTTGATCGAGGAGATCTTGCTGTGGTGGTCGATACTCTCCGGTTCGGCGCCGAGGTGGTGGAGGCAGGTCTCCTCGCTGAGTGTCGCCTCGGCGGTGACGCGCTTGCCACGGGTCATCATATCGTTTACCTTCGAGGCTTTCTTGTCGGTGGCGAGGTTTCCCTCGAGGTAGAAGTTCTCGACGTACCCGGAGTACTCCTGTAGAATCCAGTTACAGGCCGCGAAGGTGGCTTTGCCGACCATATTCTGACCGGCGGCGTCGCCCGTGCGGAAGCTGAACCGGAGGTTGGCGAGGTTGTTGGTCATGTAGTCCTCGATTTCGACCAGTTCCGCCACGCTGGAGGTCTCCTCTGCTTTCTGCCGGATTGTGTCCTCGTGGTCGAACACCCACTCGCGGAAATCGCGTGCCGTGCGCGCGTCCTCGAAGACGAACACCGGCGCGCGGTTCATCCGGTCGTCGACGACGGTCGCCGTTGCGCCACCAGCCATGTTGAGTGCCTTCATACCGCGGCTGTACGACGCCACGAGCGTTCCCTCTGTGGTCGCCAGCGGAATCGGGTACTCACCGTCTGCGTGCTCGCCGTTGACGACCACCGGCCCGGCGATACCGAGTGGCATCTGTGCGACACCGACGAAGTTCTCTATGTTGCCCTCACTGGTTTCGGCGTCGAACGAGTAGTTCGGAACGTGTTCCAGTTCGACACCGGCCTTTTCTGCGAGGTAGTCGTGTCGCTCCGCGATGGCCTCCTCGCTGTAGTTGTCTTCCTCGTCTCGGGGGATACTCGGCAACTGCCCCTCGTCCCGGATACTGTCGGTAATCTCGAGTGAGAGCGCGCCAAACGGGTCGGCGGTAAAGTCGATATCGATCTCGTGGTCGCCGGTCGGCAGGTTCATCCCCTCGATGGTGACGTAGACGGTTCGACCCACCGAGAACGAGATCGGATTCTCCTCGGTAATCTCGTCGAGTCGAAACGTCTCGCCGTCGGCAGTCTCGACGTGGACGCGCTCGGGTGTGATTCTCTCGTTGTTGACCGACACCCGGTTTACTCCGGAGAACTTGGCGTCTTGGAGTCGATTCTTTATCTCGAACTCGACCCCCCGCTCGGTGTTTTTGAGACTCCCGTACGTGTACAGTCGCTTGAGCACGCGCTCCGGGATGTCGAGTGAAATCATTCCACCCGAACCGAGGATATTGGCGTAGACGCGTTTCAATATCCCACTGTCTGGTCTCGGTATAACCATGTACCACTCATCGGCGAACTGATTATTAACGGTTTCGACGGTCAAAACCGGACCGCTCGCTCACAGTTGCGGTCACTGCCAGCTGCGGGCCGTGTCTGTCGAGACGGTAACAGAAAAGTGAGACGACCGCGACCGGGATTATCTGCCGGGCAGTTGGTTGAACAGTGCCTGCACGTCGAGGATGTTCACCTCGTTGTCGGCTGGCAGGAAGTTGAATTTCGCGGCGTTGTTCTCGACGGCCGGCGTATCGAGACCGTCGAACAGTGCCTGCACGTCCAGGGTGTTGAATCCGTCCTCGCCACGCACGTTGTTCAATCGCCCGTCACCAGTCGTGTCGCGCGCGAACTCGCCGTTGCTCACTTCGACCGAGACAAACGCCTCTGCGGACGCCTCGATTGCGTCTGCGGTCACACTGGAGACGACACCGCTGGTCTCGGTGCTGTTACTCAAGTCGCTGGCGGGTAGGATGTGTGCCGTGTGGTTCTCGCCGAGTGCACTGGTGTCCTCGAGGGTTACCGCCACGTCCCCGCCGTCGAAGGTCCCGACAGTCTGCCCAGCGACAACGAGACCCGTTCCACCGGCCGACGCGTCCTGGTACGTGACGACGACCACCGCCTCGACGCCACCGGAGAAGACGTTCTCGACGGTGACGGTCCCGCTCTCGATGCTTTGCTCACTGAATCCGAGGCCGAACTGACTGCTCGGCTCGACGGTGAGACTGCCACTCGCCGAGTCGTTTGCCGACGAGATTGTGTGTGTGTACTTGCCTGGACCCAGTGCGCTCGTGTTGACGTCGGTGAACGCCACCGACGCGTTCTCGCCCGCGGTCCGGGTGAGGTCCTGTCTGGTCTGACTGAACACCTCAGTGCCCGCGCTGTTCTCGATACTGAGCGTGACGTTCTGTGTGCCCGCCGAGTCGCCCGTGTTCTCGACGAACGCCGAGATATCGAGTGCCGTGCCGTTCGTCACCGTCGCCGACGCCGGGTCGATGTTTGTCACCCCGAAGTCTGCGGGCGTCTGCACGGTGAGACTGCCACTCGCCGAGTCGTTTGCCGACGAGATGGTGTGAGTGTAACTGCCGGGTCCCAGCGCGCCGGTGTCGACGCTCGCGAACGTCACCGACGCGTTCTGGTTCGCGTCTCGACTCACGTTCTGTTTTGTCCGCGTGAACACTTCGACGTTCGTGCTGTTCTCGATACTGAGCGTGATGTTCTGTGTCCCGTTTAGACTCCCGACGTTGTCGACGAACGCCGAGATGTCGACCGCTGTCCCGTTGGTCACTGCTGCCGACGCCGGGTCGATGTTGGTCACCCGGAACTCCGGTGGCGAACCCTGCTCGCTCACGACCACGGTGTCGCTGGCGGTGTCGTTGTTGCTCGACACCGCGACGG
>CAZHPM010000025.1:0-31175 GCA_964534485.1 uncultured Halobacteriales archaeon
AGTACCTCGGGGGCAAGTGGTTCGAGACGCGGAGCGTCTCGTCATCACGGAAATCGGAGATTTCCGAACGACCCCGAGGCACTCTGCCTGTTACCTCTGTAGAATCTACGACGTGGTGTCTGACGACCCGTGTCGAATCTCCGTGACCGAGGACTGGCCCCGGCGGGCAACTGCTTGCCACGAGTCGCGGCGACAGAGAGTATCGGGACAGTCCGCCCGCGTCAGGGGTCAGCGGAGGAGTTTACCGGCGGGTGGATGTAGATGACGTCGGCCACGAGCACACTGCTGACGAACGCGCCAGCACCGGCGGCGAGGTGAACTGGAACCGGAAACAGCGCGTGGACGACAAAGGCCAGCGACAACAACAACGGGATAGCAGCCAACACCACGTCGTACCGGGAGAGCCGGTTGCGGAGTCGCTGCCAGAGTGCTGTCTGCTGTTCGTTCTCGGTGCCGTGAGCAACTCCCATTCTTGTTTCACCCCTCGTCGTGTGGTACACGACGGTGCCAGTTAAAATTTTTCCGCGTGACGTTCTGCGAACTCAGGGAAACCTACCGTCGTTGCTTCTGGTACTGTACGTATAACTTATCGAGATGTAAGGCGCGGCCTCCGTATTCGGGTTCGAGACGCCGTACACAGAGGCCCCGACGGTCACAGCGAACAGAGGCAGTGTCGGGGCAGGCACGCAGACAGCGGACGGTAACGCGTACCTTTTGTCCGGCTCTCTCCAACGTACAGTATGAGACGGATACAGCTCTCGAACTTCTCGTTCGAGGGTGACAACAACGTCTATCTGTTCGACGACGGTCCAGAGACCGTACTGGTCGACACCGGCGACTGGATGACCGAGACTCGTCGGTCTCTGGAGTCAGAACTGTCGAGCCACGGCGTCGCGTTTGCGGACGTCGACCGAATCTTTCTGACACACTGGCACGGTGACCACGCCGGACTGGCCAGCGAGATACAGGCCGAGAGCGGCGCTCCGGTGCATCTTCACGCCGCCGACGCGCCGCTGGTCGCCGGTGACGAGGAGGCCTGGGCAGAACTCGGCGACCTCCAAGAGGAGTACTTCGAGCACTGGCAACTGCCCGAGGAGAAACGCGAGATTCTGCGTGGCATTCTCGGTGGCACACCACTCCGAGACGACCCGCCAGACGTGACACCCATCGAGGGCGGTGACAGTTTCTCGTTCAACGGCCGGAGTCTCGACGTCGTCCACGCACCGGGTCACGCCGCCGGACTCTGTATCTACGAACTCGACTCGGGAGCGGCCATGACTGGCGACGCGCTCCTCCCGAAGTACACGCCAAACGTCGGCGGTGCCGACATCCGCGTCGAACGTCCGCTGGAGAAGTATCTCCGGGCACTCGATACTATCGTCGAGGCCGGATACGAGCGCGCGTGGCCGGGACACCGCGACGCGGTCGAGGACCCGGCGGCACGCGCCGAGGAGATTCGCCACCACCACGGCGAGCGCGCGTGGAACGTACTCGACGCACTCGACCGGCTCGGTCCTGCCGACGCCTGGACGGTCAGTGCCGACCTCTTTGGCGAACTCGAACACATCCACATTCTCCACGGGCCGGGAGAGGCGTACGCGCACCTGGACCACCTCGAACGCGCCGGCCACGTCAGACGGGACGGCTCTCAGTATCGGTTGGCCGACGGCGTCGCGACGCAACTCGAGGACGGTGACGGCCACTGGGAGCTGACGGTCTGACCGACCCGGGGGCGCTATCCGACTGGCCCACGCCAGACCACTAACTCAGGGCTGGCAATCCCGTATTTCGAGACTCTGAGGGAGGCGCTCAAACCGCTGTTTGACTCTACGGAAGACCTTCTTAAGTGGGGGAGAAAGAAACGACTGCAATGAGATTACGACTACCCCTGTTCGTGGGTGCGCTCCTGCTCGCCAGTCTGGCGATGGCGGGCGCAGCCACGGCGGTCCCTGTAGACGGAGAGAGTCCTCCCGTCGAGAGTATCCCACCCGAAAACGATTCTAGCGACGCCGGCATCTGCGTGGTCGGCGCTGGCGGCCCGTGTAACGCTGACGATGGGTCCGACCGAGATTACCAACAGCCTGTCGAGGACAGAGAGATTGGCTCCGACGGTGGCAACGACTCCGACGATGTCGGCATCTGTCTGGTCGGCGCTGGCGGCCCGTGTAACGCTGACGACGGGTCCAACCGAAGTGACCGACAGCCTGTCGAGGACAAAGAGATTGACTCCGGAGACAGTAACGAGTCCGATGTCGGCATCTGTCTGGTCGGCGCTGGCGGCCCCTGCAACAGTGACGACGGGTCCAACCGAAGTGACCGACAGCCTGTCGAGGACAAAGAGATTGGCTCCGACGGCGACAACGACTCCACCGACGCCGGCATCTGCCTGGTCGGCGCCGGCGGTCCCTGCAACGGCGACCAGCCACAGTACTACGGTGACGACAGTACGACCGACTCGACTCCACTGCTCCCGATGGACCCGCTTGGACTGCTTCGAGCACTCTTTGCCCCACTGACCTGACAGACGCCTGAACTCGTCTGTGGGGTGTGGCTCTTTTTTGGTTCACTGGAACGACACTGTGGTGAACGACGACAGTTTACTCAGACGAGCGTCGCTGTGGAGTCGTGCGTCCGACACTGGCCGGGGCGTTCCGCCCGACCGGCAGATTCCGGTGACTACCGTCGGTGCTGGTCGTCGAGGTCCTCGCGTGCCGCCGCGAAGTGGTCGCCGGTGATGACGATTTCGTCGGTGTAACTGGTCGCCTCGTCGGGGCCGACGTCGGCGGCCACCTCACGAATCGCCCGCATCGACGCCTCGCGGACGAGTGCCTCGAGTTCTGCGCCGGAGTACGCCTCGGTGTCGGCCGCAAGCTCGTCGAGGTGTATCTCCTCGCCCAGCTGCGCACCCCGGGTCTGCACGTCGAGAATTTCGCGGCGGGCAGTTTCGTCGGGCTCTGGCACCTCGATGTGCTGTTCGAGTCGCCCCGGCCGGAGGAGTGCAGGGTCGATATCACCCTTCCGGTTGGTCGCGCCGAGCACGACCAGTTTCGGGTGGTCGGCCGCCCGGTCGAGTTCTGTGAGCAGCTGCGAGACGACCCGTTCGGTGACCTCGTGTGTCTCGCCGCGGCGACTCGCGATGGCGTCGATCTCGTCGAGAAAGACAATCGCCGGCGCAGACTGTCGTGCCCGCTCGAACACGTCCCGGACCGCCTGTTCGCTCTCGCCGACGTACTGGTCGAGCACCTCTGGTCCGGCGACGCGGATGAAGTTGACACCACTCTCGCCGGCGATTGCCTCCGCGAGCAGCGTCTTCCCGGTGCCCGGTGGCCCGTACAGCAACACGCCACTGGGCGGGTCGGTCGAGGCCGCCTCGAACAACGGCCCGTAATCCAGCGGCCACTCGACGGCCTCCCGGAGTCGTCGCTTCGTGTCGTCGAGTCCGCCCACGTCGGCGAAGGTGGTCTCGGGCGACTCGGCGACGTGTTCGCGCATCCCCGACGGTTCGACGCCACGGAGTGCCGACTCGAAGTCCTCGTCGGCGACAGTCAACTCCTCGTCGGCCAGACTCTCCGCCTCGGCGGAGTGGGTGACCCGCCGGAGCGCCGCCATCCCGGCCTCTTTCGCGAGACTCGCGATGTCGGCCCCGACGAAGCCGTGGAGCCTGGCAGCCAGTCCGTCCAGGTCGACCTCCTCGCCCAGCGGCATGTCGCGCGTGTGGACGTCGAGAATCTCCCGGCGACCGTGTTCGTCTGGGACACCGATTTCGATTTCGCGGTCGAACCGACCGCCGCGTCTGATCGCCGGGTCGATGTCGTCGACCCGGTTTGTCGCACCGATGACGACGACCTGTTCGTCCGTCTCCAGTCCGTCGAGCAGCGTCAGGAGCTGTGCGACGACGCGATTCTCCATGTCGACCTCCGCGTCGCGTTCGCCGGCAATCGAGTCCATCTCGTCGATGAAAATCACCGCCGGCGCGTTCTCCGAGGCCTGTTCGAAGGCCTCCCGGAGACGCTCCTCGGACTCGCCTTTGTACTTCGAGACGATCTCCGGGCCGTGGATGGTGTCGAAGTAGGCGTCGACCTCGTTCGCGACCGCGCGGGCGATCAGCGTCTTCCCGGTGCCCGGCGGCCCGTGCAGCAACACGCCCTTCGGTGGGTCGATACCCAGTCGTGCGAACAGCTCCGGCTTCGAGAGGGGTAACTCGATTATCTCGCGAACGAGTTCGAGTTCCTCGTCGAGACCGCCGATATCCTCGTATGTCGTGTCGCTGACCACCTCGCCGCCGGACTCCTCCGGACTGGTGTCTGTGCTGTTGCTCTCGGCCTCGACCGAGGACACCCCCGGGTCGACCCGTACTGCCGTTGTCTCGGTTATCCTGACCGACCCGGTCGGTGTCGTCGAGGTGACGACGTACGGGCCGTACCCCTCGACCCGGAGCTGTTTGCCCGTGCGGACGAGACGGTCGACCAGCGCCCGCTGGAGGGCCTGCTCCGGTGGTGTCTCCTGTGTCCGGTTGCTCGCAGGCTGGAGTGTCACCTGGATACCGTCCTCGACTGTTGCCTTCTGGACCGCGACGGTGTCGCCGATGTTCACCCCGGCACTGGCCCGCGTGTCGCCGTCGATTCGTATCAGGTCGTCGCTGTCGTCACTCGGCCAGACTTTCGCCACGGTCAGTCGGGTGCCCTCGATTATCACCGGGTCGCCGCTGAGAACGCCCAGCCGACTCTGAATGCGCGTCGGGAGTCGCGCGATGCCCCGCCCGGCGTCGCGCTTGCGTGCGCTTCCGACCCGCACTGTGACTTTGCCGTCACCCTCTGTCATACAACCAAATAGGTGTGCGAGCGGTTTGAACATTCCCCATCGGTCACCCGGGCGCCCGCGACTGCCGGATATATATTGTATTGTGCACTACCCAGCCCAACACATACATTTATATGCAACCACCCGATACTGACTGTAGCAGCGCACATTCCTTCGAATGTCAGACAAAACACACAACAGCGGGGACGAGTTGTCTGCGGACAGGCGAACGGTACTAAAGGCATCGGGACTGGCGGGGGCGACAGCGGTCGGGATGGCCGCCGAGTCGGTTACTGCCCAGGAGGGAGACGAACACTACCTGTTTGCGAGCGACGTCCACCTCGGGTCGCCGTTCTCGAACGACGGGAAATTCGAGGAGTTTCTCACGAGCGAGGTGCCGGCAGTCGACCCGGACGTGCTGGTTCTCAACGGCGACGTCTTCGAGATGTGGTTCCGGGGAATGGGGTCGACACTGCTGCAGTACACCCGGGTCGCCTCGCAGATACAGAGTTTCGAGGAGAGTGGGATGGACGTCGTGGTGACCGCAGGCAACCACGACCGGCGACTGATCACCGTCGGCGAGCAGACACCCGAGGATATCGCTCCCGACGAGCCGTGGCGGGTCGGCAACGACTTCCGGTTCGAGAGCGGCGGGCGCTCGTTCGTCGCGACACACGGCGACAGCGGCGACCCGCTACAGGTCAACCCGGTGAGTAACGCTCTCTGCAGCACGACCGACTCGATTGGCCGGCTGCTGGTGGACGTCTACAACTGGTTCACCGGGACGAACTCGGAGACGGCCGTTGGTTCGGCCGGTCCAGAGACGGTGACCGCGAGCAACCGGGAGTGGCAGACGATGGACCTCGACGGGAGCGGCGCCGACAGTGTCGTGTTCACCTCGCCGGTGGAGTCGGCCAGCGGGCCGCCGGTGCAGGCACGGGTGAGACGACGCGACAGCACGGCCTTCCGGGGGCCGGAGTCGGCCGACATCCAACTGGAGTCGTGGGGACCGACCGCCGGTCGTGTCGACGACCCGAACCACACGGTTCACTGCGCGACTCTGACGACCGGTCGGCACGCTGTCGGGCGAAACGACGAGGCAGTCGTGGGTCGGACCACCGCCGACGGCGAGTGGACGACCGTCGCCTTCGAGGAGTCTTTCGACGACGTTCCCGTTGTGTTCACGCAGGTCCAGAGCGCGAACCACGACGGAATCCAGAGCACGACCCTCGGCGGGGCGCAGTGGGGTCTCGCGTCTTCACTGCCGGCAGTGAGGAGTGCTCCCGCCGCCCTCGCCGATGTCCAGACCGCCAGCGACGAGACGCAGTCGACTCCCTCGCCCTCGCTGTCGGCAGTGAGGAACGTGACGAGGTCGGGTTTCGAACTCCGTGTCCACGCACCACACGGCACCCCTGCACAGCAACAGGTCGCCTTTCTCGCGGTCGAACCCGGGCGGAGCATCCACGGCGACGGCATCGCGGAGGTGTCCACGACCGGCGTCGCGGACGAAACCTGGCAGACCGTCAGGTTCGAACAGGAGTTCGACGACGTCTCCGCGCTTCTCGTCGAAACCAGGACCGCAGACGACACCCCGGTGATTCCCCGGTACCGGAACCTCGGTTCGGGGTCGGTGGAGCTCGCCTTCCAGACCGCGTCGGGGCAGTTCACCGGTGACGCGGCGGTCGACTACCTCGTTCTCGGGGACACCGACACGTTCTACGCCCGGAACCGCAGCGACGCCGCCGGCGGCGGCTACAGCAGCCAGCAGGCACAGCAACAGTGGCAGGCGGTCGTCGAGTCGGCAGACGAAATCGACCCGGCAGAGATGCCAGACCAGCCCCCGAGAATGGCGGGCGCGCGGTCACAGGTCTCGGCACAGTCCTCGACCGCACAGAACCTGCTCGAAATCTACCCGGACTCGTTCGTGGTGTTTGGCCACACGCACGTCCCGACTGTCGGCGACCGTTACGTCAACTCCGGCGCCTGGACCTCGCGTGGCGGCCGGGACGACCTCCCGGAGAACACGTACATCGAGATCGACAGCGGCGATATCACCGTCTGGAACTGGAAGCCAACCGGCCGTGAAGTCCTGTTCGACCCCTGAACGACCGCCGGCCCGTCCTGTCGGTCAGACGAGAGAGTGTACACTCGGCGGACTGTTGCTCGTGCGACCGGGCCACACCGTCGCAAGTCCCGAGCGTTCCCGCCCGCTGGTGGCCACGGTGTCGGTATCGGTGTGGTCGGTTACTGGTAGGCACGTCGTCTCGCTGTCTGGGTGGCGGTCGCTGTCGGCGACAGCGGTTCTCGTGGCACGAACTCTCGACGACCCGCGGGTGTGGCTCAGAGCCGTTTCGCCATCATAATCTCGTCGATGAACTCGCCGTCGAGTTTGTAGTGGTCCTCGCGGATCGCCTCGACCTCGAAGCCGTGGTCGCCGAAGAACTCGGTGGCCCGCTCGTTCGAGGACGGAATCGAGTTGTATATTCTCTCGAACCCCTGTGCGTTGGCCCACTCGAGACCACGCTCCAGCAGACGGCCCCCGATGCCCCGTTTCTGGTACTGTTCCAGCACGCCAAGCGTGAGTTCTGCGGTGTGACTCAACTTCTCTAACTCGCGGTGTTTGAGATGGACCCAGCCCACGACCTCGTCGTCGACTGTCGCGACAAAGAAGATGCGTGACTCGATCTCGTTGTGTCTGAGCAACACGCCCTCGGTGTCGACGATGTCTGCGACCGACTCGGCTTGCACGTGTTCGCCGCTGCCGATTGCCTCGCGTATCGCCCCGACCAGTCCGGTCAGGTCTTCCTCGCGTGCCTGCCTGATCGTAAAGGATAGCTCACCGGTGTCGAACTCCTCGTCTTCGCCCCCCTCGAAGGCGACCCTGAGTCGCTCGTCTCGGGTCTCGACGACGTTGTCACGTTCGAGAATCGCGACGTGGTGGCCAAAGGCCCGTGGTTGCATGTTCAGTCGACGTCTGACCGTCTCCGGTTCTGTTGGGCCGTTTCGCTCCACGTACTCGTAGATGTCCCTCCTGTCGCCGTGGCCAAACTGTAGCTGCTCTACAACTTCCATGGCGTACGATACCACGTCGTGACACTTAACTGTTGTACATAATCTATTATCATAGTTTCCCGCCGGGCACGACAGATTGCACGTGCAGGTAGCAACCGGCAGCTATCGGCGGAGAGGCGGGCACCCGGTCGGGGCGTCAGACGGTCACTCGCCGGCGGGGAGGGTATCCTCTCTCCGGGTCGGGGAGCGGTCGGGAACGGTAATACGGACGGTGGTGCCGTCGTCGGTGTCGAACGAGAGGTCGCCGTTGAGTTTCGTGACACCCCACCTGAGCCGCCAGAGGCCGAGTCCGGTGCCGTGCTGGAGGGCGGTTTCGGTGCCGGCGTCGAGCGCGGCGAGTTCGGAGTCGGGGATACCGGGGCCGTCGTCGACGACAGTGACGGTGTACCCGTCGGGCGTGCTCTCGACGGAGACGGTGACGGAGTCTCGGGCGTACTCGACGGCGTTCTCGATGGCGCTTTCGAGTGCGGCGGTCAGCGCGCCCCAGTCGGTGACCAGCGGCGCCGACTCGGGTGTGTCGAGGGTGACCGCACAGTCTGTCTCTGCGACGATATCGTCCAGTTCCGCGACCAGGTCACGCTCTGTCTCGCGGACACTCCGGGAGACGAACCGGTCGATGGCGCGGGCTTTCGCGCCGAGTTCTGCCAGTCCGTCGGCGGAGTCGATTATCGTCTCCGCGTAGCCGCTGTTTGTCCGTGTGGACAACTCCTCGGCGTTGCTCTTTATCACCTCGACCCGGTTGCGGAGGTTGTGCCTGAGCACACGGTTGAGCACTTCGAGACGTTGCTCGCGCAGTTCGCGCTCGGTCACGTCCCGGAGACTGACGACGAATCCAAGCGGGCGGTCGTGCTGGTCGGTGAACTCGGAGACCTGGAGGTCGAACTGGCGACGACCGGCGACGGTTTCGAGTTCGACCGTCTCCCGCTCGCGGAGCGCGTCGACCGGCGCGTCGAGCACCGCCTCGACGGGCTTGCCGACGAAAGCCGTCTCCGTGGCGGCGAGACGCTTCCGGACGGTGTCGTTGAGTTTGATCAGCTGTCCCTCCCGGTTGAGCACGAACAACAGGTCGTCGGTTTCACTCGCGATTGCGCGCTCGCCGACAGTTCCCGCGGCCGGTGTCGACTCGAAGGTGTCGTAGTTGAACAGCGCGAGCACGACCGCGGTTGTGGCCACTACAAAGGCACTGGTGTAGATACCGACGGCGACCGTCCCCACCTCTCCCGCGAGCGCGCCGGTGACGTTCACGATGAGAATCGGCGCGGACGCCGAGACGGCCAGACTCGACCCCTGACCCAGCGACAGGTGACCGTACTCGTAGGTCGTCCGAATCAGCAGGTACGCCCCGACCATCAGCAAAAAAAACGCGTAGAAGACGAGGACAGTCGTCAGGACACTGAACGCGATGTGGCTCACCGCGCCGGTCGAACTGACCCATATCAGCGGCGCGGTGACAAGCGGTGGCAGCGCGATGGCCGCCACTGTCCGGCGACGGATGCTCGTGAATCGCCCGGTGTACCGGAGCGCGAACAGCATCCAGGGGCCGGTGGCCACGATCAATACGGCAAACGACCCCAGCCCCCACCGTGTGGCCGCGTCCACCTCCGACTGTGTGCCGACGACCAGTCCGAGAACACCGCCAACGGTCGCCGCGACACCCAGCAGTGCCACGAACGCGGTAAACTCCCCGACACCCGGTTCGTCCCACGTGCGGAAGACGAAGAGAGCGAGTCCAACGAGCACGAAACCCGACAGTATCGTCGCCCCGAACAGGCCCTGCGCGAGCGACACCATACTCTGTGGTCGTACCCGTACGGTCAAAAAACTGTTTCGTCACGCGACAATCCGGCGCGGTGGGGTGGTTACTCGACGAATCTGACACCGGTAATCTCGAACCGTGCACCGCCGTCGACGCTCTCCGTGAGTGCAACCTCCCAGTCGTGGGCCTTGGCGACCTGCTTGACGATTCGCAGTCCCAAACCCGTTCCCTCCTCGTTGGTCGAGTAGCCGGACTCGAACACCTGCTCGCGCTCTCCGGGTGGAATACCCGGTCCGTTGTCTGCGACGTAGAACCCGTTGTCCAGTTCACCGACCGTCACCGTCACGTCCCAGCCGCCGTCGCCGGTCGCGTCCGGGTGGGTTCGGGAACCGGAGCGAGAGCTGTGGTCCGCGTCGCTCTGAGGGGGTCGGGAGTCGTGGTTCGCGGGACCGTGCCCCTCGGTGTCCGGGGGAGTTCCAGCGCCGGGAGTCACACTGTGTTCCACGGCGTTTCGAAAGAGATTCTCGAACAACTGCTGAAGCTGTGACCGGTCGGCGACGACCGTACGTGCTGTCTCGTTGTGGAGGGTTGCTGCGCCGGTGTCGACGGTTCCCCACGCGGTTGTCGTGGCACTCGCGAGACCAGTCGGCTCCGGGTCGGTGCTCTCGACACCCTGTCTCGCGAGTGCGAGCAGGTCTCCGATGAGCGTCTCCATCCGGTCCAGAGCCTGTTGGGCGCTGTCGATGTGACTGCTCTCGTGTTCCTGTTTGGCGAGTTGGAGGTTCCCCGAGGCGACGTTCAGCGGGTTTCGGAGGTCGTGAGAGACGACCGAGCTGAACTCCTGCAGGCGCTCGTTTTGGGTCCGCAGTTGCTGGCGCTGGCGCTGGCGACTGGTCACGTCGTCGATGACGACGAGTCTCCCCTTCTGTCGGCCGCGTTTCGTCTCGACTGGCGTCACCTGCAGACTGTAGTACCGCGGCGCCGACTCTGTTGCCGAGCCGGGTGTGTCGAGCTCTATCACCTCCTGTTCGTGGTCGTCGGCGGTGTGAAACTGCTCCGCGACCGGCGCCGGAACCACCTCGGTAAACGGCGCACCGACCACGTCGTCGAGGGCGAACAGCTCTCTGCCGGCGCTGTTGAGGTCGACGATTCGGCCTTGGTGGTCGACCATGTAGAGTCCAGTCGAGATGCTCTCGAAGACGGTGCGGAGCGCGACCGGGGCAAACGACGTCAACTGGTAGAGAAACATCGCCACCCAGACAGAGACGGCGGTCACCGACAGGGCGACCGGTGTCAGGTCCGTCGAGACGAGTTGCAGTGAGGAGGGGATGTTCGCCGCCCAGGGCGCGGCAACCGCAAGGAGGAGGGCGACGGTCTGTGTCCGGTACAGGTCCGGCGCGGTGAGCGCGTATCTGACGAGGAGAACCGACCCGACCACCAGCAGGACGTACGAGAACACGACGAACAGCAAGAACCCGGGACCCGGAGAGGTGGAGATGCTGTCTAACACCGCCGAACCGAACGTTATCTCGGCCCAGAACAGGTTGTGTATCGGGTTCGTCCAGACCAGCGCCAGAAAGACACCACCAATCGCGGCGAGACCGGCGACGACCCGTCGAGTCAGGTACCGCTCGTGTCCGGTGTACGAGAGCGCGAGCACCGCGAACGCCGCCGGCGTCCACACGATTCCGATGTACGAGAACTGGTGCCAGCGAAGCGTCGCCGTGTCACCCGTCGCGAGCGACACGCCGACTGCTCCCCCCGCCCAGATGGCGGCCAGTAGCGCCGTCGCACCGAGCGCGGGCGCCCCCGCCGTCTCCCGGTTCAGCCACGCACGGTACGCTATCCAGAGCGCTAGGAGACACGCAAACAACAGGCCAGCGATGTACGAGAGTTCGGCTATCATCTATCAGGTGTGGACCGCCGGAAGCGTCTGCCACAGGCGACTATCGTGCAGATGCTCCGTAGTTCGTCTTCCACACCCCACAGGTTTAAATCGCACTGTGAAAATATCAGTTCTGAGATTGTACTGCTCTCACCGCCGGGACACCCGCCAGGGCTCGTGCTGTCTGTCGGGCGGTGCAGAACGCCGCTGGCGTCGTCCGCGCGTAGTCGGGGCGGTTCGTCGGCGCGTTCCAGGGCGGCGCTCACCGAATCGTGGGAGTACCGTGTGTCCGAACTGTCCTGGGGACGAACCTCGGGCGAGTGTCCGCGGGGCTTTTGACCCGGTGTGACTGTGCTGGCCACGAACTGGACCCCTCTCGGGTCAACCACTCCGCGGGGTGTCGGAGTCGTCTACGTCCGGCCGGCGCGGCCGGGGTCGACGTCGATTGCGTCGACCGGACAGATGTCGACACAGAGCATACAGTCGATACACTGGTCCTCGTGGGTCGGGTCGGCCTTTATCTCGCTCTCCGGGTGGTCGGGTGTGTCGACCCACTCGAAGACGTCCACCGGGCAGTCCTCGAGACAGGCACCGTCGGCGATACAGATGTCGAAATCGACTGCGACGTGTGTGCCGTGAATCCCCTGTTTCTCCGCTGTTGGGTCGTCGCCCTCTGGCGTCCAGACGTCGTGTCCCTCGTGTTGTTCGACTTCCTCGTACGTCGTCTCGAACTCTGGGTCGATAGCCATCTCTAGTTTTACTGACTCCCGCAGAGCAGTTAAAGCTTCGACCGAACGACGCGGTTGCCGGTACGAACACGGGCGCGCCGTCTCGCGAGTTGGGTCGGTGTCGCGGCGACACGCAGTGGTAAAGTGCCACGCGGGAGAACAACAGACAGTGACGGTCATCGGCATCGACGACACGGACTCCCGGGAGTGGGGGATGTGTACGACCTACGTGGCAACCCGACTCGTTCGCGAACTCGAACGGGCGGGCGGGGAGATCACCCGGACGGTTCTCGTTCGCCTCAATCCCGCTGTAGAGCACAAGACCCGTGGTAACGCCGCGCTCGCGGTCCACTGCGAGACAACACCCGCACGGGCCCGCGCCTGCCTCGAGGAGGTGTTGCCCCTCGCAGCCACCGGTGACGACCACACCAATCCCGGCGCCGTCGTCGCCGACTGCACGCCGGCGGCAGTGCCCGACGGGGTGGCCGACGTTACCGAGCGCGCGGTCCGTGACTACTGCACGGTGGCCGGCGCGCGCGAGACGGCGAGCGAGGCGGGGTTCGACTGTCTGACGCGGGGCAACGGCCGGGGAGTAATCGGCGCGCTGGCGGCCGTCGGTGCGTGGCGCGCGCTCGACGACTGGACCTACGAGTGTATCGCGTACCGCGAGCGCGACCGGTGGGGAACCGACCGGGAGGTCGACGACGACTCGGTCTTCGCGGCCGCAGGGGCCGGTTATCCGGAGGTGTGGGACACCGTCGACCGCGTCGAGCGTGTCCCGGTGTGTGTCCCGCGCACACCCTGTCCGGTGTTGTACGGTATCCGGGGCGAGAGCCCCGAGGCGGTGCGGGCGGTCGCCGACCGCATAGAGAGTGAACCCGTCCAGCAGCGCCGGGTGTTCGCGACCAATCAGGGCACCGACGCGCACCTGCGAAACGCCACCGTCGCGGCGGCCACCGACGGGCGCTCCTACCGCCTCGAGGGCACTGTCCGCGAGGCCCCCGAGACCCGCGAGGGAGGACACGTCTTTCTGAGGGTCGGTGACGCCGGGGAGACACTCGACGCCGCCGCCTTCGAACCCACAAAGCGGTTCCGCGACCACGTGCGCGCGCTCAGACCGGGCGACCGCATCACCGCCTGTGGTGAGGTGAGCGCCGGGACACTCAAACTCGAAAAGTTCGCCGTCAGGGAACTCGTCCGCACCGAACAGGTCACCCCGGACTGCCCGGAGTGTGGGCGGTCGATGTCCTCGGCCGGCCGGAACGCCGGCTACCGGTGTCGCGACTGCGAGACCAGCGCCGACGGCCGCGTCTCGCGACGACTCGACCGCCACCTCGAGCGTGGTTGGTACGAGGTGCCACCCTGCGCCCGCCGCCACGTCGCGAAACCACTCGTCCGTGGCGGTTTCGACGCGCCGACACACCCCGAGCGGTGAGCGGTCCAACCGCCGCGGTTGTCTGTACTGCTAGGTGACTCGTGGCGGGGTATTCCTAATACCTAGCACCGAAACACAGTACAGAGGGGTGTGTCGTGTCGTGTATGATTCGAGACGGACTCGGTCGAACTGTCGACTTCGTAACGAACCACAACAGAGTGACACTGGTGGTGATGCTGGTGGTGACGGCTGTCGTACTCGCCGGAATCCCGCAAGTCGACCTGGGGAGCGAGGCGGGTGGCAGTTCGGAGCAGTTCGAGAGCGTCGACCGCGTCGAGACAGCAAACTACATCGAGGCGGCCTACGGCAACGCGAGCGAGGCGGAGTCGAACAGGACACTCCAGCCGGTGTACGTCCGTCAGGAGGGCGGTGACGTGCTCTCGAAGCAGTCACTGCTCGCGGGACTGCGCTACCAGCAGGATATCAGGGCCAACGACTCCGTGCGGGCGTCGCTTCACCCCGACGGGGTGTACGGTATCGAGAACATCGTCGCCAGACAGGCAGCCGACGACGAGAACGCGACACTCGACGAGCAGATGCGGGCACTCGAGAACACGAGCGCCGCCGGCGTCGAACAGCTCGTCGGCAGTGTCGCGGACGACACACGCGCCGGGCAGTTCCTGCCGGCCGACCACGACGGAACGGCCAGTTCCACCGACAGGCGGATGCTCGTCGCAATCGACGCCGAGAGTGGCAGTGAGAGATTGGGTGTGGCGAGTACGGCTATCCACGACACCGCGGAGGAGTACTCCTCGGATGGCTTTTTCGTCCTGAACAGCGACGCCTTCGAGCAGTACCGGGCCCACTTCACCGGCGAGATGCTCGAACTCGTGTTGCCGGTTGCGCTGTTGCTCATCCTGACGGTTCTGGCCTTTGCGTACCGCGACCTGGTCGATGTCGTGCTCGGGATGAGCGGTGTCTTGCTCTCGGTGCTGTGGATGTTCGGTCTGCTGGGCTGGCTCGGCGTGGCGGCCGGTCTCATCACAGTCGTCCCGGTCGTGCTGATAACGGGGCTGAGTATCGACTTTGGCTTCCACGTGTTCAACCGGTACCGCGAGGAGCGCGGCCCCGAGGACGGCATCCGGTCACCGATGAACGGTGGTGTTCGTCTGGTCTCGACGGCACTGGTTCTCGTGACGGTCACCGCCTCCATTGGCTTCCTGGCGAATCTGGCGAACCCGCTCCCGGTTATCCGTGACCTCGGCGTGAGTATCACCCTCGGGGTCGTCTCGGCGCTGGTCATCTTCGTCACGGTGGTGCCGGCGCTGAAAATCAGCGTCGACGGGATTCTCGAACGAATCGGTCTCGACCGGCAAAAGGGCGCACTCGGCCACGGCACGTACCTCCAGCCGGTTCTCGAACAGAGCGTGACCCTCGCCCGGAAGGCCGCACCGGTCGTGCTCGTCGCCGCAGTGGTGGTCGGCACCGCCGGCGGTCTCGCCTGGATGAGCCTCGACGAGGAGAGTTTCCAGCAGAGCAACGGCAACGTCGCCGACTGGAAACAGCAACTCCCGGGACCGCTGGGCTGGGAGACGGGTGACCTGCCCGCACAGGACCAGCACGTCACCGAGACGTACCAGCCCGCCGACGAGGACGACGCCATCCAGTCACGGATTCTCGTCGAGGGCAACGTCACCGGTGACGATACGCTCGCGGATATCGAGGACGGTGTGCGGGCGGTCGGCGACGAGGGCCTGCTCGTCGACGCCGGCGCACGGACCGAGCGCTCGCCGCTGACGGCGATGGAACGGGTCGCCAAGAACAACGAGAGCTTCGCCGCGATGTTCCAGAGTGCCGACACGAACGGCGACGGGATTCCAGACCGGGACATCGAGGCGCTGTACGACGGACTCTACGCGGCAGACAGTCAGACAGCAGAGCGTGTTATCGAGCGCACCGACGGCGAGTACCGCTCGGTGCTGGTGACACTCTCACTCGACGCCGAGTTCTCGGAGGCCAGCACCGTCACTGAGACACTCGACGATGGCGCCGCCCTCATGGAGGGCGAGGGCGAGCGGACGGCGACCGCTGCGGGCTCGCTCGCGGTCGAGACGGCCATACTCGACGAGATTATCGACGGCATTCTGCTGACGATGGTGGTCGCGCTTGCCGCCATCACGCTCGCGATGATGGCTATCTTCCGGTACATGCACGGCAGCGCGACGCTCGGCGCGGTCGTTGCCGTCCCAATCGTGCTGGTCGTCGGACTCGTCATCGGCGGTATGGCTCTGCTCGGCATCCCGCTGACGCTGTTGACGGCGCTGTTGATGAGTCTGGTCATCGGGCTGGGTGTCGACTACAACATCCACGTCGGTGACCGCTTCGCCGACGAACTCGACGCCGGCGCGACGCCCGTCGAGGCGCTCCGGGCCGCCGTCACCGGAACCGGCGGCGCACTGCTGGGAAGCACACTCACCTCCGCGGGCGCGTTCGCGACGATTGCGCTCGTCCCACAGCCCCAACTGCAGAGTTTCGGTGCCATCGTCGTCATCGCGCTCGTGGCGGCCTTCGTGGTGAGTCTGGTCGTCGTGCCGAGTCTCCTCCTGCTGTGGAGTCGGTACGGCACGGATACGGCGACTGTCCCCGGGCACACCCGCGAACCGGCGACACAGGACTGAACTGTCGGCTCAGACCCGACCGCCGGGACTCTCTCACCGCGGGGAGAGAACACGGGAGTTCTGAGACACAGACCGGTGGTCACCGTGGCGGAGAGACCGAGCGGTCTCGGCACTGTCGGGGCGATACAGACGGTTCGAGTCGACAGCGTGATGAGCGGGCCGGCAGTATCGGGGGCATGGAGGGCCGAATGGTACGGCTGGTCGACGCGTTCGCGGACGAACCGTTCGGTGGCGTTCCGGTCCCAGTTGTCGGTGGCGACTCGTTGCTGACCGACACGCAGTGCCGGGCCGTCGCCGGAGAGTTCGGAGCAGAGGGGGCGTTCACGCGTGGCAGCGACCAACTGCGATACGTGGGCCGGGGTGACCCCCGGACGCCGCTGTGTGGGGCCGTCGCGGGCGGCGTCGGGTTGCTCGCGGCCGGCGAACTCGAACCGGGAGAACACGCTGTTGCCGACGCGAACGGTGACTCAGAGTACACTGTCGAGGTGCAGGCAGACCGGAACGTCGCGGTCGACGTCCCGGAACGGTCTGTCGAGTCGTCGCCGGTCGACCAGGCGTGGGCCGCAGAGTCACTCGGCGTCGACCCGACCGCGGTGCGGGCCGTCGAGAGTCTGCCAGTGAGCCGTGTCGGGGACACGCTGGTCGTTCCGGTGAGTTACCTCGAACATCTCACGCGGGCCTCGCCCGACACGACTGCGCTCGTCGACCTGTTCGCGCGAACCGACAGGGCAGACGTGGCCCGCGCAGTCGCGTTCACGTTCGACACACTGACACAGGGGGCAGACGTCCACGCGCGAATCTTCGACCCGGAGGCGCCGGCGGGAACAGAACTGGCCGCGAGCGGTCTCGCAACCGCCGCGTGTGGCGCGTACCTGGCGACACACGGGGCCTTCGACGGCGACCGCGAGGCGGTCACGTTCGAGTCCGGGCACGTGCTCGACCGTCCGGCACGACTCGAGACGACAGTGGCGGAGGCGCCACGGGTCACGGGCAGTGGACTCGTCACAGTCTGTGGGACCGTGACGGTCCCCGCCGAGGCGTCCGACGATATCGTCGAACTGTGAGCGGTCGAAAGCAAAGTTCTTTATCCTCGTCGGACTCTCTACGAGCAAATGGCTGTACTCTGGCTGGACGACATCAGAACCGGCGACCTGGAGACGGTCGGCGGCAAGGCAGCGTCTCTCGGCGAGTTGACCGCCGCGGAGTTGCCCGTTCCGCCCGCGTTTGTCGTGACGACAGACACGTACCGCTCGTTTATCGAGGAAGCCGGCATCGACGACGCACTCTTCGAGGCCGTCGACGTCGACACCGACGACTCCGAGGCTCTCGCCGGGGCCACCGAGCGGGCACAGCAACTCATCCGCGAGACGCCACTGCCCGACTCGATTCGCGAGGAGATTCTCGGCGCCTACGCGGAGATCGGCGAGGAGACGCCGGTCGCAGTCCGGTCTTCCGCGACCGCCGAGGACCTGGAGGACGCATCCTTCGCCGGCCAGCAGGAGACGTTCCTGAACGTGACCGGCGAGGACCTCGTCGACCGGGTGCGGGAGTGTTGGGCGTCACTGTTCACACAGCGGGCGCTGTACTACCGCAACGAGCAGGGGTTCGAGGAAGCAGGGGTCGATATCGCGGTTGTCGTCCAGAAGATGGTCGACGCCGACAAGAGCGGTGTCATGTTCACCAGCCACCCCTCGACGGGTGCGGCGGTGGTCACCGTCGAGGCGGCGTGGGGACTCGGTGAGGCCGTCGTCTCCGGGGCGGTGACACCCGACAACTACGTTCTCGACCGCGCGAGCGGAGAGGTCGACGACGTGACTGTGGCACAGAAGAAGGTGATGAACGTCCGAGACAGCGAAACCGGAGAGACCGTCGAACGGGCGGTTCCAAAGGAGCGCCGCAGCGAGCGCGTGCTCGACGGCGACGAACTCGACGAACTCCGCGAACTCGGCGTCGAAATCGAAGACCACTACGGCGAGCCACAGGACGTGGAGTGGGCGATGGCCGACGGCGAGGTGTACGTCCTCCAGTCCCGACCGATCACGACCATCAGCCAGGGAACGGCCGGACAGACGGGCACCGACACCGCCTCCACGGGAACGGCACAGAGCAGCGTCGCCGACGGCGGTGTCGGCGCGACACGGGAGACGGAGACGAAGCTCTCGGGTATCGGCGCGAGTCCCGGAGAGAGCTCCGGCGAGGTGAGTCTCGTCCGGGAGCGCGACGAGCTCGACACGGTCAGTGAGGGTGACATCATCGTGGCGGAGATGACGACACCCGACATGGTGCCGGCGATGAAACGCGCCTCGGGAATCATCACCGACGAGGGTGGGATGACCTCTCACGCGGCAATCGTCTCGCGGGAACTGGGTGTGCCGGCCGTCGTCGGAGCAGAGTCGGCGACGGACGTGCTCGACGACGGGCAGGCCGTTACTATCGACGGCGACACCGGCAGTATCGAGCGGGGTCTCAGCCAGGAGACCAGCCACGACGCCGTCGAGGAGGTCCGCCCGGACACGCCGGTCAAGCCGATGACCGCCACCGAGGTGAAAGTAAACGTCTCGATTCCCGACGCGGCCGAACGCGCGGCGGCGACGGGCGCGGACGGCGTTGGCCTGCTGCGTATCGAGCACATGATTCTCTCGCTCGGGAAGACACCCGAGCGGTACATCGCCGACGAGGGGGCGGAGGCGTACGTCGACCGTATCGTCGAGGGTGTCCAGAGGGTGGCCGACGAGTTCTATCCGCGACCGGTTCGCGCCCGGACCCTCGACGCTCCGACCGACGAGTTCCGCCAACTCGAGGGCGGCGACGACGAACCGACAGAGCACAATCCGATGCTCGGCTACCGGGGGATTCGCCGGAGTCTCGACCGACCGGACGTGTACGAGCACGAACTCGAGGCGTTCCGGAGACTGTACGAGATGGACTACGACAACGTCGAGATAATGTTCCCGCTGGTCAACGACGCCGAGGACGTTCGACGGGCACGTGACATGCTCTCACAGGCCGGTGTCGACACCGAGAAACGCTCCTGGGGGGTGATGGTCGAGACACCCGCCGCGGCGCTCTCTATCGAGGAGTTGATCGACGCCGGCATCGACTTCGCCAGTTTCGGCACGAACGACCTCACACAGTACACGCTGGCGGTCGACCGCAACAACGAGCGGGTCGCCGACCAGTACGACTCACTCCACCCGGCGGTGCTCGAACTCGTCGACCAGACCGTCGAGGTCTGCCGCGAACACGGTGTCGCGACGAGTATCTGCGGACAGGCCGGTTCGGACACGACGATGGTCGGTCACCTCGTCGAGGAGGGTATCACCTCGATTAGCGCCAACATCGACGCCGTCCGGGACGTCCAACACGAGGTCAAGCGCATCGAACAACGGCTCCTCTTGGACTCCGTGCGGTAGTGACGGCCGGCCTGTCCGCGGAGCTCTCACCCGCAGTACGCCTCGATGGCCCCGCGATACCCCTCGCGAAAGCTCGGATAGGTGAACTCGTAACCCAGCCTCCTGAGTCGATCGTTCGAACACCGCTTGTCGGTCAGCAGTCGCCGCCGCGCCGCCACAGAGAGGTCGTCGTCGAGTCGTTCCGAAACCGTCTCTTTCGGTGGGTTCTCGCGGCCACATTCGGCCGCGAGCCAGTCGGCGAAGGTCCACCGCGAGACCGGTTCGTCGTCGACGACGACGACCACCGCATCGCGGGCGAGGTCCTCCTCCAGCAGGAACGCGACCGACCCGGCCGCGTCGGCACGGTGGACCATGTTCAGGTAGCCCTCGACGACCGGACCGTCGAGATACCGCTCCAGCCGGTACCGGTCCGGGCCGTACAGTCCGGCGAAACGCGCGACACTGCCGTCGACGCCTTCTGGTACCTCGTCGAGTGCGACGCGTTCGGCCTCGGCCAGCAGTTCCGTCTTGTCGGTGGTCGGCTCCAGGGGCGTCTCCTCGTCGACCCAGTCGCCGCCGTGGTCGCCGTAGACGCCGGTGCTCGAGGTGTAGACGTATCGCTCCGGCGGGTCGTCACGGTCCCCAAAGGCCGCGAGTGCGGTCCGCTGGCCCTCGACGTACACCTCGCGGGCGGCCGCCGCGTCGCGCCCGCCAGAGCTCGCGGCGAAGACAACGGCGTCGGCATCTGGAACCGCCGCCAGCGCGTCGCGGTCGGTCACGTCGGCCCGGACACCGTCGAATCCGGCACGCTCGATCGCCTCGATACCCGACTCCGAGCGCCTGACTCCCACTACGTCGTGGCTCTCGGCCAACTGTCTGCCGAGTTCGATGCCGATGTAGCCACAGCCCAGGATGACGACTCTCACTGTTCGCCCTCGATGTAGCTGTGCAGGAGTGCGTACTCGTCGAGTGGCATCGGCTGCCGGCCCTCGGCTTTCTGCTGAATCTCCTTTGGACCCATCTCGCGGTCCACTCCCGCGGACAGTCGTTCCACGTCCAGCACGGCGAGTGACATCCCCATCAGCAGGATATCACTGGCCTCGGCGGCGAGTGTCTCGGCGTCTGGCCGGTTCTCGTCCGCCGCGAGAATCGTCGTCGCCTCCTCGAGTGTCAGTGCCGGTGACTCGCCGTCGACCAGCGCCGAGAGCCGCTGTCGGTCGATGTCACTGGTGGCGGCAATCTCGTCGACTCCGACCGCCCTCACCGTCTCCGCGAGCAACTCGTCGTACGACTCGCGCAACTCTGTTGGCGTGCTGTCGCCGGCCGAGTCGAAGGCTCCCCTGAGCATACCCGGCGCTACGAGAGCCCACCATATCAACCACGCGCCAGACTGGCCGGACCGACGGCCCTGTCGGCCTGTCCGGTGGCGCCGTACTGTCCGTGTTCTGTCACCCCTCGAAGGTCTCCTCGATGACACGACGGTGGGCGGCGATGCCCTCGGCGTCGATGTCGACCGTCGCTCCGCCGGCAGCGAGCGAGAGTCTCCCCGACTCGTCTGCGCTGCCGAGTGTCGTCACCGGCGCGACCCCCGCGAAGGCCTCGCGGACCGCCTCGGGAGCGGTCGTCTCGACCACGACCCGACCTGGCTGCTCGTGGAACAGAGTTTCTGCGGGTGTTCCGTTCCGACTGTCGAGTACGACCTCTGCTCCGGCGTCGCCGGTCATCTCCGCGAGCGTCACCGCGAGTCCGCCGTG
Organism: uncultured Halobacteriales archaeon; assembly: GCA_964534485.1. GTDB lineage: Archaea > Halobacteriota > Halobacteria > Halobacteriales > Haloarculaceae > Halovenus. The sequence continues at coordinate 21,441 of CAZHPM010000025.1, forward strand.
GCTCACGTCGTGGGTCGACAGCGTCGTCTCGCGGTCGGCGACGGAGGCGACGGTCGAAATCAGTGCCGCCGGGTTCTCCGGGAGTGCCGGGAACTGGTCGGTGCCGCCAAACTGTGCCAGATACTCGGACCCGCCGAGTCGCGGCTTTGCCGTTCCGGCGAGCGGGCGGTCACCGACGAGGAGCAACTCGCCCGCGCCGGAGAGCGAACACGTCGGCGCGTCGTAGCCGGCTTTCGTGCCCACGAGCGCGAGCGTCGGCGTCGGCGGAACCGGTCCCGACGAGGAGTCGTTGTACAGCGAGACGTTGCCGCCGACGACCGGCACGTCGAGTGTCGCACACATGTCGGCCAGTCCGTCGACGATACTGCTGAACGCGCCGTACACCTCCGGTTTCTCCGGGTTGCCGCCGTTGAGACAGTCGACGGCCGCGAGTGGTGTCGCCCCCTTCGCGGCGACGTTGGTCGCGTTCTCCAGTGCGACCGCGCGGGCGCCCTCGTAGGGCGCGGTGTCGGTCCAGTTCGGGTCGGCACCCGAGGAGAACGCCACCCCGGTTTCGGCCTCACGGACCGCGAGCACTGCGGCGTCGTCACCGGGTCCGAGCGCGGTCCTGACCTGCACTTCGTGGTCGTACTGGCGGTAGACCCACCGTTTCGACGCGGTGTTTGGACTCCCGAGGACAGCTTCGAAGGCCTCGGTGGTGTCGACTGCCGGCAGGTCACGCGCCGGTTGCTCGGGGTCGACGGCCCCCAGGTCGTTCGTCGGCGCACCCTCACCGAGGAACTCGGCGTCGACATCGACGACCGTTTCGCCCTCGAACCGGCAGACGTAGTTGCCGTCGGTTACCTCGCCGACGACCGACGAACCCAGGTCGTACCGGTCGGCGACGGCCACGACGCGGTCGACCTCCTCCGGGCGGACCTCGTAGCACATCCGCTCCTGTGACTCCGAGAGCAGAATCTCGACCGCGTTCATCCCCGGTTCGCGCTGGTGGACCCGGTCGAGGTCGAGCTCCGCGCCGAGGCCAGCTTTCGCGACCATCTCGCTGCTCGCGCCCCCCAGTCCCGCGGCCCCGAGGTCGCGGGCCGACTCGACGAGGCCCTCGTCGAGCAACTGCTCGCTGGCCTCGACGAGCAGTTTCTCTGTGTAGGGGTCACCGACCTGCACCGCGGGTCGGTCCTCGGTTTCGGCGTCCTCGGAGAGGTCCTCGCTGGCGAAGGAGGCCCCGCCGAGTCCGTCGCGGCCGGTCGCGTTGCCCACGAGCAGCAGTTTGTTGCCCGGCCTGGTCGCCTCGGCGGTCACCAGTCGGTCGGTGTCGAGGAGTCCGAGACAGGCGACGTTGACCAGCGGATTCCCCTCGTAGTCCTCGTGGAAGGCGACACTGCCGGTCACCGTGGGGACACCGATACAGTTGCCGTAGTGGCTGATACCCTCGACGACCCCCTCGAAGAGATAGCGGGCGTGGTCGCGGTCGAAGTCACCGAAGTACAGCGAGTCTGCGAGCGCGACCGGGTAGGCCCCCATCGAGAGCGTGTCCCGGACGATACCACCGACACCCGTCGCCGCGCCGTCGAACGGGTCGACGTAGGAGGGGTGGTTGTGGCTCTCGATACCCATCGTGAGACAGAGCTCCGAGTCGGGGAGCGAGACGACGGCGGCGTCGTCGCCCGGGCCGACGACGACCTGCTCGCCCTCGGAGTCGAAGGCAGTCAGAAGCGGCTGCGAGGAGCGGTACGCACAGTGCTCGCTCCAGAGATTCTCGAACAGGGCGGCCTCCGGGGGTGTCGGTTCACGCCCCAGGTGGTCGACGACGAGACCGCGGTCGGAGTCGGCGAGAGCCATTGTCGTTTCGTTGCCACAGACCGGCTAAATCGCTTTCTATCTCGCGCTCAAACCGAGTCGTCGAAACTGCTCCCGATACGGTACGGCGACTCCTCCTCTTGGTCGTCGTCGAGTTCGTCGAGGTTGACGACGTCCTCCTGGTCGTGTTCGTCCAGTTCCTGCCGGAGTTGTGTCACGTATCGCTTGTGTTCTTCGAGCTGCTCGCGGAGGTGTTCGGCCTCCAGTTCCAGGCGCTCGTGTTCGCGGACGAAACTCTTTGGAACCTCGACTTTCGGCGGGAAACTCTCTGAGTCGGCGGTGCTGCCGGAGGACTCGCTGACCTCGTGTTCGGGAACGACCTCGACCTGACCGTCGTGAGCGACGAGCATATCGACGTAATCCCGGAAAACCGCAGACAACGAGATATCACGCTCCTCGGCGATGCCACGCAAGGTTTCGAACTTGTCCTGGCTCACGCGAAAGGAGATTGTCTTGTTCTTGTTGCCCATTGCCAACACGTTACTCTCGCTCGTATTTAATCGTTTGTCAGACACGTATCACTCGACTGGTAGGACTGGCGGACAGCGCGGATGTCTCCACGCGTCCCCCGGCCACGACACGACAGGAGTGGCGCTCCGTCTCGCAGTGGCCGACACCGGCCAGACGGGACCTGTGAGACTGTGAGACGGCGAACCGACAGTCCTTTTAGGAACCCTGATGAACAGATTTGTGCGGGAGAAACCGCGAGACAGGCTTAGCGCGTGGGTAGCCAAGCCAGGCCAACGGCGCAGCGTTGAGGGCGCTGTCCTGTAGAGGTCCGCCGGTTCAAATCCGGTCCCACGCACCTTCTGTGCGAACGAACCCGCGGAGAGTCGTCGCCGCGAGCGTGTCACAGGCGAAAGCGTCGGCGAATCTCGTCGAGAAAGTCCTCGTCGTCGTCCGTGCTGTCGGGGCCGACGACGTGGCTTTTGACGGTAATCACGGTGCGGTCGTCCTCGTGGGAGGCCTCGATTAGATTGTCGGTTTTGAGATTCGCGAGTGCGTTCTCCAGGGTGTCGATATCCGCGTCGACTTCTGCCCGGATGGCAAACACAGTCATCCCCTCGCCGTTCTGGTCGGCGAGTGCGTCTAGCACCGCAACCTCCGTTTCGTCCCGGTCGCGGTACTCTGGTTTGGCCCGCATCGGAACGCACTACGCGAGGGCGCGTCTTATACCTTGTAGCTCCGGCGAAGACGGCGACCTGTCGGAGTGTGGACGGTCCCTGCACTCCGGGCCGTGGTCACTCGTTCTGGCCGTCTGCTGGCTCGCTCGTCTCTGGACCGTCGGCCGAGTCGTTCTCCTCGGTTCTCTCGGCGTCCTCGTCGGCGGTCGGAATCGGACCGGTCCCGGTTACCTCGTGGACGGCGTCCTCGAACTCCTGCCGGGTCGAGAAGTACGACTGGTCGACCTCTTCGAGCAGGTCTGCGAGCGTGCGCGGTCCATCCGGGGTCCGGACGACCGTGTCACCCTCTCGGCGCTCGATACTGCTCTTCTCGATACCCCACATGAGACGCGCAGAGACGCGCGCGAGCGGTGCGCCATCGACAGGACGGTGCTCTCCGAGCGCGACCGCGAGTTCGTCGTCCTCCGCCATACTGTCGGATTCACCGGCCCGGCGGTTACTGCTTTCGGTCCGGCGACTGGTACCCGACTCCCGCGACCCGACCGGTCGACACGGAGCGACCACCGTTGCCCTGTCGGGGTTCCCCCACTCGCCGTGTCTGGACGCCACCACCCAGCGGGTGTCGGACGGGCGTCTGACGCACAGTTTTGTACGAGGCCCACCGACATCGGTGTATGACCAGCCTGTCGGAGGTGTACTCGGGAGACACCGGGACGCTGGCGAACCGCCGCCAGCGACGGGCCGGGATGGCGATGTTCGTGGGAGGTGCGGCGATGGTCGGGAGCGCCATCGCGCTCGCGACGACGGGACTGAACACGTGGCTCGGATTCGACGTTGTCGGCGCGCGCAGAGTCGCGGGGATTCTCGCCGGTCTGGGGCTGCCGGCGGCGATGCTCGGGGTGTTCGCGGTGTTGCCCGCGAGCGACGCGACCCGCGCGACGGCCCTTATCGGGACGACACTCACCGTGTTCGGCGTGGTGCTGTTCAGTTACGCGTACCCGTCGGACTGGCTCGCGAACAACCCGCTGTTCGCGCTCGCCACGACGGCACTCTACACGTTTGGCGCGCTCGTGCTCGTCTGGTGTCTGTTCGTCGCCGTGGCGACGTTCAAAACGCGCAACGACCCCGGTGGCTCCGCCCGCATCCGTATCACCGACCAGGGCAAGGTCCGTGTCGTCGACACCGGTCGGTCGGTGCCGGGGCTGGGCGGTATCGGCTTTCTCGGGGGTGACCCGAACGGTGACGTGCCGACACAGACAGGGCAGACGGACACCGGCACGACCCCCGGAGTGTCCGGTGACGACGTCGTGACCGTCGAGTCGTCCAGCGAGGTGAACGCACCCGAACCGACCAGTGACGGCGGCAGTACCGCCGTCGACGACCCGGCTGCCGACGAAGTCGTCACCGCGGCGGCCACACAGCGGGGCCGCCCCGACCGGTACTGTGGCAACTGCGACCACTTCGAGTACGTCCGCGCCGACGGCGAACTCGAACCCTACTGCAAGCGCCACAGTGAACTGATGGACGATATGGACGCCTGCGAGCAGTGGGACCCAAACAGCTGAGACCGTCTGTCGAGGTGCCAGGCGACGGAAACGGACAATTTAACAGGCAGAGTTGCGTACCCGGTGGTATGCAATTTTGCGACGACTGTGGCTCTATGATGAAAACCGAGAACGATACCTGGGTCTGCGTGGACTGTGGCAACGAGATGGGTCGTGACACCGGCAGCGAGGAGGCGATGGTCACGACCACCGGACAGGAGGAGACGGAGGTGGTCGACGTCAGCGAGACCGAAGACCAGGGCCGCCCGACGACGACCGCACAGTGCCCGGAGTGTGAGAACGACGAGGCGTACTGGTACATGCAACAGATTCGGGCGGCAGACGAGAGCGAGACGCGGTTTTTCGTCTGCACCGACTGTGACCACAAGTGGCGCGAGGACGACCACTGACGACACGCTCGCGGGCCGTTCTCGACGGCCCTCTCAACCCGCACTCGAGAGCCACCACTGCTTTACCTGGATACTGGTCAGTGTGAACGAGCCGATAACCACCGGCATCCAGAAGACCAGTCCACGACTCACCACGACTGCCGTGATGGTTGCCGCCTCGTTTCCGCCGGCGATGCCGAGGATGAGCAGAATCTGCACGCTCTCGATGCCGCCCGTACCGCCCGGGAGTGGGACCGCGGCCGCGAGCAACGACACTGGAATCACGAAGACGGTCAGCGCGAGCGAGAGGTCCACGCCGACGGCACCGAGCGTGACCCAGAGCAGCGCTCCCTGTGTCACCGTGGCCGTCGTCCGAAACGCAGACGCCGTGAGGACAGTCGGCAGGTCCGAGGTGACCGTCTGCATCGACTCGGCGAAACGCTCGACGCGCCGCCTGACGTCGTCCTCGTCTATCTTTGGCACCCGCGGAAGCCGTGCCAGTCCGCGGTTCAGTGTCGCAGCGAGTCGCTGGAGGAGTTCCTGTGCAGCCCCGGGATTGCGGTAGACCAGCGCCGCGATGGCGACGAATCCGGCGACACCGACGGTGAACAGTCCGACCAGTGACTGGACCTCGCCCGACACCGTCGGGTCGTACAGCGCGATGTAGCTCCCGCCAAACAGAAAGACGAGCACACTCGGTGCGAAACCGATTACCTCTTTCATCGAGACGGCAGCCAACCCCTCCTCGAAGCTCTCTCCGGTCCACTGTGAGACGATCAACCCACCAATCGGGAGTCCACTCGCCTGTCCAAACGGTGTCAACTTCTTCGCGAGACCGACAGTGGCGTTCAGGAAGACAGTCTCGACGGCCCCGACCTCGAGTCCAATCCCGCGGGCGACGGCGTACAACACGAGTCCCATCAGGGTGGTTCCGAGGAGTTTCAGTCCGACCATCGCGGCCAGTCGCGCCCGAGAGATGTCCGTCACGGCGTCGGTGAACTCGGTGGGGTCGGCCAGGACGACGAAGATACTAAACACAGCGAACCACGCGAAGATACCGGTCGCGATGTGGCGCCTGTTCAGTTCCACTATATGTATCCAAGGTCCTCGAGTCGGTTCGTAATCACTGGCGAGACGTCCGGGTCGGTCGCGTCGCCGTCGGCCGGGATGGCGTCGAACCAAGACTCCACGCGCCGGGCGAGTCGGTCGACCACCGCTGGGTGACGCTCGCTCACGTCGTGCTGTTCGCGCGGGTCACCGGCGACGTCGTACAGCTGGGTCGAGCCGTCGGTTCCGACGACGAGTTTCCACTCGCGGGTCCGAACGGCCTGCAGTCCGCGGTCGAATCGCTGGACACGGTCGGGTAACTCGCCGTAGGTGGAGCGCAACTCTGCGGTCGGACAGGGTGGTTGCCAGTACTCCGCCCCGACCGCCTCCCTGTCGGGGTCGCCCCGGAGGTCGAACTCCGGCGAGTCGTCGATACCCGCGGCCGCGAGCAGCGTCCCGTAGAGGTCCCTGAGTTCGACGAGCCCCTCCCGGAGACCGGGTTCGACGCCTGGCCCCCGGACGACCAGTGGCACGTGCATCAGCGTGTCGTACAGGCAGTACTGGTGGCCCATCAGTTCGTGGTCGCCGAGATTCTCTCCGTGGTCGCTGGTCACGACGACCAGCGTCTCCGAGAGCACCCCCTCGCTCTCCAGTCTGTCGAACAACTGCCCGAGTCGCGCGTCGAGATACTGCAACTCCGCGTCGTACAGCAGGCGCAGCGTCTCGAAATCCGACTCGTCCATCTCGGCGTCGCCGGCGACGTAGTCCCACGCCTCCTGGTTGACGTCGTCGGCCGACGGCGGTTCCCGCCCCTCTGGGGTGACACGCTCGATGTACTCGTCGGGAGCGTCGTACTCCAGGTGTGGCTCGTGGTAGTTGAGAAACATAAAAAAGGGGTCGTCGGCGTCGGTGGCCCACTTTTTGGCGTGGCGGGTCGTCCGCCGCGCGCCGCTGTCGTAGCGGTCCCAGAGCGTCACCAGGTAGGCGGCGTTCAGCAGTGTCTTCAGTCCGTCCCGGGAGAGGAGTTTCGGACCGAACGCACGAATCTGGCCGCGGAGGTCGGTGTGTTCCTTTCCGACTTCGGCGAACCCCTCACCGCCCTCGAACAGTTCCCACCCGACGCGATACCGGTCGAAACCGGTGTCGAAGCCGAAACTCGGACTCACCCAGAAGTTGTTCGAGTACGCCAGCGTCTCGTAGCCGGCCTCGCCGAGACGGGCCCCAATCGGGGTCGTCTCGGGCGTGAACTCTGGTGCTCCGGCGTGTGTCCGGTGGGTGGAGGTGTACTCGCCGGTGAAAAGCGAGGCGTGGGAGGGTAACGACCAGGGGCCGGTCGTGTACGCGTTCGTGTACCGTGCGCCCTCGCTGGCGAACTCGTTGAGGTTGGGCATCAGTTCCGAATCGTACACACGGGACGCCCGCGCGGTGTCCAGAACCACCAACAGCAGGTTCGGCGCGTCCATACACTGCGGTATGGCTGTCTTAGCTACTTAAACTCACTGTGAACGGCCACGCGCCGACAGACAGGCGCTCACTCCGTGCCCTCGAACAGACCGGTCGTCATATACCGTTCGCCAGAGTCCCAGTAGACCGTGACGACCAGCGGGTCGGTGACCTCGGTGCGGAGGCGGCGCGCGACGCGCTTGGCGGCGACGTTCGAGGCCCCAGAAGACTGACCGACCAGGATTCCCTCCTCGCGGGCGAGTCGCCGGCACTCCCGCTCGGCGGCCTCGACCGTCACCGTCTCGACGTCGTCGAGCAGACGCTCGTCGAGATTCTCGCTGACGAAGCCCGGACCCATCCCCTGGAAGTCGTCGGTGCCGGGGTCCTCGCCCGAGAGGACGGCGTTCTCGGCGGGTTCGACGGCGACGACCTCCATCTCGGGAAAGACCTCGCGGAGGCGTCGGCCCGTGCCGGTGAGAGTGCCGCCGGTGCCGACACCGGCGACGAGCGCATCGACCGTGCGGTCGCCGACCTGGGCGAGCACCTCCTCGCCGGTCGTCCGGTCGTGCGAGGCGGGGTTGGCGGGGTTCTCGAACTGGTGCATCTGGACGTAGCCCCGCTGCCGCTCGAGTTCGTCGGCGCGCTCGCGGGCGGCCGAAATCTCCCCCTCGACCAGTTCGAGGTCGGCGCCGTAGGCGCGCATCACCTGCCGTCGTTCGGGCGATTTCGACGCCGGGAGCACGAGCACCACGTCGTACCCTTTTGCCGCACCGGCCATCGCCAGCCCGATACCCGTGTTCCCGCTCGTGGGTTCGACAATCGTGTCCCCGGGTTCGAGTTCGCCGGCCTCCTCTGCGGCGGCAATCATCGCCCGTGCCGGGCGGTCTTTCGCGGAACCCCCGGGATTGAACGACTCGATTTTCGCCGCAACGGTCGTCCCCTCGGGGCTGTCGACCGCGACCAACGGCGAGCCGATTGTTTCGAGGATGTTCTCGTGCACTACCTGTGCTACGTGTGCCGAACCTAAAACCTGTTACAACCGTGTCTGCCAGCCGGGTGACAGCCCACACCCGGCCGGTCGCCGCCAGAACGTCCGGGTCTGGCCCCCACGGCGGAGCACCGGTACTCTCGCCGGTAGACCGGTCCACCGGAGGCGGAGCTCCGGCCGCGCCTCCTCACACTGCCGGCGTCGACTGGCGCCCGCCTCAGTACGTGTCGAGTTTGGTGCCGACAGAGCAGATGTACTCGCCGGTCGCGACCTGTGGGAGCCGGCGCGCGCGCCAGAAGACGCCGTTCGAATCGGCCGTTACTTTCGCCTTCTGCTGGCCGAACACGTCGGTCACCGTGAACAGCGTCGTCCCCGGCGAAACGCGCTCGCCGAGTGCGACCTCGAAGTCGACGAGGCCACCGGCAGGAGCGCCGTACTGCTCGAAGCCGCGGGCGCGTGTCTGGGTCTCCGTCCGGACGCGTTCGTTCAGGAAATCGTAGTAGTTGAGCACGTTGAACACACCCTCGACACCGACCGCGACGCTCGACTCGTCGAGTCCGACCGAGCCACCGAGCTCCGGGTCGACAGTCGGGATACCCTCGTCGGGAGCCACACGGGCGAGTTGACCGTCGGGACCCTTCTGGTCGAGGACGTGGCCACAGCCAAACACCTTCGCCAGTTCGAGACAGTCCTCGTGGAGGCGGTGACGGCGGCCACACCGGACCCGGACCTCGTCTATCATCCGCGAGGTCGACCCCTGGTGGAGGTCGAGTATCATGTCGGCGTCGGTAGCCACCTCGAAGGTCGCGCGCGTGAGACGGTCACTGGTCGTGCCGTCTGCGTTGCCGGGGTAGGTGCGGTTGAGTTTCGTGTCGTCGACCGGGTTGCGGTGTTCGGCCGTCTGGAACCCAAAGTAGTTCACGATGCCGACGACCAGGATGGTTCCCGACAGTTCGTCGGGGTCGATCTGTGGGACGACCCGCCGGACGACGCCGACACCGTTCAGTTCGTCGCCGTCGCTGGCGGCCTGCATGTACAGTGTCTGTCCGCTGCTGGCCCCGTTTATTACTGCAACGGGGAGACCGACTGCACTACCGTCACGGCCCTCGCTGATCTCTAATCGACCGGTCGCTGTCTCGCCCGGCGCAGCACGCGCCGTCCCGAGGCTCCTCATTACACGTATTCGGTGTTCCACCCGCTTTATCTTCTGCGATACCCGCCGACGCTGACGCTACCTGGCACCCGAACCGAAACGTTCAAAATCGGCTCGGGGCTACCCTGTCGTGCACGCCTGGGTAGCTTAGCGGTAAAGCGCGTCCTTGGTAAGGACGAGAGCCCGGGTT
>CAZHPM010000026.1:0-30036 GCA_964534485.1 uncultured Halobacteriales archaeon
CCCTCGGAGATGAGCACGCCCGTCGAGGGGAGTGTCGTCGGGTGGAACTGGACGAACTCCATATCCTCCATCGGCGCGCCGGCGCGGAAGGCCATCGCCTGTCCGTCACCGGTGCAGGCGATGGCGTTTGTCGTGTGGTCGAAGGCCTGACCCAGACCGCCGGTCGCGAGAATGACCCCGTCGCTGGCGTAGAAGCCGTTCAACTCGCCGGTTGCGATCTCGTAGGCGACGACACCGTGACAGGTTCGGTCTGCGGGACTGGGCTGTTCTGTGACCGCGAGTTGGGTGACGAACCACTCGTCGTACACCTCGATACCGCGTTTGACGGCCTGTTCGTACATCGTGTGCAGGAGATGATGCCCCGTCTCTGCCCCGGCGTAGGTCGTCCGCGGGTGCGAGAGCCCGCCGAACGGGCGCTGTGAGACGGTGCCGTCCTCCTCTCGGGAGAACGGCATTCCCCAGTGTTCGAGCTGGATTACCTCGTCGGGAGCACTCTTCGCGAAGGCGTCGACTGCAGGCGCGTCGCCGAGGTAGTCAGAGCCCTTTACCGTGTCGTACGCGTGGAGCTCCCACGAGTCCTCGGAGTGGAGCGCGGCGTTGATACCGCCTTCTGCTGCGCCCGTGTGCGAGCGCACGGGGTGGAGTTTGGTCACGAGGGCAACGTCTGCGCCCTCTTCGTGCGCTGCGATTGCGGCCCGAAGGCCGGCGCCACCTGCGCCGACCACGATGACATCATGTTCGTGCATAGTTAATTCGACCGGGAAACTGCGCTCGTCGGAACCACCTCGACAGTCCCAATCCGGTTCCCGACCATACTTCTGTGTAGGATTCTATCCGAATAAAAGATTCGGACCCCAGGGGACAACGACCGTGCCACACTCACAGGATGTGGTATCGGACCCGGTTTCGTGACGGAGTACACATTGGTGTGTGCTCGTGTCGACTGTCACGCGAGTCCGACAGAGCGTCTCGCCGGGTTCCGGACCCGCGTCACCAGAACTTGAGGTTGTTCTTGACCGATTCCCGTTTCAGTTCCTGGATGTGTTCGGTCAGCGGGATATCCTTCGGGCAGACCTCGGTGCAGGAGAACTGGGTCTGACACCGCCAGACGCCGTGTTCCTGTTCGACGATTCGCAGGCGCTCCTCTTTCCGGTCTGACCCCTCGCGTTCGTCCATCGCGAAGCGGTAGGCTTTGTTGATCGCCGCCGGGCCGAGATACTCGTTGTTGCCCGCGGCGATATTACACGAGGACATACACGCGCCACACCAGATACACCGCGTCGAGAGTTTGACCTTCTCGCGGTTCTCGGGACTTTGTTTTTGTTCCTCGAGTTCCCCGTCGGGCAGTTCGTCCGGTTCGAAAAAGGGCTCGACAGCGTGCATCTGCTCGTAGAAGTGCTCCATGTCCACGACGAGGTCCTTGACGACGTCTTGGTGTGGGAGTGGCTCGATTCGCACCGGCCACTCAAGATCCGACAGCTGTGTCTTGCAGGCCAGTCGCTGCATACCGTTTATAAAGAGCGCGTCGGAGCCACAGACGGCCTGCCGACAGGAGTGGCGGAAGGTGAGCGAGGAGTCGTACATGTCCCGCGAGTAGATCAACGCGTCGAGGACCGTCATCCCGACGTGGTAGGGAATCCTGAAGCTGTCGAAGCGTGGCTCTTCTTTCTCGGGTACCTCCGGGTCGTACCGGAAGACCTTCAGTTCTACCGACTCGTCGCTTTCTTTCAGTGCTTTCTCGATTTCGTCTGCGCGCTCGGCCTCGCGCTCGCGGACGGTTTCCTGTCGGCGCTGGTCGGTTGACTGTTCGGCTTCGGTCTGCTCTCGTTCTTCGATTGTTGTGCTCATGGTCAGAATAGTCCGCTCATTGCGACTGCGACGCGTGTTCCCTGCACGAGGAGTGCCAGTCCCGCCACGACCAGCACACCCGCCACGACCCGTTTCTGGCGGCCCTCGAGTCCGACGTTGACCAACCCGTTGTAGACGCCGTTGACGCCGTGGACTGTCGCCGTCAGCAGGAACGTCCACATCAGCGAGAAGTACAGCAGGTTGCTCATCCGGGCCTGTGTGCCGGCGAAACTGATCTCTGCGGCGTGGTTGACAAAGTGCAGCGTGACAAAGTGAAACGCCAGCACACCGATCAGGAAGACGGCGGTGATGCGCTGGACCAGCCACCGCCACCCGTTTCGCCGGAACGAGGAGTAGTGTTCGGCCATACTACAGTGCCCCCGCGAGAAACGTCGGGATGCTGGCGACGGTAATCGCGGCCGTTATCACCAGCGACGCGTAGAAACTCCGGTCCTGTACCTCCAGTCCGATGCCGAGGTCGACAAAGAGGAGTCGCACGCCGTTGAAGATGTGAAACACCGCGACGGCCAACAGGCCAACCTCGAGGAACCGAACGATCAACAGTTCCTCGAGACCCTGCAGTGTCTCGGTGTACATGTCGGCCTCGCCGGCGACGGCCGAACTCCCCGGGTCGACGCCGATTGCGGTGCTCAACACGGCGATGTGTGTGAACAGGTAGCCCACCAGAATCCAGCCGGTCAGTTTGTGGAAGACCCACGCCCACATCCCGGCCGAGAACTCCCGCCACCGACCGAAACTCTCGACGACACCTCGGTCGTGCGCTTGACTCATACACCACGTTGTTGGTTCGCACGCAAATATGCGTTTCTACACGCCGTCGCGTCCGGCGGCCGATGCGGTCCCGGCACCGGAACACATCTTTAATGTGTGACGGGCAGAAACCCACTGGGAACGCACGCCGACCCGGTACGCCCGGAACCGTCCCGGCGTGTGAGACACGTCGGCCACGGGACGACCGTCGAACGGTCGTGGACTCACCCACCACAGATGTCGACAGAATACAAACTGATAACCGAGCGCATCGGACTGTGGGGAGCCGTTGCACTGCTCGTCGGAACGGCAATCGGCATGTCGATTTTCGTTGTTCCGACACAGATGCTCGTCGTCGCCGGTCCCGGTATCACGGTGGCAGTTCTGGTCGCGATTGTCCCGATGGTGTTGGGGGTGCTCGGACTCCTCCAGCTGGGCGGGGCGATTCCGGTTGCCGGTGGCGCGTACGTCTACGCCTCGCGGTTGGTCGGCCCCTTCGCCGGAATGCTGGGGATAACCGTTCCGGTGCTCGCAATCTGGAGTTACCTGTTGTTCGCGGCGCTGGGATTCGCGAACTATCTCCAGTTTTTCGCCCTCGAGTTCGCCGCCGTTCCCGAGGTGCCGACACTCGCGGTCGTCTGGCTGTTGCTCGGTGGCTTTCTGGTGTTGAACTACTTCGGTATCCGGATGGTCGCACAGATACAACTCGTCTTGGTGGTGTTGCTTTTGATTGGTCTGCTCACGTTCGTCGGCGTCGGTGCACTCGAGGTGGAGACGGGCAACTACACGCCGGTTTTCCCCTCCGAGGGAACCGCCGCCGACGGCGACACCGCCGCGCCGTTCGCAGACAGTGTCGCGCCACTCTTTCTGGCTATCGTCACGCTGTACATCCCGTTCCAGGGGTTCACGATAATCGTCGAGATCGGCGAGGAACTCGAGAATCCGATAAAGAACATTCCGCGGGTGCTCGCAATCGGGATGACCATCGTCTCGGTTCTCTCGATTGCGGTTATCTTCGTGCTCGCGGGTATCATCCCCTGGGAGGAGGCACCGGTACTGTTCGACGCCGAGGAGCGCGGCGGCGGACTGGCGCTCGCCCTCTCGGAGGTTGCGCCGACCTGGACCGGCGCCGTTGTCGCTCTCGCCGCGCTCATCGGTGCCGCCACGACCATCAACACGCTGTTTACGTCCTACTCGCGGACGATTATGCGGGCGGCTCGCGACGACGTGCTCCCGCCGGCACTGGCGACGCTACACGACGAGCACAACACGCCGTACTGGGCGATTGCGCTGCTCGGGGTCCCCCCGCTCGTGCTCGCGCCGGTGGTCGTCTACGTCGACGGACTGGTCGCAGTCGTGGCACTGGACTGGCTCGTGGCCGTCGTCGTGACGGGCATTTTCACCGTGTTCGCCTTTCTCGGACTGGCAATCTGGCGACTGCCGAGACTGTTTCCCGAGCGCTACGAGCACTCCTTTTACAAGATTCCGAAACCGGCACTCCGTGTCGTCGGCGCCGGCAACGCCGTCGTCTCGTCGCTGTTGGCGTTGCTGGTCGGACTCAGCCAACCCTCTGCGCTCGCGCTCGTGCTGGTGTGGGTCGCGCTCACGTACGCCTTCTACCGCTACCGACTCCGGTCACACACGGGCGAGGGCGACCTCAGAGACCGTATGAAGAGTCTCGATGCCCACGAGTGAACCGGGGCCGGTGTCGCTCCGACTGCCAGAGTCCCCGGCCACGCGACCCGGTCCACGCCTCGTCTTCGGGCGTCGTCACTCCGTTCCAAACGCCCGGTCACCGGCGTCACCCAGACCGGGCAGGATGAATCCGTCGTCGTCGAGTCGGTCGTCGACGCTGACGGTCACGAGGTCGGCGTCGGGAAACTGGTCGGTGACGCGGTCGAGTCCCGCCGGCGCGCTCACCGCCGAGAGCACGACCACGCCACTGGGCGCAGTGTCCGCGAGAACCGACTCGAGAACCGCGACGACGGTGCTGCCGGTGGCGAGCATCGGGTCGGCGACGACGACGGTGTCTGTCTCGCGAATCGCCGGCAGATTCACGTACTCGATACTGACGGGAAAGGTTCCGTCGGCGGTCATCCCGGACTCCTCGTCGCGGCTGGCAGAGATAACCCCCTGCCGCGCACCCGGCATCGTCCCGAGCAGTCCCTCGACGAACGGGACCGCGGCACGAAGCACCGTCACCAGCACGACGTCGCCGCGCACGCGCTGGCCGGTCGTCTCGGTCAGTGGTGTCTGGACGTCGACAGTGTCGGCCCCGAGGCGGTCGGCGACCAGTTCCGACCCACAGACCCGTCCGAGGGCGACCAGCGCCCGACGAAACGCCTCACGGTCGGTCTCGACGTCCCGGAGTTCGGTGAGGTAGTGCTGTGCGAGCGGGTGTGTGACGACACCGGTGCTGTCTCGCTGCTCGATGGTCATTGGGGACCGGTTCTGTCGCCACCATCATAACAGCGACGAGTCGTCGTCCCCGGACCACCGCTCTGTGCACAGACTCCCGTGGCGTTCCCCGCCATCTGTCGGTCAGTCCGGTATCGAATCCGATAACACCGGGGAGAGATTTAATACCGATGCCGACAATTCCCGTGTAGGGGTCGGAACACCCCTCGGAGACAGATGAGTTCACACGTTAGCGACGATATCGAGACACGCGCTGATTCCTGCGCGGACACCCACCGGTACAGCGAACTCACCGTCAGCGACGGCGACATCGTCGTCTACGACCGGGAGAATCACCAGGCCTGGCTCCAGTCCACGGTCGCGCGCCCACTCGAGGAGTTGCAGTGACCGGCCGACCGGGAGCCACAACTGTTTCTACACTCCCCGACAACGAACGTCTGTGGAGTTTCTCCTGCTTGGCCCGCCCGCGGACGGACCGACACTCGACCTGGACCACGAGCGGTTCGCCTACGCCGGGAAGTTCGTCACGCCACGCACCGGCAAGACTGTCGCCCGCGACGGCACAGTCGTCGGTGCGGCCGCCTTCGACGAGGAACACACCGAGGGGAACGTCGCCCGTATCCGGTATATCACTGTCCGGGCGGACCGGCGCGGCGAGGGAATCGGTTCGCGTCTACTGCGGTTCACCGCCGAGAAACCGTGTGAGCGCTTCGACGAGGTGGCAATCGCGGTGAACAACCCGGTCGCCTACCGTGCCTGTTACCGCGCGGGGTTCGTCTGGACGGCCGAGGAGACCGGTATCGCGGAACTGCGCCTGCGGTACACCCCCGACACGGCGCGCTCGGCAGAGCGGTACCGTGCCGGTCTCGCCGTCTTCGCCGACCGGGACCTGCCCGCCGACCAGCGGGCCGTGCTCTCGAGGGACGAACTGCCGCCGGTCGTCGACTGCCCCCGGTGAGCACGAGTTGTTTATCCGATAGCCGCTCCTGACCCCGGTATGTCACAGAAGGTGTTGCTTGACGTCGACCCGGGGTGTGACGACGCGGTGATGATGGCGATGGCACTGTGCGCCGCCGACCTCGAGGTCGTCGGAGTCACGACGGTCGCGGGGAACTCGACGGTCGAGAACACCACGCGAAACGCGCTGTCGGTGCTGGCGGAACTCGACCGGACGGACGTGCCGGTCGCCCGCGGCGCCGACCGGCCGCTGGTCGACGACCTGACAACCGCCGAGTGGGTCCACGGCCCGGCGGGTCTCCGCGGTGAGCTGCCCGACCCGACGCGTGACCCACTCGACCAGCACGCCGTCTCGTTTATTCTCGACCAGGCCCACAGACACGGCGAGGCACTGACGCTCGTGGCGGCCGGGCCGCTGACGAACGTCGCGGCCACACTCATTCAGGAACCGACACTGCCGGACCTGGTCGGAGATATTCACGTGATGGGTGGCGCAGCGACCGCGGCCGGAAACACGACACCGGCGGCGGAGGCCAACTTCCACAACGACCCCGTCGCGGCCCGGCGCGTCGTGGCGTCGGCGACCCCGCGACTGGTCGGTCTCGACGCGCTCGGTCACGCCACGGTCCCCGCCTCACTGGTCGAGGAGTACAGGGCCGACCCGCGGCTCTCGGCAGTCGGTGCCTGGCTGGATTACCCCGCCGAGGTCCGGGCGTTCGGTCCCACCGACGACCCGATTATCCACGACGCGGCGGTCGTCGCGGACCTGCTGGGGGAGGTGCTCACCGTCGAGTCGTACCACTGCGAGGTGGACACGAGTTCGGGTCCCTCCCGGGGTGCGCTCGTCTGTGACGTCCACGGCGTGACCGGCGAGGAACCAAACGCCGAGGTCGCAGTGGAGATAGACACCGAGGCGTTCCGGCAACTCCTCCGGTCGACGCTCGAACCGGCGTGACCTGTGAACCCCCGCACTCGCGGGGTGAAAATTTATTGTTCTCCGCTCTGAAACAGTACATATGTCTTCCGAAACGCTCGATTCGTTCGAAAAGTGTACCGAGTGCGGGAAAGAATTCAGACACGTGGAAACGAGCGACCCGCGAAAGGGGTACGACGTGCTGTGGGAGTACACCGAGAGGTGGGAGATCAGGTGCAAGGGGTGTGGTACCTCCCTCGTCGTGCCAAAATAACGGGGCCCCCGCGTGGCGAGTCCCTCCCTGGCAGTGCTCGAACTCCCGCCCAACCGGGCCAGCGCTACTCCAGAAGGCCGGGAAGGTCGTCGACAGAGTCGACGACGGCGGTCGCACCGGCCTGTTCGAAGCGGTTCCTGCCGTGGTCACCGGTCAGGCCGCCCGTGAGCACGCCAACAGGGTGGTACGTTCGGCTGTCGGTGGCGCTGGCGTTGACCGCCGTCTGTACGTCGTCGAGCGTGTCGCCGGCGTAGACGACGGTGTCGGCACCGAGTCGGTCGGCGAGCGTGACGAGTCCGTCGGGTTCGGGTTTCTCCCGCTGTGGGTCGTCCATCGTGATTCGGTGGTCGGCTGGCACGTCGAGTCCGGCACGGTCGAGCGCGATTTCGGCCTCCGCCGCCGGACGACCCGTGAGCACGCCCACCGCGTCCGTCCCGAGCGCGTCGACTGTCCCCGCTCCGACCAGCACACGCTCGTCGTGGATGTACCCCTCCGTGTCGAGCGTCGGTTCGGCCTCCAGTTCGCGGTACAGCTCCGACCCGAGATACAACTGCTGGAAGAGTTCGCGGTGTCGCTCCGGGTCCCACGCCGTGAGCACGCGCTCGTGGGCCGCCGGGGGCAGTTCCTCGCCGACGACCGTCCGGGCCGCCGACAGGCCGCCGCCCGTACCCGCAACGGCGTCGGTAAACGACGCGACCGAGTGGTCTATCCCCTGCTCGCGGGCGAGCGCGAACAGCGCTGCCGCGTCGGTCAACTCCCAGTCGTTGTTGAAACCACCGGCGTTTTTGAACTGCTGTACCGCCTCGCGGTCGATACGCTCGCCGTGGACGCGCTCGACGGTCTCGACGATGGCGCGCCGGTAGGAGTCGGAGACGTCGACGAGCACGCCGTCGACGTCGAGTACCACTGCGTCGGCGTTCATCACCAGATACCACACACTGAACGTTCAAGCGGCTTGTGACTCGCCGTCCGTGTCTGCCCGACAGTGGGTTCGAACGCGTTGACGCCACTGGCCGCCCGTCTCGAACTACACACAGTCACCCCCGACGTGGCGTCGCTATCAGTACTGATACCTTGACGGTCCAGTTATCAGTGCTGGTCGGCGAACTCGAGTATGGTTCACCGCTGGCCGTTTGGCGGGCGCGCGCAGAGCGAGACGCTGGGATTCGTTCTCTTGTTTGCGGTTCTGATACTGGGTGTGACACTCATCGTAGCTTTCGGAAGCGGGGGAATCGAGGACACGGAGAGCCAACTGATGGAGGACCGCGCAGAGAACACCCTCTCGCAGTTCGACTCGAAGGCGGCGCTGGTCGCGCTCGGGCAGTCCGACTCCCACCGGGTCTCGTTCCCGCTCGGTGCTTCCGAACAGCTCACACTGCACGAACAGAAGGGATGGATAAACGTGACTGCCATCAACCAGTCCAGCGGCGAGCGACTCGAAATCATGAACACCACACTCGGCGCACTCGTCTACGACAACGGCGACACGCGACTCGCATACCAGGGTGGCGGCGTCTGGCGTGCCGGGGCCGGCAACGGACTGATGGTGTCGCCGCCGGAGTTCCACTACCGTGACGGGACGCTGACACTGCCCGCGATAACTGTCACGGGCGACTCGTTGCCCGGGGGTGGCGCGACGGTCAGTCGCACGCAGACCGACCGGATGTTCCCAAACAGCAACGTGACCAACCCTCTCGACCAACACCGCATCACCGTCACCGTCGGAGGCGAGTTCTACCGCGGTTGGGGCCAGTACTTCGAGCAACGAACCGACGGCACCGTCACCTACCACGACAGCACTGATTCCGTCGAGATGGAGTTGATTTCGCCGGTCGGGACCGTCCGCATCGACTCTGCGGTCTCCGGCGAGGCCAACGCCGGGAAACTCCTCTTCCAGGCGAATCCCAGTCACCCCTGTGACGGGAGTTCGAAGGCCCCGTACTTCGACCGGTACGACTCGGACAACCCGGGGACGTACTGCGACCAGTACGACGCGGACGAGATTCGCTCCGGCGGGGAGTTCATCTTCGGCAGCGACGTCGAGAGTCAGGCAAACGCCGGCGAGATTCAGGGTGAAATCATCTCCGGGGGCGCGGTCGACCTCCACCACAACCAGCCACTCCACGGCAACGTGACCCACATCGACGGCTGTACGGACTGCGAGGCCGCACAGAACGAGGCCGAGAGCGACTCTCCGAGTGCTGCGCCGGCTGGTGGCTACCGGGTCGAGCGGACCGACGAGGTCCAGACCGCGAGTTCGGTCGACTACATCATCCAGACACTGCTCCGGGAGTTCCGCGACACCCTCGACACCACTACCGTCAGCAACGGCGACGAACTCGACGCCGGTCAGTACTACCTCGAGGAACTCGACCTGAGCAGCGGCGAACGGCTCGTGCTCAACACCACCGATGGCGACATCACGCTGGGCATCAACGAGTCGGTCCACCTCGACGACGCACGGGTCGACGTCGAGGGCGAGGGCGAAGCAAACATCTACGTCGGCGGCAACTCGGCCGCGGACGAACTGCAGTTGACCGACAGCGAGGTCTTCGTGCCCGAGAACAACGCGACCCGGTTGGCGATGCTGGGCGGCGAGGACTTCACGGGTATGCTGACCAACAGCAACCTTACCGGCGTCGTCTACGCGCCGGCCGGAGCAGACGGCGACGGCGCGGTCGAGATGGTAAAGGGGAGCGTGGTGTACGGCGGTATCGTCACCGGCGATATGACCATCGGCAACCCCGGCGGCGGCACCGTCCACCACGACGCGGCACTCGCCGACGAGCGAATCGTGCCACCCGACCTGGGTATCCTCCGGGTGACGTTCCTCCACGTCACGCGAAACGAGATTCGTATCGACGGCTAGTGCCCCCCGAACGGCCCGGCCCGACACCGACTGCCGGTCCGACCGGGGGCACGGTCCGAACCCGACCTCACGAACAGCGGTCGCGCGGTTCCGGCGGGGAGACACGACTCAGGTGGACCCGCTCTCGTCGAACACCCACCCTTTCAACGCGGCGGCCATCCACCCGACGTACATCGTGAAAATCACCAGCCAGACGGCAATCTGGACGAACTGTACGGGGTAGACGACGTACGCGAACACGAGCAACGGGACAGAGGCTCCCAGAATACCGATTTCGTACCAGTCGAGTGAAACCCCCGGGTCCATCACCGGCCTTACTACTCGCCGGACCAAAGACGTAGCGACTCGGCCTTTACCAGTCGATGTCGTAGAAGTGTTTGGTGCCGTAGTAGACGAACCACGCCATCCAGACGGTGAAGATGGTGAGCCAGGCGGCGTACTGGACGACCGGGGTCGGGTAGACGAGGTACGCGACTGCGAGCAGTCCGCCGACAGAGGCGATTGCACCCCAGTCGCGGTAGTCGAGGGGGGTTACTTTTCGCATCGACGGCGATTGTCCCCAGAGTGTAATAACGTCACTGTCTCACAGTTCCCCGAGCAACGAGAGTTCGACCTCGCGTGGACCCGCCGGCGTGTCGAGTGTGACCCGGTCGCGGACGGCGCCCGGGACGCGCTGTCGCCACTGTTCGACGGTTTCGGTGTGGTAGTCGTGGTGGCGGTCGACCGTGTACGTCTCCTCGGGGTCGGCCCGGAGTTCGTCGGCAGTCTCGCCGGGCCGGGGGTAGTCGGGCAGGTCGGTGACGAGCGCACTGGGTTCGATGTGAATCGGTCGTGGCTCCCGGTCGTACCCGTCCTGTTCGATGTGGAGACGCGCGCGCATACGCCCCTCGAACGGCGGCGTGACCCGCAAGACGGCGTGGTCACTGCTCGTCTGGTTCAGTTCGAGGGCCGAAACCACGTCTGCCGTCGTCACCGCAATCGACCGGATCATCGTCGGCGCGACTCCAGACAACGTACCTGCATCTTCGAGCGAACGGACACTAGTCTGCCGGCTACATCAATCTGTCCCACCAGACGGTGTGTCTCACGCCGAGACGGGTAAAACGGGGACACGTTCTGACGTGGTGGTGACACCTCATATCGGAGACACCGTCCGATACTATTTTAATTCCCGTCGTCCATACGTAACCTGTGCAGTGTATAGAGGCGGAACCGCGCTGTCCTCCGTGGACAGAGTCGCGGCAGAGAAACAGCGGGGGTCCCCCGGACGAACACCGCCCTCTCGTCGGGTTCTGTGCCCGCGCGACGAGCGGTAGAGGCCGCTGGGCGTATCATCAAAACACATGACCGACGAATCGCTAACCGTACTGGTTGTCGACGACGAGACAGAGATTGCGGACCTCTACACCACGTGGCTGGATATGAACCACGAGGTTCGCACGGCATACGGGGGCGAGGAAGCCCTCGACGAGGTTGACGACACGGTCGACGTTGTCTTTCTCGACCGACAGATGCCGGACTGCTCCGGAGACGAGGTGCTCGAGGAGGTCCGCAGCCGTGGACTCGACTGTCGGGTCGTGATGGTGACGGCCGTCGACCCCGACTTCGATATCATCTCGATGGATTTCGACGACTACCTCACGAAACCGGTCATGCGTGACGACCTCGAGGGGACCATCGACACGATGCGCGAGCGCGACGAGTACAGCGAGACGCTCCAGGAGTACTACGCGCTGACGGCAAAAAAGGCCACACTGGAGGCCGAAAAGACCCCCTCGGAGCTCCAGAACAACGACGAGTACCGCCAGATGGTCGACCGCGTCGAGGAGTTGGCCGACCAGGCGGATATGGCCGTCTCGGAGTTCGAAGACGACTACGAATCGCTGTTTCAGGACCTCCCGGGCGGCGAGTGACCCGACTCCGGTCTGTGGGCACAGAACACCTCTCTGGCGGCGAATGAACGCAATCTTTTTGACCGGCGGCGGGGTAACTGGAGTCAGTATGGTAGGTGTCCGTTTTACACCGGGGCGATAACAGACACCTGCCGGTTTTGCCGTCGTCGGGACCGCCCAGTCACGACGCTCGCAGCCCTGTGGGAGGTAGATACATGTCACAGCACCACTCAACGGTAACGGTCGTCCTGCCGGACGACTCGACGATGGAGGTAGAGCGCGGTTCGACTGTCGAGGACGTCGCCCACGAGATCGGTCCCGGTCTCGGGCGCGACACGGTCGCGGGGGTCGTCGACGGCGACCTCGTGGCGAAGGCGACACCGCTGGACGACGACTGCCATCTCGAAATCGTCACCGAATCGAGCGACGAGTACCGCCGGGTGTTGCGTCACACGGCCGCCCACGTCTTCGCGCAGGCACTCCAGCGACTCTACCCCGAGGCCAAACTCGCTATCGGGCCGCCGACCGACGACGGCTTCTACTACGACCTGACCGGCGTCGACCTCGGCGGCGACGACCTGGAAGAGATCGAAGCCGAGATGGAGGCGATTATCGAGGCCGACTACGCCCTCGAACGCGTCGAGCGCGACCGCGAGGAGGCCCTCGAGACCTACGAGGACAACCGCTACAAGCGCGAGATACTCGAAACCGAGGCCGCCGGCGAGGAGACGGTCTCGTTCTACGTGCAAGACGACTGGGAAGACCTCTGTCAGGGGCCACACGTCGAGTCGACGGGCGAGATTGGCGCGGTTGCACTTTTGAATATCGCGGCGGCGTACTGGCGTGGCGACGAGGACAACGACACGCTCACGCGGGTGTACGGCACTGCCTTCGAGAGCGAGAGCGCCCTCGAACAGTACCTGCAGCAACGCGAACAGGCCAAAGAACGGGACCACCGCACGCTCGGGCGCGAACTCGATCTGTTCTCTATCGACGAGACCGCGGGACCGGGACTGCCGTTGTATCACCCAAACGGTCGGACCGTCCTCGCGGCGCTTGAATCGTACGTCGACGAACTCAACGAACAAAGTGGCTACGACTACGTCGAGACGCCACACCTGTTCAAGACCGACCTCTGGAAGAAGTCGGGCCACTACGAGAACTACCACGACGACATGTTCCTGTTCGAACTCGGCGACGACGAGTTCGGCCTGAAGCCGATGAACTGCCCCGGTCACGCGACCATCTTCGACCGTGGCACGTGGTCCTACCGGGACCTGCCGGTCCGGTACGCCGAACACGGCAAGGTCTACCGGAAAGAACAGCGCGGCGAACTCTCGGGCCTCTCTCGCACGTGGGCGTTCACAATCGACGACGGCCACCTGTTCGTCCGCCCGGCCCAGATAGAGGCCGAGGTCACACAGATTATGGACCTCATCGACCAGGTGCTCGACACGTTCGGACTGGCGGCCGAGGTCGACCTGGCGACCCGCCCGGAGAAGTCGATGGGCAGTGACGACATCTGGGAGCGTGCCGAATCACAACTGGAGTCGGTGCTCGAAGACTCCGCCTTCGAGCACGGTGTCGAACACGGCGACGGGGCCTTCTACGGACCGAAAATCGACTTCCGGTTCACCGACGCGCTGGGGCGCTCGTGGGACGGGCCGACCGTCCAACTCGATTTCATGATGCCCGAGCGGTTCGACCTGACCTACGTCGGCGAGGACAACGAGGAACACCGGCCGGTGATGATCCACCGGGCGCTGTACGGCAGCTACGAGCGGTTCTTCATGGTGCTCATCGAGCACTTCGACGGCCACTTTCCGACGTGGCTCGCACCAGAACAGGTGCGGATTCTCCCGATTTCGGACAACAACGTCGGCTACGCGCGGCGCCTCCAGAACCGCGAGTTCGACGACTTCCGCGTCGAAATCGAGGACCGCTCGTGGACCATCGGCAAGAAGATTCAGCAGGCCCACGACGACCGCGTGCCGTACATGCTGGTCGTCGGCGACGACGAACAGGCGGCCGAGACGGTTTCGGTCCGTGACCGCTTCGAGAACGAACGCAACGACGTCGGTATCGAGACGTTCCGCGACCACCTCGTGGACGAGGTAGGCGACAAGCGCCTCGAACCCGACTTTGTCGACGAGTAAAGCGGTTGCGCTCGGCGCCACGAACCCACAGGTTCACTCGCGGGTCACGGCATCGAGACCGCGAGCGGGGTAGCCGACGACGTGGTCGACACCCACCGCGCGGAGACGGTCGATGCGGTCCGAGAGTGTCCCGGGGTCACCGACGAGTGCGTACTCGCGGCAGGCGGTGAGCAGCGTCTCGCGGGCGTCGCCGGTGACCGTGCTGTCGCGGGGGGCGTTCTCTGCCAGTCTCGCGCGCACCTCACCCCGGCGGGCCGCGTACGCGCCAACGGCATCCAGCACCGCGTCCGGTTCGTCAGTCAGCACCGTCGGCGCGTAGACGGCAATCTCGCCGTCGAACCCCGCGGCGCGGAGCGCGCGCACGTCACGGACAGTCGTCTTCGAGAACAACTCGAACTGTGTGCCACCGACCGCGAGCGCGACGCGTTCGACCCCTTCGGTCCCAACCCAGGGGTCGGTCGCGTCTGCCGCGGCCGCTCCGAGTCGGGGCGCGACCGCGCGCCTGCGTTCGGTGTCGTCGAGATACGCCGGATTGCCGGCGACGAGCACCTCGCCGACGCTGTCGGGTAGAGCACCGCGGTGGCTGTCGTCGCCCAGTGGGTCGAAGCCGTCGGCCCGAACGGGTGCGGTGACGCGAACTGCCGTCGTCTCCGCGAGGTCGGCCAGCAACTCCGGGTCCGGGAGATGCTCGCGGCCCTCGTAGTCGACGGTGACGGTGTCGACAGCCAACTCGTGTGCCCGGCGCAGGTCCACCTCGCTTGGCTTGAGCGCCGCGACATCGACCCCCACGTCGGTCAGCGTCGCACCCGGAACCCCCATCTACTGTTCTCGACGGTCGTGTGGAGTAAAATCTCTGTTGTTTTCTTCGCCGGCAGACGGAGACGGCCGCGGTCGGAGACAGCGCGACGTTTTTCTGTCCCGGGTTGGAATCTCGACCAGAGAATGCGTGTCCGGACCGCGCTGCTGGCGCTCACGGTGGCCCTGGTGGTCGGCGGAACCGCCGTCGCCGGCGCCCTCGACGACGGGTCGGAGACACCGGTCTCCGGCGAGACGACCGCGTCGCCGGCGCCACAGGCGGCCACGGCACAGTCTGTCGACGACACCACCGAGACACAGTACGCCTCGCCCGACGGTGCGGTGCGGGAGGCGTACGCACAGACCGGTCTCGACGTGTCGAGTGCCGTCGCCGCCGAGACTGCCACAGTCCGGAGCGAGTACCGCGGGGTGCTGTTCGACCGGCGACTCGACAGCGCGTCGAACTCGTCTGCTGTCGCCCAACGGGTCGCGACGGCGGTTGTCGACCGCGTCGAGAGACTCGACCGACGCCAAGCCGACCTGCTCGCGGCCTACAGCAACGGAACCAACTCGACACCGCGGTTCCTGCGTGGACTCCTCGTGACCAGAACCGCGGCACTCGCCGAGAGCGCACTCGCAGACAGGGTCGTGACCACTGTCGACGAGCGCGCGAACGTCACGCTGTCGGCGGCCACAGAGACACGACTCGACGCGCTCGGTGCCGAGCAGGTGTTGCTGCCGTCGCCGGTGACCGACACCCTCGAGACGACTGTCTCCGGCGCCGCTGCCGGCGACACCGTCTACGTGCAGGCGTCGGCAGACGCGCTCGTACTCGCGGCCGGCGACGAGGTGCAGACGCGGCAGGCCTCTCTCCGGGACCGGCGGGACCCGTCGGCCCCGAACCAGTTCGCACGCGACGGGGGCAGTCCCATCGGTAACGCCTTCGAGCGCGCGAATCGGCTGTATCCCGAGGCGTACTCGCTGACCTCGGGGAGTAGACTCGGCGACACGGCAGTCTACAGCATCGGTGGCGAACACGCGGCCGGCAACCTCACACTCTATCTCGACGGCGGGACGACGAACGTGTTCCACGAGCGCCAGACCCTCGACGCCGACCGACTCCCGACGACGACGACTGTCGAAACCAGCGGTCTGCTGTCGTTGACACTCGAGTCGACACGACCCTCCGGACCGATGAGCGTGTTACTCGCCGACGACGGCGACCCGGTGGCCGACGCCACCGTCCGCGTCGGCACCCAGACTGTCGGAACGACCGGCCCCGACGGGAGACTCTGGACGACACAACCCGTCACGACCGACCGCGTCTCCGCGACGACACCGGGTGGCGAGCGTCTGACGGCCACGATTCCAGGGGGCCGGTGACGGACCCACGACCCCGGCCCCGCGACAGCACGACCCGACGGCCGGGCGAGTGCCACGGTCGTCTCCGGAGACGAGTGTGCCGACGACCCACGCACACTCCTCCTCGCGGCCGGACTCCTCGGACGACCCGCGACCGGCGACCGATATCGCGGTCGTGAGACGCGCCAGACGGCCAAACAACAAGGTTCAATCGTTCGAGTCCCCTACTATCGACAGATGTCGTTCGACTTGGATACGCGGATTCTCGCACTGTCGCTGGCCCGGATGGTCAGCGCGCTCGCGAACTCGTTTCTGGTCGTCGTTCTGCCGCTGTACATCGGTCAGGTCGTCGCGCTGCCCGGATTCGTCGGCACGAACGTCACGGTTGCCGGCGTCGGATTCACCGTCCAGCCGGAGTTGCTCATCGGGTTGGTTCTCTCGCTTTTTGGCTTTCTGAACAGTTTCGGCCAGCCGTTCACCGGACGGTGGTCCGACCGGACCGGCAAGCGCAAGCGGTTCTTGCTGGTCGGACTCGGCATCGTCGCCGTCGGCAGTGCCGGCTACATCCTCTTCCGGAGTTACCCGGCGGTGCTGGCGATGCGGGCGCTCCAGGGTATCGGTGCCGCGTTCACTATTCCGATGACCGTCGCGCTCGTCAGCGAGTACTCCGACCCCGACGACCGTGGGAGGAACTTCGGCCTGTTCAACACGTTCCGGCTCATCGGGTTCGGAACCGGGCCGCTGGTCGCCGGGGGTGTCGTGGCAGCGGGTCCGTACCAGGCGGCCGGACTCACCGTGTCGGGGTTCGATGCCGCCTTTCTGGTGGCCGTCGCCGGTGCGGTTCTGAGTCTCGTCCTGATTACGTTGCTCATTACAGACCCCGAGAAGGCACAGGCCGCGGCCGGCGAGGACCTCTCCATCCGGGTTCGCAACTCCGACGGACCGGGTCTGGATTCGGTGTTCGCACTCGGCTTGGGGACGGTGGTGATGGCGCTCGGTATCGCCATCTACGCGCCACTGGCGAACGTCATCAACGGCCAACTCGGTCAGGGCAACTTCCTGTTCTCTGTGCAGTTTGGCGCGACGGTGCTCGCGAACGTCCTCTTCCAGCTCCCGTTTGGCCGGTTGAGCGATAGCTACGGGCGACGCCCGTTTCTGGTCGGTGGCTTCGTCCTCCTGTTGCCGACGACACTCGGACAGGGGTTCGTCCCGCTCGTCCCGGCGTCGTTGTTCGGGCCGGCCGTCGGACCGCCGGAGTTGATGGTACTCCTGCGATTCCTCCAGGGGGTGGCGGTGGCGGCGGTGTTCGCGCCGTCGCTGGCGCTCGCCGGTGACCTCGCCCGCGAGGGCGAGTCCGGGTCGACACTCTCGCTGCTGACGATGGGGTTCGGGCTGGGTATCGCCTTCGGGACGCTGTTCTCGGGGATTCTCGTCGGCTTTGGCTTCGCCGTCCCGTTCGTCGTCGCCACCGCCGCCGGCGCTGGCGGACTCTTGGTCGTCGTCACGCAGGTCACCGAGCCCTCGACCGAGTCCCCGCCGACTCCGGCCGCCGGCGACTGACCCGGACCCGGGTGGGACACCGCGTGTGGCCCGACCCGACGGCTACGGGTCGGTCGGCACGCCCCGCTCGAGTCTGTCTGTGACGTGGGCACAGAGTGCCGACTGGAAGCGCTCGCGGGTGAACCGGTCGGCCGGGAGCGAGGGCCGGTCGCCGTTCGCGAGCGCGCTGTCGAGCAACTCGACGGCCTCCGCAGTGGAGGCAAACAGGCGGTCCTCGCGGTTGCCAAGCACCTCCTGCTGGCCGCCGCTCGCGGGCGCGAACGCGACCATACCCGCGGCGACGTACTCGGCGACGGACATCCCGAAGTGTTCCTCGGGCTTGAG
Source organism: uncultured Halobacteriales archaeon (assembly GCA_964534485.1). Classification (GTDB taxonomy): domain Archaea; phylum Halobacteriota; class Halobacteria; order Halobacteriales; family Haloarculaceae; genus Halovenus. The sequence goes on from CAZHPM010000026.1 coordinate 18,140, forward strand.
ATTGAGGCCGTACCGGTGCGTACAGAGCAGTTCCTCGAGGCGCTCGCGGCTGACGTCGCGTTCGAGCGTGGCCCGTGGGCGCGCGTCTGCCATCGCGGCGACACGGTCGACGTACGCCCGGTAGGCCCGCGGTGCCGCGCCGACGACGTGGAGGTGGACGTCGTGGCCCCGCTCCCGGAGGCCGTCGAGCACCGCGAAGGCCTCGTGAATCCGCTTGTCCGGCGCGATGCGACCCACGACGACGATACCACGCTCCCGGTGTGCCCAGGGACGCCCACCCTCGATTCGGGCGACCGGCGGGTGGACCACCGCGGGGCGGGTGTCGTAGATACGCTCGACGACGTCCGCGGTCCACGCGGAGTTCGCGAGCAGCGTCACGTCGTCGAGACCCGCGTCGTCGGGACCGGTGAGACGACTCCAGAGGGGGTTCAGCCGGCCTGCCGGGTCGTCGATGCGCTCGCGGTAGAACTGCGGGTAGTGGACGTACTGGACCGACGGAATCGGCAGGGCAAACTCGTTTGCGGTGCTCACCGCGAGGTCGAACGCCGCGGCGTGGCGGCGGAACTGCCGGGCGACGAGCGTGCTCCGGAAGGGGAGTTGCGGGCCAATCCAAGGTCCGGCGCGCCCGAGTGCCGTAGCGATGTCGGGTGCGCCGGGTACCATCTGCACCGAGACGCTCTCGACGTCGGCGTCGAAGCGCTCTGCCAGCACGTCGAGGTCGGTCTCGGAGATGGTGAACAGCGTCACGTCGTGGTCGCGGGCGAGTGCCTCGCAGGTCGCCAGACAGACGGCGTCTGCCCCGCCCTGGAAATCCAGCGTGTTGTGCACCACCGCGACCCGTGCCATGACACGGCTTTAGACTGGAGCATCATATACGGTCGACACTCGCGGGCGAGAACGGGGTGTCGACGGCTCGCGGCCACTCAGAGATACCCCAGTGCCTCGAGGCGGTCACGGTCGGTGTCGGTTCCGTGGACACGGCTCACGGGCAGCGGTTCGGGTGGTTCAAGCGTCGGGTCGTGGCCGTCGCCGCCGTCGCCGGTCGTCTCCGCCCACGGCACGGCGAGCAGCGCCGGCACGGGGGTGTGCATCGGGTGGCCGTACAGCCCCCACTCGCCAAAGAGGTTGCCGTGGTCGGCCGTCATCGCGACCCGTCCCTCGACGTTCGCGACGAGTGTCTCCACCTCGGGGAGCACGTGTTCGAGCGTGGCGGCGTACGCCTCCCACACCCGTTCGGCCGTCACCTCGCCCCGTCGGAGCAACACCCACGGGTTCGACCCGCTGCTGTGGTCGCTGGTGCGTGCCATCCCCTCGTCACCCGCGATGGGGTCGGCGACGAACGGGTGGTGGGGCTGCATGTAGTGGACGACCAGTCGCTCCGGGTCGCGCTCGCGGGCCGTCGCAACCGCCCGGTCGGTTACCGCCCGCGCCGGCACCGTTCCCGACTGGTCGTCCCAGGCGTACTTCCAGACCTCGTCCAGCGCGGCGAAGGTCTCCGCGTCGAGATACCGGTCGGTCCAGGTGTTGCCCGTCACCATCACAGTCTGTCGGGTCTCGGGATGGCCCTCGAAGGTGTTCTCGAGCCACTCCGAGGAGGAACTGCCCACCGAGCGCACCGTCTGCACCCCATCGAGCAGGTCGCTGTCGGGCGCGACGGCCGCCAGCAGGTCCGCCCGGCAGGCGTCGAGCACCACGAGGACGTCCCACTCGCGCTCGAAGACGTTCGTGCCGTAGTCGAGACGCCGGCCGACGGCCTGGAGCGCGCGGAGGTATGCAGTTCCGAGACGGCCCATTCCCGGTTCGGTCACGACCGCTGTTTGGCCCGTGTGGACAAAACGCCACCGACGGCGGCCGTGCTGTGAGGGGGGAAACACCACGACTATCTGCTCGCACGCCCTCCGGGGCGTATGCGTTCGACCGCGCTGACGGAGCTCACAGTCGACACGGAGTCACTGGGCGCGCTCCACTGGGCTGGACTCCTCGCGGCAGTCGTCACTGCCGTGGTCCACCTGTTGCTCGGTGCTGGAATGTTCCCCTCCGGTCTCGCGGTCGGTTTCGTCCTCTCGGGGGTTGGCTTTCTCGCCGGGAGTGTGCTCGTTGTTCTCGACCGCCGGCGTCGGGCGGTGTACGCCGCCGGGATTCCGTTCACACTCGCCCAGATTCTCCTCTGGTACCTCCTCAACTTCCAGACGGGGTCGAAGTCGTTCCCGGCCGACGTCGGCGCGCTGGGTGCCGTCGACAAACTCGCGCAGGTCCTCTTGGTGGTCGTGCTCGTCCTGCTGGCTCGCCGGGAGTCGCGGATTTAGGTGTATCCAGCCCCAAACTATGCCACTGGAATGAACGCGTCGAACGACTCAGGACCCGAACACTCGCTGGCGTCGAGCAGAGCAGACAGTGAGTCCGGGGGAGAGTGGTGGCGATAGATGGGCGAACAACGACACTACCGCCCGGTTCCAACCGGCCTTCGGGTCGCCCTGCCCGTTCTCGGTGCCGTCGTGTTCGCGCTCGTGCTGCGTGGACTGTTCCCGACAGACCGAGAGGGGGTCTGGCTGCTCGACCCCGCGGTCGCCGCCGGACTCGTCTGGGCCGGCCAACTCTGGTACGTCGGACGGACAGTCGACTCCGGTTTGGCTCTCAGCCGACTGTTCGGAGTGGCGAACCTGCTGACACTGTCCCGGGGCGCGCTGTTCGCCGTCGTCGCGGGGTTCGTCGTCGTCCCGCAGGAGGCGGCCCTCGCGTGGGTGCCCGCGCTGGCGTACGGAACTGGTGTGGTTCTCGACCAGGTCGACGGTGCCGTTGCCCGCACCGTCGGGCAGGAGACGGCACTCGGGGAGCGTCTGGATATGGCCTTCGACACGTTCGGGTTCGTGGTTGCGCCGCTGGTCGCGGTGTTGTGGGGACACCTTCCCATCTGGTATCTCTCATTATCGGCCGCTAGATACCTCTACCGCGGCGGATTGGCCTGGCGGCAGTACAGCGGCCGGCCGGTGTTCGACAGTCCAGACGACGGTCTTGGCAGGTACCTGGCTGCCGTCCAGATGGTCTTTCTCACCGCAGCACTCGCGCCAGCGCTCCCGACGACGGCAATCCGGACCGTCGCGCCGTTCGTCCTCGCGCCGTCGCTGGCGGTGTTCGTCCGGGACTACCTGACCGCCACCGGCCGCGTCTCTGGCACGGTCCAGTAACGACTCCGAGTCGAATATCAGCTTAGTCGCAACAATCATTAGTGGTCAACCCTACTACGAATTGGTGAATATCCTTTGATTCAGGTTGCGCTGGCCCAGATAGACGAGTACGGGCCTTGGACTGTTCGGCCGACACCGCGCCGGGAGACTGACCTGCAGTCGCTGCAGGCCTCGCTGTTTGCCGAGTTCGCCGAGTTCGTCGGCGCGGCGGACGGCTACGCCTTCTACGGGCGGTTCGACAATATGTACGCTGTGGCGAACAAACTCGACGCCGACGACTACGCCCGGTTCCAGCGGCGGGTCCGGAACCGGTATCCCGTGACGATGAGCATCGGCGTCGGCCGGGATACGACTCCCGTGGCGGCGCTGGGGGCGGCCAGTGAACGTCTCCAGTCTGCCGGCAGCGCACAGGACGACGACCGCCGCGAGGTGCTGGCGGTGCCAGAGAGCGGCGACACCGACCCGGTGACGGTCGCGCACTTCGATATCGTCGACGTGACCGGGTCGTTTACCGACAGGGAGAACGCGGCAGACGTCACCCTCGCGGTCAGGCGCGCGACACTCGAACTCGCGACATATCTCCGCGGAGAACACGAGAGTCTCGCACACTTCGTCGGCGGCGACAACGTCATCGCCATCTCGACGGGTGTCGACACGACAGCCTTCGAGACGGCAGTCGAGCACATCCGGGCGGAGACGGGCATCGAACTCCAGGTCGGTATCGGGCGCGGCCCGACCGCACACGCCGCCGGTGACGAGGCGAAACACGCGCTCGAACGGTGTCGGGCGACTGGCGCTCGGGTGCGCGCCGCCGACCAACTCCCGGCGAACGACTGATGACCCGGCGTTCGCTGTACTTCACCGGCCCCGAGACGGTCGAACTCCGCGAGACGCCGACCGACCGCCGGCCAGACGAACTGCTCGTCGAGAGCCGTGTCTCCGCCATCAGCGCCGGAACCGAACTGCTGGTCTACCACGACGAGGTGCCGACCGACCTGCCGGCGAGTCTCGACGCGCTCGACGGTGACTTCTCGTACCCGCTCCGGTACGGGTACGCCGCCGTCGGCGACGTCGTCGAGACTGGCGGGCGCGTCGACGACGACTGGACCGGCCGGACGGTGCTGGCGTTCAACCCCCACGAGACGCGCTTCACCGCCCGTCCCTCGGACGTCGTCGCGGTGCCAGACAGCATCGAACCCGACGAGATGGCGCTGTTTCCAAACGTCGAGACCGCAACCTCGCTCGTGCTCGACGGGCGGCCCCGCGTCGGCGAGCGGGTGGTCGTCTTCGGCGCGGGTATCGTCGGTCTCTGCACGACGGGGGTTCTCTCTGAGTTCCCGCTCGCGGAGGTGCTCGTGGTCGACCCGCTCCCCGAGCGCCGCGACCGCGCTCTGCAGATGGGCGCGGACGTGGTGTCTGCGCCCGACGAACTCCCGGCAGACCGCTGGGACGACGCCGCCGGAGCCGGCGGCGCGGACCTCATCTACGAGCTCTCCGGCCAACCGGCGGCACTCGACGACGCACTCGACCTCGCGGGGTACGACAGTCGGGTACTCGTCGGTTCGTGGTACGGAACGAAGCCGGCGACACTCGACCTGGGTGGCGAGTTCCACCGCGACCACGTCTCGATCGAATCCAGCCAGGTGAGCACGCTCGCGCCCGGCCTCGAGGGGCGGTGGACGAAGTCGCGCCGAACCGAGGTCGCGCTGACACACCTCGAGTCGCTCCCGGTCGACTCGCTGGTCACACACCGTCTCCCAATCGAGGACGCACCCGAGGCGTACCGACTCGTCGACGACCACCCCGAGGAGACACTCCAGGTCCTGCTCACCTACGAGTGATGAGAAAAAATAACTGCCACGAGCGCCAGTTACCACAGTAATGACCACCGACACCCACACGTACGAACTGACAGTCACGCGCGATTTCGTCGCACAGCACTTTCTCACGGTCCCCGACCCCGGACCGGAGGGGGAGATTCACAGCCACCGGTTCAGCGTCGAGACCCGCTTTGCCGGCCCCGAACTCGGCGACTACGGCTACCTCGTCAACATCGACGACGTGAACGCGGTTCTCGACAGTCTCGAGGACCGATACCGGGACGCGCTGCTCAACGACCTCCCCGAGTTCGAGGGGTTGAACCCGAGTGTCGAACACTTCGCACGCCTCTTTGGCGACCGCGTCGAGGCGTCACTGACCGACCCCAACCCCGAGTACCTCCGCGTCCGGATGTGGGAGGACGACAACTCGTGGGCGAGTCACGCGCGTCGTCTGGACTGATGAACCACAGTATCACCCGGTATCTGGAGGCGAAACAGACCGTCGACGACCGGGCGCTCTCGCGGCGTGTCCGTGACCGTCTGCTCGAAGAACTGCCGGCGTCGCCGCGAATCCTGGATATCGGCTGTGGAACCGGGTCGACCGTGCCGCGCCTGCTCCGGTGGGGTGTTGAGGGCCGGTACCGTGGTGTCGACAGCGCCGACACTCTCGTCGCCTTCGCCCGGGCGGTCAGGGTGGCCGCGCTCCGGCGGGCGGGGTACGTGGTGACCGAGACAGAGCGGGGGTTCACCGCCGCCGACCTGTCGGTTGCCTTCGAGACCGGTGACGCGCTGGCCGCGCTCGACGAGGCCGCGTCGGTCGACCTGGTCGTTGCACAGGCGTTTGCCGACCTCGTGCCCGTCGAGACGCTGCTCGCGGAGATGGAGTCGGCGCTCGCCCCGGGTGGACTGGCGTATCTCCCGATTACCTTCGACGGTGGGACGCTCTTCCAGCCCGACCACCCGGCAGACGACGCGGTCGAGGAGGCCTTCCACGCCACAATCGACCGGGAGGAGGGCCGGGACTCCCGCGCCGGTCGTCACCTGGTCGACACCGCCCGCCGGCGTGACGGCACCCTGCTCGCGGTGGACTCCTCGGACTGGGTCGTCCGGCCCCGTGGAGACGGCTACCCCGCCGACGAGGCGAGTTTCCTCGACCAGATTCTCTCATACGTCGAGACGGCACTGGCCGACGCCGACGTCGGTGACGACTGGTCGACCGCCCGCAGAGAACAACTCGCCGCCGGCGAGTTGACCTACGTCGCCCACCAGTACGACATTCTCTACCGCAGTCCCGCGTAACTGGGAGACACCCCCCCGCGTCTCCCGGCGCCGACACGACCACACTCTCGCTCGCTGTCACTTGATGGGAACTTCTACCAGAGGGTTCCGAGGCGTACCAAACACTGTAGGTCCACTCCTTATGTGTCTCGAGTCCCTCTATTGTGTATGGATTTACTTGAGGAGAGCGTCGTCCCCGAAGAGGCACGAGACATCAAGCGGGAAGCACGCGAGTTCGCGGTCGAGCACATCGAACCAAACGCCCAGGAGTACTACGAGAGCGGCGAGTACCCGTGGGAGATTCTGGAGAAGGGTATGGAGGCGGGACTCGTCGGTCAGGATATCTCCGAGGAGTACGGCGGTCGGGGGCTCTCGCTGGCGGAGATGCTGGCGATGGCCGAGGAGTTCTACCGCGCCGACGCCGGTATCGGACTGACACTCCAGTTGGCGAGTTTCGGCGCGGAGATGGTCGAACAGTACGGGGCCGAGGAACAGAAAGAACAGTACCTCCGGCCGGTGGCGAACAACGAGCAGATTTCGGGACTCGCCGTCTCGGAACCCGAGACGGGGAGCGATATGGCGGGTATGCAGACCGAGGCGACCAGAGACGGCGACGAGTGGGTGCTCGACGGCGAGAAGTACTGGGTCGGCAACGGTGTCGAGGCCGACTGGGTTACCCTCTACGCGAAAACCGGCGACGACCCCGACAACCGGTACGGCAACTACTCGGTGTTCATCGTCCCCACCGACGCCCCCGGCTACAACGCGGAGCACATCGACGAGAAGATGGCCTACCGCGCCTCCAAGCAGGCCCGCATTACGCTCGACAACTGCCGGATTCCCGAGGAGAATCTCGTCGGTACCGAGGGTGCCGGCTTCTACATGATTGCGGATTTCTTCAACCACGGGCGGACCGTCGTCGCAGGCCACGGACTCGGTCTCGCCGCGGCGGCGCTCGAGTCGGCCTCCGAGTTCGTCCACGACCGCGAGGCGTTCGGGCGGACGGTCGACGAGTTCCAGGCCGTCCAGCACGACCTCGCGGAGATGCGGATGGCTTTCGAGTCCGCGCGTGCGCTCACCTGGCGCACCCGCGAGAAAGTCGCAAACGACGAGAACCCCGGCTACTGGGCGGCACTGGCGAAGGCAACGGCCACCGAGGCCGCCACGGAGTGTGCCGAGACCGCGATGAAACTCCACGGCGGCCGGTCGGTCATCGACGAGAACCGTGTCGCACGAGTCTACCGTGACGTCCGCGTCCCCGTCATCTACGAGGGCGCGAATCCTATCCAGCGCAACCTCATCTACAGTCAGGCGCCGCGGTGACCCACGGAGTCGACGGGCGGTCACCCCACTCACGACGGGTCCCAGTCCCTGAATCGCGTGATTTTGCCGGCAGTTAGGCCGACGGTCTGCGAGTACCGGTAGTCGCCGTCGTGAGCGGTAATCGTACCTCGCTCTCGACGTACCCGGGAGCGGTGTTGGGCGTCACCCGTCCGGGTCTCGTCGACGCCGACGGTGAACCCCGGCGAACGAGCCACCAGCGACATCGAACCCGACGGCCGACGACACGGACGCCTGTTCTCTCGGTTCGGCGGTGACCGTCGCGCCGTCCGCGCGCGGACTATCACCACGACACCGAACGGCAAGTCCATCCGGTCGGCGAGACTCTCGATAGCTAGATACCCGTCGCCAAACAGTCACAACTACTAGCAACTGGTTCCATTCGAGAGGGGACCGTCTATCCAACCACAATGTCGACGACATCGCGCGGTTTCGACACGGAGCACAGGGAAATCGAGGTCATGACCGACAGCGACGCGGGCACCGTCACGTTCGTCGCCGACCGCCACGAGGACGGGACCGTCGCGCCGACAGAGTGGCTCACCGCGGACGCCGACAGTCTCGTCGACGTGGAGTCACACCGGTGACCGGCGGTCACCGCGCCGTCGGGGTGGAGACCGACCGCCGGGTCACGGGGTCCGACGGCGGAGAAAACGGCACGCGGGCGCGGGGACCGCGACCCTTAGTAGTGCCCAGACACTAACTAGTGTATGGAGTGGCAGCGCAACCGAGGGCTGCGAGTGCGCATGGGACTGACCATGTTCTTGCTGGCCGCCCTCTACGTTCTGTTCGTCGGCGTGCTGACGCTGTACGTCCGGAGTCTACTGGTCGTGGTCGTCGCGATGGGGTCGTTTATCGGCCTCCAACTGCTGTTCAGCGACAAACTCGCGCTCCGCAGTATGGGCGCGCGTGAGGTCGACCCCGAGGAGTACCCCGACCTCCACCAGACAGTCACACGCCTCTCACAGCAGGCCGACCTGCCAAAACCCGCCGTCGCGGTGGCAGAGACGGACGTGCCAAACGCTTTTGCCACCGGTCGCTCGACGGACAGCGCCACCGTCGCCGTCACGACGGGACTGCTCGAAACACTGACTGCCGAGGAACTCGAGGGCGTGCTCGCCCACGAACTCGCCCACGTGAAAAACCGTGACGTGATGGTGATGACCGTCGCGTCGTTTCTCTCGACGATTGCGTTTTTCGTCGTGCGGTGGGGGTGGTTGTTCGGCGGTCGTGACCGCCGTGGCGGTGGCAGTATCGTCGTCGCCATCGGTGTCTCACTGGTCGTGTGGGTGCTCTCGTTTCTGCTCATCCGAACGCTCAGTCGCTACCGCGAGTACGCCGCCGACCGCGGCGGCGCGCGCATCACTGGTCGACCCTCGGCGCTTGCGACTGCACTGCTGAAAATCGACGGCGAGATGGACCGCGTTCCCGACGAGGACCTCCGGAACCAGGCCGAGATGAACGCGTTTTTCGTTATTCCGATAGAGAGCGGGTTCATCGGACAGTTCGCCAGAACACACCCGTCCACCGAGGACCGGGTCGAGAAACTACGCGCGATGGAACGCGAGGTCGAACTGGACTGACCCTCTCTCGCCGCCGACTGACCGACCACGACGGGACGACGGAGTCAAATCCTCGGCGGCCCGAGTGAGTACGATGGGAGTGTTCGACCGACTCAGAACCGTGCTGGGTCTGCGCGCCGAGGCCGACGCCGGCCGCGAGGCAGACCCCGACGACCTCTTCGGGATGAGCACGGCTTACGTGACCATGGAGGCAGACCTCGGCTACCGTCCGGTCGGGGAGAGCGCGCTCTGTTTCTCCGCGGTCGACAGCACGGCCTTCGAGGACGCCGTCACCGAGGTGGAGGCCATTCTGGCGGCCGGCGAGGTCGAAACCGGAACCAGTGCCCGGTTCGTCCACGACGACCAGGGGTACGACTGGGTCGTCCTCGAAGACGACGACGTCGAGGACCTCGTGACGAGCATCCACTTTGCCGCCGACACGCTCATCGAGGCCGGGTTCGGGTCGCGACTGCTCGCCGCGATGTTCCCTTTCCAGAAGACCGACCCGGCCTACTGGGTGTACTCCTTTCGCCGCGGGGCGTACTACCCGTTCGCGCCCCGGGACGGCCACGAGCGCGCGAACGGTGTCGAGTTCAAACTCGAAACCGTCCTCGACGGCGAACTCACCGTCGAGGACGACAGAGAGTACTGGTACCCGCTCTGGCCCGGCACTCCCGGCGGCCACCCCTGGGACTGACCTGGCCCGGGTCCGCGCTACTCTCCTCCCCCGTCTCGGACCGTGGTAGTTCTCCGCAGACGACCCCGTTACCGAACGACGTTGACCGGCGCGTCGGCGCGTCGGACGACAGTCTCGGCGACGCTCCCGAGCAGGAGACGTTTCACCCCCGAGAGACCCCGACTCCCCATCACTATCTGGTCGACGCCTCTGTCGTTTGCATAGTCGATTATCTCGTCTGCCGGGTGTCCCTCCCGGGTGACGAACTCGACATCGCCGTTTGGTCGTGTCTCCTCGAGCACCGTCTCGATCTCTCTTTCGAGTTGCTCGCTGCGCCTGACCGCCCCGCCCTTTGTCTCGTCTGTCTCGTAGTCTCCCTCCATCGGGTCGATGACGTGGAGGACGGTGAGTGTCGCCCCGTCGTGCTCGTCGAGTGCGAACACGAGTGCTTCTTCGGAGTTGTCCGAACCGTCGACTGGCACGAGAACGTGCTTGCCCATACCCCAGTAGAAGGGGAGAACACAGATGACACTTCCGTTGGGTTTCGACGACCCGAGAGACCCAGACTGGGCCGCGTGAAATTTATCTCTCGGCCCCTACAGTAGCGTATGGACGCACGAGCGACAGTTGTAGACTACTACGACACACTCCGTGCCGGCGACCCACTCGGGCCGTACTTTGCCGACGAACGCGACGACGACGACGCGTTCGTCAAGTTCGGCGTCTCCGAGCAACTGGTTGGCACGGACCAGATTCGGGCCGGACTCGAAACCCAGACCGAGACAACAACCGACTGGGCGGTGACCAGTCACGCGCTGCGGGTCTGCGAGCGTGACGGCCACGCTTGGTTCAGCGACGAGGTGTCGATGGGGTGGACCGACACCGCGGCGGCGGTCCGCTACGAGTTCGACACCCGCTGGAGTGGCACGCTCGAGACAACCGACGAGGGCTGGCAGTTCGTCGGGATGCACGTCAGCACGGCCGGCCAGCTGTGACAGTCGCCGCCGGGAGTTCGACTCTCACTGCCGGCTCCCGCCGTGTTTGACAGACTCCCGGGCGCGAACCGGCGCCGTCGTGGCTTGCCGCTACCGCTCGGGTTCGACGGTCTCGTCACACCGCGGGCAGTAAAAGGAGCCGTCGTCTTGCTGTGCAGCGGTCTGTTCGGTCGAATCGTCGTACCGCCCGGCCGGTCGCCCGCGCTCGTCGGTACTCCCGTGGAGATAGCCACACTGTGGACAGCTGAGCATAGCCACCTCTTTGTCGGAACCGACTTTACTCCGTCGCTGGCGGGCCGACCCGTCGAGACGGCCACGACCACTGGATACGGCTCTCTGCACCGGGTAACCCCCGTCTCGCGTGGCGCGACCGGTCGGCGAGGCGTTCGACGCCGCTGGGGGTGTGACTCCCGCGACACACGTTGTATCGTCCGGTCACGCGACGCCGGCCCCGTCACACCGACCGCACTGCCGGTAACACAGGGTAGACAGCACCGGTGAAAAAAGGAGTCGCGACCGTCGTAGAGTGCCCGAACCCCTCGCAGGTCGGAGTGGGTTACTCGGTTCGGATGATGTCGAGTCCCTGACTCTCGTCTGTCTGGACGTCGTCGCGACCGCCGTCGGGTGTGCCGAAGTCGCCGTCGGCTTGGACGTTACTCGCGGCGTCGAACGTCTCCTCGTCGACACCCTCGATGGCCTGGCGGGACCTGTCGGCCTGCTTCTGTGCCGTTGGACCGAGCACCTGTGCGCTCTGGACGCCGGTCATGATTGCCATCACACGGACCTTGCCCTTGTACTCTTCTTGAATGCGTGCGCCCCAGATGACGTTCGCGCTGGCGTCGAGTCTGTCGGTGATACTCTGTGCGATACCCTCAGACTCCTGTAGGGTGAGGTCCGGACCACCGGTGATGTGGACAAGTCCGCCGCTCGCGCCGCGGTAGTCGACGTCCAGCAGTGGGTGATTCATCGCGTCTTTGACCACCTCTTCGGTCTTGTTCTTGTCCTGTGTCTCGCCGACCAGCATGACCGCGACACCGCCC
>CAZHPM010000027.1:0-29473 GCA_964534485.1 uncultured Halobacteriales archaeon
TTCGTCTATCCCGTCAAACTGAGTCGCACTGATACCGGTGTTTGCCCCGTCGTCTCCAGCCTCAATTGTAACTTCGAGTTCGTCCCCTGCGCTTACATCGAACGTCGGATAGGCTGCGCTCTCTCCTGCTTCGACATCTTCTGCAAACAGCTGGTCATCGTCTCCGAGACACCCTGCGAACGCGACTGCTCCCGTAAGTGCGATGAATGAACGTCGTCTCACAGATACACCTCTTTTGCTGGCGCAATATATATTCAACTCTTACCGAACGTAGTCAGACGACTCGCCGAGTCGCGGAATGAACAGGTGGCGGATGTTGACCCCGGCATCTGCAGTCCTGGCGCTGTTGCGTTCCGCGATGACGCTTTGTTGTACCCGAGGGCTCTTGCAAAATTCGATAAAGTAGTTGTCGGTATAGCGATCTTGTCACCGGTTAGCGTGCAAGATATAGAGCGTGAGTTCAGCATAGCGCTGTGCTTTTTTTCACCACCTCGACACTGAACTAACTGCTTACTAAACTTGCGTATTGACCGCTATGCTAATCGGCTGCGCATCAGTCCGAACGGGCTCCTCTCTCAGGCTGGAATCCAGGTTTCAAAAAGGGCTGTCGCAGCAAACCCACCAGAAACCACTCCTAAACGGGTTGCACTTGGATGCTGAATCCGACCGTGACTGCTGCCTCGGTTACCTTCGAGAAAACGAGTACGTAGTTTCCGGTAGAGACCTCTACCTCGCCAGTGCCGCTTGTAGCATTACTGAAGGTAAGCCCGGAGATGGAATTCTCGGCCTGGAGGCCACGTAATTCCGAACTGGAGTCCGCTTTCGACTTGATCTCTTCCAGGGTGTCCCGTTGCAACAGGAACACATCCAGTCCGTCGCCCTCAACCACCTCGAACGGGATTCGTACCAGCCGGGTTGGGTCCTGTTCGGTTTCGTCCCCTCGGAGAATAATCGGATTCTCCTGTCGTGGTTTTCCCTCTGGAAGTGTCGCAGTCTGTGGGTATCCCGACTCATCCTCTGCCGGGGACTCTTCGGACGGAGGGTCTGTCTGCTCTGATGAGTCGTCCGACGAGTCCGTCTGTTCGGATTCGCTCTCTCGGCCTGCTTCGAGACTCCCCAGCGACAGTAGCGTCACGACGCGACAGCGCTGAATCCACGACTGTACCGCGTCCCCTTGTGTCCCTTCTTCACCCCCGACAGGCGTCCGGGCGGACGCCATGCCAACGACGACGTTCCCGTCTTGTTCAGCTCGTGCGACGTGGAGGACGACCCCGACCCGACCGGTGTCGCCTCTGACGATTCCTGCGAAACTCTGGAACTCGACGCTTCCGGTATCTTCTGTCTGGTTGACGGCCCAGTTCGTGCTCGGAATCCACTGCGAGCCCGGAATCCACTGTGAGCCCGGAATCCACTGCGAGCCCGGAATCCACTGTGAGCCCGGAATCCACTGCGAGCCCGGAATCAGGGTCCCACGGCTGAACGCCACCGGCTCTTCGTCTGTGACGAGTGTTTCGAGGTTCTCGCTGGCGAACGGGTTGCTGTCCATCGCGGGCATCGACGCGACTCCGAACCGGTAGGTGCTGAGTTTGAGGGGTGCCGGTGCGGCGTCTGCCGGAAGGGCTGTTTGTTCGGGACCGATGCCTGGAATCCACTGTGAGCCCGGGATTGCGAGGGTCGTATTCTCGACAGCAATCTCTTCACCCTCCTCGAGCTGTCTGCCGGGCAACTCCTCGGCTGGAAGTCCGAAGACGTCCACTGGAGACTGCTCGCCCAGCACGACCAGCAACTGGCCATCCGTGACACCCCCGTCGCTCACCTCCCCACCCGGAAGCCATCGGCCGACCGGGTTCGTCAGTTGGACATCGTCTATCTCGACAGCCACCTCTGAGGTGTCGAACGGACCGTCAGAACTGGGCGACGGGGCGTCCCCCTCGGCGAAGAAGTCGCCCGAGGTATCGAAAAACTCTGCTGTCGGCATCACCAGAAAGCCCGGAGTCAACCCATCCCCCGAGAGTGGCTGGACCGTCTCGTCCGCTTCGGAATCAGCGTCGGCCGGTCTCCAGTCGAAAGACAAGGACATCGACACACCCCCCTCGCTCCCACGTGCGCCCTCGGGGACGACGAGGCTCGTTTGCTCCTCATTGAGGAGGACCTCCCGGTCGAAGCCTTCGACAGAGGGCCCTTCCACATCAAGACTGCTCGCGTTGACGACAGCAGCCCCGTCGCTGATTCGTCCGCCGTTGGCCTGCTCAATGTAGCGGCCAGCCGGCGTTCGCATGGGGCCGTGTCTGTCGGGCATCTACCCACCCCCCATGCCGACAGCGCGGCTGTAGCTTACGTACTCGACGGTGACATCCTGCTCGCCGAAGGAGAGTGTCTCTGCCCCCTGGTTGACCGCTGCAAAAAGGAGTTGCTCACTGGCTTCGGCTGGGACCCGGACTGGATTCGAGGGGGGTTCGTTGTCCGGCTCCGGTTGCGTGTCGTCGGTATCGGCGTCCTCCTCTGTGTCCGCCGAAGGCTCATCCGAGCTATTGCCACTGTCACCGAGGTTCTCAGTCGAGTCGTCGCCGGAACAACCAGCCAGCCCGACAGCAGCCGCGCTTCCTGCTGTGATCAAAAATCGACGACGGGATGACAGTCTGCTTTTATTCTTCTGTGCGTTCATAGGCATATACTCAGATTTTATTTTCAATCACTTAAAATTAATCTAATGTCAGACGAGAGGTCTTACTCAGAGGATGGCACAACCAGCCAGTGATCAGATCTAACCGATTTCTGCTCGTTTCGGCGTGATTTTAAATAGCGAAACGGGGTGGCCCTCAACTGCGCGTTGACTGTTGTGGCGCGGTATCACGCGCTTTACCCCGTTCACAGTTGAGTAGGGGGCTCGCGCTGTATTCCGTTTAGACGCCGAGAACTACAATCCAATTGCTGCACGGGCCTGCTATACTTGGACGGCATTTCCGATACATTCCTGAAAGACAGTATTCCTCAGGGGTCACTATCTTTCCTGTATCAAGCGATTCTCTTCACCCACTATTTGAGTAGAGCGTCGTGCAAGACTCACGCCCCGTATCTCGTACGCGATTCTTGACAGACATTGAAAGACTGGGCGTGTGAGGCCTCCTATGACACGCTGACCGTCCTAACGAACACGACTGCTGTGGCCGACCTCACGGAACCGAATCCACGGGTTCGACACCCTCTGTGGCCCGGTATTTACGTTTCCGGGAGAACTCCCGGTCTGCTACGGCCGGAACGCTCCGTTCGTCGACACACCGGGTTGCTACGGAGCAAATCGTTAACTACCTCGCTACGGGACTTATACATATGAGCGAGAACGACCGCGACGACCGTGGGCACTTCCAGGCCGAACACGACGACCAGGAGTACCTTGTGGCTGTCGCCGAGCGCGAACCCGCCGGAACCGCCGAAATCGCCGACGCAGTCGGTGTGACACGCCAAAATACCGACAAGCGACTCCGTCGACTCCAAGACGACGGGAAACTCGACTGCAAAAAAATCGGCACCTCTCTCGTCTGGACCCTCAACGAGAGCCACGAGACCGTCCAGCACGTCGATTCTGACGACGCATTCTGGGACGCCGAGACGTACGCTGGCGAAGCGATGAGTGCGACGGACATCGACGACGTCCTCTACGGGTAACGGGTCGTCGATGCCATCCCCGCCAGCACCGCTGTTCATCGACACCGCTGCGTTCTTTGCTCGCTTCAACGAGCGCGCCACCGAGCACGACCGCGCTCGCGCCGTTTTCGACGGTATCCGCTCAGGAGAACTGCAGTACAACCCACTGTTCACAAGCCGATACGTCCTGTTCGAGTTCGCGACCCTGATGCTACGGAAAGTCGGTCACCGCCCAGCAGTCACCGCACTCAACAAGGTTCGAGAGGCGAGCAGTTTCAACGTCCTTCCTATCGGAGGCGGTGCGTTCGACCGAACGTGCGAGCAGTTCACCCGCCACGACGCTCAGCAGATTCCGTTCGTCGACCATTCGAGTGCGGTCCTCGCCGACGACCGCGACATCGAACACGTGTTCACGTCCGACCGGACCGACTTTCGAACGCTCGGATTCACAGTCGTTCCAGACGACACCGATGGGCCGTGAGAACGGGCATTCAGTACGGTGCGCCACACCGCGGACACATCGGCGGCCCGCCCTCCGGTAGTGCGGGTCCCCCGACACCGGAGATTCCGTATAGCGACATGTGATTTATCGCTCGCCGTCTCTCGGCCCGAGGAGACTCTCACCAGCCGTCGGTTGCGGTCGTGTTCGCCCACGAATCACGGCCAGTTGCCGCCGTCTGCAGTTCGACCCCGGTGGGGCCGATTTTCGGGACAGAACCGACCAACCCTGCGGGAATCTCGCCGCCCGACTCGACCCCGAGGCGGTCGCGAATCTCCGCTGGGGGCGTCATCCTCTCTGTCGTCCACTTTCAGCGTGAGTTCCTCTCGGAGGCCCCTCGACCGACTCGTCTCCCATCTCGACTCACCCGCAGTTGGCTTCTGTCCCGGCAGCAATAACGATTGGGCCGGTCGGAGACACAGTGTCGAGTGACGACACGGCCAGTCGTCACCAACCGGTTCGACTGTCGTCGGTTTGCCCCCGCCACCCGGGAACTGCGCCCCGGACTCCGGGATTGACGAGGTACACGGGACCGACGCGAGTGACGGCCGACACTGTCGGGACCCGCGCTTTCTGACCTCTCGCGAACGGCAGGAATAGCAGACACACAGCTAATGTGGCTTAGACGGCTCTCTACTATCGTCTGACGGCGACGACTGCGGGAATTGGCGGGCACGTGATTGTACCTACACAACTCTGCCCGCTACCAGCAACGATTGCTTGTAGATTGGCTGGTCGAGTCCGGCTGCCCCTCTCCCTCGCAGAACAGCCCCGTCCGAGTCCGGGTCGGACGACGCTCGTCTGTGAGTATCTCGCTCACAGCATACGACGACGCGGCAGTGAGTGAGAGCACGGCTCTCGTCTTACTCTGTGAGTCTGGGACAGTGGCCACATCGAGGAGGCAAGCTGGCACCGACAGCGCCCGACACAGCGCTGTTACTCGATTACTCAAACAACATCGGAGCATCAAAATCTGTGTGTCTATATACCAACAGCAGTTGTACTACTACAACGATGGAGGAAAGTAGGAGTGATACTTCTGCGCCCGACGTATGGCCGTCTGCCACAATCGGTATCGACGACATTCCGGATGCGGTCATCATCGCCGACGAGGATACCAGTCGTATCGTCCGCACAAATCCCGCCGCAACGGAGTTGTTTCGATGCGAGCGCGGTGCACTCATCGGCCGCCCACAGACAGAGCTTCACCCGGCCGGCGAGACAGAACTGTACGTGGAGGCGTTCCAGCGTGGACTCGACAACCAACGCGTCAACCGGCTCCAGTCGGGTGAGCCGTTGTTCATCGAAACCTGTGACGGCGAGCGTATTCCCGTCGAAATAAACGTCCAGACGCTCACGGTCGAGGGCGACGACTACCTGATGGGTGTGTTTCGCGAGGCGTCGGAACAGCAGGCACGCGAGCGGGCGCTCAAACTGACGACCAGCCGACTGGAGACACTACTCGATGCGGTACCGGTTCCGGTCGCGTTTATCAATACCGAGGGTATCGTCAGACGCTGGAACAACTCTGCCGAGGAGGTGCTCGGGTACACCGCCGAGGACATCGTCGGACAGCGGTACTCGTTGTTCACTGACGCCGAGGAGTTCGCTGCGCTGCTGGGACGCGTAATCGAGGGGGAGAGGCTACAGAACTACCAGACGACACTCAGGGCCGCCGACGGGTCACTGGTCCCGGTACAGGTAGACGCCTCTCCGGTGTACGACGACGGCACGGTTTCGGGAGTCGTCGGAACGGCAGTCGACGTCTCCGACCGCAACCAGCGCGAACAGCAGCTAGATATTCTCCACCGTATGGCACGGCACAACCTCCGCAACGAACTGAACGTCATCCACGGATGGAGCGCAATGCTGGAGGAGGGCAACTGTGAACCGGAGAGAGCGGCGACGAAGATAACCGACGCGAGTGACCGACTGACGGAGTTGAGCAAAGAGGTGACGAACATTCCGCGTGTCGTCTCCGGTCACGACCAGGAGACGACACCCCGAGACGCCGGGACTGTCGTGACGACACTCTCAGAGCAGTTACAGACGAACAACGGGGTGGCAGACGTCGAACTGTCGACTCGGTCGGCCACGGGACAGGTGCCCGGCGAGGCCGTCCGGGCGACGGCCGAACTGTTTGGTAACCTGACCGACCGCGACGACAGTGCGACGGTCAAACTCGAGTACGACTCTCTGGACAGCCACGTGGAGATACTCGTACACAGCAACACACAGTTACTCAGCAGTGGCGAACGGATGCTGATCGAGCAGGGAACCGAAACGGCCCTCGAACACGCCACCGGTCTCAGCATCGCACGGTCGTACCTGACCCTCCAGTCGGTCGGCGGGACGGTGGCGGTAGCGGAGGGCCCGACAAACACGCCCGCCAGTGCCCTGCAGGTCGAGGTTCCAAGAGCCGATACGTGAGGTCAGGACTGGCCGTCGTTGGGGTGATTCGACCGCTCCACGACGGCCGACCCGGTGTGGCCACCGACTCGACCGAACTCGCCCTGCGAGACGGGTTACCGACACCACACGACAGACACTCTCTTGGACGGCCGTCCCGGAGACAGTAGTATGACAGACACCGACGCCGGGTTCGGAATCGAACTCGCCGGCGAGCAGACGACCGCACGCGTTCTCGTCCCGGATGCAGACCTCGTCGAACAGCAGTGTCTCGAACAGATTCAGACGCTCATCGACCACCCGGCGTTCACTAACCCGGTGCGTGTCATGCCGGACACACACTACGGTGCCGGTGCTCCAATCGGGTTCAGTATGCCGCTTGGCGACCGTATCGTCCCGAACATCGTCGGCGTCGACGTCGGGTGTGGGATGGCCGCCACCAGAGTCGGTGACTCGCTCCCGGGCCCCCCTCCAGAGCGCGAGAAACGCGTCCGCGAGGCCGTGCCGATGGGCCAGTCCGTCCACGACTACGACGACGCACCACACCTGATAGACGAGTTCCCCTTCGAGAGAGCCAACCGGGTGTTCGACCGGTTCGCGGCCGCTTACGAGGACGCGTTCGGCGAGGAACTCGACCCACTCGAGTTCGAGTTCAGTGGGTACGACGGCGACTACTTCAAATCCATGTGCAGGCGTGTTCTCGGGCCACAGCGTCAGAACACGGGTTACGTCATCAAGAGTGCCGGCACACTCGGCGGCGGAAACCACTTTATCGAGTTCGCCCGGGCACGCGACACCGGCGACTACTGGCTCGTCGTCCACAGTGGCTCCCGGTATCTGGGGAAATCCGTCGCCGAGTACTGGCAACACAAGGCGAGTCAGTACCGCCAGGCCGACGCCATCCGGGAGGCGATCCCGCCGGAGTACACCGACTATCTCAACTTCGACCCCGACGCCGTAACCGACCAGGAACTGCACCAGTGGGTGACCGGCGGGATGGGCGAGTCACACCTGCGCAAGGAGGCGATTCGCGAGGAGTTCGAGGGGAGTGCTATCGAGACGGTGTTCGATACAATCGGGAGTCTGCACGGTGTCGTCGACGACGTCGACGACGACCTCGCGTGGCTGGAGGGCCCCGAGGGACACGGCTACTACGTCGATATGTTGTTCGCCCAGCAGTACGCCCGCTGGAACCGCGAACTGATCACCACCGCCATCTGCGAGGCGCTCGCCATCACGCCGGAGGACCAGTTCCAGTCGGTTCACAACTACATCGACTTCCGGGATATGGTCATCAGGAAAGGCGCGACCCCGGCCCGTGAGGGGCAGCGTCTGGTCGTCCCGTTCAACATGGCAGACGGCTCAATCCTCGCCCGTGGAAAGGGTAACAACAGCTTCCACCAGACCGCCCCCCACGGCGCCGGACGCGTGATGAGTCGCACCGAGGCCCACGACACCATCTCTCTCGAGGCGTTCTCCGACGCGATGTCGGACGTCTACTCGCAGTCGGTCACCGAGGACACCCTCGACGAGGCGCCGATGGCGTACAAGTCCGCCGACGCGATTGCCGACGCGATTACGCCCACCGCCGAGATAGTCGACTGGCTGGACGCCGTCCACAACCTCAAAGCAAAGCAGTAGCCTCACCGCCCGCCGCCGACGGCCTGCTGTGACTCCCGTGTGACCACCGGCAGTCGTTCCCGGACCGGCGCCGACCGCCGCTGACGGGTCGAATACCGGCCAGACTGCTGATAGGTCAGGTGCTGAGCAGATAACCTTTTATACCGTACTCGATACAGTATAGTTAATGGCCGCCTCGCCACGACAGCAGATTCGGGTTCTCCACGTCGACGACAACACGGAGATTACCAAACTGACGGCGACGTTTCTCCAGCGCGAGGACGAGCGGTTCTCTGTCGAAACCGCGAACAGCGCCGAAGAGGGGTTGCAACTCCTGGACGAACGCCCGATAGACTGTGTCGTCTCCGACTACCATATGCCGAGAATGAACGGCATCCAGTTTCTCAAAGTCGCCGCCGAGGAGTATCCCGACCTGCCCTTTATACTGTACACCGGCAAGGGCTCCGAGGACGTGGCCAGTGAGGCAATCAGCGCCGGGGTTACCGACTATCTCCAGAAGACCAGCGGGAGCGACGACTACACGCTCCTGGCGAACCGAGTACGCAACGCGGTCGACAGTCAGCGGCGCGAACAGCGGGTGCAGTTCCTGCAGACACTCGCGAACGAACTCACGGAACTCGCCCTCGATTTCCTCCGGACCGAGGAGTCCGACATCGGCGCGCTGATAGACGACACGCTGGCGAGCATCGGGACGCTCGTCGGCGCAGACCGGACCTACGTCTTCGACGTCGACCACGAGGCCGAAACAGTCACCAACACACACGAGTGGTGTTCGGAGGGTGTCGAGCCACAGAGAGAGATGCTCCAAGACATCCCACAGGAGACCGTACCCTGGTGGATGGAAAAACTGGAGAACTTCGAGAACATAACCATCCCGGACGTCTCCGCCCTCCCGCCGGAGGCCGAGGCCGAACAGGAGCTTCTGGAAGGGCAAGGTATCACGTCGTTGGTCGTCACCCCGATGCGTTCCGAGAACAGACTCGCTGGCTTTATCGGGTTCGACTGGACCGAGGAGCAGGCACCGTGGTCCGAGGAGTTCATCAACATCCTGCAGTTGCTGGGCGAACTCATAACAACGGCACGCCAACGCAGGGAGCGCGAGCGCGAACTCCGCGAACTCACAGACCGACTCAACCTCGCCGTCGAGGGAGCAGAACTCGGCGTCTGGGACTGGGAGGTACAGACGGGCGCGGTCACGTTCAACGAGCAGTGGACCGAGATGCTCGGACTGCCACCCGCGGAGGTCGAACCGACCCTCGAGACGTGGGAACAGCGAGTCCACCCCGACGATATCGACGAGGTGAGACAGGCACTCGGGGCACATCTCGACGGTGAGACGGAGTACTACGACGCCGAACACAGGATGCAGACCGCAGACGGCGAGTGGAAGTGGATTCGAACCGTCGGGAGAGTCGCCCAGCGAGACGGCGACGGAGAGCCGGTTCGGGCCGTCGGCATCCACATCGACATCACAGAGCAGAAAGAACAGCAACAGGAACTGGAGAAGTTCGAGACCATCATCGAGGCACTCAGGGACCCGGTGTACGTCGTCGACGAGGCGGGGCAGTTCACCTACGTCAACGACGAGTTCGTCGAGTTGGTCGGCTACGACCGGGACCAGATTCTCGGAGCGTCGCCGTCACTGATAAAGGGAGCGGAGGCAGTCGAACAGGCCGAACGACAGTTGGGACAGTTGCTGTCGAGTGACGGGCCGAAAACAGCCGTCTTCGAGGTGGAGATACAGCCCCGCACGGGCGATGCAGTCGTCTGTGAGGATTGTATGGGTGTTCTCCCGTACGAGGGCGAGACGTTCAACGGGTCGGTCGGTCTGCTACGGAATATTACCGAACGCAAGCAGTACGAGCGTGAACTGGAGGCGAAAAACGAGCGTCTGGAGGAGTTCGCCGGTATCGTCAGCCACGACCTGCGGAACCCACTCAGCGTGGCCCAGGGTCGCCTCGAGATGGTCGACGCCACCGACCAGAGCGACCACCTCGCAAAGGCCACCGACGCGGTCAAGCGGAGTCAGGCGCTCATCGACGACCTGCTGACACTGGCACGAGAGGGGAGAGCGGTGGGCGAGTTCGAACCCGTCGGACTCGCGGAGTTGGCCGAGAACAGTTGGCGAACCGTGGAGACCGGCCCGGCGACGCTCGAAATCGACGCGACACAGACCCTCCGGGCCGACGAAGGCCGACTCCAGGAACTCGTCGAGAACCTCTACCGAAACGCACTCGAGCACACCGACGGCGACGTGACGGTGTCGGTCGGCACGCTGGACGACGGCTTCTACGTGGCGGACACCGGGCCCGGTATCCCCGAGGCCGAACGCGAGAGAATCTTCGAGGCGGGCTACTCGACCAACGAGCAGGGAACCGGGTTCGGCCTGCGAATCGTCGAGCAGGTCGCCGACGCTCACGGGTGGGAGGTCGCCGTGGACGACAGCGCACGGGGCGGGGCGCGGTTCGAGTTCACCGGTGTCGAGGTCGTAGACGAGTGACTCTGGGCGGCAGTTCACTCTGCCGTCGACTCCACCCGGCCGAGTCGACACCGGTGCTGTCCGGCGCGACCCCTCGGAGTCGGTCCACGCCGTCATCCATATCCGTCCGCCACACCGAGAGTGGTCGGGACCGATGCGCGACTCTGAGACGACACCCCCGGACTCGCTCTCGCCCGCGGCTCTCGGGGAGTACATCAGTTACGGACAGTGCGCTCGCTTCGCCAAACACCGGATGCAGGGGGTCGACGGCACAGACGCACACGGACCCGCCGAGTTTCGCGAGGCGTTCGAACCGCTCAACATCCTCTTTTCGGCCGCCGGTGACGAGTTCGAACGCGAGGTCACTGCCGACGCCGACCGGCACACCCGCGAGACCGTCGACCTGACCGACGCCACCGACGAGGGCTTTCGAGCGAACCACGACGCGGTCTCCAGGCGTATCCTGACTGCCGTCCGCGCCGACTCCGTGTGGACCGAGCGTCCCGTGATGCTCTACCAGGCGGGGCTCTCCGGCGTGATAAACGGACAGGAGGTCCGGGGAGAGTCGGACAACGTGTTCGTCTGGTCGACACCGGAGGGTGCGGCGGTCCGTGTCGTCGACATCAAACGAACAACAGAACAGAAGGTCTACCACCAGATTCAGGCGGCCGCCTACGCCGCAATTCTCCGCCGTCTCGTGGAGCGAGACGACGCACTGTCGGCCGAGTCGGTGGCGGTTTCCGCCGGCGTGGTCACCCGGGAGACGACCGTCACACCTCTCACGCCCGACACTCTCCCCTCGTTCGACGTGGAGCCACGTATCGTCGATATCCACCGTCTCGTCGAACCCGACTCCCCCCTGATGCGGGCACTCGGGACGGAGACGGACTCGGTGCCGTTCCAACTCGACGGCGACTGTGGCAGTTGTCCGTACAACGAGGGGTGTGTCACGGAGTCGTTCGAACACGGGGATATCCGCCTGCTCGGGGTGACCGTCTCCCAGCAGCAGGCACTCCGGGAACGGGGTGTCGAGACACTCGCCGACGTCGCCGCGCTCTGCCGGACACCCGACGAGGAGCAGTGGCAGCCGACGACCTACACACAGGGAACCTGGCAGACGGACACGTACAGAGAACTCGCCCGAGAGCCCGGTATCGGCGAGTTGCTGCCGAATCTGGTCTACCGGGCCGAGGCGATGCTCGACGCACTCCAGGACGACCCCGAGGGAGTCAGCGACCGCCCGCAGAACTGGCTGCCGGGCAGTGGCCGGTGTTCGCTCCCCGACGACGACCCACCAGCGGCGGCGCCCGGAACCCACGAGTTCGAGCGTGGTTCGATGGTCCGGGTCTATCTCAACGTCCAGCACGACCAGTTCCGCGACCGTCTGGTCCAGGTGAGCGCGCGCGTGACCGCGACCGGGAGCGAGAGCCCGCCAGAGCGGTTCTCGGTCGTGACCGACGGAGCCCCCGAAGAGCCCGAGGCGGCGACCGAACAGGAGGCGACACTGCTCGAGGAGTTCTGTACGCGCCTGTTCGATGCCGTCCACGCCGTCGCGGACGGACTCTCCCTCGAGAGCGCGACACACGACGACCCTCCCGTGCACTTCTACCTCTACACCCAACAGGAGTACGACTCGCTGGTCGACGCGTTCGACAGACACCACCGTCTGCAGTGTGTCGGGGCCGTTCGGTCGACACTCGAGGGGGTGGGGCGCCCGGACGACGGGATGGTGTCGGTGCTCCGGCCGGAGGTGGAGTCACACGTTATTCTGGAGACCCCGTCACCGGGTCTCCTCCACGCCTACCGGGAACTCCACCCCGGCCGGACCGACGTCTACAGCAAGCCACGCGACCGGGAGGCGTGGTCGTACTCTCCGCCGGACTCGGAGACGACATACGACCTCCGCTCGGTCTTCTCGCGCCGACTGTTCGAGACCGGTGTCTCTGCGTCGTACCCCGACGCGGAGCCGGACGCGCTGGTCAGTGACGCGAAGCGCCACCTCGACTCGGGGCGGGACCGCAGTCGCGGTGGTGCCGGAGACGCCCGGTTCCTCGAGGTCGACCCCGACGACCCGGCGCGCTACGACGGTCTCAACACCAGGATGCGCCACGGCGCCGCCATCCCGCTCGCGTACCTGTGGACAGCACTCGGCCGAATCGACGAGGCCTGGACGGAGAACCCGAGCGTCGACGAGTCGGCACTCGCGGCGTTCGAACTGAACCGGTACCGGTACCGTGACACCGAGCAGGAGGACCCACTCCGGCCGTCGGACGTCCGGACGCTGGGGACACATCTCTGTGACACTCTCGAACACGTCGAGCGCTCGCTCCGGCACAGAGACTCGCTGTACACGAAGACACCGTACCCACTCGACTCGCTGTCGGTCGACAGCTTCGAGCAACCGACGCTCGCGGAGGGAGTCGAGCAGTATCTCCTCGCGGAGTACGAGGCAAACCGGGAGGAGAAACACGAACTGTACCGGAAGTTCCCCCTGCAACGGATTCTCTCCGGCGAGTCCTTGCCAGTCTACGTCACCGACGTCGAGGAGCGAACTCGGAACACACTCCAGGTCGAGGGACGACTCCGCCACGACGACCAGACGCTGTTCGGGGACGCGGCCGACCGGGTGAAACGCGCCTGCAGACAGAACGGCGCGCAGGGAACCGCGAGTGGGTCGTGGATGGTGGCGAACGCGTTCCGGCCGGGAGACACCGGCACCGGCGTCACCAGACCGTACGCTCTGGAGGGTGGCGCGAACGCGACCGTCGAGCGTCTCGATACGGAGCGTGACCGAATACGCCTCTCGGTGCGGAACTTCTGGAACGACGGCGGCAGATTCGGCCAGCGACACGCCAAGTGGACGACCGACCCGGACCGGGCGACCGAGGACGACCGCCTCCACGTGGCCGCCGGCGAGTGGCTGATTCTGGACCCACAGACCGACGACATCACCGCCGAACGTGCACAGCGCGCACTAGAACACGCGGAGACGAACGCACTCCACCAGCGTCTCGAACAGGTGCGACACGGGGACGTTCACGAACCGACGACACCGCTTTTCACCGTCGACGACACGACAGCAACCGACGGGACGCAGGCAGTTGCCACGTGGTTGGAGACCATCGACGCGGCCACCTACCCCAGTGCCCGCCAGCAGCAACTGATAACGGAGACGGAAAGCCAGTTCGTGGCTCTCCAGGGTCCACCCGGAACCGGGAAGACCGCCGCGACGGTGGCGCCGGCCCTGCTCGCGCGTCTGTACGCCGGCGCGAGAAACGGCCTGAGCGTCAACGGTCTGGTGACCGCTCCCTCGAACACCGCTATCGACGAACTCCTCACCGAGACTGCCACGCTCCTCGAACGGGCCGAGGAGGACGGCCCGCTGAGTGCCGCCAGTCTGGATATCGAACTCGTTCGCGTCGGCGAGGAACCCGCGGCACCGACCGACGGTGTCACATACCTCAACTACAACAACGACGACCACGCCGGACGCCTGAAACGACTCACCGAGCGCCTCCAGACTGCCGGGTCGACACCGACCGTGACCGACGCCGGCCCGGACACCTCCGAGACGGAGTTCGGAGTCGCCGGCGACGAACAGGCCGCCCTCTCGTCGTTCGCCACGGAGACTCGGACCGACCGGGCGACCGGCGACGAGGCGTGGACGACCAGTGACCCGCTGACGCTGGTGTTCGCGACGACGACCCGGTCGTGGCGGTTCCTGAGAGAGCTCACACCGGGGTCGAACCCGGACGACCGGGCGGTGGCCGAACAGCGACTGTGGCATCTCCTGGCGGTCGACGAGGCGTCTATGCTCGAGTTGCCCAACTTTCTTCTCGCGGGAACCGGTCTCCGAGAGGACGGACAGGTCCTCCTCAGCGGCGACCACCGACAGCTCCCGCCGGTACAGAAACGAGACTGGGAGGAGGTCCGGCGGCGCGACATCCGAGCAACGGCGGCCCACCTATCGACACTCGACTACGTCCGGTTTCTCCGTGGCGAGGACGTCCTCGACGAGGAGCAAAACGCCTGGGCCGTGTGCGAGCGCGACCCGGCGGCGACCGAACTCCCGCTGATTCGACTGGACACCACCTACCGTTTCGACGACTGGACGGCCCAGTTCGTGCGACAGACCGTCTACGAGAAAGACGGGATTTCCTACACCTCCGGCCGTGACCCCGACCCGGTCCCGGCGGCGGAGTCACCCCCCGAGGCGCCGTTCGACCTCCTCTACGGCGGCGAGACGACAGTCGCGTTGCTGACCTACGCCGGCGACGAGAGATACCAGCAGTGGAACCCAATCGAGAGCGCCCTGACAGAGGCAGTCGTCGCGGCGACCGAGCAAAACACAGAGCTCGGTGTCGTCACGCCACACAACGCCCAGCGGAGGCAGGTGCAGTCACAGTTACAGAGTCGCGGGTACACCGTCGGCGCCGACACGACGACCTCGGACGAGGGAACTGCGCAGGATATCCAGGTCGAGACGGTCAACCGGTTCCAGGGCGGCGAGCGCGAGTTGATGGCTGTGAACGCCACCGTCTCCGACCCGAACTACATCGCCGCCGAAGACGAGTTCCTGCTCACGGAGAACCGCATCAACGTCTCGTTCACACGACACCAGAATCTGTTGCTGGTGTTCGCCCCAGAGACACTGCTTGGCTATCTCCCCGCCGACCCGGAGCTGTACGAACAGGCCTCTCTCTGGAAGCAACTGGGTATCGAACTGGGCGAAGCACCAGGCCCCCACTCGACCGACCCGGACTGGAGCGGAGACCTCGGAGAACTGCTCGCCGCCGCCGGGGTCGAACAGGTCGACGATGCCGTTCGAACTGAACTGCCGACGACGGTTTCGGTGTACACGAACGCCCGAGAGGACACGGGACACTGACCCGGCCCGACAACCAGCCCTGAGAGGCCTACTCCGCCTTCTCGATTATGACGTTCGAGATTTCGAACCTGGCACCACCGAGCGCTCCCTCGGTCACGGCTATCTCCCACCCGTGGGCACTGACCGCGCCGTCGACAATCGACAGTCCCAGACCGACTCCGTTCTCGCTCGTCGAGAACCCGGTGTCGAACACCGCCTCGCGGTCACCGGGTGGAATCCCCGGTCCAGAGTCCTCGACGTAGAACCCGTCTCCGTCGGCGAGTTGACCGACACGGATACTCACCTCCTCGCCGCCGTGTTCGAGTGCGTTCCGGAACAGGTTCTCGAAAATCTGTTTTGCGAGTCGCTCGTCAGCCTTGAACGTGCAGTCGTCTGTGACCGCCACGGTCGCGCCGTGACTCTCGACTGACTCCCAGCAGTTGTCGACAGTCGCCGACAGTCTCATCGACGCCGTCTCCTCGATATCCTGGCTCTGACGCGCCAGGGACAGCACGTCTTCGATGAGCGTCTCCATACGGTCGAGTGCGCGACTGGCCGTCTCCAACTCCTCTGGATTGTCGTACTGCTCGCGCGCCATCTCGACGTTGCCCCGGGCGACACTCAACGGATTCCGGAGGTCGTGGGAGACGACACTCGCGAACTGGTCGAGTCGCTGGATTTGCTCCTCGGTTCGCTCCCGTTTCAGTTCGGACTCGAGCATCCGGGTAATCAGTTCGACGAACATGGTCTCCTCGTCGGTGAACTGCTGTCCGCGCGTCTCTCTGTCGACGAAACAGACGGTTCCGTACGGCTCGTCGTCGACCACCAGCGTCGTCCCGTGGTAGGTCGGAAGTTCGTGTTGCTCGTAGGCCGGGTCGTCTTCCCACCCTTGCTCGGCCGCGTCGGACAGTTGCACGGGACCGTCCTCGACTGTTCGGCGACAGTACGTCGTCCCGAGTTCGAGCACGAGACCCGGCGGAAACTGCCCGTCCGACGAATCGGTGCTGTACAACGCCTTCCAGTGGTTACTGTCCGTGTCGATGCGTGTTAGATGTCCGTTCTCAACGCCGAGATATCGGCAACCGAGCGCCAGCGCAGCGTTGGCTTTCGCCTCGAAGGAGTCGTGCTCGGTCATACGCCGATACAACTCCGTTCGTGCCTCCTCGGCCGACAGCGACTCGCTCACGTCTCGATCACTTGGCGGATATTCCCCCTGTGTACCTAAATATAATGTGCATAGTGTGATGACAGTTGACACTGCACCGATGCCGTCCCCGTGTTCGTCAGTCGGCCCGGAGGTCCCCACCTGCCCTCAACAACCGCCTCCCGGATGCAACGCAGACTCTTTGCCGGCCAGTTCCCGTCTCTGTCAGACGCTGTGCCAGTCTGGGTCCCTGTGGCGGCCGACAGTTCGGTGTGAGCGGTCTCTGTGTGACCGCTCTCACTCGTCTGCTGTCTCTGTCACGTCGAGGACGAGTTTGCCACGGACGTGACCCTCTGCGCTCCTGGCGAGCGCGTCTCGCACCGCAGACAGTGGGTACACGCCACTGACCCTGGGTGTGACCACACCGGCATCGATTCGAGCGGCGACCTGGTTTAGTGTCGCCGTCTCAGAGTCGGTAATCACGTCGAAAAAGCGGACGTCAGCGCCGTGTTCGTCCTGATACCGCTCGACTGTCTCCCGAGATGGCGGTTCCGGGAGCGTGACGACGACACCACCCGGGTCGACGACCTCGACCGACCGCTCGAGGACGTCACCGCCAACGGCATCGACGACGAGATCGACGCCGTCGACCACGTCCTCGAATCGCTCCTCCCGGTAGTTGACGAACTCGTCGACACCGAGCTCGTGGAGGAACCCCTCGTTGCGGCCGGAGGCGGTTCCGGTCACGTCTGCCCCCGCGTCCGCCGCGAACTGGACGGCCATGTGTCCGACACCACCGGCCGCCGCGTGTACGAGCACGTGTTCGTCCGGCCCGAGGTCGGCCGAGCCAAAGAGCGCGTGAAAGGCCGTCTGCCCCGCCATGGGAACGGCCGCAGCCTCGTACCGTGAGAGCGGGTCCGGCCGTGGCGTTATCTCGTCACTCGACACGGTCGTGTACTCCGCGAACGTCCCGCCGGCACCGGGGAGACGTGACATTCCACAGACGGCGTCGCCGGGAGCGAACTCCGTCACGTCGGCTCCAACCGATTCGACGACGCCCGACACGTCCCAACCGGGTATCCACGGGAGAGTGCTGTCGAGCAGGTGTGGAAGCGTCCCCCGGCACACGAGCCAGTCGAGGGGGTTGATTCCGGCCGCGTCTACCCGAACGAGACACTCGTCCGGTCCCGGTTCGGGACGGGGGAGACGCTCGCTTTGCAGTGCTCCGATACCGTCGGTTTTG
The DNA here is from genome assembly GCA_964534485.1 of uncultured Halobacteriales archaeon. Taxonomy (GTDB): domain Archaea; phylum Halobacteriota; class Halobacteria; order Halobacteriales; family Haloarculaceae; genus Halovenus. Next base: position 17,928 of record CAZHPM010000027.1, read on the forward strand.
TCGAGCTGTATTGCATTCATATTTCTCGATGACTTGTCGCACTGTCGGTCGTGTCGACCGTGACTCGTGTGGCTTCGTCGAGGTGTGCTACCACACCAGCGTGCCCAGCGAGTCCTCGGCCGGGTCGGTGCGCTCGCCCGACAGTATCGCTACTGCTGTTCTCTCCTGCCACGGGCGAGCGTAAATCCGAACCCGTGTCCCCGAGCGGGAGTGTCCGTGCACGCGCCGTCTGAGTGCCCGCGCAGAGACACCCCGGAGTCGACCCGGGAGACTCGAGGACGGCGGTTTCCGATAGCACGTTCGTTACTTCCCCGAACATATCATAACTACGACAGCCCGGCGCGTCCTCAGAGATTCCGGGGGCGAAACTGCGGGAATCTGGACTCGCAAGTAACACGCTACCGATACGATTGCTTTTTTGACGTGGCCTTTCGGCGGCGTCTGGACGCGACACTCCCTCACAGCGTTTCCGTCTGGCCGTCAAGACACGCTCTCGCGGCGCTGTCCGTTCCGCTGTTGTCGACACTCGTGTCTGACTACCACCAGACACCCGCCGACGGGTCGCGCGTCTCTGTGGTTCGGGTCCACCCGACATCACCGGTGGCTACGACTCGCTGGCACAAAAACCATCGCCAAACTGATGTTTTGTAGCGACAGTTGCAAAAAATCCGTTGTGCGAGCCAGGACAGGCGAGCGAGAGTCCGGTGTGGTGTTCGAGGCGGAATTCCGCGAGGAATTTACCCCAGTTAGGGGCGAGTATCTGGTATGAACAGACTGGAGGCGATGGAACTCGCCCGAGATTCGGAGCACTGTCTCAGGCCCGCGGAGGCGTTTTCGCTGATTGGCAACGAGACGCGAGTCGAGATTCTGGAAGCGCTCTGGCGAACAGACCAGCAGCCAGTCAGTTTCACGACACTCCGCCAGCGCTCCGGAGTGGACGACAGTGCGAAGTTCAACTACCATCTCGGCCAGTTGACGGGGCACTTTGTCCGACAGACCGAACAGGGGTACGAACTCCGAACGACCGGGGAGAGTGCCGTGCGGGCGGCCGTCGAGGGGTCGTTCAACGCACACCCCGACCCCGACCCAATCGAGACGGGCGACGACTGCACGCGGTGTGGGAGTCGGCTGGTCGCGACCTACAGCGAGGAGAAGTTGACCATCGACTGTCCGGCCTGTGGCCGCGGACACGGACGGTACTCGTTTCCGCCGGGTGGATTGGTCGGTCGTGACGACAGTGAGACACTCGCTGCGTTCGACCGGCGCGTCCGTCACCTCCACAGTCTCGCCAGGGACGGTGTCTGTCCGGAGTGTAGCGGCCAGATGCAGACCGAACTCGTCTATGACGAAGACTGCCCTCTGGACGCGACTCTCCGGGCCGAGTACACCTGTCTCCACTGTCGCCACGATATCTGTTCGCCTATCGGTCTCGCCCTGCTCGACCAGTTTCCAGTCGTCTCCTTTTACCGTGACCACGGTATCGACCTCGGGACGACGCCGTACTGGCGACTGAGTTGGTGTGTGAGCGACGACCACACGACCGTGGACTCGACTGAACCGCGGCGAGTCAGGGTCTCTGTTAGCGAAAACGACGAGACACTCACTGTAAGCGTCGACCAGACTCTCTCGGTCGTTGGGACGAACAGGGCAGACAGCGGTTCGGCGACTGACACCGAACGATAACCCGAAACGCCGGGTGTGTCCCTCGCGAGCGTGCGCGCACACGGTCTGTACCGGGCGCACACAGTCTGTACCGGGCGCACACAGTCTGTGAGACACGGCAGTGGGGGTAGTCCGGCGGAGAGACCCCCACTCCGCAGTCCTCAGGCCGCAGTGACGGCGTCGAGAATCTCCGCGTACTCCGGTTCGTTCGCCGGGTCGTCGGCGGTCCACCGGTAGGTAACCGTCCCGTTCTCGTCGAGGACGAACACCGCACGGTTGGCGATGTCGTGGAGTCCCAACTCGGGGATGTCGGTCTCCACGTCGTAGGCCTGGATCGCCTCGCCGTCCATATCGCTGATGAGGTCGAACTCGAGGTCGTGCTCCTCGCGGAACGCGCCCTGCGAGAACGGCGAGTCGGCACTGATTCCGAACACGGTCGCGCCGGCGTCACGGAACTCGGCGAGACGGTCCTGAAGTGACAGCATCTCGTTCGCACAGGGCGGTGTGAACGACCCGGGAAAGAAGGCGAGGACGATTGGTCCGTTGCCGAGGTGGTCGTCGAGGTCGAACGGTTCGTGGTCGCTCGTTCCAACTGTCGCGGTGAAGGTTGGTGCTTGGGTTTCCTCTTCTGGCATCGTCGGCGATATGTGTGCCACTGGCAAAAACACACTGGCGGACCTCACCACACACCCCCGCCTGCACTCTCCCGATACGACACGTTCGCCACGAGCCATTTTGCGTATTCCTCACAGAGGGGGTTCGAACAACTGGCCTGACACCTCGTGTCGTGGCGGTCGAAACTGACGAACGTCTCGTACTCCAGCACGTCGACTGTCCCGCCCACGGTGGGGCGGGGAATCTGTCTTGATTATGAAAACACTCCCGACGCTCGTGAGAGGCACCGTCTCGCGCTCGCAGGCACGCGAAGTATTGCCCTCGACTGGCAAGTCTACTGCGACGAACTTGCCGGAACCGGGTCGTCTGCCCGCGCCCGGATTCGCCCCGGGACTCGCCGTCTGTCCCTTCTGCCGGCGGGAGAACTCTCAGTCGGTACTGCCCGGTTCCAGACGGCCGGCACACATTTGTGTATCGAGCACAATACTATGAACATGAACTCGGACACTGGTAGAGGCGCCATCCCGCCCGTCCAACCAGAGGAGTTCGGCGAGTGTTCGGTGTTACTCCAGACGGACCACGAGGAGGCCCCGGTCCGCGTCAGAGACGTGTTCGGGGCGGTCGGGTTCTCGTTCCCGACGGAGTTTTCACCCGCAGAACAAATTAACGCCGGGCGCGACGCCGACCCGGGGCGTCGCCGGTCGTCGCCGCGGTATCGACGGATGACCGACCGACCCGTTCTCGTCTCGGGCGTCCACCTTCCAGACGGTAGACCACCCACGCCACCGTCCTCCCCCACCCCACGATGATACGCACGTTCCTCACCGGCATCAAGGAGAATCTCATCTACATCGTCGTCGGTTCGCTGGCCGCCGGTCTGGCTTTCGGGCAGGTCACCACCCCGGAGGTGAAGACCCTCCTGAAGAGTGCGGTCGTCCCGATCCTGTTTCTGATGATCTACCCGATGATGATCAACATCGACCTCCGGGAGGTAATCAACGTTCGCGAGCACGCGGGACCGGTCGGTCTGAGTCTGCTGGTCAACTTCGGACTGGCGCCGCTGTTGGCGGTGGTGCTCTCGTGGGCGTTTTTCGGTGGGAGCGTCGGGTACACAATCGGTCTGTACTTCGTCGCACTGATTCCCACGTCGGGGATGACCGCCGCCTGGACGGGACTCGCCGACGGTGACCTGGAGGCGGCGCTGGTCGCGATGGCGGTGAATCTGCTCGCGGCCGTCGCAATCCTGCCGCTGTACCTGTCGTTGCTGGTGCCTGCGACGGTCAGTTTCGACCCGGCCGGACTGTACCGCCAGCTCGCACAGGTCGTCGTCGCTCCGATGCTCGCGGGCAACCTGACCCGACGATTCCTCCTGTGGCGGTACGACCGCGACGGCTTCAAACGGCTCAAGCCCGCTTTCGGCGGACTCTCGTCGCTCGGCGTGATGTTGGTCGTGTTCGTCGCGATGACGATTCGCTCGACGCAGATTCTCGCAGACCCGGTCGCCTCCGCGACCACCGTCGTCCCGATAGTGATATTCTACGCCACACTCCTGACTGTCGGGTCGTTGCTGAGTCGGCTCCTGCTCGACACGGAACAGGGGGTTGCGCTCGTGTACGCCACCAGTATGCGCAACCTCTCTCTCGCCGTGGCTGTTGTCTTTGCCGCCGAGGCGGTGCCAGCCACCGCTGTCCTGCCTATCGCGCTGGCGTACCTGATTCAACCACCCCTCGGCGCAGTGTACATGCACTACCGACGAGACGTCGTCGGCGAGGGGCTGTCGCTCAGAGAGGCGGCCGCGGAGTTCGTCCGACCCGACAGCTCTTGACTCTCCTCTACCGACTCGTCGGCCGACAGACGACGTTCCAGCAGGTAGCCTACGCCGCCGAGACTGGCGAGTGCACTGCCGACGCCGAACCCGGGACCGGAGCCGTCACCCGAGTTGCCGCCCGTCTCGCTGTCGTCGGCAGTGTCGCCGGCCTCCTCCGAGCCGTCTCCGGGGTCGTCGACGCGCTCGGTGGCGGGCGTCTCGGCCCCGGACGGTGTCTCGCCGTGGGGGTTGGAGACCACCGTCGGCGACGACCACCGGCGAACCGCGACTCTCGCAGACGTGCGTGGCCGTCTGTGACGGGTATCTGTCGGCTGCGTGCCTCTGTTGGGGAATCTCCCGTGACTCGACGCTCGGGTGTCGGTGGACGACCCCCAGACACAACCCCTGTCACACCGGCGTCGGTTCCTCGCCGGACTCGGCCGACTGCAGGTCGACCGCGATTTCGATGTCGTCGTACCAGATTGTCGGCCGCTTTGCCTGTCCGTCCGGACGCCCCGAGGGCGGTAACCGACACTGTGGTCGAGATTGCTCAACCGGCCCGAGACCGGTCAGAGAGCGGGGACGACGCCGGATTCCAGGTCGCCCTGTGGACACTCGGTCGTCACGAACGCTGCAGCCGGGTCAGGAAGCCCCCAACAGAACCAACAGCCACAGAACAACAGCGACGGTTCCAACAACGGACACGACCGGGACCGGAGCCGTTCGCTCCAAACAGCGATACGGACCCGAATCGCAGTTCCGCTGGTCGAGCCAGAAACAGTCTCAGACGCTCTGAGCGAGTACTGCGCGAAATTGCTTCTTTCGCCCTCGGCGCCGTAGATGCAGATTACATCAGTTCGGTGTAAGAGTCCTCGCCTCGAAATCTGCACCGTTTTACTGTAATCAGGTGTCTGACCCCGTCGTGACGTGGGGGCTAGTAGTGTCGTGTGACGAGAGCGTGGCCTCTGGCCGACCGCGCAGAGACAGGACCGGTCACTCCGCGAGTCTCAGCGCGGCGTTGGCGAACGTGTTGGCGGCACTGTAGCAGTCCTCCCACGAGGTGAACTCGTCTTCGGTGTGACTCTTTCCGTCTTCGCTCACGGCAAAGGCCATCGCAGTCTCGCAGACGTCACCGACTTTCGCGGCGTCGTGGACCGCGCCGCTGAACACGTCCATCGCGTCGTACTCGAGTTCGGTTGCCGCCTCCCGCAGTGCCGAGACGGGGCGCTCCGCGAACTGGATGCTCGCCGACCGGGCACGGTCCTCGTACTCCCAGTCGAGTCCCTCGCGGTCGGCGACTGCCGCGGCGGCCGTGAGCACCTCCTCTCGTCCCTGTTCGACGGTGTCGTTGTCCGGGTCCCGAATTCCCCACGTCACAGTGACCTCCTCTGGGACGATGTTGATAGAGTTCGGAGACGCGTCGATCTGTCCCGCACTCGCGACCGTGTTCTTCCCGAGCGTTCCGCCCAACCGGCGAATCGTGGTGACGAGGTCCGCCGCCCCGACCAGCGCGTCCTGCCGGTCGTGCATCGGTGTCGTTCCAGTGTGCTCTGCCTCGCCCGAGAACGTGACTGCACCCCAACTCAACCCGACGATACCGGTGACGACACCGACGTCTTTCTCGTTGTTTTCGAGTTTCGGCCCCTGTTCGATGTGCAACTCTAGCGAGGAGTCGTACTCGACTGTCGGTTCGGCGGCCACGCTGCCCTTGTAGCCGATTCGCTCCAGTTCCTCCTCGAAACCGAGACCGTCGGAGTCGGTTTTTCGATACTCGCTCTCGATGTCGAGTTCGCCACTCCAGACCCCACTGCCCTGCATCGCGGGCTGGTACCGCGACCCCTCCTCGTTGGTCCAGTTGACAATCTCGACCGGGTGGCGCGTCTCGATATCCTCCTCGTTGAGTGTTCGGACGAACTCGAGTGCCGCGACGACCCCCAGTGCCCCGTCGTATATGCCGCCGTAGGGCTGTGAGTCGAGATGCGAACCCAGCAGGACGGTGCCGGCGTCGGCGTCAGTGCCGGACCGACGGCCGAACATGTTTCCCATCTGGTCGACACGCACCTCTAATCCCTCCTCCTCCATCGCGCCGAGAAACCAGTCCCGGACGCGTTTGTCGTCGTCGGAGAGGGTGAGCCTGTGGAGACCACCGTCTTCTGTGCCGCCGATTTGGGCCTGTTGTTCCATCGTCGAAATCAGTCGCTGTCTGTCGAGTTCGATAGCCATACTCGTAGGCTGGTGCTTGTGAGTAAAACCCTCGTCCGCAGTGGCAATACTGACCGATGCCTGCGTACCGTGTGGGTCACGACGAACAACTGCTCTCCGGTCGTATCGCCGCTCACGGTCCGGGGCGAGAACCCACGGCTTCGACTCGGCGGGAGTCGACGACCCCAGTATCGGCGGGAGTTGGCAGGACCGTGGCTGCTCGTGCCCAGCCGAGTCTACAGTTCTCTCGAACCGACGACACACTGCAGAGCGAACCGCTCCCTGCGTCTCTCGGAGCGCACAGTGGGCAGTGTGTTTATAATCGCTGGGTCCCGTAGGCATCGTATGACACCCGATTTCGGGCTCCATTACAGCTGTCAGTCTGTCGATGGCGAGTGGAACGCGCTCTACTCGGAGCTTCTCAGCCAGATTCAGGAGGCGGAGTCGCTGGGGTACTCGAGCATCTCGGTGGCAGAACACCACTTTCTGTCCGACGGATGGGTTCCGTCACCGCTCGTCTTCCTCGGCGGGGTTGCTGCCGTCACGGACAGTGTCGACCTCGTCTCGAACGTCGTCGTCCTGCCGCTACATCACCCCGTGGCGGTCGCAGAGCGCGCAACGGTTCTGGACCTTATCTCCGGCGGCCGCCTCAAACTGGGTGTCGCGATTGGCTGGCGTGACGAGGAGTTCGAAGGCTACGGCAGAGACAAGACAGAGCGGGTCGCCAGGGTCGTCGACGGGGTGAAGTTCATCCGCAAACTCACCGCCGAACGGAACGTCTCTTACGAAGGAAAGGCCTACACGTTCGAGGATATCGACCTGACACCCCGCCCCGTCCAGCAGCCGATTCCAATCTGGTACGGCGGTCAGTCCGAGTACGCGGTCAAACGTGCCGCACACATCGCCGACGCCTGGAGCGTGAGTCCCATCGAAACCCGGGACGAACTCGCTACGAAAGACAAACTGTACCGCGACGAGTTGCAGGCGGCAGGCCGCTCGACGGACTCGGTCAGGACGCCACTCCGCCGCGAGGCGTACATCGCCGAAGACGACGAGACGGCCTGGGCCGAGGTCGGAGAGTCACTGCTGTACGAGTACGAGGACGTGTACGGCGACTACGACGACATCGGCCACTCCTTCGACTCCGAGACTCCCGGTCAGGACGCTATCGAGGCACTCCGAGCACACGCCGAGGACCGGTTCATCGTCGGCAGTCCCGAAACGGCTATCGAGGAACTCGAACGCTACCGAGAGACACTCGACGTGGACGAGTTCATCCTCCGGATGCACTTCCCCGGACTGGACCCGAAGAAGGCGGCCACGTCCATGCGCCTCCTCGCAAACAAAGTGATGCCACACTTCGACTCGGACCAGAACTGAGACCCGCGCGTCACGAGTCGAACGCTCACCTCCGGCCCGGACCTCTGGCCCGATTCACTCCCCGCACTCTCGGGGGACTGTCCCCCACTGAACCGACGCGTCGAGTCACGACTGGACACACAAAACTCCCTGTGGCTCTCCCTGCAGTGACACCGGAGCAGACGGCTGCATCTGTGAAACTACCCCCGACTGTTTTACTCTCGGGAACAGCCGGCGGCGGCAGTATCTGATGCTGTACTGTTCGTCGGTCGAGCAACTACGTTCGTTCATATTTTCTCTCCTGAACTAAACAGACGTCAACGAAGACCCCACACCCCGGCGGTTGAAATAATGATTTCAAACGGACCGGCACGACCCACGTGGTGATAGCACGTATAAGATACACGTCTCGAGAACGGCTGTTGTGCACAGGCGAACTCTCGGTACACTCGGGGTCGTCGAGAGTCCAGAGAAGAGACACTCTCTCGGGTTCCCGAGATTCAGTCCGGGTTACTGCTCAGAGAGTGCCGTCCGTGGCCACGAGAGACGCCCCGGGCCACCGACAGACCGGTCACCAGTGACCGGTGTCGACGTGCGAGAGTCCGGCACGGTCGATGAGGTCGCTTCGACGGTCGAGGACGTCGGCGCGGTCGGGTGTGTCACTGTCTGCGGTCAACTGCCCGTCCTCGACGACGACAGAACCGTTACAGAGGACGGTATCGACGTCGGCCGCGTGTGCCTGGTACACGAGTGCGGACGCGGCGTCGGTGTACGGGAGCATCGACGGAGAGTCGATGTCGAGCAGAACGATATCGGCCAGTTTTCCCGCCTCGAGTGAACCGAGGTCGTCCCCCCGTCCGATAGCCCGAGCGGCGTCGATAGTCGCCATCTCGATTGCCCGTTCGGCAGGGAGCGTCCGGGGAGTTCCCGTTGTCTTGTGCAGGAGCGCAGCGAGGCGCACGTCACTGAGCAGGTCCGCAGTGTGGTTCTGGTCGACGTTGTCGGTTCCGAGACCGACAGTCACACCGTGGCGGTGCATACTGGGGACCGGTGCGATACCGCTCGCGAGCGCACAGTTCGTCGCGACGTTGTGTGCCACCTTCGTGTCGGTCGCCGCCAGCAACTGGATGTCCTCCTCGGAGACGTGCACACAGTGCCCGAGCAGCGTCCGTGGCCCGAGATAGTCCGCGCTGTCGAGATACTCGACGCTGGAACCCAGTCCACGCTCTTGCTGTGTCGTCTCGGCGGTGTGGGTGGTCGTCATAACGTCGTACTCCTCGGCCAACTGGTAGGCGCCGGCGAGACACTCCGGTGTCGTCCCGCCGGCGAGAAACGGGCCGGGCCAGACACTCTGCCGGCCGTCTGCAGTGCCGTGGTACTGCTTGATGTACGATTCGACGGTGTCCAACCCTTTCTGTGTCTCCACGAGTGGGTCGTCGATGTGGTCGACGGTGGGTTCTTTTTGTTCCTGGAGTTCGACGTAGTCGGCAAACTCGTCGCCGGAGGGTTTGTCGAGAAAACAGTGCGCGTAGACGTTCCGGACGCCCAGCCGGTCGTAGACGTCGAGTTTCGTCTCGACTACCTGCTGGTCGTACCCGGAACCGGTGCCACCGGCGTTCTCGACGAAGGTCGTCACACCGTGTGCGAGTGACTCCCTGGTGTAGAGCTCCGCCCCAATCCGGTGGTCGTCCGTGCTCATCGCCCCGACCAGCGGTCGTTTGATGTTGAACAACCAGTCGTGGAGACGCCGGTCCCGGCCCAGTCCCCGGTAGAGGATGTCCGGCACGTGTACGTGTGTGTTTATCAAACCCGGAACAACGAGACACCCCGAGGCGTCGACGACCCGGTCGGTGTCGTACTCGTCAGCGATTGTAGTGCCGCCGACGGCCACGATTTCGGTGTCGTCGATGGCAACGGCGCCCGGGTCGTACACCGTTCGCTCCTCGTCGAAGGTGGCGACGATACCGCCAGTGACGACTGTCTCCACCATCGATCAGTTCCTCCGGTCTGTCGCGTCGACTCGTTCGTGAGGCTCACACCGGTCGATTCGCCGCTCTGGTGGCCGCGTCTCTCGGTACACACCACTCAATTGCACCGGAGCCACTTAGTACTGCACCGCTATCAGCAACTTTCCGCACACAACAAAAGCATTAGTTGAGGGCGCTCTCTACGTCGAACAGATGCGACACCCACACAGACCGGTACGACACGAGAACCCGACCCCACAGGCGTGGCTCGCGGCGACAGCTTCCAGGTGGTGACCGTGCCGGAGACGAGCGCAGACCGGCGGTTCGTGAACTGCACCATCGTCACCCCCGAGGGACGACAGGAGAACGCAGGTATCGCCGTCACGGACGGCAAAATCGTCGCGGTCGGGCGCGAGGAGAGCCTCCCGCCCGCCGCCGACACTGTCGGACTCGAGGGACAGACTGTCGTGCCGGGGTTGGTCGACTGCCACATCCACACCAGACAACCCGGCCAGGAGCACAAGGAAAACTGGGAAACCGCGACACTGGCCGCGGCCGCGGGCGGGGTCACGACGGTCATCGGTATGCCAAACACCGACCCGATTCTCGACACACCCGCCCGCGTCGAGGACGCGATGGCGACCGCAGAGGACCTCGCACACGTCGACTTCCAGACCCACGTCGTCGTCACGTCGGACAACTTAGACGAGATTCCGGGGCTGGCAGAGACCGGTATCGCCGGCTTCAAAGTCTTTCTTGGCATCACCTTCGGCGACATCGAGGCCCCCACGGACGGCGAGTTGGTCGAAGCGATGGGGCGTATCGCCGAGACGGGCAAGCGACTCGGCTTCCACGAGGAGAACGACGAAATCCGCGAACACCTCGAAACAAAGTTCAGACGAGAGGGAAAAACCGACACGATCTACCACAACCGGTCGCGCCCGCCGATTGCCGAGGCCGAGGCGGTGTCCCGTGTCTGCCTGTTCGCAGACCACACCGGCTGTCCGGTCCACATGTTCCACCTCTCCTCGGGGTCTGCCGCCGAAACCCTCCAGCGGTGGCAACAACGACAGGTAAACGCAACCGCCGAAACAGCCCCTCACTACCTCTGGTTCACCGAGGAGACGGTCGAACAGCAGGGCACCGTGGCACGGGTCCAGCCACCGTTGCGAACCGCGGCCGAGCGCGACCAGCTCTGGACGGTCGGTCTCGAACAGGACGTCGTAAACTGCGTCGCCACAGACCACGCGCCACACACCGACGCGGAGAAAGGTGTCGGTGACCCGACACAGAGCGTCTGGGAGACCCCGGGTGGCTTTCCGGGACTCGAAACACAGGCCGCCGCGATGCTCACGTTCGTCTCCGAGGGACGTCTCTCGATGGAGGAGTGGACACGCCTCCACAGTCGGCAACCCGCGAAAACGTGGGGGATGCACCCAGAGAAAGGCTCACTGCTGGTCGGGACCGACGCGGATTTCACCGTCGTCGACCCGACGGAGGCGTGGACACTCGACCGGCACCAACTCCACTCCAAGAGCACGGCGACGCCGTGGGACGGCGAGCAGTTCGTCGGAGCGGTCAAACTGACCGTCGTCCGCGGGCAACCGGTGTACGACGGCGAGGTGCTCGCAGAACCCGGCTACGGTACCCGCTGTCGGACCCACCCAATCGAGTGAGTCCGACACTGTTCGTTCTGTACGCGCCGTTCTGGAGTCAGAGCGTCCACCGCCCTCGTTTTACAGGGGGCCTTAGGCGAATGCCCCGGGGTTGAAGCCGACACCCCGTGACACAAACCATTAAATGGAAACATCTCCAATCAAGAGACAGCGATGGAGTACAGTCACCGCTATCCTGCATACCCGACACAAGCGGTAGCGGCTGAACTGGAACGTCACATCGACATTCATCGCCAAGCGTACAACTACACCCTGTAC
>CAZHPM010000028.1:0-29467 GCA_964534485.1 uncultured Halobacteriales archaeon
GTCGGCGTACATCCCGGTGTTCTGTGACTACCTCATCATGGTCGAGGAGATAAGCGGGATGGCGATTGCGAGTCCCCGTGTCGTCGAGGCAGTCACCGGCGAACAGACCGACATGCAGCAACTCGGTGGACCGGAGGTCCACGCCACCGAGTCGGGCAGTGCCGACCGCGTCGCCGCCGACGAGGAGGAGGCCGCCTCGATGGTCCGGGACCTGTTCGGGTACATCCCACAGAGCCACGACGAGAGTCTGCCGGCACAGACGCCCAAACCGGCCGCGAAGAACCCGAAAGAACTCGACCGGGTCTTTCCGGAGGACCCCGACGAACCGTACGACGTGCACGACGCCATCGACCACCTCATCGACAAAGACTCCTGGTTCGAGGTGAAACCCCGGTTCGCGCCGGAGCTGGTGACCGGTTTCGGGCGAATCGACGGCAAACCCGTCGGCTTCGTCGCCAACCAGCCCGCGGTCAAGAGTGGCGCAATCTTCCCCGACGCCGCGGAGAAAGGCGCGGGCTTCGTCTGGACCTGTGACGCCTACGGCATCCCACTCGTGTACCTCTGTGACACACCGGGGTTCATGGTCGGGAGCGCCGTCGAGAAACGGGGTGTCCTCCAGAAGGGCCGGAAGTTCATCTACGCCACCTCGAACGCGCAGGTGCCCAAAATCTGCACCATCACGCGCAAATCCTACGGCGCGGGCATCTACGCGATGGCCGGTCCCTCCTTCGACCCCGACGCGACGCTCGCGCTTCCCAGCGCCGAAATCTCGGTGATGGGTCCCGACGCCGCCGTCAACGCGCTGTTTGCCGACCAACTGGAGGATATGGACGAGGAGAGCGCCGCCGATTTCAAGGAGATGATGCTCGCAGAGTACGACAAGTACATCGACATCCGCGCGCAGGCCGCACAGATGCAGGTCGACGAACTCCTGCCCGCCGGTGACCTGCGCGAGCAACTCGCCGGTCGGTTGAAAACACTGCGGGGGAAACGCCGCACCGAACGTGACCGTCACCACGGCACGATGCTGTTCTGACCGGCGACTCCACACTCGAGTCGGCGTCGGTGTCGGGCGCCGGGTTCGAGGACCCGGACAGTGCCCTGCAGTGTGGCTCTGTCGGGTGTATCACGACGGCGACACTCGTTGTTCGCCCGGAGTCCAGAAGCAGGTTACCGCAGTGGGAGGAGAGCCAACGAGTTTCCTCGAGAGGACTCAGAGTCCGACCTGTCCGCGGAGCATCGACGCGCCGGTCCTGATGTAGGAGGGGCGGGTCACCTCGTCGTGTTCGGACCCCGTGAGCAGAAAGTCGAAGATATCGATGTTGTCGGCCAGGTGGTCCCGCGAGGTGGACATCGGAATCGTGATGACGTTCTCGTGTTGGACCGACCAGCGGAGCGCGACCTGTGGTCCGGACTTGTCGTAGCGCTCGCCGATATCGGCGAGCAGGTCGTCGTCGACCGCGCCGCCGTTCGCGAGTGGACTGTACGCCGTCAGGAGCACGTCGTTTTCCTGACAGTACGCGAGCAGGTCACGCTGTGGCCACCAGGGGTGAAAGAGCACCTGGTTGGTAAAAATCGGCGCGTCGGAGAGTTCGCGTGCGCTGTCGAGGCGGCGTTTTCCGTAGTTACTCACACCGATGTGTCGCGTCAGACCGCGGTCGACGGCCTCGTTCAGACCCCGCATCACGGTCTGGAGGGTGGCGAGCGGGTGTGGCCAGTGGATGAGGAGGAGGTCGAGTTGGTCGACCCCGAGGCGGTCGACACTCGCCTCGGCGGAGTCGGCGATATCGGACTGACTGCGGTTCGAAGGGTCGACTTTCGTGGTGATGAAAATCTCGTCGCGGTCGACCGTGGAGTCGTCGATGGCGCGGCCAACGCCGGATTCGTTCTCGTAGAGTTGTGCCGTATCGACGTGGCGGTAGCCGACTTCCAGCGCGTTCGACACCGACTCGTAGGCCGTCTCGGTGTCCATCTGCCAGGTGCCGACGCCCAGTACCGGAACCTCGTCGCCACAGCGTGTTTCGTACTCCATCTGTGGCCGGCCGTTCGCACTCGGGGGCAATATCTCTTGTCAGCCATACCCCCGTCTCGCGCCGGTCACACACAGCACACACAGGGGCCGGAGCGAGGGCGACGGTGACTGAAAACGTTTATCGGTATACACCCCTCAACAATTGCTGTATGAAAATCCTCGTAACGGTAGCCGAGGTTGCAGAGGCCGACGACGAGTTCGAGATCAGTGGCCAGTCGATAAACGACCGCTACCTGACCTACGACCTCAACGAGTGGGACGACTACGCAGTCGAGGAGGCAGTCCAGATCAGCGAAGCACACGACGACGTCGAAGTCGTGACCGTCACCATCGGCCCAGAACGCGCCGAGGAGACGATTCGACAGGGACTCGCAAAGGGTGCAGACCGCGCAATCCGCGTCTGGGACGACTCACTCGCCGAGGAGTCGTTGCTCGACACGGAGACAAAGGCCCAACTGCTCGCCGAAGTCGCCCGTGAGGAGGACCCGGACTTCGTGTTTGCCGGCGTCCAGTCGGCAGACACCGCCTTCGCGTCGAAAGGTGTCGCGCTGGCAGAGGAACTCGGATTCCAGTGGGCGGCGGTCATCAACCAGTTCGAACTCGACGCCGACGCCGGCGTCGCGAACGTCCACCGCGAACTCGAGGGTGGTGTCGAGGAGCTGACCGAGGTGGCACTGCCGGCGGTGTTCACAATCCAGACCGGCATCAACGAGCCCCGGTACGCGAGTCTGCGCGGGATTCGACAGGCACAGACCAAACCGCTCGAGGTCCGCTCGCCCGACGAGTTGGGCGTCGACGTCGACGGCTCCTCACTGTCGCTGTCCTCGCTCGAGGTTCCCGAAACCGAGAGCGACGCGACCTTCTTCGAGGGAAGCCCCGAGGAGACGGCAGACGAACTCGCAACGTTCCTCCGCGAAGAAAAGGGGGTGGAAGCATGAGTAACGTACTCGCAGTCTCCGAACACCGCGACGGCGAACTCCGCGACGTGAGCCACGAGGTCATCACCGCGGGACGCGAACTCGCCGACGCGGCCGGCGGCGACCTCCACCTGGCCGTTATCAGCGGCGACACCGACGGCTTCGCCGCGGACCTCGACCGCGAGGGTGTCGACACGATTCACACCGTCGACCGCGGCGAGGAGTTCAACCACGACATCTACGTGCAGGCCCTCGACCAGATGGCCGACGCGGTCGACCCACAGTACGTCGTCACGCCAAACACCGTCAACGGGCTGGACTACGCGCCCGTACTCGCCCGGCGCACCGACATGCCGCTGGTGACCGACGCGGTGGCACTCGACACGAGCGACGGTCTGACCGTCACTCGCGAGTTCTACACCGGCAAGACCGAGGGCGGGGTCGACGTCGAGGACGACCGCGCGGTGGTGACCATCCGCGAGGGCGAGTGGCCTGCTGCCGAGGGTGTCGCCGGTGCCTCCGTCGAGGCCTTCGACGCCGACATCGACGAGGACGACATCGGAGCGACGGTCACCGGCTTCGAGGAGGCTGGCTCCGGCGACGTCGACATCACCGAGGCGGACGTGCTCGTCTCGGTCGGTCGCGGCATCGACGAGGAGGAGAACATCGAGATAATCGAGGAGTTGGCCGACGCGATGGACGCGACGGTCTCTGCCTCCCGGCCGATCGTCGACAACGGCTGGCTCTCGCAGGACCGGCAGGTCGGCCAATCCGGCAAGAAGGTCACACCCGACGTCTACATCGCGGTCGGCATCTCCGGGGCCGTCCAGCACGTCGCCGGGATGAAAGGCGCCGAGACGATTATCGCTATCAACAACGACCCGGGTGCGCCGATTTACGACCTCGCGGATTACGGCATCGTCGACGACCTCTTCGACGTTGTGCCGGCACTGACCGAGCAGTTCGCCTGACGGGGGTCGTAGCCCTTCGAGTGTCTACATGTAACCGAGGTCTTCCAGTTGTTTCTGGACGGCCTCGGAGTCGACCCCTCTGGAGTCGCGGCGACTCTCGGGGTCGTGTGTGCCCGCCCGCAGGAGGTCCTCGATAGCCCCACGGACGTCCAGCACACTGTCGACCGCTGCGGGGAGCTCTGGTGTGGTGCTCGCAATCATCGCCTCGTCGGTGTGGAGACCATCCTGGAGTCCGTGGTCGCTCACGAGCAGGAGTTCGTCACCCTCGTCGAGGTCGGCGCGGAGTTCGCCGACGAAGTCGTCGAGTTCGTCGTAGGCCCGCTGCTGGCGTTCGGGCGTCTCGGGGCTGACGTGACCGACGAGGTCGAGTCCGCTCGTGTAGCCAAAAACGAGTTCGTACCGCCGGCCACGGACTCCACGCCTGAGTCTGGCCGTTCGAATCATCGCCATCTCCAGACACTGTTCGTAGAACGCCTCGGGGTCGGCAGAGACGTGACCACCGACCGCCTCGGGGTCGCGCTCGAACAGCGCCCCCATCTGCGTGCGGAGCTGGTGTTCCCGGTCCTCCGTGTCCGGGTCGACGACGTAGTTGGGGATACCGATTGCCAGTCGGTCCTCGCCGTCGAGGACCGTCGGCAGGTTCTGTTCCTCGTAGTAGGTCGCGGGCACGCGAAAGGCGTCTTCTTCGGTGTTGTTGAGCAGCCACGCGCCGATGCGGGTCTGGACCGTGTCGGGGAGCAGGTGGTTGGCGGCAGAACTGCCCGCGCGGAGGAGTGGATTCTGCCAGGCGACACCGTCGTCGAGTTCGAGTCCGTGCTCCGTGGGGGGTAGACCGGTGATGATGGTCGGCCAGAGCTCGTGCGTGCTCGGTTCGCCAGCGACACTCTGTATCGTCTCGATGGAGCTGTACTCGGCGAGCGTCAGGTTGGGCTGGCGCTCCGGGTCGACGAGTTCGGGGTCGAGCGCGTCCACCCCGAAGACGACGACTGTCATACCCGCGGTAGTCTGTCCACCGTGTAATAAATTACGTTGCTCGACTCCCCCGAGACACGTCCGGACTCTCGGCCGGGTGAGGCGGGGCGGTCACGCCGGCGGTACTGCCAGAGCGGAGCGAACCGACGCCGGTGGCGGCGGCCGGAGGTTACCACTCCGGCGCGTCGAGTCCGGCGGCCTCGAAGAGGGTCTTCCAGCGTTGCTGGACCGCGAGTCGAGAGACACCGACGGCGTCGGCGACGGCGCCCTGCGAGCGTTCCTCGCCGGCGACGAGCGCGCCGACGTACAGCGACGCCGCCAGCGTCGTCTGTTTCGACCCGTCGGCGTCGGGAACTGCGGAGAGAAACACGTCACGGGCACGCGAGCGTGCTGCCGACCCGAGGTCGAGTCTGTCGGCCGCCGATTCGAGGTCGGCCAACCACTCCGCGTGTTCGCGTTCGTCACTGGCGCGGTACACACACAGACGTAGTCGGCTCCGAGTAATAAACGCTGGTTCGGGAGAGGAGACAGACGCGACACCGAAGCCGGCACCCGCGCGTGCTGCTCGGTCGCCACGGTGTGCGAGCGGGAGTCTCTTGCTCCGTGCGTGGTCTGTCTCGCCGGCAGACACCCCTCGCGGGCGTCCACCGTCCCCTACTCGGTGGCGACGTCGAACCCCCACTCGTCGGCCCGGGTTTCGGCCTCGGCGCGTGCCCGCTCGCGGATGGACGCGATAGCCTCCTCGTCGTCGAGAAACGACTCGACTGCGTCCAGTCCGACGTCTGCCGTGTCCGCGCCAGCGTGACTCTCTGGGGCGTTCTCTCGTGTCCGCTCTGCGAGGTGGTCGTCGCCGGCGAGTTGTTCGGCGGGCAGTCCGGGGGGTACCAGCAGTTCGTCGGTCTCGTGTGCCTCGGCGAGGGTTTCGGCGTCGAGTTCGTACAGTTCGACGCGGTAGGGGCCGGCGACGGCGATATCCGCCAGCGCGCTGACCCCGCCGGTGTCGGTGCCGGTGTGGTAGGCCACCACCGGGACGCCCTCGGCGAAGGTGAGGACGCCGACACCGTCGGCATCGAGCAAGAGCGTGTCGTGTGACTCCAGTCGGGCGTACCCGGTCAACCCACTGTCGAGAACGCTCGACAGCGGCGTCCCGATGTCGTCGACGACCCGAGAGCGACGGAGCCGGCCACGCGGGAGCTTCATGACTGGTCTGGAATCACGGCACTCCTGAACCGCTCGGCGACGCGGTCGGAGGCGCCCTCGCGGACGGTCAGTGCCTCGGCAGCCATGCGGTACTGTGTTGCGGCCGGCGAGTCGGGCGCGTGGGCCAGCAACGGCTCGCTCGCCCGCCGGGCGGCCCGCACGGTGTCGCTCTCGGGCACGGCTGCGAGTGTCTCGCCCTCGAAGTAACGCTCTGCCTTCTCCGTGACGCGGTCGATTCCCTCGGCGTCGGTGACGCGGTTGAACAGGAGTCCCGCGGTCTCGGTCCCGTATGTCGTCGCGTACTCCTGTACTTTCAGCCCGTCAGAGAGCGAGGGTACCGTCGGCTGTAACACCACGATGACCCGGTCGGCGAGCACGACCGGGAGAACGGCACTCCGGCTGCCAAGCGCCGCCGGCGAATCCAGCAGAATGACGTCGGTGTCGGCGGCGAGCGTCGCGACCACCTCGCGGAGTCGCGTCGGGTCTGCCTGCTGGAACCCCGACAGCGACGTGCCACAGGGGACGACGGTCATCCCGAACTGCTGGTAAACCGCCGCCGAGACCGGGGCGTCGTCGGCCAGCACCTCGTGCAGTGTCGTCTCGACGTCCGCGAGTCCGGCGTGAAAGAGAACGTTCGCCATCCCGGTGTCCGCGTCGATGACTGTCACGTCGTGGGACTCCGCAAGCGCCATGCCGAGTGCGAGCGTGCTCGTTGTCTTTCCGGTCCCGCCCTTTCCGCTGGCGACCGCGAAAGCCTCGACCATCGTCGGTATCTACTCTCCCGTCCAGATATAAACGCTCGCATCTGTCGTCTGTCTGTTATTACACGGCGACAACTCGGTACCAGGCGCGGACAGCTCCACAGAGCGCCCTTGCGTCGCTCTTTGAGACTGTCCTGAACGACGCAGGCGAGTTCCGACACCCCGATATGTGTCGTGAGTCAGTTGTCGCACTCGCTGGTCCACCTGGCGCACCGCACGTCGAAGCTTCCACACGTAGGACAGCTGTGATACTGTATTTCGAAGGTCGTTTCACAGGCCAGACAGACGTACCGTTCCTCCCCATCGTCCGAACTGTCGAGCCCAGAGAGTTCTTTCGCCCGGTCTATCACACCCATCGTGACCACAGTAATCTCTACGTGTCCCCACGTACAAAAAACGGATGATTGGTCGTTTTTGACTCGGAACGGACTCACAGTGCTGGTCCTCGCGGCGGGGCTTGGCCACAGCGGCGGGTTAGAGCGAAACCCGTAGCGTTTTACCGGCGGCCGCGCCCAGCATCGTGTATGGCAGGAGGGATCGTGGGAGAGTTCTTCGACCTCAGGGAGGAGACCGACGCGGACCTGCTCGCGATGCAGTGTGGTGACTTCTACGAGTTCTTCGCGGAGGACGCCAAACTGGTCGCGGAGGAACTGGACCTGAAAATCTCACAGAAGTCCTCACACGGCTCCTCCTATCCGATGGCGGGCGTTCCGGTCGACGAGTTGACCCCGTACGTGCGGGCACTCGTCGAGCGGGGCCACCGTGTCGCGGTGGCCGACCAGTACGAGACAGACCGCGGCCACGCCCGTGAAATCACGCGCGTCGTCACGCCGGGAACACTGCTCTCGACCGCCGACGCCGACGCGCAGTACCTCGCCGCCGTCACCCGCGGGGAGGAGTACGGGGTGGCGTTTGCCGACGTGACGACCGGCCAGTTCAGGGTCACCAGCGCCGCGACAGCGGACACGCTGTTGAGTGAACTGTACCGGTTCGGGCCGGTCGAGATTCTGCCCGGACCGGAACTGCGCGACGACGACACGCTCGACCGCCTGCGCGACCGGACCGACGCCACGGTCGCACTCCACACCGCCGAGGCGTTCGCCCCGGGCCGGGCCCGTCACCGCCTGCAGGAGCAGTTTGGCTCCGAAACAATCGACAGTGTCGGTCTCGCGGAGGTGACTGTCCGGGCGGCGGGGGCGATTCTCTCCTACATCGAGGAGACGGGTGCGGGCGTGCTCGCGTCGATGACGCGTCTCCAGTGGCACACGTCGGGCGACCACGTCGAACTCGACGCGACCACCCAGCGGAATCTCGAACTGACCGAGACGATGCAGGGCGAGCGCGCGGGCAGTCTCGTCGACACGGTCGACCACACCGTCACCAGCGCCGGCGGGCGACTGCTCGCGGAGTGGCTCACGCGCCCCCGCCGCACCCGCGAACCGCTCGAGCGCCGCCAGTCGGCAGTCGAGGCGCTCACGGAGGGTGCGATGGCGCGTGAACAGCTCAGAGACCTGCTCGAGGGCGCGTACGACCTCGAGCGGGTGGCCTCGCGGGCTGCCTCGGGGAGCGCCGACCCTCGCGACCTGCGGGCCGCCACAGAGACACTCGCGCTGTTTGGAAACCTCGGGACGCTCGTCGACGAGCGCGACCGACTGGCGGCCTCGCCGCTGGCGAACGTGGTAGACCGACCCGACGGAGAGGCGGCGTCGGCGCTCGCCGGCAGAGTCGACGACGCGCTGGTCGAGGACCCTCCGGGGACGACCACACAGGGCGGGATTATCGCCCGCGGACACGACGACGAACTCGACGAACTCGTCGCCGACCACGAGGCCGCCAGACGGTGGATTGCCGACCTCCCCGACCGCGAGAAACGCCGCCACGGAATCACGCATCTCTCCGTCGACCGGAACAAAACCGACGGCTACTACATCCAGGTCGGCAACAGCGAAACCGACGCCGTTCCCGAGGAGTACGACCGAATAAAATCGTTGAAAAACAGCGAGCGCTACACCATCCCGGAACTGGAGGAGCGAGAGCGAGAGGTGCTCCGCCTCGAGGAGCGCCGTCACGAGCGCGAACGCGAACTGTTCGAGCGCCTCCGCGAACGGGTCGCCGACCACGCAGAGCTCCTGCAGGCGGTCGGGCGCGCACTCGCAGAGACAGACGTACTCGCGGGACTGGCGACGCACGCCGTGCGCAACAACTGGACCCGCCCGGAACTGCAGGAGGGCCGCGCGCTGGATATCGAAGGTGGTCGTCACCCGGTCGTCGAACAGACCACCGACTTCGTCCCGAACGACCTCGGTCTCGACTCCGACCGACAGTTTCTCCTGGTGACAGGTCCGAACATGAGCGGCAAGTCGACGTACATGCGCCAGGCGGCGCTGATAACGCTTCTCGCCCAGGTAGGTAGTTTCGTCCCGGCAGAGAGCGCCCGGGTCGGTCTCGTCGACGGCATCTACACCCGTGTCGGCGCGCTCGACGAACTCGCGCAGGGCCGGTCGACGTTCATGGTGGAGATGCAGGAACTGTCGAACATCCTCCACTCCGCGACGGAGGAGTCACTGGTCGTTCTCGACGAGGTCGGCCGGGGCACTGCAACCTACGACGGCATCTCCATCGCGTGGGCGGCGACGGAGTACCTCCACAACGCCGTGGGTGCGAAGACGCTGTTCGCGACGCACTACCACGAACTGACGACGCTGGCCGACCACCTGGACCGGGTGGAGAACGTCCACGTCGCGGTGGCGAGCGAGGGCGACGGCGAGGAGGACGTGACCTTCCTCCGGACGATTCGAGACGGCCCGACAGACCGGAGTTACGGCGTCCACGTCGCGGAGATGGCCGGCGTACCCGACCCCGTCGTCGAGCGCTCGCGGGAGGTGCTCGACCGTCTGCGCGAGGAGGAGGCAATCGAGGCCAGAGGCAGCGGCGGCGAGACCGTGCAGGCGGTGTTCGACCTCGAGAGCGGCCAGTTCCGCGGCGGAGCAAAGCCGGGAGACGGGCCGGCGGACGACGCCACGGCAGACGGCGGCGAGTCACCAGACCGGCAGCGAGTCGACGCCGAGGCCCAGGAGGTGCTGGATGCCGTCGCGGGCCTCGACCTCGACGAGACGCCGCCGGTCGAACTGCTGGCCCGCGTCCGGGAGTGGCAACAGCGTCTCGAGTGATGTTACGCTCCGCGGTTGACTGCGAACACTCTCAACTGTTAGTAATTATTTCCGAGTGACTGATTATAGCTAGAGTATATCTACAGTAGCTACCGGTCAATAGGGAACTACGTATGCTGGAGCGAATCCGGTCCGACATCAGGAGTGAAGACACAGAGACGATGCTCGTGCTCGGACTGTCACTGTCCACGACCGGCACTCTGGCCGTCTCGGGGGCCAGTGAGTTCGGAGTCGGGACAGTTCTGGGGACTGCCACGGCGGTTTTCGGCCTGGTCTTGCTCGCTGGCACCGTCGCCTGGGGCACCGAGCAGCGAGAGCCACACCGACAGCAGATGGAGTGAGACCAATGGAAGACACCATCATAAAAGAGGTTGCGTCACACGGTACTGCCAGTTGGAGGCTCGAATGGGGTCTGTTTACGGCTGGATTCGTCGCCCTGCTCTGGGCGCACGTACAGACAGGGAACGTCCTGATTTACTGGGGCGTCATTCTCGTTGTGTTCTCCAGGCTGCTCAACCGGGTGCGCCTGTCCGACCCCGACGAACCGGAGCCGTGGTGGCGGAGGCTGGTGTGAGCGACCCCCGCGAGTCCCGACCACCCCCTGTGGGGTGTCTGGGCGCTCGGACAGTGCGTCCTCGTCGGGGCGTGACCACACAGGGTCTCGCCGCGAGAGTGCCCGCTGTGGTCTTATACCGGGAGCGACAACGCCACCGGTATGGGCGGAGACAGAGCGCCGGGTTCGGCCAGTCGGCGCACGGTTCTCGGGGTGGTGGCGGGCGCAGTAGCGGCCGCAGTCGGTGGCTGTTCGGCCATCGTCGGGTTCATCTCCGGGTTGGTGCTCGAGGAGGTCAACGTCTTCAACATGACCGCGACACAGTTGAGTGGCAGTGTCAGGGTGTCTGACCCCGCCGGCGACCCGGTTCTCGACGGTGAGTTCGACACCGCCCCGGAGAGGGAGGAGGGCGGCGAGAACACCAGCGGGAGCAACAGCAGTGACGCCACCGAGGAGACCGTCGCCACGTACGCGGGCGTGTTGACCGAAGCCGGCGAGTACACCGTGGCGGTCGAACTCGACGGCAACGCGGAGATAGAGGGCCGGTCCAGCGTCTCGGAGAGCGTCGAACTCACCGACGTGGACGCCGAGCGCATCGCGGTGTTGCTCGGCGCCTCGAAGACCGAGGAGGCGGTGACGGTCACCGTCATCGAGAGCCTGGACGACCTCGACCGGTACGTCGACGAGAGCGTCTGAGGACGACTCCGGTGTCGGCGTCGTCACCGAGATAGCAAGTCTTTTGCTCGCTCTCCGGTCTGTATGGGTATGAGCAGTCCCGAGGAGGTGCTCGCGGCACTCGACGAGAACGCCAGGTACAGCGTCGAGGATATCGCCCGGCAGACGGGCGGCGAGCCAGCGGAAATCGAGGAGATAATCGAACGACTCGAAGAGAGCGGCGTCATCCAGGGGTACCGCGCCGTGGTCGACCGGAGTCGACTGGAGAGCGAACCGGTCCGGGCGGTGGTCGAACTGAACGTCACACTCGACAGAGAGACCAGTTACGACGATATCGCCGACCGTCTCGCGCGCTTCGAGATGGTCGAGGCGCTCCACCTGGTCAGTGGCGACTTCGATTTCATGTTGCAGGTCGAGGGTGAGTCGATGCGCGAGGTGTCGGGGTTCGTCAGCGACAAGGTGGCACCCGTGCCCGAGATTACACAGACGGTGACACACTACGTGATGGACGCTTACAAGGAACAGGGAATCAACTTCGACGACGGCCACGACGACGACAGGCTCTCGGTCTCACCATGAAGCCGGCCGACCGCGTCGAACGGGTCCCCCCCTCCGGAATCCGGCGGTTTTTCGAACTCGCCGAGGAGAAAGACAACATCATCTCACTCGGTGTGGGGGAGCCGGATTTCGCCGCGCCGTGGGCCGCCCGTGACGCCGCTATCACGGCCCTGGAACAGGGAAAAACCTCCTACACCGCCAACCGGGGCCGGCGGGAACTCCGGGAGGTGATTGCGTCCTACGCCGACCGGCAGTACGGTCTCGATTACGACCCCGACGACGAGATTCTCGTGACGGCGGGCGCGAGCGAGGGACTCGACCTGGCCTTTCGGTCGCTGGTCGACCCCGGCGACACCGTCGCCGTGGCCCAGCCCTGTTATGTCTCCTACGTACCGGGGGCCATCTTCGCCGGTGGCGAGGTGTTGCCAGTGCCGGTCCGTCGCGAGGACGACTTCGCGCTCACCGCAGACGTGCTGGCAGAACACGGCGCGGGCGAGGCCGACGTGCTCGTCTACTGCTATCCGAACAATCCGACCGGCGCGACGATGACCGGCGACCAACTCGAATCGGTCGCGGCGTTCGCCCGGGAACACGATATCACCGTGCTGTCCGACGAGATTTACGCCGACCTGACCTACGAGCACGAGCACACCTCTATCGCGACACTGCCCGGGATGCGCGAGCGGACTGTCGTGTTCAACGGGTTCTCGAAGGCGTACGCGATGACGGGACTCCGATTAGGGTACGCGCTCGGACCACCGGAGGCGACGCGGGCGATGAACCGCATCCACCAGTACACGATGCTCTCCGCGCCGACGACCGCACAACACGCCGCAATCGAGGCCCTGGAGTCCTGTGACGAGGCGCTCGCGGAGATGCGCTCTGAGTACAACCGTCGCCGGAATCTCGTGCTCTCGCGGTTCGAGGAGATGGGTATCGACTGTACGCGCGCACGCGGTGCGTTCTACGCCTTTCCCGCCTCGCCGTGGGACGACGAGGAGGCCTTCGCGGAGGCACTCCTCGAGGAAAAATCCGTTGCGGTCGTTCCCGGGTCGGCCTTTGGTGCCGGCGGCGAGGGCCACCTGCGCATCTCATACGCCACCGGTATCGACGACCTGAAGGAGGCTCTCGACCGCTTCGAGGCGTTCATCGGGGAGTAACTGCCAGAGGCGTGTGTCGCCGGAAGGCGTCTGCGGTCGTCTGGCTATCAGGTGTGAAAACGGTAGGAGGGTTTTTTCTTTTGTTGCCGGTACTAGTGAGGTAATGGCAATAGATGATACCGGCGAGTCCGGCGAGGAACCGGACTCGGGGTTCGCTGCCGCGTTCGACGACTCCGTCACGGTCGGCGAGTACTCGTGGAACGACCTCCGGCGCGAGGAACACGACGAGGGGCAGTTCGAGCGGCGTGCGTATCTCGGCTTCAGTCCGACAGAGACGCCCGAGCGGCTGTCCGAGGGGGCCGGTGTCGCAAAGGGTCTCGGGCGGGTCGTCGACCGGTACGAGCGCGAGCAGGCGGAGTTGACGGGGGTAACAAAGGGAAACTACACCTGGCAGGAGTTTCACGAGGAACACCAGGGGGGACGACTCACCGAGTCCGAGGTTGCTCCGGCGGAGTATCTGGGCTTCGAACCGGCCGCGACCGAGAGTCGACTCAGTACCGCGGAAGATACGGCCACAGAGCTCGCGGAACTCGTCGACAGGCGCAGTGTCGACGTGAGCGCGGACCTCGACGAGGACGACTTTTTCTCGAACCGTGACGGAACGACCACGGTCGCCAACCGGTACGACCTGGAGAAGGCAGTCCCGATGGAGAAAAAGACCCACTTCGTCGAGGAGAACCGCTACTGGGTGAACAAACCGTACGCGTACGTCGTCATCTTCAAATCGCTAAAGGAAAACGAGTTCAAGTACTACGTCGTCGAGCCACACCTCAACGAAATCGAGAGAGACCTGAAGGAGTTCCTCTCGGAGAAGCTGAAAACGGCAATAAAGTACTCCGGCGACGACGTCGTCGTCGAGGGGACGGAGGCGGACCGGGCAGACGTCATCCAGCGAGAGACAGAGCGTCTGCTCAAGCGGTACAACATCTACCGCGGACGGACGAACGGGGGGAGTCCGGCGGCGAACGGCGACAGCGGCGGCCTGCTTGGTTCGGTGAAGATGCTGTTGGGCGGTTCCGAGGAGAACACCGAAACCAGCATCGGCATGGGACGGGGCGAACTCGAGGGGATTCGCGTCCGGCCCGAACCCGTTCTCATCGCGGAGCAGTCGAACACCCTCTCGGAGTATCAGGTCGAAAAACTGCTGTACGTGCTCAAGCGGAACTTCATCGGGTACGCGCGTATCGACCCGATAAAACACGATATCAACGTCGAGGACATCTCCTGTGACGGGTACAACAGTCGGGTGTTCGTCTACCACACCGACCACGAGCAGATTATCTCGAATGTCAAACACGGCGAGGAGGAACTCGACGATTTCGTGGTGAAACTCGCACAGCGGTCGGGGATGGGTATCTCGAAACGCCAGCCACAGGTCGACGCGACACTCCCGGACGGCTCCCGGTCACAACTCACGCTCGGGACCGAAGTCTCCGACCACGGCACCAACTACACCATCCGTCAGTTCAAAGACGTCCCCTTCACGCCAATCGATTTGATCAACTGGAACACGTTCAACCTCGACGAGATGGCCTTTCTCTGGCTCTGTATCGAGAACCACAAATCGCTCATCTTCGCCGGCGGTACGGCGTCCGGAAAGACCACCAGCCTGAACGCGGTCTCACTCTTTATTCCTTCGAGTGCGAAAATCGTCTCTATCGAGGACACCCGCGAGGTGGAACTACCCCAGCGCAACTGGGTGGCGAGTGTCACCCGGCCCTCGTTTGGACAGGACGACACCGGCGACATCGACGAGTTCGACCTGCTGGAGGCCGCGCTCCGGCAGCGCCCGGACTACATCGTGATGGGCGAGGTCCGTGGCGAAGAGGGGCGGACACTGTTCCAGGTGATGTCGACCGGTCACACGACCTACACCACGTTCCACGCCGACTCGGTGGGCGAGGTCATCAAGCGGTTCACCACCGACCCGATCAACGTCCGGGACGTCTACGAGTGGCGCGCCGAGACCGACGACTACATGCAGATGGGGTCGTCCTCGACGCTCGAGGAGATCAAATTCGACCGTGGCTGGACACAGGAACGCCTCGACGAGGAGTTGTTCAAGCGGAAGGTCGTGCTGGCGTATCTCATCAGAAACGGCATCAACACGTACACCGAGGTGGCGGCGACGGTGCAGGCGTTTATCAACGACCCGGAGACGATTCTGGCGATTATCTCACAGGACCGACTGGAGCGGTCACTCGAGGACCTCCGGGAGATGGAGTCGGTGAAAATCAACATCGACCCCGAGAAAGAGGAGTTGGTCCCGCGTCCCGAGGCGCCAGACGAGGTTATCGACCAGACAGAGGGTGTGCTCGAGCGGGCGGAACTGCTCTTCGAGCAGTACCGACAGGTCGACACCGGTGACCTCATCTCGGCGCTCGAGGGGATGGAGGAGACAGAGGATGTGAAAACCGACGAGGAGGCAATCGACTTCGGGCAGTTCGTGCCGAAGGTCGACACCGGAGAGGGGAACGGATGAGCCTCGACGAACGGACACAGACACCGCAACTCGACGGCAATCTCTCGCTGGAGGCGGTGTTCTACCCGGTCTACCAGTGGCTGTTCGACGAGGACAGCGAGTTCGTCAGCAACGTCGAGCGGAAACTCGCACAGGCACGGATGCCAAACAACGTCGAGATGTATCTCTCGCGGTCGATTGCGGTCGGGGCACTCGTCGGACTCGGGTTGTGGCTTCTCGGGATGGTCGCCGGGTGGACGTTCGCGCAGTTGTTTCTTGGCGACCAGGTTATCGGCATCCCGCTGCCCGACTCGCTGTCGACCGTCGCAGACATCCTCAGACTCCCGCTGGTGGTGCTGATAAGCGGACTGCTGTTTGGCAGTATCGGCTTCAGTATCGGTTTCGGTTCGCTGGTCTCGATGCCGTACATCCGCGCGAACGCCCGGGAGCGGGAGATAAATACGCTGCTGGCGGACTCGGTCTCGTTTATGTACGCGCTGTCGGTCGGAGGGATGAATCAACTCGAGGTCGTCCGGGCGATTGCAAAGGCCGACGACACGTACGGCGAGGTCGCACAGGAGTTCCAGTCTATCGTCCTCGAGACCGAGTACTTCGACACCGACTACCGGACGGCGGTCCAGAACCAGGCACTCGAGACACCGAGTGACGAACTCGCGCAGTTTCTGACGGATATGCTCTCGATTCTCGACTCCGGAGGGGATATGACCGGCTTCCTCGAGGACCAGAAAGACAAACAGATGCGGACCACGAAACAGGAGCAAAAAAAGCAGTTGGACACACTCGAGTTGTTCGGCGAGATGTACATGACGCTGTCGCTGTTCCCGCTCTTGCTCATCATCCTGCTCGTCATCATGAGTCTGATGGGTGGTGGCGGACAGGAGTTCATGCTGTACGCGACCGTCTACGGGTTGATTCCGCTCGTCGGCGTGGCGTTTCTGGTGTTGGTGTCGACGGTCACACAAGACGAAATCGGCGACGGCTACCTCAGACCGGACGCAGACGAGAACTACACTGTCGAGGACGGTATCGACCTGCTCAACACCGAACTGGTCGAGGAGTACACCGGCGAACACGAAATCTTCGACAAGATAAAGAGTCGCGAGGGGAGCTACGAACTCGCAGAGATTCTCCGCAACCCACACCTGTTCTTCCGCGACAACCCGCTGTTCGTGTTGCTCGTCACCGTCCCGATTACGCTGCTGGTGCTGGGTGCTGGAGTGGTTACCGGAGCCGCGCCGACGGGACTCGACGGGATGAAAAGCAACGTCATCTGGGGTGGTTTCATCTGGGTGTACACGCCGGTGTATCTCAACCTGTTGCCACTCGCAGTGTTTCACGAGTGGAACGTTCGCTCGCGGCGGTCGGTTGTTGGCGAACTCTCGGAGAACCTGCGGAAACTCGCGAGCGCCAACGACACCGGAATGACACTCCTCGAGTCGATCAGGGTCGTCGCAGACACCTCCTCTGGCAAGTTGGCCGACGAGTTCGAAACGATTCACACGAAGGTCAACTACGGCACCAACCTGAAGAACGCGCTCCGGGAGTTCAACAACAGATACCACATTCCACGACTCGCCCGGACAGTCAAACTGGTCAGCGAGGCACAGGAAACCTCGAGCCAGATTCAGGACGTGCTCTCGACGGCCGCCACCTCCGCCGAGAATCAGGACGATATCGACCGCGAGCGAAAGGCACGGACGCGGATGCAGATGGTCATCATCATAATGACCTACGTGACGCTGCTCGCGGTGATGGCGCTGCTCCAGGTGCAGTTCCTCGACACGATGGCCGGAATCACGGGCGGCGGCGAGGGCGGGGGCGACAACGGGGCGTTACAGGAGTTCGCCGGCGGACTCGACCCGGGACTGCTCTCGATGCTGTTCTTCCACGCGGTGACTATTCAGGCGCTGATTTCGGCGTTCGTGGCGGGGTACATAAGGAGCGTCGACATCATCTCGGGCGCGAAGTACGCCGTCATCCTCTCGACACTCGCGCTCATCACCTGGATAATCGTCGAGCAGGCCATCAGCGGCGGCGGCGGGGAGCAGACCGGACTGCTGTTGCTGGTGGGTTCGGCTGGCTGGTCGGCACTCGACCCGGTCGGGGCGGCGCGTGACCGGCTCTCGACCGACGGTCAGAGGGCCACGGCAGACGAGTCGTAAACAAATCCTTTATCGAAGCTCCGCGGGAAGCGACTGTATGGACAGAGCCGAGCGGGTCGACCTCGTGACCCGAAACACCGCGGAGGTCGTCACAGAACAGGAGTTGTCGGAACTGCTCGACGCGGAGTCGCCGACAGTGTACGTCGGTTACGCGCCGACGGGAGAGATGCACATCGGTCACTTCACGACGATGCGCAAACTCGCGGATTTCCTCGGCGCGGGACTGGACGTGACGGTGCTGATTGCCGACCTGCACGCACACCTCGACGACGAGAAAAGTCCCTTCGAGTTGCTCGACGCGCGGTCGACGTACTACCGCGAGGCCATCGAGGGAATGATCGAGGCCGCCGGAGCCGACCCCGACGCGGTCGAGTTCGTCCGCGGGACCGAGTTCCAACTCGACGAGGAGTACACACTCGAGATGTACCGGATGGCCGCAGAGACCACAATCGCGCGGAGTCGACGCGCCGCGAGCGAGGTCGTCCGCGAGTCCGAGTCGCCGAATCTGGGTGGACTCGTCTACCCGCTGATGCAGAGTCTCGACGTGAAGGCACTCGAGGCGGATATCGCGTACGGCGGCCTCGACCAGCGGGGTATCTACATGCTCTCCCGCGAGATGCTGCCCGACCACGGCAGCGAGTCGCCGGTCTGTCTGTTCGCGCCACTGCTCTCCGGACTCGCGAGAGACGAGAAAGACAGCTCCAGCGGGTCGGCGGTGTTCCTGACCGACTCGCCGGAGGACATCGAGGAGAAGATAACCGACGCCTACTGTCCGATGGGCGAGACCGAGAACAACGGCATCCTGCAGTACGTCCGGTACCTGCTGTTCCCGGTGCTCGAGGAGCGCGGGGAGTCGTTCGTCGTCGACCGCCCCGAAGAGTACGGCGGCGACCTGGTGTACGAGGAGTACGACGACCTCGTGGCCGACTTCCGCAGCGAGGAGCTACATCCGGCGGATCTTAAGCCCGCCGCTGCCGGCTACATCTCGGAGGCCATCGACCCGATTCGCGAGCGACTGCGCGAGCAGCGTGACCTGCTCGCCGAGGCCTACCCCGAGACGTACGACTGAGGCGACTGGCGACGCGGACTGAACTCGGAGGTCGCCGTCGGTGGCTGCGTTCTGTTAGCTCCACCGGTCCAGTCCGGTCTGTGTCGTCGCCGTCTCGATGCGCTCGAATCCCGTCGACACCTCCTCGGGGTCGACCTCCCACTGGTCGAGGACAAACTCACGGGCGGCGTCGACGTCGGGAGCGACGTCCGTCTCCGGCGACACCGGTTCGACCGCGGGGTCGAGAAACAGCGACCGGAGACGGTCGACGTGTTCGATTTCGTCCTCGCGTGCCGAGAGTACCCCGTAGATGTCGTCGTGGTCGGTCACGAGCGAGACGGCCGTCTTCGGGCCGACGCCGTCGATACCGCCGTTGAAATCCGTTCCGCAGAGAATCGCCACGTCGACGAGTTGCTCCCGCGTGAGTCCGTGTTCGGCGAGTGTCGCGTCCAGATTCATCAACTCGGGGTCGCCCGAACTCGTCAGTTGCCGGATTGTCAGGGGTGCACCGAACAACAGCGCGTCGTAGTCCTCGGTGCTGGCGTAGTCTGCGGTGCCGTCGTGGGCCATCTGTGCACACTGTGCCTCGCCCTCGGCTGGCGCGTCGACGACTGGCACGTCAAACAGTGTCAGTAACTCGCGTGTGGTCTCGACGATGGTGTCGGTGAGTCGCTGTGTCCGGGACTCGAGTCGCGCAATCGCGACCGGGTCGCCGGTCTCGCGGGCGTCTGCGAGCTCTGACTCGTACCGTTCGCGCTGCTGGCGACGGCGTGACACCTCGTCGCCTTTGAGGTCGGCGACCGCGCCGTCGAAGACGAACACCGGCGTCAGGTCGTGTTCGAAGAACTTCGGGAGTCCCTGGACGACACCGATTAGATTCGCCACCTCCTCGCCGTCGGCGGTCGTGTAGCGCTCGCTCGCGGTCCACTTGACGGTCGTCGTCAGATACCGGTAGAGCCAGTTGTGCGCGTCGACCGCGACGACCGACCCCTCCAGGTCGGCAAACGGCACCGTCTCGATGGCCGCCAGGTCACGCAGGTCCGCGTTGCCCATACCCACACTGACGGGGCCGGTCGCTTCTGTGTGTCGGTGTCGCGACGCGCCGGGACGACGCTCGTCTGTTCGGTCCACGGAGAGACCGGTCCGTGTGCGACACCAATCCGCGCCGGGGGGCTACAGATTCAAGTACCCCGGAGTCGTCACACCGGAGTGTAACTGCTCTACAGGTGTGGGGGCGGTCCCGTCGCACCGTCCGAGGGCAGTCGACAGAGACAGACCATGTTCGAGAAGAGCCGACGACTGTTGTCGAACCCACTCGAACTCGCCCGGTGGGTCGGAAACAACCCGCGGACAGCGGCACTGATAGTCGCTGCCGGGGCGTTGCTGGTGGTGCTCGCGGTTCTCTCGTTTGGACTGGGGCTGGTACCGGACTGGACACTGCTGTTCGGGGTTGCGCTCGTCAGCGCCTGGCTGACGAAGCGGAACTTCACGCGTGTCCGTCTACTGCGGCGGGCGACGTCGACGGCGGCGGGCAGCCTCTCGCCGGGGGTGGTAGCGGTGAGCGGTCGGGTGGAGCCGGTCGACGACGACCGTGTGAGCCACGACGGCGACGAGTACGTCGCCTACCGGTACCGGAAGCTCCAGAGCAGACAGAGCTCCGAGGGCGGCGGGAAACGCGTCGAGACGGACGAGAGCCAGGCGGTGCCGTTCCGGGTCAGTGACGGCACCGGTTCGGTGTTGGTCGACACCGACAGCGCGGCGTTCGAACTCTCCTGGGACCAGCAGCAAAGCGAGGGGGGGTCTGCGACGTCGTATCTGGCGACGCTCCGCCCGGGTGAAGAGGTCCGTGTCTACGGCACGGCGATGCGCCCCGACGAGCGCGCCCCACAGAGTGTCCGGGACGCCGCCTCGGAGGGGGTCAGCAAACTCAGGGGGCGGGGCGTCGACGCGGCGGCCGAGTCCGGGTCACTCGTCGTGAGCAAGGGCGAGGGTCTGTCGGACCTGGTCGTCACCGACCGCCCCGGTTGGCGACTGCTGGCGCGCAGCCTCGTGGCGTTTCTTGGCACACTCCTGGTCACACTCGCCGCGCTCGGAGTCGGCACTGCGGTGGCGCTGGGTCTGGTGTGAGGGTCCTCACCGTCTCGGGACGACCCCGCCGGTCGGTTCGTCCTGACAGGAGAGAACTCGGCACGGACCGTTTGTCGCGCTCGCTGTGCCCTCAGACGTGACACGGCGTGGACAGTCTCCCCGAGTTTTTTACCGACAGATAGCGACTTCAAAGACGCATGTCGGAGTCGTCAGAGGAGACAGCCACCGGAGCCGGTGGTGACGACGAGACGGCCCGGGGCCAGTCACTCTCGTTGCTCCGGGTCGTCGCGGCAATCGGTGGCGGTGGGCTGTCTGCCAGTTACCTGCTGACGTGGGTCACGGTCGTCGACGCGGAGGGGTTGAGCGACAGGACCATCGCGGCGCGGGAGATATACCTGTTTCCAGAGATTGTCGCCGCGCTCGGGGTGGTAGCACTGGTGGTCGCGGTCGCCCGCTGGAGTCGTCCGGCACAACTGGGGGTGTTACTGCTCGGGATTCTCGGAATCAGCGTCTCGATTTACATGCGGGGCTTTCTCGACAGCGGCGAGACGCTCATCAGGGTTGGCGGAAAGGAGGGGCCAGCGAGTGCGTTCGAGCCGGCAATCGGGTTGACAGTCGCGCTGGTCGCGGCGGCGCTGTTGGTCGCCTCCGGGTTCGGCGGCTTTCTCAGTTCGTTCGACAGGTGGCCGAGCAGACAGTAACCGAGACGACCCCCGGACGTCGGGTCGACGGCGAGAGTGCCGGAGTGGTGGTGGTCTGTGCCGGCCGTCGGGGGTAACCACCAGACTCTTTCACACGTGAGACCAGATGCGCGTATGGACGTGACACTCGACACGGTCCCGCTCGGTCGCACGGGACTGGAGGTGAGTGAACTCTCGTTTGGGACCTGGCGCTTTGGCCGGGAGACCGACGCCGGCGCGCTCGAGACCGACCGGGAGACGGCACAGGCGTTACTCGACACCTACGAGGCCGCTGGCGGGCGATTCATCGACACCGCAGACATCTACGGCGACGGCGCGAGCGAGCGCTGGATCGGCGACTGGTTGGCCGACCGCGACCGCTCCGAGTTCGTCATCGCGTCGAAAGTCTACTGGTCGACCGACGAGAGCGACCCCAACCGGGGTGGGTTGAACCGCGCACACCTACGTCACCAGGTCGACGCGGTCTGTGACCGCCTCGGAACCGACTACCTCGACGTGCTGTACATCCACCGCTGGGACGACACGACCCCCCTTCGGGAGTTCATGCGAACGCTCGACGAGTTCGTCGCCGACGGGCGCGTCCACTACCTGGGGGCCTCGACACTCCGGCCAAACGCCTGGAAACTCGCCCGCGCGAACGAGCACGCCCGCCAGCACGGACGGGAGGGGTTCACCGTCACGCAGCCGCGGTACAACCTGGTCAACCGGGAGATAGAGGGCGAGTACCTCGAGTTCTGCCGGGAACAGGGCCTCGCTGTCTGCCCGTGGAGTCCGCTCGCCCAGGGGTTTCTGACCGGCAAGTACGAGCGCGGAGGTGACCTACCGGCGGAGTCGACGGCCTCGGACACCGAGGGCTGGGAGCAGCGGTACCTGACCCCGGAGAACTTCGACACGCTGGACGTGCTCGAGACGGTCGCCAGCGAGTGTGACGCGACGCCGGCGCAGGTGGCACTCGCCTACCAGCTACGGCACCCGGAACTGACGGCGCCGATACTCGGCGCACGCACCGTCGAACAACTCGAGGAGAATCTCCGTGCCACGACGGTATCGCTCTCGGAGGCGCAGTTCGACCGTCTCGAGGGCGCGAAAGCCGGCCCGTTCGACGACCTGCTGTAGAGTGGTGTCTGGCAGTCGACAGAGACCGACACGAATATTGCTCACAGGTGAGAAAGACGGCCGATGAACGACCACCGCTTTCTCGAATCGGAGTGGGACTACTGTCTCGTTCTCGACGCCTGCCGGTACGACGTCTTCAGCGAGGTGTACGAGGAGTACCTCGACGGCACGCTCGAGAAACGCCGGTCGCTTGGTTCCTCGACCCCCGAGTGGGCCTCGAAGACACTCGTTGGCGACCTCGACATCGCGTACTTTTCGAGCAACCCGTTTATCAACAGCAAGGGTATCCCGCTGAACGAACTCAAGTGGGGTGCGAGCTGTGACTACGAGTGGGCCGCGACAGACCATCTCGCCGACGTCGTCGACGTCTGGGACGAGGGGTGGGACGACGACCTGGGGACCGTCCCGCCGGAGAGTCTCGCCGAGTCGTTCCACAGACACTCGGATATCGTCGAGCGCCGCGAGCGGACCGTGGTGCACTACATGCAACCCCACGCGCCGTATCTCGGCCGCGGCGAGGGTGGCAAACTCACCACCATCCGCGACGGCATCAAACAACA
Source organism: uncultured Halobacteriales archaeon (assembly GCA_964534485.1). Taxonomy (GTDB): domain Archaea; phylum Halobacteriota; class Halobacteria; order Halobacteriales; family Haloarculaceae; genus Halovenus. The sequence goes on from CAZHPM010000028.1 coordinate 23,127, forward strand.
ACACGACGCAGACAGCGACGGCGGTGTGCTCTCGGCGGTCGGCGACACGGTGCGACCGGCCGTCGAGTCGGTTCTCGACGGGAGTTCGCTGGCGATGAAAGCGGGGATGATGCTCGAACTCGACACCGCACAGGCACTCAGCAACGGTACCCGCGAGACGGCCATGGAGTACCACGAGGAGAACCTCCGAATCGCGCTCGAGTCGGTCGTCGACCTGCTCGCGGACCTCGACGGCGACATCGTCGTCACCGCAGACCACGGCGAGGCGTTTGGCGAACAGGGGGTGTGGGAACACCACATCGAGACACCAATCGCGCCGCTGATAGAGGTGCCGTGGCTCGAACTCGACAGGTAGGCCAAGCGGGTGCCAGTCTCCGGAGAGAGCCGTCTCTTGGCCGAATCCGCCACCCAACGGGCCCGGTCAGACGGCCGTCTGACGAAATCCCGCGAGAGCGGCCCGACGCGGGAAAAAAGCAGAGTTTTTTATAGACGGCGCACGGGGTATTCTCACTAGATGCGGGTTTCCCACTATCTCGAGTTCGAAGGGCAGGTGAGCGGGGGAATCCGGGAGTCAGTTCGCCACCAGCGTCGTATGCTCGACGAGCGGGGAATCGAGTACACCACCGACCCGACACTCGGTGTCGACCTGGTACACCTCAACCTGATGGGGCCGCGGTCGGCTTACTACGCAAAACGGGCGCGAGACCGTGGGATTCCGGTCGTCGTCCACACACACATCACTGCCGAGGACTTTGGCGACAGTTTCCGCTTCACCAACCTCCTCTCGCGGCCGCTCCGGCCGTATCTGGAGCGGGTCTACCGACTCGGTGACCTGCTGGTCTGTCCCTCCGAGTACAACCAGCAGATCATCCGTGGCTACTCCGACGTCAGGACGACGGTGCTGACAAACGGCGTCGACACGTCGAAACTCGACGGGCACGAGCAGTTGCGCGAGGACGCCCTCGAGAAGTACGACCTCTCGCCGCCAGTTGTCTTTGTCGTCGGGCACGTCATCCGGCGGAAGGGGCTGGACGCGTTCGTCGAGACGGCAAGAGAGATGCCAGAGACGGACTTCGTCTGGTTTGGCCCGCTGGACCGCCACCTGAAGGGTCGCCCGACGAAACACCTCATCGACTCTGCGCCCGGTAACTGCACGTTCCCCGGGTTCGTCGAGGACATCCGGGAGGCGTACGCGGCCGGCGACATCTTCTTTTTCCCGACACACGAGGAAAACGAGGGTATCGCGCTGCTGGAGGCGATGGCCGCCAGTCTGCCGGTGGTGGTCCGCGACATCGAGACGTTCTCCTGGGTCGAGGACGGCACACACGGGCTGAAGGTCGCGGACGGCGAGTTCCGGTCGGCGCTCGAACGGCTCGAAGACCCGGGTCTTCGTGACACCATCGGCGCGAACGCGCGCGCGCTCGCACTCGAACACGATATCTCGAACGTTGCCGACGACCTCGAATCCTGTTACGCGGAGGTGGCGGGATGAGAGTCGGCTTCTTCACCGACGCGTACTTTCCCGAAATCGACGGCGTGACCTACACGCTGAAACTCTGGCGCGACCGACTGGAGGAGGCCGGTCACGACGTCTGGATTCTCTACCCCGACGGCGACTACGACCCAAAGGAGCGGGAACTCCCGGTCAAGTCGCTCCCGAACCCGTTCTACAGCGGCTACCGGGCTGGCACCTTCCGTCGGTCGTCACGGATTCCCGACCTGGACCTGGTACACTGTCACGGACCCGGTCCGGTCGGCCTGCTCGGGGCCTACTACGCCCGGCGGAACAACCTCCCGTCGGTGTACACACACCACACGCCCATCGAGGAGTACTTCGAGCAGAGCATCAAGGTCGAAACCGTCGCCAACGTCCTGAAACGGCTCTACGTCCCCCTCGAGACGAGACTGCTCTCCGGGTTCGACGTCGTGACGACCTCTACCGGACGAATCGACCGCGAGGTGACACCCATCGAACTCCCGGTCGGACTCGACACCGAGCGGTTCTACCCGCGTGACGTGACGAGCGAGAACGGCCAGACACTGGTGGGCTACAGCGGCCGGATGAGTCTGGAGAAGAACGTCGACGAGATTCTCCGGGTCGCCCGCCGACTCTCCGAGTACGACTTCCTCGTCGTCGGTGAGGGGCCACAACGGCCCCGTCTCGAACGCCGCGCGCCCGACAACGTCACGTTCAGAGACTTTCTCCCGCGCGAACAACTACCACGGTTTTACTCATCGCTGGACGCGTTCGTCACCGCCTCGACTGCCGACACGCTCGGGCTCTCTACGCTAGAGGCAAACGCCTGTGGCACGCCGGTCGCCGCCACCGACGTCCCGCCGTTTACCCGCACTATCGGTCCGGAGAACGGCGTCCGGTTCGAGTTTGGCGACGGCGAGGAGATGGCCGCGGCGATCGACCGCTGTCTCTCGGAGTCGTGGTCGACCCGCCAGGCCGTCGAGCAGTACTCAGTCGACCGGACCATCACCCGTCTCGAGCGTATCTACACCCGGACCCGCGCCACCCGCGAGGTGACCGTCGAACAGACCGCCTCCCGCTGACGCCGCCGGCGAGAACCGGACACTGCTTGTGACCGGCCGCGAGTTCCTGTCAGATATCGCCACTACTTTCAGTCGGGTGTCGGTACGGTTAGGTAATGGACTCACTCGAGATCGTGTTGCGGATTCTCGGTGGTATCGCCCTCATCGGCGTGAACGCGTACTTCGTCGCGATCGAGTTCGCGCTGACACGCGTCAGGCAGTACCCGAAATCCGAGTTCGACACGCCGGGTCTCGAACTCGCCTGGGAGATGACCAACGACCTGGAGTTTTACCTGACGACCTGTCAGGTCTGGATCTCCGGGACGAGTATCGCGCTGGGGATTATCGCGGAACCCGGGTTGGCGGCTCTCCTCGAACCGGTGTTCGAGAACACGACACTCGCGTCGGTCGGGGCCGGGTCGCTCCTCGGATTTTTCATCATCAACCTGGTTCATCTCACGCACGGCGAACAGACACCGACCTACCTCGGCGTCGAGCGCTCCAAGCAGGTCGCGAGGTACGGCGCACGGCCGCTGTACTGGTTCGCGAAGATTCTCGCCCCGGCAATCTGGGTCGGTGACTCCGTCGCGAAGGCGACGCTTGGCCTGTTCGGTATCAAGATGACACAGGCCTGGACGGAGGCCGAACAGGAGGTCATCGAGAGTCGTGCAGACCTCCGGAACGAGCTCGGGTCGGTGCTGGAGGAGGGCGACCTCCCCGAGGAGCGCCGCGAGGAGATTATGAACGCCCTGACAATCGGCGAGCAGTCGGTGAGAGAGATTATGGTTCCACCCGAGGAAATCGTCGCGGTGTCCACCGATGACGACGCCGAGTCGAACTTCCAGACACTCGAGAACCACCCGCACACGCGGTATCCGCTGGTCGGCGAGGACATGTCGGAGTTTCACGGGGTCGTCTACAGTCCGGCCCTGTTCAACCACCGCGAGGAACTGTCCACCGGCGATATAGAGTTCACCGAACTGGCAGCGCCGACGATGACACTCTCTCCGGATACCGACGTGAGCGACGCTATCGACCAGTTCCAGACCGAAAAACAGGAACTCGCGCTCGTCATCGAGGACGGTGACGTGGCCGGACTGGTGACCGTCACCGACCTCTTGGAGACGATTATCGGCGATATCGAGGACCCACTCGACCAGGACGACCCCGCCATCCTCAGTTAGCAGACACACACCCCACCGCCCACGACCGGCGTTCCCGGGACGACTGTCGACAGCCAAACACTGGCGGTGGCTCGCTACGAGACGCGCCGGTCGTGGGGCAGCACAGTCTGTGGGTCAGACAAAGACGTTGTTGAGCATGTCGACAACCGCCTCGGTGAGCTCCTCGTCGTCGTCGACTGCGCCGCTCATGCCGTACAGCGGTGCCGTGGCAGCCCGCTCTGTGTCGCGTGCGACGTCGACGGCCTCGTCCAGGTCCGCGAGAAAGTCGTCGGTGACGGCCGCGTGTGTGGCCATCACCGAGAGATGCATACTCTCGGGTCGCTGCTGTCGTTCGATCTCCCAGCCCCGGTCCGAGAGTTCGCGCTGGACGGTCCAGGCGCTGGTGTCGGGCAGTGTCGACTCCACACCGAGGAGTGTCATATCGGGGTCGCTGACGACGGCGAGTTCGTCCATCTCGGCGATGTGGTCCTGGATTTCCTCCGTTGCCGTCATCGCCTCCGCGACGAGTTCCTGGTAGCCGTCCCGGCCGATGAAGTTCATCACGGCCCAGGCGGCGGCCATCGGGCCGGCCGGGCGAGTCCCCTGGACGTTGGGCGCGACGTAGACACCGCCGGGCCAGTGGTCGGAGGCGTAGTACTGGTACCGGCGGAGGTCCTTCCCGCGGTAGAGCAGCGCCGAGACGCCCTTTGCGGTGTAGCCGTACTTGTGGGGGTCGACAGAGACCGAGGTGACGCCGTCGACAGAGAAATCGAAGTCGGGTGTGTCGTAGCCGATATCCGGCAGGAACGGGAGCACGAAACCGCCGATACAGGCGTCGACGTGACAGGGAACGCCCGCTTCGTCGGCGATGGCGGCCACCGCCTCGACCGGGTCGACGACACCGTGTGGGTACGAGGGTGCAGAGACGACGACCAGCGCCGTCCGGTCGGAGATGGCCCCGGCCATCGCCTCGGGGTCGGCCCGCCAGTCCTCGCGGGCGGGCGTCCGGACCGTCTCCAGGCCGAGGTAGTGTGCGGCCTTTCCCCAGGCGGGGTGGGCAGTCTCGCAGATGACCATCGTCGGGTCGGTGATGTCGTGCACGTCCCGGGCGCGTTCGCGGGCGGCGTACACCGAACAGAGGATGCTCTCGGTGCCGCCGGAGGTGACGTTCCCCACCGAGTCGGGGCCGTTCAGCATGTCGCCGACCATCCGAACGATTTCGTTCTCGAAACTGAGCACACTCGGAAAGGCAAGCGGGTTCAGCGCGTTCTCCGAGGCGAACTGCCGGTGGGCCTCGTCGCGCAGGTCGTTTACCTCCTCGCCGGCGGAGTAGACCAGACTCCACGTGCGTCCCGCCTCCCAGTCTGCGTCACCTTGCTGTCGCGCGTCCATATCCGCCCGGATGGACTCTATATCCCGTCCCGTCTGTGGCAGTCCCATACTCACACACCGGTGAGGCGAAAAATAAGTCCGTTGCCGGGTACATCCGCCACCGGAGTTATATACTGGGGCGTGGTGAGTGTGTGTATGGACTCGCAACTCCTGTCGGAGGAGTTCGCCGGCCACGTTGTGACGACGGCGCGCACGGCAACCGGCGACAGTCTCCGGTCGGTGACGTACTTCACGCGAACGGATTTCGACCAGTTGTACCTGCGTGACGACCTCGAACGCGACGCCGACATGGACACGTTCGTCGGCCACGAGTGGCGTGGTTACCGCGAGACACAGAGCGCGTACCAGGACTCCGAACTCGGGGACTACCAGTTCACCGTCCGGGCGTTCGAAAACGGCTACCTGCTCCGGGTGGCCGCCGACCGTCGCGGTGTCCTCATCACGACCGACGGCCTCTCGATGCAGAGCTACGAGGAGATTGCCGAGGCGCTGAAACGGATGCTGGGCGAACGCGACGACGAGTGAGACCCCGCCCCGCGAGCAAAGCCCCTAAACGCCGCTTGTCCCTACCGTGTGTAATGACAGACGCACTCGTCATCGCGGCCCACGGTTCACACCGCAACCCGGAGTCGAGCGCCCCCGCCTTTGCCCACGGCGACCGCATCCGGGCGACGGGCGCGTTCGAGGAGGTTCGGGAGGCGTTCTGGAAGGAGGAGCCACACTTCCGCGAGGCGCTCCGGACCGTCGCCGCCGAGGAGGTGTACCTCGTTCCACTGTTCATCAGCGAGGGCTACTTCACCGAGGAGGTCATCCCCAGGGAGTTCCGTCTGGATGGGTGGGACCCCGGGGCCTGGGAGTCGGAGGGATTGAGCGCGACTGCGGCGACGTTCGCGGCCGGTGATACCGGGCAGACGGTCCACTACTGTGGCCCCGTCGGCACCCACGCCTCGATGACCGACGTCATCGTCCAGCGCGCGAAATCCGTCACGGGCGACCCCGAGGTGGGAGAGGGGTTCGGAGTGGCAGTCGTCGGCCACGGGACGAAACGGAACGCCAACTCCGCGAAGGCCATCGAGTACCACGCCGACCGCATCCGCGAGCGCGAGCGCTTCGCGGAGGTCCGGGCGCTGTTCATGGACGAGGAACCCGAAATCGACGACGTCACCGACTTTTTCACCACCAGCGATATCGTCGTCGTCCCGTTGTTCGTCGCCGACGGCTACCACACCAAAGAGGACATTCCCGAGG
>CAZHPM010000029.1:0-27131 GCA_964534485.1 uncultured Halobacteriales archaeon
CGTTTCCGCTCATGCGTTGTGTTCGATTCTGATGAGTTCGTTCAGTTTCGCCGTCCGTTCGCCACCCACCGCGCCGGTTTTGATGTAGGGCGCATCGACCGCGACAGCGAGGTGGGCGATTGTCGTGTCTTCGGTCTCGCCACTCCGGTGGGAGACAACGGCTCTGTAGCCGCTCGTTCGCGCGCGCTCGACTGCATCGACGGCGTCGGTCAGCGTCCCGACCTGGTTTGGCTTCACGAGGATGCTGTTTGCCGCCCCCGCGTCGATACCCCGGTCGAGGCGCTCCGTGTTGGTCACGAACAGGTCGTCCCCACAGATTAGCGTCTCGCCGGGGGCCCGCTCTGCCCGCTCGGTGAGTCGTGCGAACCCCTCGAAGTCGGTCTCGTCGAGGGGGTCCTCGACGTAGACCAGTCCGTACTCCTCGACGAGGTCCGCGACGTACTCGAGTTGCTCGTCTGGCGTCCGTGTCCCGTCGCTGTACCGGTAGACGCCGGCCTCCGTCTCGTACAGTTCCGCGCCCGCAACGTCGATGCCGGCGCGAATCTCGAAGCCGACGTCGTCCGCCACCGCGTCGACGGCCTCGTCGAGCAGTTCGAAGGCCGTGCCGTCCTCGATAGCGGGGGCCCACGCGCCCTCGTCGCCCTTTCCACAGGCCACACCCCGGTCTTCCAGCCGGTCGCCGACGGCCTCGTGGACCGCCGCGTTGGCGAAGACGGCATCCTCGACGGACGGTGCGCCCACCGGTACGGCCAGAAACTCCTGGATGTCGGTCGCGTCTGCCGCGTGTTCGCCCCCGCCGATGACGTTCCCCAGCGGAACCGGAAACGAGTCGCCACGGAACGCCCCACCCAGATGCTGGAAGAGTGGTGCCCCGAGCACGTCGGCCGCGGCAGTCGCGGCAGCCATCGAGACTGCGACCGCGCTGTTCGCGCCGATATTCGAGAAGTCGTCGGTGCCGTCGGCGGCGTGCAGTGTCGCGTCGACCGACCGCTGGTCGCCGGCGTAGACCTCGCCGACCAGACGCGGCACAACCTGCTCGCGTGCGCTCGCAATCGCCTCACCAACCGGCAGTTCGACGGCCTCGAACTCGCCGGTACTCGCGCCCGAGGGGGCCCGTGCCCGGCCGAACCCGTTGTTCTCTGTCCGGACGTCTGCCTCGACGGTGGCGTTACCCCGCGAGTCCAGCACCCGCCGGAGCGAGACGTCCGTCACCAGTGTCACTGACTGTCACCCCGTCGCACAGTGAACGGAAGCACGTTCCGGTCGTACTCCTCGGCGGCGATCAAGATTGGCTCGGTCTGTTCGGTGTCGATCAACACCGGTGCACCGTAGGCAACCTGCAGCGCCCGTGCCCCGACTATCCGCGCTTTCTCGTAGCGGTTTGTCCGCGTCATTGGTAGGGTGCGACGATGTCGACGAGGTCTTTATGCGAGACGAGCATCCGCCGACAGCAGTGTCGCTCCACGCCGAGGTCGTCGAGCACCTCCTGTGGGTCCTCGGGGTCGTCGAGTTCTCTCGTCCGGTACTTGAACTCCTCCCAGTGCTCGCCGACGACGCTGCCACAGGTGAAACACCGGACTGGTACCATCATGGATGTATCACCGATACGATTTCTGGTAGCGGGCACGCGCCCCCGGACCGCCCCACTTTTTCGACTCGCTCTGGCGAACGTCGTTGACCAGCAGCGAGCGGTCGAACTCTCTGTAGGCGTCGCGGAGTTCGGCGTCGTTGGTGTGCTCGACCAGTCCACGCGCGATAGCCGTCCGCACCGCGTCGGCCTGGCCGATGACGCCGCCACCCTCGACGGTGACGTCGATGTCGACCGAATCCCGCAGGTCCGTATCTGTGATGCGGAACGGCTCCAGCATCTTCAGCCGCGCCAGCTCCGGTTCGGCCAGTTCGACTGGCTGTGTGCTGACCCGAACCTTGCCGGTGCCGTCCCGGACTGTTGCCCGTGCGATTGCCGTCTTCTTCTTTCCCGATGTGTTCGTTACCATGTGATGTTCGCTCCGAGTGACTCGCTAATCTCGCCAAGCGAGACGAATTTGATGTTCGAGAGCCGGTCCAGCGACGTGTCGTCGAGAACCTCCGCCTCGTCGTAGGGGTTGCCGACGTAGACCCGGACGTCCTCGAGGGCCTCGCGGCCGCGTGGTTTCTTGTACGGGAGCATCCCCCGGATGGACCGCTTGAAGATGCGGTCGGGCCGTTTCGGGTACTCCGGTCCGCGGTCGGAACCGTTCTCGCGGCGGGCGAGGAACTTCTCCGTGAGTTGCTCCTCGCGGCCGGTGATGACTGTCCGTTCGGCGTTGACGACGGCGATACGCTCGCCCTCGAGCGCCCGTTCGGCCACCTGCGAGGCGACACGCCCGAGGATGCAGTCCTGTGCGTCGACGACGGTGTCGGCGTCGAACTCGGCGACACTCATCGAATCACCCGCACGTTCGCGCCCTCTTTGTTCTGGTCGAGTGCCTGTTCGAGTGTCATCGTCTCGCCAACCTGTTCGATTTTCGTCTCGGCTGTGCCCGAGAAGTCGACGGCGGCGACGGTCACCTCCTTTGTCAGCGCACCACTGCCCAGCACCTTGCCGGGGACGATTACCGTCTCGTCTTCCCGGGCGTACCGCTCGATGCGCCCGAGGTTGACCTCGGCGTGTGTCCGGCGTGGCTTGGCCAGTCGGTCCGCGACGTCGCTCCAGACGTCACCTCCGGAGTTCCGGGCGGCCGACTTCAGGTCGGCGATGAGACTCTGTAGTCTCGGATTTGTCTTGCTCATAGCAGTTCTCTCGAAAACTGCAGGGAGCAGGATTCGAACCTGCGGACCTCTACAGGACAGCGCCCTGAACGCTGCGCCGTTGACCTGACTTGGCTATCCCTGCGCGTTTCTGTTGTTGTTGTCTGTTCGCTGAAATCGCTTTTGATTCCGGCCACTCGTTTGCTCTCCGGAGACGGCCCCGGCATACCCCTCTCTGGCACAGTCGCTCCCGTCGCGCGGGCCTCTGCCGGGCACGGGGTGGGAACTGCGCTCATAACTGGACTTTCTCTTTCAGTTCCTCGGCACGGTTCTCCAGACTGCCAACGGCCTGTTCGACGAGTTCGTCGACCGTGAACGAGCCGTCGGTCTCGACGTCGAACACGAAGGCGTCCTCGACGTCTGTTACCTCCAGTTTCTTTCCGGGGTAGCGGTTCGTGAGGTCGTGGTCGAACGCCTCGCTGGCGACCAGGTCGCCGTTCGCGGCGTCGGTCTCGGCGTGGTCGGCCGCCCCCTCCTCGATGACACCGCGGAGAACGTGGCTCTGGTCGTCGGCGAACTCGCCGCGGTCACCGACGACCTCGACACGCTGGAGGTGGCGGTAGCCGACCGCGACGCCACCCTGGTGTTTGGCGTGCTCGCGGCCGACGTCGAGAACGGCGTCGACCTCGACCTCCAGACGCTGCTCGGGCTTGAGGTCGATAATCGGGACGTTCTCCTCGGCGGGTTGGACCATCGGGTCGCTGGAGACGATATCACCCGAGTAGGCGGTGTTGGTCTCCTCGGGGGCCTCCCGACTCGGCCCCCTGACGTCCAGCGACAGCGTCACCTCGTCGCCGCGTTCGAACTCGCCGGGTGGTGTCGTCAGCGGAACCAGACCCAGACGGAGGCCAATCTGCTCGTCGAACATCACACTCGAGTTCTCGATGACGCGGACGTTGTCGATGCTGAAGGTGGGCACGTCGGCTATCATCGCGCGGCGGATGCCGTTCGCGAACGCGGGCGTAATCGGACGCACGAGGAAGCGTGCATCCCTGTCGCCCTCCTCGACGAACTGGACCTCGTACTCTGCCATGATTAGAATCCCGCGTTCTTTGGGCCGCGAGTGCCGTCGTGGGGAACCGGCGTCACGTCCTCGATACGACCGATTTCCAGGCCGGCACGGGCGAGCGCACGAATCGTCGCCTGCGCGCCGGGACCGGGGTTCTGTTGCTGGTTTCCGCCGGGACCACGAACCCTGACGTGGACGCCGTCGATACCCTGTGCCTGGACGTCTTCGGCGACTGCTTCTGCCATCTGCATCGCGGCGTAGGGTGAGGCCTCGTCGCGGTTTTGTTTGACCACCGTGCCGCCGCTCGATTTGGCCAGCGTCTCCGCGCCCGTCTGGTCGGTGACCGTGATGATTGTGTTGTTGAACGATGCGTGCACGTGGGCGATACCCCATCTTTCGTCTGCCATTAGTTGTCCTCCGCTCGTTCCGGGTGGAGTTCGTCTGTCAGTGGCGATTCGGTGTCGAAACCCAGCGCGTCCTCCTCGCGGGTGTCGACCACGTACGAGGGAACCTGCACACGCTGGCCGTCGACGGTGATGTGGCCGTGTGTGATAAACTGCCGGGCCTGCTGTGCGGTGTTGGCCAGTCCCTTTCGCTCGACCAGTGTCTGGAGACGCCGTTCGAGGATGTCTGTTACTTCGAGCGCCAACACGTCGTCCAGCGAGTCCTCGCGCCCGAGCACGCCGATACGCTGGAGACGGGCGAGAAACTCTGCACCCTCCCTGCCCGCGCTCTCGACGTCGCCGCCGGCGCTGCTTATCAGTTGCCGTGCCTCGCGGCGGTAGCCCCGCAGTTCCGACTCCGCGCGCCAGAGTTCCTCCTTGTTTTTCAGTCCGTAACTCCCGACCAACCCCGCCTCCTCGGCGATTCGCTCGCCCTGAAACGGGTGGTTCGGGGTCTCGTAGGAGACTGTGTTGTTACCGAGTGACATTACTCCTCACTCTCCTCTTCTTCCATGTCCTCTTTTATCGCTTCGACGTTGACCCCGATAGTGCCCTCGCTCCGACCGGTCGATTTGGTGCGCTGGCCACGGACCTTCTGGCCGCGCTTGTGACGGACCCCCTTGTAGGAGTCGATCATCTTCATCCGGTTGATATCCTGCCGGCGCGTAATCTCGAGGTCGTTCCCGATTCGGTGGGTGGTCTCGCCGCTGAAGAACTCGTTGCGGTGGTTCGTCAGCCACTCCGGTGTCTCGTCGGCGAAGCTCTCGACGGTCTCGACCACCTCGTCGATGGTGTCGTCTTCGAGCGCGCCAAACGTCGCCGTCCGGTCGACACCAGCCTCGTCGGCGATGATGCGGGCCGCGCGCCGGCCGATTCCGTTCAACTCTGTCAGTGACCGCTCGACCGACTTCGTGCCGTCGAGGTCGGCCTGACCGATGCGGACGAAGTACTGGATGTCGTCGTCCTCGTCCGTCTCTGGGTTTTCTGCACTCATCTGTGGTCTTCCACGTCGTGGCGGGGATTCGAACCCCGGAGGCATTACGCCACATGGTTAGCAACCATGCGCCTTGGGCCGCTTGGCTACCACGACACGCGCTAATACTCGCGCCCGACTGGACTCGGGGCTCGACACCCCTACACGATTCTATTGTAAGTTCCCCCGCGTGCCCATTTAAACACCACGGAATCGGCCCGGGGTGGTGGACAGTGTCACGGCGGGTATCGACAGGGACCCGGCGTCTGGTCGGTGTCGTGGCGGGGTCTCGCGGGTCGAGTACCGCCGTGCCGGGTGGGTGAGACAGAGACGGCAACCGTAGTCGCTATGATGCTCCCGCACGTACGGGAGAGTAATGAGTGCAACCGCGGATGTCAGCAGGCGGAGGGCGTGGCTCATCGCCGCGCGTCCGCAGACGCTGCCGGCCGGCGCCGCGCCAGTCGTCGTCGGTGTCGGACTGGCGGCCGCAGACGGCGTGTTCGCGCCGGCGCCGGCGCTGGCCGCACTCGTCGGTGCGTTGCTCATCCAGGTGGGTACGAACTTCGCAAACGACTACTACGACGCCATAAAGGGGACCGACACCGAGGACCGCGAGGGGTTCACCCGTGTTACCGCCGGCGGACTCATCGAACCACGCGAGGTGAGACGCGCGATGGCCGGGACGTTCGCGCTGGCCGCGCTCGTCGGCCTCTGGCTGGTCGCGCTCGGCGGTGTCCCGATTCTGGTCGTTGGCACCGCGAGCATCGCCGCAGGGGTTCTCTACACCGGTGGCCCCTATCCCTACGGCTACTACGGCCTCGGTGACCTGTTCGTGTTCGTCTTTTTTGGACTGGTCGCGACCGGCGGCACCTACTACGTGCAAGCCGTCGCCACCCTCCCGGTGGAGTTGTTCCCACTCGGTGTCCCTGCTGGAACCGTCACGGCCGGCGCGGTTCTCGCCGGCGTGGCCGCGGGGGCGCTCTCGACGGCGATTCTGGTCGTCAACAACATCCGCGACCGCGAGACGGACCGCGAGGCCGGCAAGCGCACGCTCGCCGTCACGCTGGGGTACAGGCTCTCCCGACTCGAGTTTCTCTGTCTGCTTGGCACCGCCTACGCCGTGCCGCCGGTGTTCTGGCTCGCGCTTGGCTACCCTCCGACCGTGCTCCTGGCGCTGTTGACAGTGCCGTTCGCCTGGGCCATCGCACGGGTGGTGCTCTCTCGGACCGACGGCGAGGCGCTCAATCCGGCACTGGAGCGCACCGGCCAACTGCTCGCAGTGTACGCCCTGTTGTTGGCGGTCGGACTCGCGGCCCCGGGGGTGGTCTGATGCAGGTCGACCCGTTCAGCGTGCGTCTCGACCCGCCACTGGAGAGCGCCCGTGGCAGGATTGGCGAGCGCGAGGGCTTTCTGGTGCGACTGACGGCGGGCGGTTCGGAGGGACTCGGCGAGGCGACGCCACTCGCGGGGTGGACCGAGTCCCGCGAGGAGTGTCGGGCGGCGCTGAACCGCGCCCAAACAGTCGCCGAGGAACTCGACTGGGGTATCGCGCTGGCGAAACTCGACGCCCCCGCGGCCCGTCACGGACTGGCGCTCGCGCTCGCCGAGGCCCGCGCACGGGCCAGCGGCGAGCCACTGTACCGGTCTCTGGGCGGCAGTCGACCCGTCGAGAGCGTCCCCGTCAACGCGACACTCGGCGCAGACGGGACGCCGGCCGAAACTGCCCGGCGGGCGCGTGAGGCGGTAGATGCGGGGTACGACTGTCTCAAGGTGAAGGTCGGAACAACCGGCGTCGAGGAGGACATCGAGCGCGTCCGGGCGGTCCGGGACGCGGTCGGCGACGGTGTCACGCTCCGTGTCGACGCAAACGCCGCCTGGACCGAGCGCGAGGCCCAGCGCGCACTCGAGGCGATGGCCGCGCTCGAGGTCGCGTACGTCGAACAGCCACTCCCCACCGCGAAACTGCGCGAGACGATGCAACTGACCGACAGTGTCGATATCGCGCTCGACGAGTCACTCGCCGCCCACGACGTCGAGACGATAATCGAGACTGGCGCGGCAGACGTGCTCGTGCTCAAGCCGATGGTGCTGGGCGGGCCGGACCTGGCCGCGAGTGCCGCACGCCAGTGCCGGGCCGCAGATATCGAACCGGTCGTCTCCACGACCGTCGACGCAGTCGTCGCCCGCACCGCGGCCGTCCACGTCGCGGCGAGTGTTCCCGACGCCGCCCCCTGTGGGCTGGCGACCGGCGACCGCATCGCCAGAGACCTCGCCGCCGACCCCGCGCCGGTGCTCGGGGGCGAGATGGTCGTTCCACAGGGTAACGGACTCGGACTGCGGGAGCGACCGTGAGCGACTTTCTCTCCCGGCGGGTCACCGCAACCCCCGACCGAACCGCGGTCGTCGACGCGACCGACGGCCGCGAGTGGACGTACCGGGAACTCGACGACCACGTCGAGGACTGTGTCACGCGTCTCCGACGCCGGGTCGACGCTCCGGCAGAGTCCGTCCGCGTCGGCACACTGCTCTCGCCGCGGCCGGAGTTCGCCGTGTTCTTTCACGCGGCGATGCGACTCGGCTGGACCGTCGTCGGACTCGACACGCAACTCGCCCCGCCAGAACTCGACGCCGCACTCGAGAGAACAGACCCCGACCTGCTGGTCTGTGAGCGCGAGAGTGTCGTCGACGCCAACCGGCCCGTCGTCTCGGTCGACGACACCGGTGACTGTGACACACTCGACCCGTTCGCGGGCGCGAGCGTGACCACCGCGGGGGTCGACGCGTTCGACCCGGCGGAGACGGCCGCTCTCCTGTTCACCTCGGGGACGACCGGCGAGCCACGGGCTGTCAGACTGACCGGGCGCAATCTGCACGCGAGCACCGTCGCGTCGGCCCTCCGGCTCGGTGTCACACCGGGTGGCCGCTGGCTCGACTGCCTCCCGGTGTACCACGCCGGCGGACTCGCACCCGTCGTCAGATGTGCCATACAGGGCACCACACTCGTCCTCCAGCGGAGTTTCGGGACCGACCAGACCGCACGGGTCGTCGACGAGTTCGACGTGACCGGTATCTCGCTGGTGCCGACACAACTGCGGCGGTTGCTCGCGGCCGGCGCGTCGCTGCCCTCACTCGAGACGGTGTTGCTCGGTGGCGCACCGGCCCCGGAGTCGTTGCTCGCCCGGGCCCGCGACACGGACCTGCCGGTGTACCCCACCTACGGGCTGACCGAGACCGCCTCGCAGGCCGCGACGGCCACCCCCGAGGAGGCAAAACGCCATCCGGGGACGGTCGGACAGCCGCTGTATCGGACAGAGATAACAATCGTCGACGACGGTGACCCGGTCGAACGGGGCGAGTCCGGGGAGATTGTCGTCGACGGGCCGACGGTGACGCCGGGGTATCTCGACGACGACGGGTCGTTTTGCGAGTACGGCCTGCGGACGGGCGACGTGGGCTACCGCGACGCCGACGGCCGACTCTACGTCGTCGGTCGCCGCGACGAGATGGTCCTCTCTGGTGGCGAACTCGTCGCGCCCCGCGAGGTGGCAGACGCCATCCGCGAACATCCGGCCGTGACCGACGCCGCCGTCGTCGGGGTCGACGACCCGACGTGGGGCCAGCGAGTCGCAACACTCGTGATCACGGAACACGACCTCAACGCGTCCACACTCCGCGAGCACTGCCGGGAGCGTCTCGCGGACTACCGATGCCCCAAGACGGTCGCCTTCGCCGAGAGGCTCCCGCGCACGGCCTCGGGCACAGTCGACCGCGAGCGCGTGCGAGAGCGCCTCACGAACGGAGAGTGACACTCGCCGTCCCGACCGACCGGTCGATAGAGCCCCGTTCTTTCGCCTCGATACCCGGTGCCGTCGTGTGATTCACCGCCCGCGGAACCACTTTCACTCCGCTTTCACTCCGGAACGACACCGTCGCCGGTGATGCGTATCACACCCTCGCCGTCGGCGAGGTTCGGCGCGTCGACCAGCCTGACGATGCGCTTGTCGGCTTTCGACTTGCGGAGGTAGATGCGAAACGTCGAGGTGTGGCCGAGAATGTTGCCGCCGATCGGTTCGGTCGGGTCACCGAAAAACGAGTCCGGGTTGGCCGCGACCTGGTTGGTCACGAGCACCGCAGTGTTGTTCAGGTCACCGACCCGCATCAGGTCGTGGAGGTGTTTGTTGAGTTTCTGCTGGCGCTCGGCGAGTTCGCCACGGCCGACGTACTCCGCGCGGAAGTGCGCCGTCAGCGAGTCGACACAGAGCAGGCGAACCGGGAACTCCTCGTCTTGGCTCTCGGCCGCGAGCTCCTGTGCCGTCTCGGCGAGCAGAATCTGGTGGTTCGAGTTGAACGCCTTCGCGACGTGAATCTTGTCGAGTATCGTCTCGAGCAACTCCGTGAGCAGTGCCTCGTCGCCGGCGTCTGCCCCGTCCTCGTCGGCGACGTCGTGTAGCACCATCGTCGCCTCGATAACCTCGTCGTCGAGCCCCCGAACCATGTCCTCGATACGCTCCGGCCGGAACGTGTCCTCGGAGTCGATGAAAATGGCACTCCCCTCCAGCCCGCCGTGTTCGCTCGGGAGCTGGACGTTGACCGAGAGCTGGTGTGTGATCTGTGACTTGCCCGAACCGAACTCGCCGTACACCTCCGTAATCGACTGTGTCTCGACGCCACCGCCGAGCAGTTCGTCGACCTCCTCTGCACCCCAGGTCAGTTTGCCGATTTTCTCTCGCCGCTCCAGCACCGTCGCGCCGCTCTCGAAGCCACCGATGTCGGCGGCCTCCCGGGCGGCACTGATGATATCGGCTGCCGTCGACTCGCCGATGTCGGCGGTGTTCGATAGCTCGCCGGGACTCGCGACCGCGATTCCCTGGTAGCTGTCGAACCCGTTGTCAGTGAGTTTCTCTGCCGTCGCCGGACCGACGCCCGGCAGCTCCTTGAGGTCCTCTCCTGTGGACATACACGGCGATTGTGCCCCCTGGTACATAAACCCCTGTTAACAGCCTGCTGAAAGTGAAACGGCCCGACGACGGGACGACCAGAGACGGGCGGAGGCGAGGGTTCAATCGAGGGTGGCGCCAGCGTCGCGGGCCCGGAGAGCGGCGCAGAACGGGCCGGAGTATAATGATTTATCCCACCGGGTTTGAAAATAGGTATATAATGTCCGACGAACTCAGCAAAGGGCTCGAAGGTGTAGTCGTCGCGGAGTCGGAGCTCAGCGAGATCGACGGCGACGCCGGCACGCTCGTCTACCGGGGCTACAACATCGACGAACTCGCCGCGGGTGCGAGCTACGAGGAAGTTCTCTATCTTCTCTGGAACGGGTCGTTGCCCGACCAGGACGAACTCGAAGCGTTCGCCAGTTCGATGGCCAGCGAGCGCGCGGTCGACGACGTCGTAATCGAGGCCCTCTCCTCGCTGGCGGCCGCCGACGAGCAACCGATGGCGGCGCTCCGGACCGGTGTCTCTTTGCTCTCGGCCGCCGAACCAGAGGCCGACGCCGACCCGCGCGACCTCGACGCCGCACGCCGGAAGGCCCGCCGTATCGTGGCGAAAGTTCCGACGGTTCTCGCGGCCTACGACCGCCTGCGCCGTGGCGAGCAACCGGTCGCCCCGCGCGAGGACCTCTCGCTCGCGGGTAATTTCCTCTACATGCTGACCGGCGAACGGCCAGACGAGGTGGCCGAGGAGACCTTCGACATGTCGCTGACACTACACGCCGACCACGGACTCAACGCCTCGACGTTCACCACGATGGTCATCGCGTCGACGTTCGCGGACGTCTACAGCGCAGTCACCGGCGGTATCGGCGCGCTCTCGGGACCGCTCCACGGCGGCGCGAACCAGGACGTGATGGAGGCACTGATAGAGCTCGACGAGAGCGGGATGAGCGCCCGCGAGTGGGTCGAACAGAAGGTCGCAGACGGCGAGCGCGTTCCAGGGTGGGGTCACCGCGTCTACAGCGTCACCGACCCGCGTGCCGATATCCTGCGCTCGAAACTCGAGGCACTCGCCCAGACCTCCGGCGAACAGAAGTGGCTCGACTACACCACGACAATCGAGGACGTGTTGACCACCGAGCAGAATCTCATCGAGAAAGGTATCGCGCCCAACGTCGACTTCTACTCCGGGTCGGTGTACTACCAACTCGGGATTCCAATCGACATGTACACCCCAATCTTCGCGATGGCCCGCACCGGCGGCTGGCTCGCGCACATCTTCGAGTACCAGACCGACAACCGTCTCATCCGCCCGCGTGGACTCTACACCGGCCCCGACGCCGACGAGCAGGAACTCGTTCCAATCGACCAGCGGTGAGTGTGCGCCACGGTGTGACGGTCCAGCCCACACACCGCCCGGAGGAAACCACCGAGCGCGCCGGGTCCCGGACACTGTCTCACAGACCGATGTGTCCCAGTTATACTCAGAGCGTTCTTCGATGCCCTTTTTGTACCGGCGCGGAGAGTTAGGTGCCATGGGACTGGACGAGGACGCACTCGAGTATCACCGGGAGGAGCCACCGGGGAAACTGGAGATATCGACGACGAAACCGACGAACACACAACGAGACCTGAGTCTGGCGTACTCGCCGGGGGTGGCCGCGCCCTGCCGTGAGATTCGCGACGACCCCGAGGAGGCCTACACCTACACCGCGAAGGGCAATCTCGTCGGTGTCGTCTCCGACGGCAGTGCCACGCTCGGACTGGGCGATATCGGTCCGGAGGGGTGCAAGCCGGTGATGGAGGGAAAGGGGGTCCTGTTCAAGCGATTCGCCGACATCGACGTCTTCGACGTCGAACTCGACCACGAGAACACAGAGGAGATGATTCGGACCGTCCGCGCCATGGAACCGACCTTCGGTGGCATCAACCTCGAGGACATAAAAGCCCCGGAGTGTTTCGAGGTGGAGAGTCGCCTCCGGGAGGAGATGGACATCCCCGTCTTCCACGACGACCAGCACGGAACAGCGATTATCTCCGGGGCGGCGCTCCTGAACGCGGTAGACATCTCCGGGAAAGCAATCGGCGAACTGGATATGGTCTTCTCCGGCGCGGGCGCGAGCGCAATCGCAACCGCGCGGTCCTACGTCGCACTCGGTGCCGACAAGGACCGTATCACGATGTGTGACTCCGGGGGTATCATCACCGAGAGTCGCGTCGACTCCGGTGACGTCAACGAGTTCAAACAGGAGTTCGCCAGCAACGTGCCCGAGGGTGGCCTCGCCGACGCGATGGAGGGGGCAGACGTATTCGTCGGCCTCTCGGTTGGCGGTATCGTCGACGAGGCGATGGTCCGGTCGATGGCGTCGAACCCGATTATCTTCGCGATGGCCAACCCGGACCCCGAGATTGCCTACGAGGACGCAAAGAGCGCCCGCGACGACACTGTCATCGTCGCAACCGGTCGCTCGGACTACCCAAACCAGGTGAACAACGTTCTTGGCTTTCCGTTTATCTTCCGGGGCGCACTCGACGCGCGTGCGACCGAGATAAACGAGGAGATGAAAGTCGCCGCGAGCGAGGCACTCGCACAACTGGCCCGCGAGGACGTGCCCGACGCGGTGGTAAAGGCCTACGGCGACGACCCGATACAGTTTGGCTCGGAGTACATCATCCCGAAGCCACTCGACCCGCGGGTCCTGTTCGAGGTTGCGCCGGCGGTCGCACGGGCGGCGATGGAGAGCGGCGCGGCACGGCGGACTCTCGACCTCGACGCGTACAGCGAGCGCCTGGAGGCCCGCCTCGGGAAGTCCCGCGAGATGATGCGGGTCGTGTTGAACAAGGCAAAGAGCGACCCCAAGCGGGTGGTGCTGGCGGAGGGTGACGACGAGAAGATGATTCGCGCGGCCTACCAACTCGTCGACCAGGGAATCGCCCACCCGGTGTTGGTCGGTGACCAGCAGGAAATCTGGGCCGAGATGGACCGACTGGGGTTGAGTTTCGAACCGGAGATTGTCGACCCCAGCACGGACAGTCTCGACCCCTACGCCGACCGGCTGTACGAACTGCGCAACCGGTCGGGAACCACGCGCCGCGAGGCCGACGAACTGATTCGGGACGGCAACTACCTCGGGAGCGTGATGCTCGAGGTGGGCGATGTCGACGCGATGTTGACCGGGTTGATGCACCACTACCCCGACGCGCTCCGGCCGCCACTCCGGGTCGTGGGCACCGCCAAAGAGGCCACCCACGCGGCGGGGGTGTACATGATTACGTTCAAAAACCGTGTCATCTTCTGTGCCGACACGACAGTCAACGTCGACCCCGACGCGGAGGTTCTCGCCGAGGTGACCCGCCACACCGCCGACCTGGCGCGACGGTTCAACGTCGAACCACGCGCGGCGTTGCTCTCGTACTCGGATTTTGGCAGTGTCGAGAACGCGGCGACGGGCGCGGTGCGCGAGGCCGCCGACACTCTCCGGACCGACCCGGCAGTCGACTTCCCCGTCGACGGCGAGATGCAGGCCGACACCGCCGTCGTCGAGGACGTTCTCACCGACACCTACGGCTTCTCGGAACTGGACGCGCCGGCGAACGTGCTCGTCTTCCCGAACCTCGAGGCCGGCAACATCGGCTACAAACTCCTCCAGCGTCTCGGCGGCGCGGAGGCTATCGGTCCGATGCTCGTCGGTATGGACGAACCGGTGCACGTTCTCCAGCGCGGCGACGAGGTGAAAGATATCGTCAACCTCGCCGGTGTCGCGGTCGTCGACGCACAACAGAAATCGGCTGCCGACCGCTGACACGGCCGGTTTCCGCGCCGTTGTCGTCCCGAAGAGCAGATGCCGATGGTTTTAACCTCGTGACTGCCGGATACACTCACAATGGCTTTTGAGGAACTACTCGAGGACCCGGTCATCCAGAAGTACCTGCACGAACTCGTCGGGCCAAAGGGGATGCCGGTCGCGGCAGCACCGCCCGACGGCGAGGTAACAGACGAGGAACTGGCGGAGGAACTCGGACTCGAACTCAACGACGTGCGCCGTGCGCTGTTTATTCTCTACGAGAACGACCTCGCCAGTTACCGCCGCCTGCGCGACGAGGACTCGGGTTGGCTCACCTACCTCTGGACGTTCCAGTACGACAACATCCCCGAGCAGCTGGAGTCCGAGATGCACCGACTGCTCGGGGCGCTCGAAACCCGACACGAGTACGAACTCGAAAACGAGTTCTACCTGTGTGAGAGCTGTGGAATCAGATTCGAGTTCGGCGAGGCCATGGAGTTCGGTTTCGAGTGCCCGGAGTGTGGCTCGCAGGTCGACGCGATGGAGAACACCCGACTGGTCGAGGCGATGGAGCAGCGAATCAGCGAACTCAGAGACGAACTCAACGTGGAAGCGGTCGAACTCGAGGCCTAATGACCGTCTGCTCCGTGGGGTGGTCGTAGCGTGGTCGTGCTCGCGACGAAGTGTTACGTCGAAGGTGACGCCCGGGAGCGCGCGCTGGACTCGCTCGCTTCGCTGGTCGACAACGAGGTCGGCGGTCTCGACGCGACGACCGACATCAGTCTGCGCGAGGACGCGTTTCCCGTCGTGGACGTCGAGGGCGCAGACGCGACGGCGGCACGGAACGTGCTCCGGGCCGAGTTCGGCGCAGTCGGCGCGGCAGCCGGCGAGAGTGCCGTTGGCACGCTCGAAACCTGGGACGAGGAGGGGTTCGTACTCGACGCCGGCCGACGGGTGCGACTGCCGGCGGACCGACTGGGACTGGGGCCGGGTGACCCGACACAGATTCGCACCCGCTACGGACTGGTCCAGCACACGCCGCTCCAGTTTGTCGCCGACGAGACCCCGAGACTGGCCGACAGCGAACGCGACAGACTCTACGACTGGACGCGAGGGAGCGGGCGGGTGAACGTCAACAGCGCGACCCGTGCAGAGGTGCGGGCGACTGTGAACCGCGCCGGACACGCACACGACATCGTCACCGTCGAACGACTCGGGTTGCTCGAACAGAGTATCGTCTGCAGAGAGGCAACCGACCCGCCGGGACTGCTCGCCAGTATCGGCGAGTATCTGCCCGCGGAACTGCTCTGTGTCGTGCCATGAGTCGGAGACGTCGTCTCCTCGCACTCGGCGGGTTGGCCGTGCTCGTGGCCCTCTCGGGGTGTTCGGTGTTTGGCGGTGGCGAAATCTCAGACAGCGCACTGAACAAAAACGCCAGTTACAACTGGGACACCCAGGCAAACGCCTCCTACAACGTCACCACCGACCCGTTGCTGTCGTTCTCGTCTGACGAGTACAGGGCTGTCATCACCGTCCAGAACCAGTCGACAGTCTCGGTTCACCGCGAGAGTCTGATTCGGGGCGACCAACCGGTCGCAATCGAGGCGCTGCAGTTCGAGTTCCACAACGAGAGTGCGCTGAACGAGACACGCGAGAACGTGACCGTCATCGAGCGGACGGCCGACGGCCCCGTCGTGGACGCCAGACACCCCAACCTGACCGCAATCGAGCAGTCCGACGAGACGGAGATGCGACTGCCGGCCGTCAACGGGACCGTCGGCTACACCGCCGAGTGGGGTGGTGCTGGCGGACTCGGCAGCGGCCCGCGGACCTGGCGCGTCCGCACACCGGTCGAAGGCCCCCACAACGTGACGATGCCAAAGGGTGCGCGTACCGCCATCCCGCTGCTCTCCTCGACTGCCCCCGGTGGACACAGCACGACCGTCGAGAACAACCGCGAACGCCTCCAGTGGGAGGAGTTGGACAGTGGCACCGTCAGCGTCCGGTACTATCTCCTGCGTGACCTGTACATCTTTGGCGGATTGCTGTTGCTTGGCCTCACTGCCGGTGCCGGCGGCGCTGCCTACTACTACCGACAGATTCAGCGAGCCAGGGAGAAACGCCAGGAGGTTGGACTCGACGTCGAACAGGAGGACGACGACACCGGCAACGACGGCCCCCCGCCCGGTCTCCGGTGAGTTACTCCAGTAACGGTGTGCCGGTCATCTCCTCTGGAACCACGACGCCGAGTGCACCGAGTACCGTCGGCGCGATGTCCGCGAGTTCGCCCTCGTCGCGGACACGCCACTCGCCGTCCGAGAGCGCGACGAACGGGACCGGGTTGGTCGTGTGGGCGGTGTGTGGCTCCGCCGGTGTCCCCATCTCGTCGGCGTTGCCGTGGTCTGCGGTGACGAACACGGTCCCGCCGGCGGCCCGCATCGTCCCGACCAGACGGCCGAGTTGGTCGTCGACGGCCTCGACGGCGGCGCGGGTGGCCTCGAACTCACCCGTGTGGCCGACCATATCCGGGTTCGCGTAGTTGAGCACGACCACGTCCGGGTCGTCTGTCTCTATGTGTTCGACCGCGGTGTCGGTCACTGCGCGGGCGCTCATCTCGGGCTGGTGGTCGTATGTCGGAACGTCCGGACTCGGGACTATCTCCCGGTTCTCGCCCTCGAACCGGCGCTCGCGCCCGCCGTTGAGAAAGTAGGTGACGTGGGCGTACTTCTCGGTTTCGGCGACCCGGAGCTGTGTGTGACCGGTTTCTGCGAGCACCGCACCCAGCGTCCGGGTCGGCTGGCGGGGTGGGAACGCCACGGGCAGGTCGAACCCCTCGCCGTACTCGGTCATCGTCACTACACGGGTGTCGGGCGGGTCGCTCTCTGGCGGCCAGACCGGGTCGATGTCGGCGAGCAGTCGCGTCAACTGTCGGGCGCGGTCGGCCCGGAAGTTGAAAACCACCACCGTGTCGCCGTCGGCGAGTGCCGGCGCGCCCTCGATACAGGTCGGTTCGACGAACTCGTCGGTCGTCTCGCGCTCGTAGGAGTCCTCGACGGCCGCGACCCCGGAGGGTGCGGTGAACTCGCTCTCCCGGTTGACGATGGCGTCGTAGACCCGACGCGTGCGTTCCCAGTTCTCGTCGCGGTCCATCGCGTAGTACCGCCCGGAAACCGTCGCAATCTCGCCCGTACCCCGCTCTCTCGCGTGTGACTCGAGTTCACGCAGGTAGTCGACGCCCGCCCTCGGCGCCGTGTCGCGGCCGTCGGTGACAGCGTGTGTGACAGCGTCTACGTCGCGGTCGGCAGCGAGGTCGACCAGCGCGTGCAGGTGGGACTGGTCTGAGTGGACGCCGCCGTCGCTGACCAGTCCCACGAGGTGGAGTCGGCCGTTCTCTCGCTGTGTGGCGGCAAACGCGGAGGCCAACGTCTCGTTGGCACCCAGCGGCGGGTCTCGTGGCGTGTCGAGTGTGCTCTCCGCGCCGCGCCAGCGCGCCACCGCGTCGGTGATTCGGGCGGACTCCTGGGTGACGACGCGGCCGGCCCCGATGGTGAGGTGACCGACCTCGCTGTTGCCCATCTGGCCCGCGGGCAGTCCGACGTGTCGCCCGTCGGTCGCCAGTGTTCCCGTTGCTCCCCGTGTCTCGAGACGGTCCATCTGTGGTGTCGCCGCGGCGGCGACCGCGTCGCGGGCGTCCTCGTCCGGGTTCAGCCCCCAGCCGTCCAGAATCACGAGTCCGACCTCCATACAGACACCCCGTGGCCGCCCGATACCAGGCTTTCGGAACACCGGTCGGACCACGAACTGGGCCGCGGGATACTCGAGAACAGAACGCCAGGGAGCCGTGGCTCACCGGGTAACTGCGGGCCGAGAAATCGAGTTTCGCCGACCTACAGCCGGGTCAGGTTCGTTGCTCGCGGGCCTTTCGGCGCGTCTTCTATCTCGAATTCGACTTCCTGTCCCTCTTCGAGGTCTGGGCCGCCGACGTCTTCCATGTGGAAGAACACGTCTTCGTCCGCATCCTCAGTTTCGATGAAACCGTAACCGCCTGTGTCGTTGAAGAAATCGACCGTTCCTTCTGCCATTGCTTCTGGACAGACGTCGCTCCTACTTATAATCTTTGCGGAGCGCCTCTGTGAGGGCAGTGTCCTCTGTCGACCGCACCCGGCCGGAGTGAGCCGATTCCTCGCGCAGGGCAGAAACCTCTCGGGCGTTTACACCCTCGAAGAACTGCTCTCGACCGGATATTCCGTCGACACTCACAACTCCGGTGACGTTCACTCACACGCCGGAACTGTTATATTGGTGTAGTACAACGGGTTGGGTATGGAGTTCGGGCTCTCACAAGAACAGAAGCAGATTCGTGACGAGGTTCGAAAGTTCGCCGAGAACGAAATAAAACCGATTGCGAACGAGTACGACCGCGAGGAGAAGTACCCCCACGAGATAATCGACAAGGCCGCCGAGATGGGGATGACCGGACCGAACATTCCGATGGAGTACGGCGGTGCCGGCTACTCGAACGTAGACACGATGATCATCGTCGAGGAGTTGTTCGCCGCCGACCCCGGTGTTGCGCTCTCGCTGGTGTCGACGGCGTTTGGCACCGAGAACATCATGGAGTTTGGAACGGAGGAGCAGAAAGAAAAGTACCTCGCACCCGTCGCGCGCGGCGAGATGATAACCGGTGCGGCAATCAGCGAACCCCACGCTGGGTCGGACGTCTCCTCGATTTCGACGACCGCCGAGAAGGACGGCGACGAGTGGGTCATCAACGGTAACAAGATGTGGACCACCAACGGCACAGTCGCCGACTACGTCGTGATGCTGTGTCAGACCGACCCCGACGCGTCGGGTCGGTACAACGGCTTCTCGCAGATTATCGTCGAAACCGACCGCGACGGCTTCGAGGCCGAGAAAATCACCGGCAAGATGGGCATCCGCGCGTCCGACACCGCAGAACTCATTCTCAACGACGTGCGCGTCCCCGAGGAGAACCTCGTCGGAACACGCGGTGCTGGTTTCCTCCAGCAGATGCAGTTTTTCGACGAAACCCGGACGGCCGTTGCCGCCCAGGGTGTCGGTATCGCGAAAGGTGCCGCCGACCGCGCGCTCCAGTACTCACAGGAGCGCGAGCAGTTCGGCCGCGAAATCGGCGAGTTCCAGGCCATCGAACACAAACTCGCCGATATGTACACCAGCATCGAAACCGCGCGTCTGTTGACCTACAAATCCGCGTGGGCCGTCGACAACGACGACGACGACACCAACCTGACGAAACTCGCCTCCATGGCGAAGGAGTACGCCTCCCGTATCGCGGTCGATGTCGCCAACGAGGCCGTCCAGATTCACGGCGGTGCCGGTTTCGTCGACGACTTCGACGTCGAGCGGTTCTACCGCGACGCCAAAATCACCCAGATTTACGAGGGTACCACCGAGATTCAGAAGAACATCATCGCCCGCGAACTCCGCGGTGACGGTATGGGCGGTTAATCCGGACTCCTCTGTCGCCCCCCGAAATCTGTTCCGGCGACCGAACTCTCCTCACTCTGTGACGACTCACCCGACAGTCGAACTCGTTCCTGGCGGGAGAAACTCCTGAATCAGGTCCGGACTCGCTATTTTCCGGACAAAGGATTCGTCTGTGAACCGGGTCTTGAACTCGCGGTAGAGTCGCTTTCCCATGTCGTTTTGTGCGTACCGGCCGGGTTCGACGGTGACTGTCGTCTCGGCGATAGCCTCGATGGGGTCGGGCGGCCCGCCGACGACGCGAGTTTCCGGTTCGCAGGTGACGCCGACGGCGGCGGCGACCGGCACGTCCTCGTGGTACCTGCGGTCGCCACGGACCGCGAAGCCACCCTTTTCGAGGTATTCGCCGCTCTCTGGTGTCTTCGAGACCTGGTCGTGGGCCACCGCGTAGGCGTCGCCGGTGTACCTGTTGTTCTTCCAGACAGAGGAGTACGACACCGCGAACTGCGCGGCCTCCGCGCGCGAGCGGTCGGGTATCTCGATGTCGTCGCCGTAGGACTCGCTGGGTCCAGTTGCTTTCAGCACCGTCGCCGGACCGCCGTGTGCCTGCGCGTGGAAGAACAGGTCGCCTCGGTCGAGGTACTTCTTCACGATGGCCTCGTTCTGGTCGGCGTTCCGGCCGCCGATGACGAGAAAGTCGTCGCTGGTGTGGAACCACCGGAACTGCTCGTACCAGTGGTCGGTCTGTCTGACCGGCACCGACGACCGCGCGAGCCAGTCGATATCTGCCTGGTCGTCGCCGTCGGTGTCGTCACTGTCGTCTCGCTCCCACTCCTCGCGGCGCTCTCTGACCGCCTCGAGTTCCTCGCGTGTCTCCTCGAGGGCCTGCTCTGCGCCGGCTTTTTTCTCCTCGATGCGTTTTGCCTCGCGGTAGAGACGGTCGGCGTTTTTCTCGACACCGTCTTGCACCCGGAGTGTCACCGGCCGGTCTCCGACATCCATCGTGACGGTGCCCTCGCTGCCGTCGACCCCCCGGACGCGCTCGGCGGTGGCGATACCCCGCTGTCTGCCCTCCTCGAAGCGCTCCGCGATTGCGTCCCAGGACTGGCCGGCCTCGCGGGCCTCTCGCACCGTCGAGAGCACCTCGTCGACGAGGTCGTAGTTTGCGTACAGCGCCTCCGCGCTCTCGCGCTCGTGGTCGGCCTGTTGCTGGAAGTTCTCGATGGCTCCCTGCTGTTGCTCGATGATGCGTTTCTGTTTCTCGACCTCTGCCTCGAAATCGGGGCGTTCGGCCCCGGCACCGGCTGCGGTCTCCTCTTCGGTGTCGAGGTTGCTGAAGTAGCCGTCGAGTGCCGCCGTGAAGGAGTCGAACCGGTCGGGGTCGAGTGTGGCGTGTTCCTCCATCGGCACCGGTGTCACGTCGACCGGGTCGTCCTCGACGTAGATGCGGGGGTCGAGGTCGCCACTCCGGAGGCGGTCGGCGAGTGCTCCGACCGTCTCGTACAGCGCGCCGAACGTCCCCTCGTCGGCGTCGGCAACGTCGAGTGTCTTCTCGACACCGGCACGCGTACAGAGTTCCTCGCTCCACGTGCCACCGAAGTTCAGCTGTGTGGCCAGCGTCCGGACGATATCGGTGTCTGACTGCTCCAGTCGCGCGCTAAAGGCGTCGTAGTCGACAGCCAGTGGATTGAACCGGGCGTCGGGAAACTCGTAGCGCGCACCCGGCGCGACGGTGCGGGATTTCAGCCTGACGGTGTCGAGACAGTCGACAACCTCGCCCGTACCGTCGAGCACCGCGAGGTTGCCGTCACCGAACAGTTCCGCGACGATGGTCGTGTTCGCGTCGTCGCGCTCGAACCGGACAGTGAGGATGCGGTCGAACTCGAACTGCTCGACCGCGGCGAGTTCGGCCCCCTCGATACGGTTGCGCAGCATCATCGCGAAGTTCGGCGGCCGGTCGGGCGCGGGCGGAACGTTGTCGGGGTCGGCCACCCGGACGTGTTTCGTCTCGCCCAGCGCCACGAGCAACTCGACGCGTCCCCGGTCGAAATCCCGCATCTTCACCCGGACGAGGTCGTCCTCGTAGAGGTAGGTCTTGTCGACTTTTGCCCCCTCGTAGACGGAGAGTTCTCCGGCGAGGGCCGCGAGGTCGACACTCGTCAGTTCCCGCTTTTGCTCCATACTGTTTTTTGACCGACCGGTGGCAAAGGGGTGTCGTTCGTCCGCGAGACTGCCGCCGGTGACCACCAGCGTGCCTGGACTGGCTGTGACGCCCCGTCACGAGACAGTCGGTGTCTGTTCCACAGTCCTGGCGGGGTGACCATCTACACCTTTTTGTTCTGTAAGCCCCTACACTGGATCGTGCTTTGTTTGATAGAGGTGTGTCTGTCTTGCTGAGCGAGCGTCTCGGTGCCGACCGGCAGGTGCTCGCGCTCGCGGTGGCCCGGGCGGCAGAGTCGGTCGGGAACTCGTTTCTCATCGTCGTCTTGCCGTTGTTCGTCGCGAGCGACGCCGTCGGGGGGAGTACGTTCGGACTGACCGAGGTTGCGCTGACCGGGGTGGTGCTCTCGCTGTTTGGCTTCGTCAACAGTCCCCTCCAGCCCTTTACCGGCCGGTTCTCCGACCGAATCGGGCGGCGCAAGATACTGGTGTTGTTCGGTCTGGTGGTGCTCGCGGTGGCGAGTTTCTCGTACTCGCTCGCGACCGAGTACTGGCAGTTGGTCGTCCTGCGAATCGTGCAGGGTGTCGCGGGTGCGTTCATCATCCCGACGACAATCGCGCTGGTGAACGACCTGGCGGCCGAGGACAACCGGGGCGGAAACATGGGGACGTACAACACGTTCCGGCTGGTCGGTTTCGGTGCCGGTCCGGTCGCCGCCGGCGGTGTCGTCGCCGCCGGCCCCTACTCGCTGGCCGTCGGCCCGCTCGCGCTCTCGCTGACGGGTTTCGAGGCCGCGTTCACGCTCGCGGGCGGAACCGCCGTGTTGAGTTCACTGCTCGTTTTCTTCACCGTCCGTGAACCCGACATCGAGGCCGTCGACCCGGAGAGCGACTCCACGGGTATCCAAATCCTCGAGCAGGGGGGCGAGAGACTGCTCGACCCGGTGTTCACGCTCGGAGTCGTCGCCTTCTTTATGGCCGTCTGTATCGCCCTCTTCGCGACGCTTGGCGACCCGGTCAACAACCGACTCGACCAGGGCGCACAGATGTTCGGTCTGCAGTTCGCGGCGTTCATCCTCGCACAGGTGCTCATCCAGGCGCCCGTCGGCCGCGCCACCGACTTCTACGGGCGAAAACCGTTTATTATCGCCGGCACGGCACTCCTGATTCCGACGACGTTCGTGCAGGGACTCGTGCTCGACTCGTGGCTGATGTTTCTCGCCC
Source organism: uncultured Halobacteriales archaeon (assembly GCA_964534485.1). Taxonomy (GTDB): domain Archaea; phylum Halobacteriota; class Halobacteria; order Halobacteriales; family Haloarculaceae; genus Halovenus. The sequence goes on from CAZHPM010000029.1 coordinate 22,788, forward strand.
GGTTCGCACAGGGAATCGCGGGTGCGATGGTGTTCGCGCCGGGTCTCGCGCTCGCGGGTGACCTCGCCGCGGAGAGTGGTTCGGGAACGACACTGTCGGTGCTGACGATGGCGTTCAGCCTCGGTGTCGCCGTCGGACCGCTCCTCTCTGGATTCCTGGTCGTCTACGGCTTCCACGTCCCGTTTACCTTCGGTGCGTTTCTCGCGACTGTCGGTCTCGTGCTCGTCCAGACACAGGTCAACGAGGTCCTCTCGGTGGCCGACGGTGACCCCGTCACCTCCTCCGACCCCGGCGACTGAGAACGCCAAACGGAGGGCGTGTGCCAAAAGTACTAACCCCCGAGAGACGTACCGGCGAGTATGAGCAACGAGTCGGGGGCGTACTACACCGAGGAACGCTGGCAAAACTGGCTCGACCGCCTCGAAGCAGAGGAGATCGACCCGGACGACGAGGACTCCGCGCGGCTACTCCTGAACCTGCAGGACGACACCGCCCTCGCAATCGTGAAAATAATCACCGACTACGAGGAAGAGGTCATCGACGAACAAGAGGCTCTGGAGAAAGTCCAGCGCATCGAGGAGATCGTCCTCTCGGAGGTCGAAATCGACAGCGACGAAAAGGCAATGCTGATAGACGGCGTCCAGATGTCGCTGATCTGTGTGGTCTACGCGGCAAAGGAGTTCGTCGCAAGCGGGCCCGCAGAGGAACCGGTCGAGGAGTACATCGGTGCCGCGGCCGAGGCCGAGGCAGACGAGGATATCGACGCGGCGCTTGGCTACTGCGCGCAGGCGGGCACACGCATCATCGACGGCGGTGAACTCGACCTCGAACTCGCCGAGAGTTTAGAGGCAGACCGCGTCGCACAGTGGGTCAACGGACTCGACAGTCTGCAGTCGGCGCTGAGCGACCCCGAGATGGTCGAAGAAGAGGAGTGAGACACGGAGACGCGTCACACTCGGCGTGGGCTAAACCGGGTAGTGGGGGGTAGAGCAGTGGTCGTCGGGGTGACGCCGCCCCACACGACGGTCCCCGTGACCACAGTCGGGAGAGGGGAACCCGGGGACCGCTCTGTTCTGGAGGGCTCGAGTTGGTGGGACGACGCGTCCGTACAGAGGGGTGCCAGGGTAAAACGTGTGGCGCAGAGTCAAACGCGCCTTTGAGTGTGTGCCGCCCCGACGGTGAGCGGTGACCGACGCCATTTTGCCCGTCGCAATCGAACCAGTGTCTGTGACAGCGGTCGACGACTGGGAGCGTGTGCTCGCCCGCGAGGGAGAACTCACCCCCGAGGCAGTCGCGCGTCTCACCGACCTCCACGGCGACCGCGGCCAGCGCGCGCTCGACGCGGTCGGCGAGCGCCGCGTCAAGGAGTACCGCGATTTCACCGTCGTCGTCGGCCACGAGGACGAGTACGTCGTCGAAGACGACGGCTGTCCCTGCAAGGACGCGGAGTACAATCTCGACAGTTCCGACCCCGAACAGCTCTGCTGGCACGCGATTGCCGTCCGCATCGCGCGCGCAATCGATGCGGTTGACGAGCACGACATGTGGTACTCCGAGGTCCACGAGTTCCTGTAACCGGTCGCCACAACTGGTATATCGTTTGCGACCGAACACTGGTTTGATGGATAACGTCCGGTTTCGGGAGGCGAAACCGTCGGACGCCGAGAGAATTCTCGGGATAAAACAGGCAGCAATCGGGAGTATCGACTCCGGCGAGTACACCCCCGAACAGCGAAGCGCCTGGCGACCCGACGACGACGCGTTACCGGTGTTCCGGCGGGCAATCGAGAGCGAGCGGTTCATCGTCCTCGTCGCGGAGAAAGACGAGAACACGTGTGCCGGCTACGGTGGTCTCAGCGGGCGCACGAACCGTATCGACGCGGTGTACGTCCACCCGGAACACACAGACGAGGGCATCGCTTCGTCGCTGGTCCACCAGTTCGAAACCCGCGCGCAGATGCGTGGTACGGCAGTTCTGAAGGTCGTCTCCTCCCTGAACGCCCGGTCGTTCTACGAGTCACTCGGCTACGAGGCCGTCGATACCGAGACCCGCACCATCGACGGCACCGACGTCGAGTTCGCCATCATGCGCAAATCACTCGCCCTCGGGTCCGGGTAACGCCACGCTCTGGCTGTGTCTCTCGACTCTCTCCCGGTGGGCGACCTCCGACAGTCCGGTTCACAACACTTTTCGCCCGCAGCAGTCTTACCAGTGGTATGGCAGAGACACCGAACGCGGAGGCGATTCGCGAGCGTTTGTACGGGGTACGGGACCCCGACCTGGGAGACAGTATCGCCTCACTGGGGTTGGTAAACGACATCGACGTCGACCACGACGCGGGCGAGATGTCTCTCGACCTCGCGCTGGGTGCGCCGTACTCGCCGACGGAGACCGAACTGGCGGCCGATGTCCGCGAGGCACTCTCGGATTTGCCGTACGACCTCGAACTCACGGCGAGCGTCGGAGAGAGCACCCCCGGCGACGGCGTACTCCCGGACGTCCGCAACATCATCGCCGTCGCCTCGGGAAAGGGTGGTGTCGGAAAGAGCACCGTCGCGGTCAATCTCGCGGCCGGTCTCTCCGAGTTGGGCGCGAGTGTCGGACTGTTCGACGCCGACGTCTACGGCCCGAACGTTCCCCGGATGGTCGACGCCGACCAGCACCCAAAGGCCACCGAGGAGGAGACGCTCATCCCGCCAGAGCAGTTCGGGATGAAACTGATGAGCATGGATTTCCTGGTCGGCGAGGAGGACCCCGTTATCTGGCGGGGGCCGATGGTCCACAAGGTGCTCACACAGCTCTGGGAGGACGTCGAGTGGGGTCGACTCGACTACATGGTCGTCGACCTGCCGCCCGGCACCGGCGACACGCAGTTGACGATGCTCCAGAGCGTGCCCGTTTCGGGGGCCGTCATCGTGACCACACCACAGGAGGTGGCGCTCGACGACGCCCGAAAGGGACTCGAGATGTTCGGCGAACACGAGACGCCGGTGCTCGGTATCGTCGAGAACATGTCCACGTTCAACTGTCCAGACTGCGGGAGCAGTCACGCAATCTTTGGCAAAGGCGGCGGCCGAGCGTTTGCCGACGAGGTGGAGATGCCGTTTTTGGGTGAGATTCCGCTGAATACGGCGGTCCGCGAGGGTGGCGACGACGGCAGACCGCTCGTACTCGAAGACGGCGAGACCAGCGACGCACTCCAGTCGTTCGCGCGCCGGACCGCCGATATGCAGGGAATCGTCCACCGGCGCGGTATCGCTGGCACCTGAACTACGACTCCTCGCCCAGCAGTTCGTCGACGGAGCCAGCACCGCGGTCTGCGATTCGCGCGTTGATTTGGCGTGTCGCGTCACTGACCTCGCACCCGCGGACAGTCACGCGCTTTCGCTCACCCTCGCGCGAGGGATTGTAACCGGTCCCCCCCTCCAGTAGCACGGCGTTCAGGTCCGGGCCGGTGAGGTCTGCTCGCATCGGCCGGCCGGCGTCGTCGGAACCGCCGGTCAGTTCGAGCGTGTAGCCGTCGAGACCAACGGCACTGCCGTCGACCACCTCGCCGAGTTCGCGCCCGATAAATCGGTTCGCGTTCTGGTCTTCGACCTCGACCTGATACGTCGTGCCACTCTCCGGGTCGGCGACTGCAACAGTAAATTCGGCCATACCCGTGTTCACTCAATCTGCGGACAAAAGCCCATCGAACCACGCTGAACGCCCTGTCTACGACACTGTCGTCTCACACTCGGGCGAGGGCTGACAGTGAGTGTGGATACTCTGGCGGGTCGTCTCTCGACTCCAGAGCGAAACGCGGGTTACTCTTCGACGACGTGGCGTTCGTTCTCGTCGTCGTCGTTCTCGTACTTGTAGACGGTGCCCTCCTCCTCGTCGGAGGTTGCGGCGTGTGACCCGTCGCAGTACGGCTTGTTGTTCGACAGTCCACACTGGCAGACTGCCGCAGCCCCGTCTTGCTCTTCGAGTTCGTCCTCGTCGATGATGTACGGTCCGTTTGCTTCGTGAGTAACTTCGCGTGCCATACAAAATGGTAGGGCTGTACGCGTATGAACCCTGTCCCTGTCACAATCTTCCCGAACGGGGCCGACGACTGCCGTCTCCGACGGCTTTGGCGCGTCGAAACAGCCTTGTATTCCGGGGCGAATAGACAGAGATGTCCCAGCGGCGAGCAATCGAGAGCGTTGCGAGTCGCTGTCTGCCGGTGGTGAGCAAATCCCGTGGATTTGCGAGCCTCGGCGCGAGCGGACGCGGTGACCGAGTGCCGGTGGTGAGCAAATCCCGTGGATTTGCGAGCCTCGGCGCGAACGAACAAAGTGAGTGAGCGCCGGTGGTCTAGT
>CAZHPM010000030.1:0-26930 GCA_964534485.1 uncultured Halobacteriales archaeon
GCTAAATCGGACTCCGATAGCAATGGCCTCCGGCAGGATCAACCGGAATGTACCCACCTCGTGGGTGGGCGGTAGGCGGGAACACACAGAGTGTGTGTGCTATCGAACGTTCGGCACACCGGGTCGGGCGACCGACCGGGTGTCACCGAACCACCAGAGCTGACATCAGATTCCATCTGTACGGCGGACCGCAGGGGTGGAATCCTCATTTCTTTCGGACTTAATCGTACGACGGTAAGGGACTTAAACCCTTCGAGCCAGCCGTACCGTCCGGGGCACGGACGGAGTACCACTGCCAACGAGGGCAGGGTGTCCGCGCCTTGCTGTACTACGACAGATGGGTGCCACCGTCTTAAGCCCGTCGAAGGAATCCGGCCACGTCACGCGGTTACACGCGGCGTCCGGGGTAGGTGTCTCGGCGGTACAGCGGGTGTCAGCGGGCAGTACACGCCTCGACGCCGAACTGTGCCGGAGGCGTGGACGTTGCTGTCGGATTGTGGGTGTCGCGTCTCCCGGCACGGGTCTCGCACACGCCTCGTGGACCGGCAGTTGGTCGGTGAGGGCAAAAGCGTGTCGCGTGGCCGGAGGTCGGCCGGTCATCCCGCGCGGCGTGCGTCGGGTCTAGCCGGATGAGAGCCACGCAGTCGAAGGTGGGCAGAGAGCCACTTCAGCGGGACGGTTCGACGCGTTCACTCGGCGACTGTCTCGGCGGCGGCTGCGCTCGCGGAGTCGCGCGTGGCCGGCACGGTGACGGTGACGACCGACCCACGAGGGTCGTTGTCGGAGATCGACAGCGTTCCGCCCACCTGGGTGACACCCCAGTAGACCGCCCAGAGACCGAGACCGCTGCCGTGCTGGAGTGGTTGCTCCTCGCCAGCCTCCAGCACGGTTCGCTCGTGCTCGGGAATCCCGGGCCCGTTGTCCGAAACCGCGATTGCCAGCGAGTTCTGGTCGGTAGTGTCGACAGAGACGACCACCAGCGGCGCGTCGGCGTCGTTGTGTTCGGCGGCGTTCTCGACGAGGTGAAAGAGCACGGTCTCGAGGACGCGCGGACTGACCCCCGCGGTCGTGTCCTCGGGCACGGCGGTGGTGAACTCGACGGACGGGTGCTCTTCGACGACATCGGCGACGACGGCGTCGACGAGTCGCCCCAGTTCCACGGTCGTCTCCGTTCCCGAGGCCGCGAGCATGGTCTCGATGTCGCGCGCGCTCTCGGCGACACCGATCAGACTCTGTGTCGTGTCGATTATCTGTTCGGCCGACTCGGCTGGCCGTCTGCCGTCGGTTATCAACTCGGCCCGGCCGAGGATACTCGTCGCGTTGTTCCGGAGGTTGTGTCGGAGCACGCGGTTGAGCACTTCGAGGCGCTGCTCTCTGGTCTGGCGCTGTGTCACGTCGCGCAACACGAGCACGCTCCCGCGCTCGAACTCGTGGCGGTCGGTGACCCGCGACCGGGTGACGGTGAACTGTCTGACACCCCTCGTCGTGTCGAGAGCCACGGGGTCGTGCTCGGTCAGCGACGCGAGCGACTCTCCGAGAACGGACCCGAGTGGTTGTCCGACGGCCGTTGTCTCCTCCAGGCCGAACGTCTCGCGGGCGACGGCGTTCAGCCGGAGCACCTGGTCCCTGTCGTCGACGATGACGACCGCGTCTGCCATCGAGTTGAGTGTACACTCCGGACCGACGTTGCCAGCCGCCGGCGAGGATGCAACCAGGCCGAGGGGTCCAACCGCCAGTCCGGCGACGACTGCGCTGCTCGTGTACCCGGCCGCGAGCACACCGACACTGACGGTGACGCCGTACGCCGCAGTTAACTCCGGCACGACGAAGTTGCCCAGCCACGGCCACGCGCCAACAAAGGCCACCACCGCGGCCAGTCGCGTGTCGAGGTGGTCGTAGCCGACGACGTTCACCGCGACGATACCGACCGCGAGCACCGCCACGGTAGTCGTGTAGTAGAATCCGAGTTGGTCGAGGGCGGCGGCCGACTCGAGCACCGGGGCGGGCAGTTCGGCCACCGCACCAACCGGTGCGGTCGACCCGGCTGTTTTCGCCGGTGTCCCCAGGATGACCAGCGTGCCGCCGACAGAACCGAACACCGCGGGCGCGAGAACTGCCGCCGTCCGGAGTCGCGATGCGAGCAGTTCGCTCCCGTAGTACTCGAGACTGAAATACAGCAAGGCGAGCGGAATCGCGAGATTCGTCTGCAACCAGACCAGTTTGTTCCACACGCCCGAACTCGAGGTGGCACCGATACAGAGTGCTGTCACCCCCAGCAGTCCGAGAACGAGTGAGAACGAGGCCGCAAGCGGTGTCTCGCGCGTACTGTACGTTCGGTGTGTGAGCAACAACAACACTGCGCCAGCACCGAGCAAGAGGAGTCTGCTGACGACCGTGACAGCGACCATACAGTCGGTTGGACCGAGGGAGGCAAAAGCAGTTTGTAAACACTGTCGTAACTCCGTCTAGATTTGGCCGCCCGGGCCAGCAAAGAAGGGCGACGCTCGCGGCAGGGGGCGCACGGTAGTTATTTATCCTCGCCGGCAAAACGTCGGTGTATGTCGGTCCTATCGACAACGGACGAGGGCAAGTTCCTGATGGATATCGAGGGCGAACAGATTGGTGTCGTCACCGAGGTCGACGTCGGCGAACAGGTCGCGTACGTCGAACCGGAACCGGGAGTCGCCGAGTCACTGGTTCAGGGACTGGGCTTTGGCGACGCAGACGAAGACGACATCGAGGTGCCCGCGAACAGCGTCGAGACTGTCACCGACACGGAGTTGCGCGTCGCCACTGACCTGTGACTCGGTGAGTAAACGCTCGACCGGAGAGAACTGCTGGAACCGCGGGGTCAGATCTCGTCGAGGTGTTCGACACCCTGTTTCGAGACGTTCCCTTTCGTGATCTCTTCTGGCATCCAGTCTGGCTTGTCGTCCGGTGCCTCTTCCTCCCAGGCCCACCCCTCGTAGATGTGGACCTTTTGTTTGCCTTTCTCTCTGAGTTGAATCTTCTCGGTTTCGGCTGCCGACTCGGAGTCCGCCGGGTCGAGTCGTCGCGCCGCTTTGAGTGCCGCTTGCCGTGGCGTTGCCCCCGAGAAGACGCTCGTCTCTTGCCCGTTCTCTGTTCTGAGCGCGAAGTTTCGCTTGTCCTCGTCTTGTGCCATGGATTACACCGCTCCATGCGAACGAAACGCATGACGACATATAAAGATACCCCCTGAATCGACCGCCCTCTCGGGGTCCGTTTATAACCGTCGGCCACACCCGGGCGGCAGTCGTCGCGCGCCGGCAGTGTCACCGTGTCGAACAGTTCCTCGCAACTGCTCGCCGCGACGACACCTGTCTGGACCCCGGGAACGGGGAGAGTCGGGTGTGGCCGTCTCCTGCCGGCGGGTGGTTTATATACGTTTCCCGGTGTTCGAGACGTGGTCCGAGCGGGAGACACAATCGGCCGTTCAGACGCTCGTTCGCCCGATACGCCGGGTCGAGAGCGACGAGAGAGTGCCAACACAATCGGGTCTGGTTTTTAATACTCTGACGCGCTATGTACCTACACAATGGCTACCAACACCGGAGAGACCGGCGGGGAGGGTCCCGTCGATTCGGTACAGTGGTCGCAGGTAGACCTCTACAGGGCGGTCGTCGAGCAGATGGGCGACGTCGCCTTCGTCGTCGACGAGGAGTGGAGACTCGCGTACGCGAACCCCCGCGCCCGGGAGCGCACGGCAACCCCGGCAGAGCAACTCCACGGCACGCCGATTACCGCCCTGAGCGAGGCGTTGGCCGCCACGGACAGAGACAAACAGCAGTTCGAGTCGGCACTCGAGACGGCCCTCTCGGTGGAGAACCAGCAGTATTCGCAGCGAGTCGAGGTCGAACTCGAGTTGCCGGCGGGCAGGGCAGTCTTCGAGTACAAGTTCTCGCCGTTCCCGGCCGAGGGAGACGCTGGCGGCGCGATTATCGTCGGTCGGGAGATAACCGAGCAACGAGAGCGCGAGCGCGACCTCGAACTGCTGCGGAATCTCCAGTCGCGTGTCCTCCGGCACAACATCCGCAACGGACTCAACGTCGTCCGGGGGTACGCCGAACTCTTTGCCGAGGAGTTCGACGACGAACACGCCGCGATGGCGGAGTCGGTGCTCGCGACGGCAGACGACATTCTCTCGACGAGCGAGAAAACCCGGACCATCGAGCGCCTGATTCGAGACGACCACCCCACCGAGCAGGTGAATCTCGCCGCGATGCTCCGGCGAATCGTCGACACCAACCGGACCCGGTTCCCCGAGGTGAGATTCAGCCTCGATATCCCCCCGGAGTGTCGTGTCGAAACCGTCCGGGCGGTCGAACTCGGACTCGAGAACCTGATCGAGAACGCCGCCGAGTACAGCGACCAGTCGGAGCCGGCCGTCGCGGTGACAGTCAGGTACGAGGACGGCGTCGTCGTCACCGTCAGCGATAACGGTCCCGGCATCCCCAAACAGGAACTGACGGTCCGTGACCAGGGCTCTGAAACACAACTCGAACACGGCGCCGGGGCCGGCCTCTGGGTCGTCGAGTGGCTCACCGAGGTCTCCGAGGTGGCCGTGGACTACGACACGGCGGGCGAGGGAACCGACGTCCACGTTCGACTGCCCTGCGGGTGCGAGTCCGGGTCCGTGGCGGCCCGTGAGGAGAGGTAACCGACGAGGCGCCTCCCGGCCGGGAGCGAGCGAACACGGCGAAACCGCGGCGACCAGTGGTTTGGTGTCTCCCTCGGGCAGTCAGACACGGCATCTCTTCTACCGACCACCGACACGAGAGTCAGAGCCGCCGGCAGTTCAGAATCCCCGCTCCCACCGGAACCGGCCGTCACGCTGGACCACGTCGCCGTCGATTTCGAGACTGGTCGCGCCGCTTTGCATGTCGGCGATGAGGTCGACGTGGACCGCGCTCTCGACGCCGGACTCGCCCTCGGGGAGACAGGCATCGTACGCCCGTCCCAGCGCCAGGTGGACACTGCCAGCCATCTTCTCGTCGAAGAGAATCTGGTCGGTCGGGCGGTCGATACCGCGGTTCATCCCGATACCGAGTTCGCCAAACCGGCGTGACCCGCCGTCGGTCTCGATAATCGAGTCCAGCACCTCCGCGCCCGCGCCGGCCTCCCAGTCGACGACGACGCCGTCTTTCAGGGTGAGGCGAACGTCACGAATCCGCTGGCCACGGACCGTCATCGGCACGTCGAAGACGACCTGTCCGGCGGCGTCTGCCGGCGCGGTGAACACCTCGCCGCTTGGCAGGTTGTGCGAGTCGTAGGCGACACTCGCGGCGCTGTTGACCGCGGTTCGGTTCTCGATATCGACTGTCAGGTCGGTCCCGGTGTCGGTCTGGATGCGAACCTCGCTCCCTCCGTCGAGCAGGTCTTTCAGTTGGCTCATCTCGCCGGCGAGGGTCTCCCAGTCGCGCAGGATGGCGTCGTAGACGAACTCCCGGTAGGCGGCGTAGCTCATCCCGGCCTGTTGGGCGAGCGCGCGCGTCGGGTGGACCGTCGAGACCCAGTCGGTCGAGAGTCGGGCCTCGCGGATACCTTGCCGGGCGGTCGTGTGCGCTCGCTGGCGGTCGCCGGGAACGTCGGCCGTGGCGCTCGTGTTGCGCGTCCCGCGCAGTGAGAGGACGCTGTCGGCGCGCTCGTACAGTTCCCGCTCGAAGGCGGGGTCGGAATCGAACCCGTCCGCGTGCGCGCGGAGGTACGCGCGAGTCATCTCGTCGGAACTGTACCGCGCCACCAGGTTCGCGCCGCGCTCGCCGAGTGTGGCCGCGACCGCAACGGCGAGGTCGTGGGCCCCCTCCCCGACGTGGACGACGACGTCGTCGCCCGTCTCGACGCGTGCACTCCAGTCGACGAGCGTCTCTGCGTGGTCGCGCACACGCTTGTCCATACGACACCTGAGGGCGGGAGCCACATTAGCCCGACGGAGAGTCACGGGGTGTGAGAACTGCGGGAGACACAAGAGGCTGGGCGTCTATGGGCAAACGATGCAGTACGCGGAACTGCGGCTCTTTCCCGGCACGGCGGGGTTCCACCCGGCAGACCGTGCCATCGTCGACGCCACCGGTATCGAACGGATTGCCATCCACCACTTCAACAGGCTCGCAGACGGAACGGTCGTCCTGCTCTACCAGCTCCGTGGCGACCCCGCCCTGACGCGGTCGGTGCTCGCCGAACACGACGACGTGCTGGCCTACAGCGTCTCACAGACCGGCTCGGAACTGCACGCCTACGTCCACTTCCAACCGGTCGAGGAGATGGCCACGCTGTTTCAGTTGCCCCAGGAGCACCGCATCGTGGTCGATACCCCCGTCGAGTGTTTCGGTGACGGCAGCATCCGGGCGGCGGCCATCGGCCGGCGCGAGCAACTCACCGAGGCACTCGAACTCGTGCCCGGGAGTGTGACGGTCGAACTGGAGTCGATTCGACCCTACGAGCCACGCAGTCGGCGGCTGTACTCGACGCTGACCGACCGGCAACAGGAGATTCTCCGCGTCGCCGTCTCGGTCGGCTACTACGACGTTCCCCGTGAGGCGACCTACGAGGACGTGGCGGCGAAACTGGACCTCGCGCCCGTCACCGTCGGCGAACACCTCCGGAAAGTCGAGTCGCGGGTGTTCGCCGAGGTCGTCCCTGGCGAGCGGTGACAGTCGGAGTCACCCGAGACCGACAGTCCACTCCTGTCGGACGCTCGATGTTCCGACGGTATCAAGACACTGGGCACCAGAACCCGTGGCATGTCCGCATCCGAACTGGCCGCCGCAGTTCGTGCGACCTTCGACGTGGACCCGGAGCAGTTCGACCAACAGGCGCTGACAGAGGCCGAGAAACTCAAACGCGAGGTCAGAGAGGGAACGTTCGACAACTCGCAGGCACTCACCGGACTCGAACTGGAGCTGTACGCCGTCGACGCCCGGACAGACGCGCTCAAGCGGATGCCACGGCAGTTACTGGGGTTGATCGGGTTCGAAAAGGAACTCGGCTTGCACAACGCCGAGATGCAGACCACACCACACCCGATGAGTTCCTACGGGTTGAGTTCACAGGAGCGAGAACTGCAGGCACACATAGACCCGGCACTGGAGAAAGCCGGTGCCGAGAATCTCCAGTTGGTGTCCGACGGTATGTGGACCATCCCACCGGTCGGCGAGTCCGCGAGTGGCTATCTCTCCGACAGTGTCCTCGAGGACGACGTCCGCATCGCGACGAATATGAGCGACTCCGTGCGCTACCACGCCATGGCTAACACCGACTACCCGGCGCGGTCCGTGCTCAGCGCACCCGACGTCTCGCTGCCCGCCGAGACGGTGATGCCCGAGAGTCTCATCACCTCGATTCAGCCCCACTACCAGGTGCCCCACGCGCCCGACCTGCCCGAGTACTTCCGGTACGCGCTCCGGGTGGCCGCGCCGCTGCTGGCACTCGGGGTCAACGCGCCCTTTTTTCCCCCGGAGTTGTACGACGACCTCCCGGACGGCGAGATTATCGCGGGCGCACACATGGAGAACCGGATTCACGTCTTCGAGTCGGTGTTGAACCCTCCCTCTGGCGACGACGAGCAGTCGAAAGTCTGTTTCCCGCCGGATTTCGAAACCGTCGAGGACGCCATCGACGACATCGCTGCCGACACCTGTATCGTTCCGATGGACGTCGGCTCCGGCACCCGCTTCGACGACGAGTTCGCACATCTGCGGCACAAACACGGGAGTTACTGGCGCTGGATTCGACCGGTGTTCGACGGCGCCTCGCGGTCGTCGGCGAACGCACGCATCGAGTTCCGGCCGCTGCCGGCACAGCCGACTATCCGGGACGCCGTCGCATTCACCGCGGTGTTCGCCGGTCTGATGGAGAGTCTGCCACGCCGCGAGCACCCGGTGCGGGCGCTCGACTGGAGCCAGGCCGAGGGCAACTTCTACAGCGCCGTCCGCGACGGACTGGCCGCCGATATCCACTGGATAACCAGCGACGGCGAGGAGACAACGGCAATCGACGAAATCTGTGGCGAGTGTTTCGAGTTCGCCCGCGACGGACTCGAACTGCGCGGCCTCTCGACCGAGGAGGCACGCCGGTACATCCGGCCGCTCCGCGAGCGCCTCGACCGGCGGACGACCCCGGCCCGCTGGAAGTACGACCACGTCCGCCAGAGCGTCGCCGACGGCACCCCGCTGGCGGAAGCAATCTGGGGGATGCAGTCGGAGTACATCGACCGCCAGTCGGGAACCCTCATCGAGGGCTGTTTCACCGACTGGCTGTGAGCGACTGTCGGCCCGACCACGTGTTTTTGTCCGCGGAGTGAGTAACCTATTCTATGTGCACCATCACGCTGGCGTGGCAGAGTTTCGAGGACGCGCCAGTGTTGCTGGCGGCGAACCGCGATGAGTTGTTCGGTCGCGCCTCCGAACCGCCCAGACGGCGCGACTGGGAGGCGTCGGTGGTCGCCCCGAAGGACGGCGAGGCCGACGGCACCTGGCTCGGGTACAACGAACACGGCGTTCTCGTTGCGCTCACCAACCGCTGGACGGACCACGACCTGACTGGTGAGCGCTCCCGCGGGTTACTGGTGCGTGACGCGCTCGCCTGCGAGAGCGCAGCGCGTGCCACCCGACTCGTCGAGCGCGAACTCGACGGACGCGCGTACGAAGGGTTCAATCTCCTCGCGGTAGACGAGTCGGCGGCGCTGCTCGTCGAGTACGACGGCAGACGGCGTGTGCGGACGCTCAGGCCGGGCGTACACGTCGTCGTCAACGTCGGCGCGGACGGGGTGTACGACGTGCCCGACCGGCGCCAGGAGGCCGGTGTGACACAGGCCACAAACGCCGACGCGGTGCTGTCGACACTTCGGCCGGAACCGGGTGGGGACGGCAGGTCGTGGCTCGAGCGCGCGGGCGCGGTGCTGGGCGACCACGAGTACGGCGTCTGCATCCACCGCGAGGGCTTTGGCACGCGCTCGTCGTCACTCGTCCAACTCGGCGCACGACCCCGCTACGAGTTCGCCGACGGGCCACCCTGCGAGACCGACTACGAACCGGTCCCAGAGTCACAGTTCACCCCGCCCTGAGAGCGCTCGTAGGGCTCTCTGGAGTCGGCGGGAGCCCCGACAGCACACCCGACGGTGGCCGGTCGCCGTCTCTGTGGCCGACACCGGGGTCCTGTCGGGGGACCGACAGGCAACACGAGTCACACCGACCGGTACGCGCCCAGCCGCGTGCCGTCGAGCAGGTACGCCTCGCCGTCGAGGAGTGCCCCGGGCAGAAACGGCGACAGGAACGACTGTCCGTCGACGTTGACCCACGTCCCGCCCGAGATGTCGTTGAACGCCGGACAGACAACGAGTTCGCCGTCGATACCGTCGACGCTACTGTCGTGGTCCCGGAACGGCGCGGAGTCGAGTCGCCCCCGGAGCCAGGAGCGTTCCATCCGGCTGCCGCCAACCTCGTCTTCGAGTCGGACGACCGGATGTTCGTGACCGACACAGACCACGTCGGCCCGGAGGACGTCGTTGCTGGGCCAGGTGTGGCCGTGTGCGAACCCGACCGGACCGAGTCGCGTCCCCGTCGCCGGGGTGAGCGTCACCTCGTGGTCGAACTCTGCCAGCAACGAGTCGACGTTTCCGTCGTGGTTGCCACGGGCCAGCGTCACCGGAATCGAGAGCGCGTCCAGCAGCGCCGCGAGTTCCTCGCGCTCGGCACTGGAGGGCTCCCCGATAGCGTGGACGATGTCGCCGAGCACGACCAGCCTGTCCGGGTCGGTCCGGCCGACGAGTCCGAGCAGCCGCCGCCGCCGCTGCTTGGCACGGTCATCGAGTTCCACACCCGTCCGCCTGAGGACACTCTCGATACCAGCGTGGTAGTCGGCGACGACGAGCGCGCGCTCTGTTGCGAGGGTCGCCACGGCCGCCGGTGCCCCGGGCACTGGTTCGACTGTCATCAGATGGGCTTGAGCGAGTCGTCGTCTGGCTCGTAACACTGCCCGTCCATCAGCGCGTCCTGAACCGCGTCCTCGGCGGCGTCGGTGTCGAGTCCGTACCGGCTGTTCATCTCCGCGAGGAGTTCGTCCCGGTCGGCACCGGTCCCGTCGTCGAGCTCGTCCATTACTTCGAGCAACGCCGCCTGCGTGTCCTCTGGCGACTCGCCCTCGCTCGTCTCGCCGGTCGATTCCGCCCGGTCGTCGTCGGCCGACTCGTCTGCGGACTCCTCGCCCGCGACCGGCGGACCGGCCTCGTCGGTGTCGGCCGGCGTGTCGATGTCTGCCTCGCCGGGGTCGTCGACCTCTGTGCCGGTCTGGAAGTCGGTGCCGTACTCCGATTCGATCTCCTCGCGGGTCTCGTCCTCGAGGTCGAACTCCGCGGTGTCGACGTCGAACTCCTCGGCGTCGAACTCGCCCGGGTCGTCGATGTCGGCGCCCGCGCCGACGGCCGCCTCGTCGGTCGCCTCGGCCGACTCGTCGGTACCCGCGACCGGGTCGGACGTCTCCCCGGCGGTCGCCTCGGCCGACTCGCCGGTGCCCGCGACCGGGTCGGACGTCTCGTCGGTCGCCTGCTCTGTCGGTGCGGGTTGCTCGCTCGCGGTCGCCGTCGAGTCGGCCCGTTCGTCCCCCCCGGAGTCCGCGCGCTGGACCTGCGAGATGTCGGCGGTCTCGTCGACGAGGTCACCCGGTGTCACGTCGCCGGTGTCGGCGGGTGTGCGGTCGAACGCCCGCACCGCGTCGCGCTCGCCGGCGACCACCCGGACCGCGTCCAGCGCCACGTCACGGAGCGCCGCGAGGTACGCCGGGGTCGTTCCGTAGTGGTCGAGCGAAATCGTGAGTCCCTCGACGGTCTCGTTGCTCAGGCCCTCCTCCGAGAGGTGGCCACGGAGTTGGTCACCGTCGAGACCCGTCGAGAGCGCAGTCGCGGCGTGGCCGATTCGCTCGAGGGTCTGTTCGGCGGCCTGTACCGTCCACCGGTCGCGCGTGTCGGCGTCGACCTCGTTGATGCTCTCCGGGCGGACCGACGTGAACACGCGGTCGCTGTCGTCTGGCTGGAACGTCCGGGCCTTTCCCGTGACGGCGACGAACGCCGGCGGGTCGGTCGCCTCGAGAAACGCCTGTTCGTCGGGCTGGTACTGGCCCGCGTAGAGGACGAACGCGCCGGTCGAGTCGGCGACACGGGCGCGTAACACGTCGTCGCTGACGCTCTCGACCTCGGTGAGCGCGCCGACGACGAACAGTCGGTTGACCCGCGCGCCGGTCGGCGTGACGACGTAGTTGGGCGCGCGCTCCTCGTCGCTCTCCGAGTACGAGTAGTCTGCGTCGTCGTACTCGGCGGCGAACATCCGGTAGGCGACCTCGCGGCTGCCGCCGCCGGCGCTCATCCCTCCACCTCCGCGAGGAGGCGTCTGGCGCGCACCGACGGGTCGGTCTCGCGTTCCTCGAAGGTCGTCGCGTCCAGGTTCGCCCCGAAGTCGTCGACCGACAGCGACCCGCGGGCGCTGAACTCCCGGCCGACAACCGCCTCGCGAATCGCGTCGGCCACCACCTCGCGGTCCATCGCGTCGCGGGCGTGCTCGCGGGCCGTCTCCAGGCCGCCGCCGTATATCTCTGCCGTGAGGTCGTCGTCCAAGACGACGGTGACGGTGCCGGTGCCGTCGTCGAGGATGGCCTTTACCCGCAGGTCGTCCTCGCCGTCGACGTCGCCGTGACTGCGACACTGCCCGTTCTGTGTCACCCGGCCACAGTCCGGGCAGCGCTCGATGAGTCCCGACCCGTCGCGGATTGCCACGACCGTGCCCGCGAGTTCGACGTCGAACAGTCCGCCGGAGGCGACGGCCTCGCCGACTGTGTACCGCGGCGCCGACTCGTCGACCTCGACTGTCCGGTCGAGTCGCTCGACCGTCGAGAACTCGGAGAGATTCACCGACGGAACACCACGGAACTCCCGGATGAACGTGTCCTCGACCCGGACCGTCTCGCCGGCACTGACGGCCGGTCGGGGGTCCCAGTCTGTGAACGGCAGACGCGCCGTGCTGTCGCCGAGCACGCCGCTCAGAATCTCGGTCTCGCCGTTCCTGCCGTCGATACGCTTCTGTTCACAGTCGAGCACCTCGGCCTCGACGTTGATACCGCGGTCGCCCGGGTCGAGGTCCGCGAGCGCCGCGTCACCGCCGATTTCGTAGGGCACCTCGATGTCGTCGACACGCTCGACACTCGTCGCCTCGCCGATGTTCAGTTCCGGGTGCCCCTCCCACTCTTTGACGTTCGCGTTGCCGACCCTGACCGTCTCGCCGGGTTCGAGACCGAAATCCTCCCACGCGGTGTACGAGAGTTTCCCCGTCTCGTCTGCGAGTTCGCCCTCGAAGATGACCTGACGCTCGCCGCCGTACTGGATCGAACGCTTGCCGACCGAGAGCACACGCGCCGTTGTCGCGACTGTTCCGTCCTCCGGACCGATATCGTCGACGTTCTTTGTCGGAACGTCACCGCCGGAACCGCTGTCGCCGTAATCGCGGCGCACGCTCTGTTTTGCCTCGTCGAGAGGCACGTTGTACTCGGTCATGTTCTCCAACTTCTCTCTGACCTCCTCTCTGTCTGCGCCGAGGTCGGAGGCGAGTTCCTCGGCATGGTCCTCGAGTTCCATACCGGTAGATTCGCGCCCGCCACACTAAAAGCGTTCACTCGGGTCTGTCGGGCCCTCGAAACGGTCACACGCTGACGACGACCGTCGGCACCGGCGGGTCGGCGAGCAGTGCACGCACCGTCGACCCCGGCGGCTGGCCGGCCTCTGCAGGGTCACCCCGCTGTGAACCGAGAACGATTTCCTCGGCGTCTCTCTCTGTGGCGGTCTCCCGGATGACTGTCGCCGGGTCACCGGTCCGTGTGGTGGAGTCGACTGCCGGTTCGACCAGGCGCGTCCGGGCGACGTTGGCGGCGTCGCCGGCGTCGCGTCCGGCCACCGCCTCGGTCTCGACGGTCAGCACCGTCACCCTGTCCGCGCCCCCGAGTCGGCCGGCGAGGTAGTCACAGGCCGCTGCCGTCGTGTGGACCGACGCCGCCGCGAGGAGGACATCCGTCACTGACAGTCGTTGTCGTCCACAGCACCTATCTCTTTCTATCGACTCCACTCTACCGTGTCCGACTCGACTGGCGGGACGTACACGCTGGTGCTCGCGGTGCCCGAGACGACGGTCACGGTCGGTGCGCTCGGCCCCCGCGAGTTCGACGCCGGGTGGTACGCCTACGTCGGGAGCGCGCTCGGTCCGGGTGGGTTCGCCCGCGTCGACCGCCACCGCGAACTCGCGGCCGGCGGGCGCGACAGTCGCCACTGGCACGTCGACTACCTGCTCGGGGAGTCCGGGGTCGGTCTCGACGCCGTCTACCGGACCGCTGGCGTCGACGGCGAGTGTGCCGTGGCGGCCGGTGTCGACTGCGACCCGGTCGCGGGGTTTGGCTGCTCTGACTGTGACTGTCACTCGCATCTGTTCTTCGCGCCGGACCACACCACCCTGCGGAGGGCGGTCGAGCGCGCACACGAGTGCCTCGGAGGCGAGACCACGGTCGACCCCGGGTGAGTCGTCCGCGCGCGCTCGACACCGCCAGCACGGTTTTTTGCCTCGCACGCGAGGTGTCTGTATGGCTCGTACTGCTGTCGTCGCCGGTGTCGGTCCGGGACTCGGTGAATCGCTCGCCCGCAAGTTCGCCGCCGAGGGCTGTCGGGTGGCCCTGTTCGCCCGCTCGGAGTCGTACATCGCGGACCTCGCCGAGGACCTGCCGGGCGCGGGACTGGCCGTTCCGACCGACCTCGCGGAGGTCGACCAGATTCGGGAGGGGTTCGCCGAGGTGCGCGAGGCGTTTGGACCGGTCGACGTGCTCGTCAACCACGCCAGCGCCGCCAACTGGACGGGTCTGCTGGAGACCAGCGTCGCCGAGTTCGAGACGGCGTGGGCGGTCAACGGCCGTGGCGCGTTCGTCTGCTCGCAGGAGGCCGTCGAGGATATGCGCGAAACCGGCGGTGGCACGGTTATCTTCACCGGCGCCACCTCCGCGGTCCGGAGCACTGGCGGGACAATCGGCTTCACCGCCGCGAAGTTCGCCGCCCGGGGTATGGCGATGGACATCGCACAGGAGTACGGCTCGGAGGGGGTGCAGGTCTCACACGTCGTCGTCGACGGCCAGATAGACACGCCACAGGCCGAGGCGTCCGACCACGACGAGGAGACGCTGCTCGACCCGGAGGAACTGGCCGAGACGTACTGGCACCTCGTCGAACAGGACACCGACACGATGTCCTTCGAGGTTCACGTCACGAACGGTCCACAACCGACCGAGTTCGTCTGACGGCTCACGAGTCGAAAACGGTGCCCGACCGGTGTGACTAGCGCGGTAAACCGCGTCCCGCTATACGAAATCGGCCAAGCGGCAGGACACGGAGTCCGAGTCGCGAGGCGTCAGGCGTCTCGACTGCCGGAATCGGGAGTCGTGAGTGAACCAACAGGCGGCGCGGGTAGACGGACCGTCGAGCGACAGCCCCTCTTGCTCTATCCTCAGGGTATCTCGTTGTCGAGTTCGACACCGACTGTGACCGGCTCTCGTCGACGGCGCGCCCGTCGTCCCGCGGGCGACGATTGCTCTGGACCTGTGGTTCAGTCACGACGAACTCCCGCTGTTCGTCCTCCGGGTGACCGACAGCGGCCGGGAGTATCGAGGCGACCGCTGTCGTGGGCGTACGCCGCGCCCGGGACGGCCGGCGACACGCGGCGCTACCAGAGCCGCCGGGTGACAGTCTCGACGCGGCACGAACGGTGACGTCGGCACACAGTCTCGCACGTGGCCACGGACCTCCGGGCGTCACGCGGCGTTGTGTATAGCGACATGCAGTTTACTGTCTCTCCGCCCGGAGAGACAGCAGTCGGGCCAGAGAGCGCGCAGAATCCGCCCGAGAACGGGTGACGCGGGGCTTATACCGGTCCAGCGAGTACGAATCGGGTATGGTCGAGAACGTCGCGGGGGTGATGGCCGAGTTGGAACCGGAGGATTTCCACCTGCTGTCGGGTGTCGAGCAGGGGATGCGTTTCTCCGAGTGGGTCGCACGCGAGAAGTTACCGGAGTTCTCGCGGTTGACCGACGAGGACGTCGGCTACCGCATCGACCGCTGTGAGCGACGGGGACTCGTCGAGCGCAACACCATCCAGTACGTCGGCTACCGGTTGACATTCGAGGGGTACGACGCGCTCACCTTACACACCTTCGCCGAGCGCGAGACAGTCGAGGAGATGGGTGCGCCACTCGGCGTCGGAAAGGAGAGTGACGTCTACGAAGTTCGCTCGTACAGACCGTTCGCGCTGAAGTTCCACCGCGAGGGGTACACCGAGTTCCGCGAGGTCAACCGCGAGCGCGAGTACACCTCCGACCGTGACCACGTCTCCTGGCTGTACACCGCCCGAAAGGCCGCAGAGCAGGAGTTCGACGCCCTCGAGACGGTGTACCCGGCGGTGTCGGTCCCCCGCCCGGTCGACCACAACCGCCACGCCGTGTTGATGGAGCGCATCGACGCCGTCGAACTCGCACAGACACGCCTGGAGAGCCAACAGGTCCGCCCGGTGCTCGACCTGATTCTCGACGAGATGGCCACCGCCTACGGCGAGGGATACGTCCACGCCGACATGAGCGAGTACAACGTCTTCGTCGGCACCGACGGCGTCACCGTCTTCGACTGGCCACAGGCCGTGCCGACCGACCACGAGAACGCCGACGAACTCCTCGACCGAGACGTCGAGAACATCGTCGGCTACTTCGGACGGAAGTATCCCAGCGCTGTCGACGGGGTCGATACCGATGGACTGGCAGCGGCCATCCGGGCGGACTCCTTCGAAACGGTCGAGTCGTTCGTGAGGTGACCGGCGTCGCTCTCGACGGGTCCGCGCCGTCGGCAGTGGCTGGCCACGTCGTTTTTTATACGTCGGCGTCGTAAACCGTCTGTCGCTATACGAAATCCCCGGGTGACCCGACCACACCCGTCGGGGGAGGGGGCCGGCGTATCGTGCCCGGTGCACGGGCAACGCGGAGTCAGTGTGAGTGGACGGGGCCTACTCCCCAGAGTAGCCGGCTTCCGTGTGGCGGGTTTCTGTTGTGTTCGGTCCCACACGACAGACGGTACTCACCGCTCGGTCGCACGAGTTCTCCGGCAGCGTGGAACCGGCGTGACACGGACCGTGTCGGTGACCACGGGTGGCTGTGTCGTCGACGGTCGACCCCGGCGTCACGGGAGCACTCGTCTCGACGGTCCGGAACGCGCGGCGACACGCCGGGGTATCAGGCGTCGACGCCGACAGCGTCCTCGACGGTGTCGAACCCGTCGCGGTCGAGCAACTTCAGCAGTCCACGGTTGATGTCGCGGGCGACGGTCGGACCACGGTAGACCAGTCCGGTGTACAGTTGCACCACACTCGCACCCGCGCGAATCCGCTGGTAGGCGTCGGCCGCGGTCGAGATACCGCCGACACCGACGACGGGTGCCTCGACCCGGCGGGCGACGTATCTCACCATCTCCGTGGCGTCGTCGGTCAGCGGGTCACCCGAGAGCCCGCCCGTCTCGACGCGGTTCGACGAGCGCAGTGACGCCGGACGACTCGTCGTCGTGTTCGTCGCCACCACCCCGTCGAGGTCGAACTCCCTGACGAGTTCGAGCGCGTCGTCGACGGCCGACTCGGGCAGGTCTGGCGAGAGTTTCACCAACAGCGGCGACGCGCCGGCGTCGAGGAGTTCGCTCATGATGGCGGCCATCGACTCGCGGTTCTGCAGTTCCGCGAACTCCTGTGAGTTGGGACAGGAGACGTTGACGACGAAGAAATCGCCTCCCGCCGCGACCCGTTCGTAACTCCAGCGGTAATCCGCCGGCGCGTCCGCCGGGGCGACGTGTTCGCTTTTCGCGATGTTCACGCCGACGGGAGCGTCGACTGTCGTCTCCTCGAGACGCCGGCCAACCGCTCGCGCGCCGTCGTTGTTCAGTCCCATCCGGTTGACCAGCGCCTCGTCCTCCGGGAGGCGAAAGAGTCGGGGCCGGGGGTTGCCGGTCTGTGGCTGTGCGGTGACACCGCCCACCTCGACGAAACCGAAGCCGAGTGCCCCGAGTGCCCGCGGAATCGCGGCGTTCTTGTCGAACCCCGCCGCGACGCCGACGGGGTTCGGAAACGACTGGCCAAACGCCGTCGTCGCCAGTCGGTCGTCGGTCACTGTCAGTCGGCGCGCAACCGGGGCCAGCAGTGGTGTCCGCTGTGCGACCGCCAGCAGGTCGTGTATGACGTGGTGAATCGTCTCCGGCGGGAGTCTGAACAGCAACGGTTTCGAGAGTCTGTAGAGGGTCTTCATCGCGATGGTCGCCCGAAGGCGTTAGAACTCGTGGTCGACATCCTCCGGGTTGGCTTTCTGGATGATGATCTTGTCTTCTCGAACTCTGACGAACACCTCGTCGCCGATGTTCATTCCTGCAACGGCGAGTTCGTCCTCGTGCAGGTTGATGTGGACGTTGTGGTACTCGCCGTTATCGTCCTTTGCGCCACTCGGGCTGAGCTTCTTTTTTCGGACCATCGCGGTGGTCTATACCCCTCTCACTGGAGGATAGACTTAAGTTTACCGCGCCGCCACGGTTTTTATTCTGCGGGCACAGTGTTTCCTGTGACCGAGCAACAGTCGGCCAACGAGACGACGGTCCTGACAGAGCGCCCGCTGGTCTCGGTGGCCGTCGTCGCGGGTACCGCCGCCGGTGTCTGGGTCGGCATCTCGCTGGCCCTGCGCGACACCGTCGACCCCGTCGAGACGGCCCTGTTCGCCGCTGTGTTCGCCGTAGTCTACGTCGGTTCGCACTACCTGTAGCGGTCCAGACCGGTCTGTCGGCGCGTCCGGCCCTCTGGGTCTGGCTCCCACGGTGTTCGCGCCGCCCGCAGGCGCTCGCGGTCGAGCGCGGGCGCTTTGGCGGGGTCGTGGCCGTCACACGACGGGCCACAGTCGGTCGCTGGCCGTACGAGACGACCCTTCCAGGGACAGTACGGCAGTCCACGCTCGTCGGGGTCGACCCGGGCACACGCCGGCAGGTCGTAACTGCGCCACCCTTTGCCGTAGGCGCGCTCGGCGACGCGGCGGCGCGCGCGTGCTATCTCCGCCGGGTCGGCGACGCGGAACTCCGTGCGCGTGGGCTGTCGGTCGAGAATCTCGACGCCCGGTTCGTCGACGGGCAGCGAGGCCGGTTCGCGGAGAACGTCGCGCTGGCCGGTCTCGGGGTCGAACCGCCAGATACCGACCGGTTCGGGGATGCGGTTGCGGTGTGCGCCGGTGACGTGTGAGGCCGTCGCGAGCACCACCGCGTCGAGCAGGCCCAGACTGACGTCGGTCCGGAGTTGCGTCTCGAGTGCGCCCGGCCGGGCCAGGTCGGGTTTGTTCTCGATACCGACGATACGGTCGAACCAGTGCTCCGGGTACCGTGTGGTCTGCCGAAACGTCGTGCTGGCACCCTCGCGTTCGCGCCTGATGAAACCACAGGCCAGTGCGTCCTCGAGTGCCGCCTGCGCGCGGTCGGGGTGACAGTCGAAGGCCTCCTGCCGGCGACGGCTCTCGCCCGGCCCGATGTCGCTCTCGATGGCGAGTGGCGGAATCGTCTCTGCGGTAATCGCCGCACGCTCCCCGAAGGCCGGGCCGGGCTGGACGGAGACGATGTCCATCACGCGCCGCCCGTGGACGTGCGTGCCCAGCTGTCGACTGACGATTGCGTCACGCCGCTCCTCTACGTGGGCCGCAAGCGCCAGCTCGAAGGAGAACTCCTGCACGGCACTGTCTTTGTTTCCGGACTCAAAAGCGTGTCCGGCGCCTGGCGGTTGGCCGTCGACAGAGCCGCGTAGAATATATACAACTCAATAGATGTGACACAGCTCCCCAATCCGGCGCCGGAGACGGTGTCGGACAACGAGATTATATAGAGTCCGGAATCGTTATTACGGGGGAGCGTTCACCGGGATGCATGGAGACGCGCAAGGTGCAGGTGACAGGCGGTTCGACCTACACCGTCTCGCTACCAAAGGAGTGGGCGACTGAGAACGGCGTGAGCGGCGGCACGACCGTCGAGTTCCACGACGAGGAGGACCTGTTGTTGTTGACCCCACAGTCAGAGGACAGCCACACCGAGGGGACGCTCGACATCAGCACGCTCGGCGACGGCGAGTTGATACGGGCGGTGATGACGATGTACGTCAGCGGGTTCGACATCATCACGCTGACGACAGACCAGATGACAGCCAGTCAGCGACGGACCATCCGCAACGCCACACAGGGGCTCGTCGGTCTGGAGGTCATCGAGGAGATGCCCGACGAGATGGTGTTACAGGACCTGCTCGACTCCGCCGAGTTCTCCATCGAGAACGCAATCACGCGGATGCGACTGGTCGCGCTGACGATGCTCGACGACGCCGTCGAGGCACTGCTGACCGACGACGAGGAGCTCGCAGAGGACGTCATGGAGCGCGACGACGACGTCGACAGGCTCTGGTACATGACCTCGCGGGTGTTCCGGACGGTGTTGCGGAATCCAACGGCGGCAAACGACATCGGTTTTCCGCGGGAGACCTGCTTCGACTTCCAGTCGAGTGCCCGCCAACTGGAGCGAATCGCGGACCACGCGACCAAAATCGCCACGCTGTCACTCGAGGTCGAGGAGATTCCCGACGACGCCGTCGAGTCCATCCGGAACCTCCGGGAGAACGCCACGATGGTCCCAGAGACCGCCATGGAGGCGTTACTGACCGACGACTCGGAGGAGGCACTCGACCTCGCGAGCGAGGCGCGCAGACAGACCGACGCCGTCGACAGGCAGGTCCGCGAGGCCGACGCCGAAATCCGGGAGTTCGACCCACAGCTCTCCCAGGTGCTCGGACTGGTCGTCGACTCGCTGTCCCGGACCGCAGACTACGGCAGCAACATCGCCGAGAGCGCGCTCCAGAAGGCCGCGCCACGCCCCTGAACTCCGGGCCACAGGTATTTGCTTGCCTATCCACTACACGCGGGCAGAGCCCACAGCCAGCAATGAGTACAGAGAGCCGAGTGCGCTGGAGGACAGAGACCGGCGGTGCGGTGTACGCCTCGCCGACAGTCGTCGGCGGGACGGTGTTCGTCGGGAGTGACGACCAGAACGTCTACGCGCTGGAGGCCGAGACGGGCGAACAGCAGTGGCAGACAGAGACCGGCGACCAGGTCAGAGCGGCCCCGACGGTCCGGGAAGGAACCGTATTCGTCGGGAGCAACGACCAGAACGTCTACGCGCTGGAGGCCGAGACGGGAACGGGACTCTGGAGGGTCGAGACCAACGGCGAGGTCGGGTCGTCGCCGACAGTCGCCGGCGGGAGGGTGTTCGTCGGGAGCAAGGACAACAGCATCTACGCGCTGGACGCCGACACCGGCAGTGTCGACTGGGAGACGACGACCGAATCGTGGGTGTCTTCCTCGCCAACGGTGACAGAGGAGACGGTCTTCGTCGGCGGGTGGGACGACAGCGTCTACGCGCTGGCCACGGAGAGTGGCGACCTCGAGTGGCGTGTCGAGACCGGCGACGCGGTTTCGTCCTCGCCGACAGTCGCCGACGGGACGGTGTTCGTCGGCAGTTTCGACACCAACGTCCACGCCATCGACGCCGAGACCGGCGACCGGCTCTGGACGGCAGAGACCGGTGGCAAGGTCATCTCCTCGCCGACAGTCGCCGACGAGACGGTGTTCGTCGGCAGTTGGGACGGCAGTGTCTACGCGCTCGACGCCGCAACGGGAGCCGTTCGCTGGACGACAGAGACCGGCAACGCGGTCGGGTCGTCGCCGACAGTCGCCGGCGAGAGGGTGTTCGTCGGGAGCAGAGACCACCGCGTCTACGCCGTCGACGCCGCGACCGGCGGGGTCGAGTGGACGGTCGAAACCGGCGGTGTCGTCGGGTCGTCGCCGACGGTCGCCGACGGGACGGTGTTCGTCGGGAGCGACGACGGCACCCTCTACGCGCTCGACGCGGGCGTCACGGGGGCGAGTGATGGGTCGCGGGTCACGCACGGGACGCTTGGCCGACACGACGCAGGCGACACCGGGGCCGTGCCGGAGTTGTCGGCGGCAGAGACGGCGCAACTCGACGTATCGACCGTCCGCGCGCGCTGTACCGAGGCGGCCTTCGAGCGCGGAGAGCGCTACCGCGAGGAGGGTCGGGTTCGTCGCACCGACCGCTTTGGCGGCGTGGTCACCGCCGAGGTCTGGGGGTCGGACCCCTACAGCGTCACCGTCGAACTGGACGGAGAGGGCCTCGACACGGCCTGCTCCTGTCCGTACGACCGCGACGGCGACTGCAAACACGCCGTCGCCGTGTTGCTCGATATCGCTGCCGACCCGCCGGCAGACGAGCGCGAGCGGGTTCTGACGGCACTCGACGGTGCCTCGGCGGCAGACCTCCGCGCGTTTCTCCAGCACGCACTCGCGCGACGACCGGAGCTGCGCGAGCAGTTCCTCGGGGCGTTCGAAACCGGCGGGGACGACCGGTCCTCGTAGCCGCCAGCAGAGCCCTCGGCGCGTGCCGGTCACTCCGCGTGCCGTCGCAGGGCGCGCGCGCCGACGACCACGGCCCAGGCCACGACCGCAACCTCGGCGGCGAGCACCGCGGGATGGACGATGTGTGGCGTGTCGAGCAGCGGCGGCGAGAAGACGAGCGTCGTGAGAGTCTGCCCGCCCTCCGGGTCGACGAGCGGGAACAACACGAACGTCGGGGCGTGTGTCGGTCCGGCCGTCGTGGCGACGTTGAGCAGGTCACCCGCGAGGTGGCCCAGCCAGCCACCCGCCAGCGCGACGCCGCGTGACCCGAACAGCGCGACCGCTAGAGCCGAGACCGGCACCGCGAGCAGCGCGGAGTGGCCGACGGTGTGTGAGTGTGGCGCGAGACCCACCCAGAGCAGCGGCCGGTCGACGAGGTCGGGCAACACCGACCCGAGAGCGAGGAACACGAGCGGATACCGGCTGTAACTGCCGGCGAGGTAGCCAACGGCGGCGTGGGTCGGAAACAACAGGAGCAACACGACTGGACGTTCGGTCGCCACTACCTGAACGTGGCGGTCTCCGTGGCCGGTTCGGGAAGCCGACTCCGCCGCGAGGGTCGTCTCCGAATCTGAGCCGGGAACACGCCACAGTCGACGGACGGCTACCGCACGAGCGAGTCGCCGGCGGCGACGCGCCGGTACCGCCGACCGGTCGTCGTCTCGGCGGCCAGCGCCGCCCGAATCGGTTCCGGGAGCCAGTCGTCGCCGGGTGAGTCGGCGACGACCCCGTCGAAGGCGTCGCGACGGAGCCCGTCTGGCAGGTACCGCTCGTAAACCGGGAGTCGTTCGCGCAACGGGACGCCAGCGTCGTCGGCAATCGACCGGAGTTCCTCCAGCGCGGGCCAGGCGTAGTCGGGGTTGATGTGGTCGTCGGTCACCGGCGACACGCCGCCCAGGTCGTCGATACCGCAGTCGAGCAACTCGCGGGCCGGCGCGAGATTCGGCGGCACCTGCACCGACACCGTCTCCGGCAGGGCGGCACGGGCCATCGCCACGGCGTGGCGCAGGTCCGCCATCGAGGGCTCACCACCGCGCCAGCGGTCGTTCTCGACGACCGGTTGGACGATAACCTCTTGCACGTGGCCGTACCGCTCGTGGAGTGTACGGATAGCGAGCAGGCTCTCGGCGCGGTCCCGTGGGGTCTCGCCGATGCCGACGAGAATGCCCGTGGTGAACGGCACCGCGAGTTCGCCCGCCGTCTGGATGGTGCCCAGGCGCTGGGCCGGCGATTTCGCGCGAGGACCGCCGTGGGCGGCCACGTCGGCGGTCGTCTCGAGCATCACGCCCATACTCGCGTTGACCGGGGCGACCGTGGACATCTGCTCGCGGGTCTGGTCACCGGGGTTCGCGTGGGGGAGCAGTCCCTCCTCGAGGGCGACCGCACAGACCTCGCGCAGGTACGTGTGAATCGAGTCGTGGCCCCAGTCGGCGAGTTGGTCGTGGACCGCGGTGTACCGGTCGTCGGGGTCGTCGCCGAAGGTGAAAAGCGCCTCCGTACAGCCCGCGTCTGCGCCGGTACGGACGATGTCGCGGACCTCCTCGGGAGAGAGCAGCGTGGCTTCGCCCGGCGGGTCGAAGTACGTACAGTACGTGCAGGTGTACCGGCAGGCCGTCGTCAGCGGAACAAAGACGTTGCGCGCGAAGGTGAGTTCCCCCGCCTGGTCGACGTCTCCCGGGTCGGTCGCCAGCACGGCCTCGACTGCCCTCTCGTCGAGTTCGATGTCGTTGCCGTTCTCGACGGCGAGGGTCGTGACTCCGTGGCCGTCTCCGGACCGCTCCGCTCTACTCCCGTCTCTCGTGGTCACGTTCGGACTCGGTGCGCCGGCGACAAAGGTATCACGGAACCGGACCCCGGCGGTGACACCTACTCGCGAAGCGCCCTCGTGCGTCCGTCGCGCTCGTCGAGTTCGAACCCGGCCTCGCGGAGCCACGCCGGGGCCTGGCCATCGCCGTGGAGCAACACCTCACCGAGGTCTGCCGGCGTGTCGACGTCCAGCGCGAGACGAAACGAGTCGACTGTCGCGTGGGACAACCCCCGTTCGCTGGCCCGCCGGCGGTGGCTGCGGTAGGAGCCGCCGTGGTAGTCGACCCGGAACTCGGGGTCACGCACCACGAGTGCGTTTGTTCCGCCACCCAGTCCCGGCGCGAGCACCACCTCGCCGGCAGTCCCGACCAGTCGCCCGACAGTGTCGGCCCGCACGAGCGGGAGGTCCGACATCACGACGGCGGCCGGGAGCGTGGCCTCGGCCAGCGCCGCGTTGACTGCCGGCGAGAGCGGGCGGTCGTCGACGCGGAGTCGACTGTCGACCTCGACCGACTCCGTCGCGAGCACCACCGGTTCGTGGCCCGCGTCCCGCACCGTGGCGAGCACGTCGGCGAGCATCGCCTCGGCAAAGCCCGCTCGGTCGTCGATAGCCGGTGCGAGTCGCGTGTTCGGGTCGCTGGCGTCGAACGGAACGAGTACGCGCATCTACTGGAGTTTGGAGGTGTCCTGCTGGCGAGACTGCCAGAGATAGACGCCACCGCCCAGCACCGCCACGACGACGACGACACCGCCGACGATGAGGAGTATCTGCGAGAGATTACTGTCGCTGGTTGCGGTACTCTCTGCGTCCTCTGCCGCGGTGACCGCGTTTCCGAACTCGCCGTTGTCGTAAAAGGAGATGGCCTCGTCGAGGCGGTCCTGCGCGTCGCTGTCTGTCGAACTGTCGATGGCGTCGTTGGCGCTGTCGATGGCCTGGCGGGCGTTCTTGCTGTCGGTGGTGAAGCGGTGAACGTTCCACTCGGCCTCGCCGTCGGCGAGCGTGAACTCACTCCCGTCCTGGACGCGGGTGAACTCGAGCACGCTGAAGTTCTCGACCGACCGGTCTGCGTAACTGTACGTATCTACCGCGGGGACGCGACCGCTGACCTCGACGACGACGCGGTTGATACCGTCGGCCTGTCGAACGGTCAGGGTCGCCTCGTCGTTCTCGACGCTGGTCTGGTTGACCGTGTTGTCGGCGACGTCCTGCGAGGTGATACTGATTTCGGCGTCGTCGAACTCTGTTGTCGCCTGGAGCGTCCACTCGTCGGGCAGGTCGGTGTTCTCGGCGCTGAACAGCTCTGTCACTGTCACCGAGTACGTCTGTTCGCTCCTGACCTCGGCCTCCGCGGGAACGTTCTCGTCGTCGAACGACAGCGCGGCCCCCGTCCCGGCAGCCGCCAGCACGACAACAACCAGTACCCCGACCACGACGCCCTCAGAACAGCGGGTCCAACTCATCTTCTTCATCTTCAACCAGGGTCTCTAAATTCTCTTTGCTCTCGTCTTGGATTTCGTCGATGTTCTCCTGTGCCTCGATTGCCACCTGCTGGAGTTCCTTTATTCGGGGCACGTTGTGGACGCCCGAGAGCAACACCGCGGCGGCGACGTTCGATTCGTCGATCGGGTAGTCACCGCCACGGACCTCCATACTGCCGGTCTGTTCCTCGAGCCACTTGCGCCCGCGCTCGATTCCCTTCCGGTTGAGGTGGTCGGTCGGACCGGAGATGACCAGTAGCGCCCGCTCTGCGCCGTCGATCTCACAGGGGAGCGTGAGTCGCCCGAGCGCGGCCTTGCGAACGAGTGACGTGATTCGGTTCGTCGTGTTCGCCCCGTCCATCTCGTCGTCGCCGGACCCGGTGAACCGGGAGAGCAGTCCACCGGAGTTGTGTTCGACCGTCTCGGCGTCGTAACCCACCGTCGAGACACCACCCCCCGAGAGTGTGTTGATTATCTCAGAGGAGTCGACGACACTCTCGGCGACGTCGTCACCGGCGCCGACCTCGCCGGCCCCGAACAGCACGCCGAAGCGACGGACGATTTCGTCGTTTATCTCCTCGTAACCGCTCTCGACGGATTCGCCGGTCTTTCGCCAGGCGTCGTTGTCGAACACGAGCAGGTTGTCCACCTCCCGGACGAACGTCTGGAACGAGCGGGCGGCGTTGAGCGTGTAGATGCCCCCCTCGTCACTCCCCGGCAGGATACCCAGGCCGTAGACGGGTTCGGTGTAGATGCGCTTGAGGTGTTTCGCGAGCACCGGCGACCCGCCCGACCCCGTGCCGCCGCCGAGTCCGGCGACGATGATGAACGCGTCAATCTCGTGGACCGGAATCGAGTCGATTGCGCCCTGTATCTCGTCGATATCCTCCTCGGCAATCTCGGCCCCGAGTTCGTTGTCCGCGCCGACACCGTGGCCTTTCACCCGGGCCTGCCCGATGAGTACGCGCCTGTCCTCGGGGACGTGTTCGAGGCCGAGCAGGTCTGCCCGTGCGGTGTTGACCGCGATCGCCGACCGGACGATACCGCTTCCCGTCCGGGCGTCGTACTCCAGGAACTTGTCGACGATTTTCCCACCCGCCTGTCCGAATCCAATCATTGCGAGTTGCATAGTTGTGGTTACTGAACGTATACCAGTCCACGCTTAAGTTCTTTCCCCGCACCGGGGTCGACCCGCGGGCGACCCCCAGGCGAGGTCGAATCCTTATTGTATCCAGATATCTACCCGGAGAGTATGAAGCGTTCGTCGTCTCGATTCGTCGTGTCGTCCCCCAGACGGTTGCGGTTCGGACTGTGGCGATGACGGTCGTCGACAATCTCTGGTATCTCGCCGACGAGGCGAACCAGCAGGCCGAGCAGACCTACCACCGCCTCGCGAACCGGTACGACGGGTTCGTCGAGTTCGAGACGACCAAACACGTCTCCCGGCGACGCTTTCGCACGGTCGCGTCCCGCATCCAGGAGAACGGCGCGCCGTACGGCGCACACACGCTCGTCCACGACACCGACGGTGCCCTCCTGCTCGTCCGTCACGAGGGGGTCGACCTCTGGGTTCTCCCGGGTGGCGAGACCGACGGCGACGAGTCGTTTCGGGAGGCCGCCGAGCGCGAACTCGGGGAGGAAGCCGGCATCGGTGCCAGTTACGACGGACTCGGGATGCTCGGTCGAGTGACCTTCTACGCCGAGGACTACTCGACGTGGGGTGTGTTGCCGCTGTTCGAGGCCGGCACCGAGACGCCGACAGACCCGACCGCCCAGGACCCCGACGACGAGATTTCTGCCGCCGAGTGGTTCGACGAACTCCCGCCGGATACCCGTGACCGGGCCGAACTCGAGCGGTGGCGCAGACACCGGCTCTGAGTCGCATCGAACACCACAGAGCCCACACCCCGACCCCGTGGAGATACCCGGGCGTTTAAGCCGACAAAGTGAAAACTACAGGGTGCCCGGGCGAGAGGCTCGTGGCCGACAACCGTGCGCGAGGGTAGCCAAGCCTGGAAACGGCGGCGGACTCAAGATCCGCTCCCGTAGGG
>CAZHPM010000031.1:0-17761 GCA_964534485.1 uncultured Halobacteriales archaeon
AGCGCCTGCGCAAGTGGAACGAGCGGTTCCGCACCCGTGACTCGAAAGAGCGCAATCTCAAGCAGGCACTCGGCGAGATCGACCGGATGGCCTCGGCACTCGGACTGCCCGAGAACGTTCGCGAGACCGCGAGCGTCATCTACCGGCGCGCGCTCGACGAGAACCTCCTGCCCGGCCGCTCTATCGAGGGTGTCTCGACGGCATCGGTGTACGCCGCCGCCCGACAGGCCGGTGTCCCCCGCTCACTCGACGAGATTACCGACGTCTCCCGGGTCGAGAAAAGCGAAATCGCCCGCACATACCGGTACGTGGTCCGCGAACTCGGTCTCGAAGTGAAACCCGCCGACCCCGAGAGCTACGTCCCCCGGTTTGCCTCCTCGCTTGCACTCTCCGAGGAGTCGGAACGACGCGCCCGGGAACTCCTCCAGAACGCCAAAGAACAGGGCGTTCACTCGGGCAAGTCGCCGGTCGGTCTCGCCGCGGCGGCGGTGTACGCGGCCGCGCTGTTGACCAACGAGAAGACCACGCAAGCGGCGGTCAGCGAGGTCGCAGACATCTCGGAGGTGACAATCCGAAACCGCTACCACGAACTGCTGGAAGCAGAGCAGGATATCCCCGTCGCCTGAGCGGATACACTTTTTACACTCTCGCCGGAAGGTGAGGTATGAACTTCGCAGCGTTCGTGCTCGCGGCGAGTACGGCGACTCTGGCCGACGAGCCGGCGGCCCGGGCACACGCCGACGCCGTCGAGTTCCGTCTCGACCTCGCCGACGACGGACTGGCCACGCTCCAGCGCTACGACGGGGCGTTGCCGCTGCTGGTGACCAACCGCGTCACCGGCGAGGGCGGCGAGGCCCCCGACACGCCGGCCCGCCTCGACGCGCTCGAAACCGCAGTCGAACAGCCAGCCGTCGAGGCAGTCGATATCGAACTCGGTGCCGTCCGCGAGGGCGACGGCGAGCGCGTCGTCGACCACGCCCGCGAACACGGCGTCGGGGTCGTCGTCTCGACACACGATTTCGAGGCGACGCCCGGCCGCGAGCAGTTGCGCTCGGTGCTGACCGGGGCGGGCGAGTACGGCGACGTCGCGAAGGTCGCCGTCACCGCACACGACCGGGCGGACGTGCTTGACGTGCTCGCGGTCACCCACGAACTGACGGTCGCTGGCCACCGGGTGGCGACGATGGCGATGGGCGAGCCCGGCCGACACTCGCGGGCAGTTGCGCCGCTGTATGGCTCGCGTATCGGCTACGCGCCGGTCGACCCGGCCGACGCGACCGCGCCCGGCCAGTACGACCTCGAGACGCTCCGGGGACTCGTCGAGACCCTCCAGAACGGGTAGCTACCGCGCGATGGTCACCGGCACCGGCGACCGGCGGACGACGTTCTCGGCGACACTGCCAAGCAGTAGCCGCGAGACACCCTGCCGGCCGTGACTACCCATCACGACGTGGTCGACCTGGTGGTTGTCGACGGCGTCGATAATCGACTGCGTGGGCTGCCCAACGGTCGTGACGCGCTCGGTGTTGGCAGAGTCTGCACGCCCCTGTGCGTTGTCGAGCACCGACTCCGCCTGGTCTTGTCTCTGCTCGTACCACCCCTCCGGAAAACTCGGCACTGCCGCGTCAGAGTTGAATCCGGCCTCTGCGGGGTTGATAACGTGCAACAGCACCATCTCCCCGCTGGGGAATAGCTCCTCGGCGAGTTCACACGCCTGCTGTGAGTGTGCGGATTCGTCGACCGGCACCAGAATTGTCTTGCTCATGTGTCGCGTTCGCGGGCCGTAGATTTGAGACTGTTGCCGGTGCGTGGAGACAGCCGGATTCGTCTCCCAGTGGGTTTTCGACAGCGCCGTGTCGAGGGTGTGCCGGCGATACGGTCGGTGACACTCCTCGGCGGGGGCGGTGTCGGTCGACCCCTCCCGGCCGTTTGGTTGGTTCTTCCGGTGGTGTTCGACGGCGAGACGCTGGGCCAGTGGTCGGCTGTGTCAGTACGGACCGCGGTCTCTGTCGAACCCGTCCTCGCGGGACTCGCACTCGCCGTTCTGGTCGATGACGACACGGCCGGAGTAGCCACAGTTGCCGTTGTTGTTGTACTTGCAGCGCTTGCACCGACACTCGAGGTTCTTGTTGGAACTGCGTGAAGACATACTGCACTGTCCGTCTCTGGACGTTTGTATCTGTGTGAACTGACACTCCTCTACAGTTCCTCGACGTGGCGGACGCCGACCGCGATGCCACGGCTGCTCTCGCACATCTCCGTGCCGGACATCTCTGCGCGACCAACTGCGAGCGCCGCTGGCCCCTCGACGACCACCTCGTCACCGGGGCGAATCGTCTCACTCGCGTCTGTCACGCCCGGCGCCAGCACCGACCCGTGGGGGACGAAGTCGTCGATTTCGACCCGCTTGGTCGACACGTCGCTCTCCCGCCAGCGGCGCGCGCCCGCGAGTGTCAGCGCGAGTACGCCGTACTCTGGCACGACCATCGCGAGCTGTTGGCCGCTACCGTCGAGCGCCCTGAGTTTCGGGTAGTAACTCTCCACGCGCAGGTCGTCGAAGAGAGCGTCGCCAGCCCCCTCGCCGAACTGGTAGTCCGCAATCGCACGGAGCGTGTTGTGCTGGCGCTCGCGTTTGCCGTACGTTCTCTCGCCCGAGAGTGTCGCGGTGAGATTCGCCAGCGACTCTGTCGTCGTCGGGTGGTCGACGGCGGTGTACTCGAACTCGACGCCGAGTCTGCCCTCGACGCGCTCGCAGATATCGCGGTAGCCGTCGCCGGTGACGTGTGCGACGAGTCGGGGGTAGTCGTTGCGTCTGAGATACGCCGCCAGCACGTCGGCGACGAACTCACTCTCGGTGGCGCTCCAGTGGCCGCTGACGGCGGTGTCGTACTGCTGTGCGGGGTATGTGAGTTCGAGTTCCTGCGGGACGATTCCGATCGGTGAGGTCATCGAGACGGTGTGTGCGCGAAACTGAATCGCGTCGTGGAACTGTGCGTGGCTCTGTGAGTCGCTGTAGGGTTTCCTCGCCGAACAGGGGACGAGCACGAGTGGGTTGTCGAACCGGTTGCGATAGCGGGTCGTGACGCGCTCTGCGTAGCGCTGAATCTCGACACGGCGCAGCGTGTCGCCTGTGGTCGCGGTCAGTTCGGCCCGCCGGAGAACCGGTGTCCGCTCCTCGAGGTAGCTGTACTGCTGGTCGAGTGTCTGTACCGTCGCGGTCAGCCACTGCTCGTGTCTGGCCTGGCCCTCGACGTAGTCACGCAGTCGGCCGGCGCGAATCCGCCCGCGAACGGTCGCGAGCGCCGCCCGGAGTGCGTGCTCGTTGTGCTTGGCACAGTCCGCCCGGTCGAACGCCCCGCGTGGCCGGTCGCAGGCCGGACACGCACAGGGGAGCTCCGAGAGGTCCTCGAGAAACTGCTCGCCGTCGGTCGTGAGATACTTTCCCTGTGTGCCTCTCACGACGGCCCGGTCGGTGTCGACGAGGTCGACACCGGCGTATGCGAGCGTGGCGACGTTCGCCGGCGTGGCGACACCCGGCAGATAGAGCGCCGTGTCGGCCGGAATCCCCTCGCGGGTCTCGACGATGGCCTCGACGAACGCCGCGGCGTGGCCGGTGACGGCCTGCGCGTCCGAGAGCACGTAGGCGTCGGTCCCACAGTCCCGGACGGTTTCCGAACTCACGACCGCCGCGCTCGGGAACCCGACGTCGGGGTAGTCCAGCGCAAAGGCTTCCTGTACCTCCTCGGGTGTGCCGCCGGGAACCGCCCGGTGTGGGAGCACGGTCAGCACGCTGTCGTCACCGTCGGGGACCGACTGGTCCGTGACCCACTCGCTGCCCGCGTCGGCCAGCACGTCGTCGACGACTGCCGGCGTCTGGACGGGGTCGGCGAGGCGCAACTCGCCGGCGCGGGCCGCCGCGTCACGGTGT
This sequence comes from uncultured Halobacteriales archaeon, assembly GCA_964534485.1. Classification (GTDB taxonomy): domain Archaea; phylum Halobacteriota; class Halobacteria; order Halobacteriales; family Haloarculaceae; genus Halovenus. The sequence goes on from CAZHPM010000031.1 coordinate 3,929, forward strand.
TGAATCTCGAAGTAGTCGGTCACCGTCGCCCTCCGCCTGTCATACCTCCGCCTCCGGGTGTGTCGGATAACTATGCGTCGGTTCCGGTTCGGTCGGGTCTCCCGGCCACACCGCCGGCACGGCCCCCCCGGCGGACCCGGAACTGTCACCCGGTCAGTTCGTCGAGTCGCGCGCAGTAGTCGGGCCGGGGGACCTGGTAACACTCCCGGTAGTCGATGTCGCCGCCGGCGAACCGCGCCCCGAGTTCGAGCGCGGCCTCGCGTGCGGCCTCGCGTGCCTCGCAGGTGCGGTTCTGGGCCTCCACCTCGGGTTCGAGGTACAGTGTCACGTACCACAGGTCGGACGGGTCGGGGTCAGGCCGGCCCGGCCGCCGCCCGCGCCGGCCTTTTGTGACGGTGATAGTCGGGAGACACGCCGCCGGGTAGACGTCGGTGTCGAACACGTCCGGCCGGTATGTCAACACCACCCGTCGCCGGTCCGTGTTCCAGACCTCCCACCCCTCTGGCAGTCCGTCGAACTCCATACACGGGGTTTGGCGCGCGCGGGTATCAGGTCGTCGGAACTGGGACTGTGGTGGCGCGTGCCGGCGCTCGCCCGCTCTGTTGCACCCCCCGACCGGGTCCGTCGGTGGCTGTCTGGGCTCCCCTCGTGACCGTCCGTGACAGACAAACATCCCCGAGGACCGCGAGGCGAACCCGGGACAGACACGAGTACACGGGCGGGTATCAGAAGTCCTAATTCCCCGACTCCCGAAACGTAGAGCAATGGAGCAACTGCTCGTTCGCGCCGCCCGTGGCGAGCGCACGGAGCGCCCGCCGGTGTGGCTGATGCGACAGGCCGGCCGGCACATCCCGGAGTACCGCGAGCTGCGCGAGGAGTACAGCTTTCTCGACGCCATCAAGACCCCCTCCGTCGCCGAGGAGATTACACTCCTCCCCTGGGAGTACTACGAACCCGACGGGGTGGTGATGTTCTCCGATATCCTGACCGTGCTCGAACCGCTCGGGTTCGAGTACCACATCGAGAGCGGCGTCGGCCCCGTGGTCGAGAACCCGGTGTCGGGCCCCGACGACGTCGACCGGAGCCACGACGACGTGGCGCGCGAACTCGACTACGTCGGCGAGTTGCTCGTCCGCCTGAACCGTCGTGTCGGCGACGAGACCGGCGTCATCGGGTTCGCCGGCGGCCCGTTCACGCTGGCCTCGTACGCGGTCGCCGGCGGTCCGAGTCGGACGAACATGCCACTCCGGAAACTCCGCGCAGAACACCCCGACGCCTTCCGGACACTCCTCTCGTCGTTTGCCGATATCGTCCGCGAGTACCTCGAGTTCCAGATCGGCAACGGCGCAGACGTCGTCCAACTGTTCGACACCTACGCCGGTGAACTCCCCCCGGAGGACTACCGCGAGTTCGTCCTCCCGCTCCACCGCGAGATTCTCGACGGCCTCGCAGCGCCGTCGATTATCTTTGTTCGCCGGATGAACGGCCGTCTCGACGTGCTCGGAGAGAGTGGCGCGGACGTGGTCGGTCTCGACTGGACCGTCGAGATGGAACGGGCCCGCGAACAACTCGGTGACCAACCGGTCCAGGGCAATCTCGACCCGTCCTGGCTGTTCGCAGAGCCGGCGACCGTCCGGGAACAGACACGCGAGATAATCGACCAGGCCGGCCCCGAGGGCCACATCCTGAATCTCGGCCACGGCGTCAACAGAGACACACCGGTCGAGTCCGTCGAGGCGTTTGTCGAGACGGCAAAATCGGTCGACCGGTAGGCTCCGAACCGACCGTTAGTTGACGTCCCGGCTCAGTCCGGACTTGAAATCCCGGCCGAAGTAGTGGCCGACCCCACCGGCGATTGCGCCGCCGACGGTGGCAATCCCGACGAGTCCGGTGCCGACGCCGAAAAGCGCCAGAAACAGAACACTCAGCAACACGGCGCCGCCGCCGGCAATCGCGCCGCCGAGCATCGCCTCGACGTACCGCGAGTCCTCGCGGACCAGCCCGTGAACGAACGTCCCCATCGGAATCCCGAGGAGTCCGATCAGACGAATCGAGCCGACCAGCGGAATCGCGTTGACCAGGAAGATTCCCAGAAGCGAGAGCACGATACCGGCCACGAGACCGCCCGCGGAGACCAGCGACCCGGCGCGACTTTTCACCCGGCCACGCACGCCGGTGTCGGTCGACTCTGCGCCGGACTGTCTGGTGTCGTCGCGCTGGCCGTCACCGGTACCCGTGTCGAGGTCGAGTCCGGTGTCGGCGGCAGTGTCGACCTCCGACTCGATATCGAGGTCGCCGTCCCGGTCGATCTGCGTCTCACGCTCTCCCATACACGCCTGTAGGGACTGCAGTGATATTGGTCTTTGGCTCGGCGAGCACGTCCTCCGTAATCGTTTTGCCCTCCAACAGCCAACGTATCTGTATGAGCGGCGAGCCAGACGAGGACGAACTCGAACGCATCCGCGAGCAAAAGCGCGAGCAGATCAAAGAACAGGCAGAGGGCCAAGACGAGGAGGCGATGGAGGCACAGCGACAACAGGCAGAAGCACAGAAGAAGGCAGTTCTCCGCCAACATCTCACTGACGGCGCCCGCAAGCGACTCAACACGGTCAAGATGTCGAAACCAGAGGTCGGCGAGCGCGTCGAACAACAGATCGTCGCGCTCGCACAGAGTGGCCGCATCAAAGACCAGATCGACGAAGACCAGATGAAAGAACTCCTGCGGGAACTGACACCCGACTCGAAGAGTTACGATATCAAGCGCCGATAATGGACGTCGGTGTCCTCTACAGCGGTGGCCAGGACTCGACGCTCGCGGCCCTCTTTCTCGACCAGTTCTGTACGGTCACGCTCCTGTGTGGGACCTTCGGCGTGACTGACGACTACGAGCACGCGCGCGAAGCGGCAGCGGCAGTCGGACTCTCCTCCCGACGCCTCAGTTTCGACCCCGAAATCGCCCGTGAGGCCGTCGACCGGATGCTCGCCGACGGGTTCCCCCGGAACGGAATCCAGCAGGTCCACGAACACGCCATCGAGGTCGCCGCAGAACTCGAGTTCGACGCCGTCGCCGACGGAACACGCCGCGACGACCGCGTGCCGACCGTCGAGCGCCCGCTGGCACAGAGTATCGAGGACCGCCACGGCGTCTCGTATCTCGTGCCACTCGCCGGTATCGGCAGCGCGGCGGTCGACACCCTCGCCGCCGAGACACTCCTCGTCGAGCGTGGGCCCTCGGCAGAGGTGAACAGAGGAGACTACGAGGCCGAACTGCGTTCACTCGTCTCGCGCCGCCGTGGTCGAGACGCCGTCGAGAGCCTCTTTCCAGAACACGTCCAGTCGCGTGTCACCGGTCGTCGCGAGTGAGTCACCGCCCGACCGAACGGTGCTCGGACTACGACTCGCTGCTCTCGTCCGCGTTCGAAATCTCGAAGAGGATTCGCAGCCAGGTCCTCCCGCCATCGGAGTCGGGGCCCGAGGGCAGCCCGAGCTGGTCGTTGACGATGGGGCCGATGAGAGAGAACTCCTCCTCGTCGAGCGCGGGAACCGTCGTCTGGTTGTCGACGATAGTGGCCGAGACCGGCTCCGAAGAGAGGTCAATCGACCCCGTCATATCGCCACTCTCTCCGGTCGTTCCGTCGAGACCGATTTCGATTGGAATCTCCTGGTCCGAGATGACGACCGTGATGTTGAGCTGGCCCTCCACGGTCATCAGCCCCTCCTGCTGGTCGAGTGTCCCGCTGAACCCGTCTGGCACGCCGAGTTGAATCTCTATCTGTTCGGGGTCGATTGGCAGGTCGTCCCCGCCAATCTGACTGAGCAGCGCCTCCGGGTCGAGATTCGGCAGGTCGATGTTCGTCGACTCCCACCCGTCGTCGGTTATCTCTGCCTCGACGACAATCGGCTCCTCGACTGTCTCCGAGGGCGGCAGGTCGAACCCGCTCTCCTCGGCACTCATCAGACTCTCCTCGCCGAGTGCGATCAGTCCGCCCTGGCTCTCCGCGACGAACGCGTCGGTGAGCGTCGGCTCCGGTTCTTCCTCGCCGTTGCTCTCGTTGCCGTTGCTCTCGTTGCCGTTGCTCGTGTTGTTCCCGCCGCCGTTCCCGTCGTCCCCGCCGCCACCACACCCGGCGAGGGCGACCGTCATCGATCCACCGAGCAGTCCGAGTACCTTTCGTCGGTCCATACCTGATTCGGTTGTTCGGATGCTATTTAATAGTTGTTTTGTCTCGATGGCGAGAGAACTCGGAGAGAGGAGAGCGAAACTGCCGGATTAGGTGCCCTCGATTTGGAACTCGATTTCGACCCAGTTCCGCCCCGAACCGGAGGGTAGTCCGACTTGGTTGTCGATAAGTGACTCCCCCGTGCTCGGGATATCGAACTCGTTGTCGACCACCGTCGCGGTGACCGGGTCGGCCGAGAGGTCGATATCGCCGGTCAACCGCCCACTCTCTCCTGTCGTCGCGTCAATCTCTATCGATATCGCGAATGGGTTTCCATTCACAACTACGTCGATTCTAATCTCGCCTCTGACAGTAATCAGGCCCGCTTGTTGGTCGATTTCCCCGCTGAAGCCAAATGGCGTGCTGACAGAGACACTGTTAATGGTAACGAGGTCTGGCACGTCGAAGTTACTCCTGATTATCTCCGGGGTGAGGTCGGGGAAATCGACACGAGCCGACTGCCAACCGTCTTCTGTGGTCTCCGCTTCCACGACAATCGGGTCGCGAATCTGTCTCGACGGCGGGAGAGCAATTCCCTCCTCCCGTGCGCCAGATTCGAAGTTCTCGCCGATCGCGAGCAGTCCTCCCTCACTCTCTGCGGTAAACGCGTCGGGAATCGGTCCCGTAACCTCGAGCGTGCCGGCGACGCGCTCGCTCCCGACCGAGACGGCGTGGTCGTACGTGCCGATTCCGAGCGCACTCGCGTCGACGTTCTCGAAGGTCACTCTCTCCGAACTACCGCCACCGAGCGTAACCTCTGAGCTGCCGACAGTGCTCCCGCCGACGTCCAGGTTGACAGTTTCGGTTACCTCGGTGCTGCGGGTGTTCTCGACGGTGGCGGAGACGGTGAGTGTCTCACTCAACCCGACTGTGGCACTCTGTGGGTCGAGATTGCTCACCTCGAATGCGACACCCGACGGCTCCGTGAGCGTGAGTGTTCCCTCGACTGAACTGTCGGCGGCGGCGATAGCGTGGGTGAACCCGCCCACCTCGAATCCCGCTGTCTGGACGTTCGAGAACGTGACTGTCTCCGAACTACCGCCGTCGAGCGTAATCTCTGAACTGTCGACGGCGTTTCCGCCGACCAACAGTTCGACAGTCTCCGTCCCCGACACGTCGCCGACGTTCTCGACGGTGGCGGAAACAGACGAGAGTGTCTCACCGAGCGCAATCTCCGCGCTCTGTGGGTCGAGGTTGCTCACGGCGAACTCGGCGGGCGCGAGCACGGCCAGCGACCCGCTGACCTGGCCGTCGCCGGCAGAGACGGTGTGTTCGAACTCGCCGGCGCCGAGCGCGCCCGTGTCGACACCTTCGAAGGAAACCGTCTCGGACGCGCCACCCTCCAGTTCGACCTCCGTGCTGTCGATACTGGTGCCGCCAGCCGACAGTTCGACCGTCGTCGTCCCGGTTGCCTCGCCGGTGTTCTCGACGTTGGCGGTGACGGTAATCGCGGCACCGACCTCGACCTCGGCGCTCTGTGGGTCGAGGTTGCTCACGGCGAACTCGGCGGGCGCGAGCACGGTCAGCGACCCGCTGACCCCGCTGTCGCCGGCAGAGACGGTGTGTTCGAACTCGCCGGCACCGAGCGCGCCCGTGTCGACACCCTCGAAGGAGACCGTCTCGGACGCGCCACCCTCCAGTTCGACCTCCGTGCTGTCGATACTGGTGTCACCGACCGACAGTTCGACCGTCGTCGTCCCAGTCGCCTCGCCGGTGTTCTCGACGTCGGCGGTGACGGTAATCGCGGCACCGACCTCGACCTCGGCGCTCTCTGGGTCGAGCCCGCTCAGTTCGAACGCCGCCGGTGCCTGGTCGCCGTTGCCGCCGTTTCCCGTCTCGTTTGTCTCGTTGCCGTTCCCGTCGCTGTCACCGCCGGAACAGCCTGCTGTCGCGAGCGCTATCGAGCCACCCAGCACTCCCAGTACTGTTCGTCTATCCATAACTGGAACCGTGTTTCGCTCCTATTTAATACTTCTTCTACGCTGTCTGTCGAATATCGAACCGGTTCGAAACCGTCTGTTCCGCTACGCGAGTTCGTCACCGAGTTCGATATCGAGTGTGAGTTCGAACCAGTTCGCGCCGGACTGTCCCGCCGGCCCGTCCAGTCCCAGCAGGCCGTCGATAATCTGGTTGCCCGTCTCCTCGTTGACCTGGGTCTCGTTGTCGACGATGGTGACCGTGACGCTGTCGCCGTCTCGCTCGAAGGAGCCAGACAGTTGGCCGCTCTCCTCTGTCGTCGCGTTCAGTGTGAACTCGATGACCAGGTCGTCGCTGCCCTCCTGTGGAATCGTCACCTGCAACCGACCGTCGACGGTCCAGAGCCCCTCTTCGAGGTCGAACTCGCCGGTGAACCCGTCCGGGGCTTCGACCGTTGGCACCTGTGGAATCGAGAGTGAGTCAAGCGGCGGGAAATCGACCGTCGAGGACTCCCACGTCCCCTCACTGATTTCGCCGATAACCACCACCGGGTCCGGGGCCTCCTCCTGTGGCGGAAGCGCCAGTGCGTCCTCCAGTGCCGTTGCCTCGTCTGGTTCGCCGAACCAGACGAACCCGTCGGTACTCCGGCCGATGAACTCGGTGCCACCCAACTGCTCGCGGACGGTCAGGCGCCCCTCGACGCTTTTCCCGCCCACCGACGCCGTGTGTGTGTACTCGCCAGTCCCGAGCGCGCTCGTGTCGACACCCTCGAAGGTTATCGTCTCCGTTGCGCCACTCGCCAGCGTCAGTTCTCGCTCGCGTGTCGTTCCTCCGACGCTGTGCTCGACTGTCTGTGTCCCCTCCGCGTCCCCCTCGTTGGTCACCGTGACCTCGATATCGACTGCCGTGCCGACGAGAACCGTCGTCCCCCCCGGAAGCAGGTTCGACAGTTCGAACTCCGCCGACCCACCGCCGTTACCGCCGTCGCCGCCGTTGGCGCTGTTGTTGTCACTGCCGTTTGTCTCGTTTCCGTTCCCGTCGTCGCCACCGCCACCGCAGCCAGCGAGTGTGACTGTGGCTGAACTGCCCAGAACTGCGAGCAGTTGTCGTCGTTCCATGGGTGATGGTTACGGCACTCCCATATAATGCTTCTGCCCTGCGGAAACCGTCCACGAGTCACAACACCGTGAGTCAGACCACCCGAACGCGTTATGAAGACGGCTGCCAAAATACACCTATGAGTCTCGACGTCGCGGTGCCAGAGTCACCCGAACTGGAGGCGTTCGACCCGAACGAGTACGACGACGCAGAGGTAATCGGAGACACGGACTACCGGCGCGAGGAGATCGAGGAGTTCCTCAGGGACGGCGCCTGGGAACAGGCGTTCGAACAGTGGCGCACCACGACCGACATGGAGTCCCGGACCTTCGACATCGTCCGTGACCTCGGTCTCATCGAGCAGTTCGACTTCTTCTGGGACTCCCACGCCGACCGCGTGGGCTACCACGCGCCGGGTATCCCCGAGGACTGGAAAGAGCGCAACTACCACCCGGAACTCGACTCGTGGGGGACGGTCTCGAGTATCAACGCTTCGCTCACGGAGCTCGGACAACTCGCCTGTGAGGTCCTGAAAGACGAGTACATCGACTGGGAGACCGAGTACGAGGCCCCCGACGACCTGCCGGATTTCTGACCGGCGCTGGACCTATCGGCGAGAGTTGCTCGCCGGCCGTCTCGGACACCCGACCCGTGGGTTTTTGCGTCGCGCGCTCGGTTATGCGAGAGATGAAAGCAGCGCAGGTCACCACGTACGGCGGCAGAGAGGCACTCGAAATCGGCGAACGAGAGCGCCCGGAACCCGGCGCGGGCGAGGTGCGAATCGAGGTGCGAGCGGCCGGTGTCAACTTCGCAGACATCATGCAACGACGGGGCCACTACCACGGCGGACCGGCCCCTCCGTACGTGCCCGGACTCGAGGTGGCCGGTGTCGTCGACGCTGTCGGCGACGGCGTCGGCAACGACCCCGGCGAACGTGTCGTGGCGATGGTCGACGGCGGCGGCTACGCAGAGTACGCCCTCGCCGACGCGGCGGGACTGCTCCCGATTCCGGAGGGGCTCTCCTTCGAGGAGGGCGCGGGCTTTCCGGTCCAGTTTCTGACCGCGCACAACTGCCTCCACGAGTGGGGCGGCCTCGAAGCGGGCGAGTCGGTGCTGATTCACGCCGCAGCGGGCGGTGTCGGGACGGCGGCAGTCCAGATTGCCCGCGAGGCTGGCGCGGAGATTTTCGGCACTGCTTCGACGACCGAGAAACTCGACCGGGCCACAGAACTGGGCTGTGACCACCCAATCAACTACGAGGAGGACGATTTCGTCGCGGCCATCGACGAGCAGACAGACCACGGCGTCGACCTCGTGCTCGACGGCGTCGGCGGCGAGACCACAGAACGCTCGCTGGATGCACTCACACACTTCGGCCGGATGGTCGTCTACGGCGCGGCCTCGGGCACTCCGGGTCGCCCCCAGACCGACGAGATACTCTTTGGCAACTACGAGATACTCGGCTACCACCTCGGACGCGCCACCCAGTTGAAGCCGATGAGGGTGATGGGCGCAGTACCGGAACTGTCCGAGATGCTCGCCTCGGGCGACCTGGCGGTCCAGTTCGACCGGGCGTTCGACCTCGAGGACGCCGCCGACGCCCACGAGTACGTCGAGAGCCGTCAGTCGATGGGCAAAGTTATCATCACGCCGTAAGGAGTCTGGGTCTCCGAACCCACTCCCGACACGAGGGGTGTGCTCTCGTCAGTAGTCGGCTTCGTGTGGGTTCATCTCGCCGCCGTAGTTCTCGACGTGGTCGGCGTAGTCGATGAACCTCGGGGCGTCCGGTTCGAAGGGCCGCTCCAGCGCCTCGAAGGCTTTCTTCTTGTCCCAGCCCTGGAGTTTACCGACCGCGGACTTGTCCTCCAGTCCGTGGTAGTCGAAGCGGTCCTTCGTGAGGTTCCAGGCTTTCAGTCCCTGCTCGGTGCGGACGATAACAGAGGAGTACTCGTCGCTCGACCCGACGGAGCCGACCGTGATATCCGCACAGAAGCCCGTGAAGTCCGCACACTCGTCACAGCCTTTCAGGGCGGCGTCGTGGAAGTTCTCGATGTCCTCGGTCAGGATGCGCTCGCCCTCGCGGTCGTCGACCATCAGTTTGCCGTGGAGGACGTCCATCTTGCCGACGTTGTCGATGTCGATACCCCGTTGCTGTTCGAGTTCCTCGCCGATGAGTTGTTTGTAGTTGAAGTTCTTCGTACACATCAGCGCGATCTTGTAGTCGATGGCACGGACGCCCTCCTCCTGTGCGCCGTAGTCCCACTCGAAGTCCTGGAGCGCCTCGATACCCTCGATTTCACAGGGCGTGCCCACGATGGCCAGCGAGGCGTCCTCCCAGTCCTTGTCGAGTTTGTCGTCCCACTTCGAGAAATCCAGATGCCCAAGCGCCATCGTCTGGCTGTAGATGGTGCCGGTGTTGTCGGTCAACTCCTCGGGAGTGGTCGCGAGGAAACCCTCTGCCTTCCAGGGGTCTTCCTCGGACTCCTGTGCGATGAGCGCGCCGTCGATCTCGCCTGCCTCCATCAGTTGCAGGAGGATTGCGGTGACCGCGCCGCCGTCCTGTGAGCCCTCGCGCCAGTCCTCGTCGACCCTCGCGGAGAACTCTGTGATGGGGTCGCCCGCACCTTTCACGTTGTCGTCGCCGCCGGTGATCTTCCACTGGCGCTCGTAGCGCAGACCGCCACGGGGACAGAAGTCCCAGCACAGCGAACAACCCGTACACATCTTCACGAGTTCCGGCAGGCCGTCGTCGCCGATACCGATGGAGTCAGAGGGACAGGCCGCGACACACGTTCCACACTGGATACACCGACCCTCGTCGATGACGGCCTCGTCGAGTTCCATGAACCACGTCTTGTCCTCCGGCGTGTCGATATCGTTCATCTCCGACCGGATACCGTACTCCGGTGTTTCGAGGTCGGCCTCGCCCGGCAGGTTGACCCGTTCGTCGGCCTTGTCGGGGTCGCCACGCCCCTCGCCGGGGAGCACCTGGCTGGTGTCGTCGTCGGGTTCGGTGAACTCAAGGTCCGCGAGTTCGCCGTCTTCGGTGACGTTCGTCGGGGTCCCACCCGCCGCGTCCGCGCCGGCACCGTCCGCGACTGCCCGGCCGTTCGGGGTGGAGTCGCTCGCGCCACAGCCACAACCCGACCCACAACTCCCGCCAGAGGGTACAGAGCCCTCGTCGGGTGCCGGCCGGGTCGCCGCGGTCGAAACCGCCGGGTCGTCCTCGGGAATCGTCTCCGTCTCCGTGCGTGTCCGGTTCGTGCTGTCGCCGGACATCGGCGGCACCGTCGCGCCGTCGGTTTCGGTCTGTGGGACGCCCGGCAGCGGGTCGTCGGTGGCTGTCGTCTGTGTGACTCCCTCGCCCTGTTGGTCCGCGCTCTCGGTCGGTTCGGGGGGTTGCTCGCCAACCGCAGGGTCGGGCGCGACAGCACCGGGGGCGTCCTCGAGGAGGTCTGGACCCTCAGTCCCCATGCGCGATTCCCCCGGAGACGTTGGCGTCTGCCTGCTGCATGATCGTTCGCAGGCGGTCGTTGTCGGTCTGGCGACACCACTCGTAGAACCGTTCGCCCTCGTGGCGCTCGTCGGCGTAGACGTCGAACAACTCCTCCAGTGCCGGAATCACCGCGCTGGCGGGCACCGCGTGCTCGACCCAGTCGATGAACTCGTTGTCCGTGCCCAGGGCACCGCCGAGACCGAAGTCCATCCCCTCGACGATATTGTCACCTTCGACGTTGGTCGTCCCCTCGGGGTCGTCGACCTGGACGGTCTCGCCGCGGAACCCGATGTCTGCGACCTGTGGCTGGGCACACGAGGCCGAACAGCCCGACATGTGCATCCGCACCACATCGAGGTCCTCGGGCGTGTCGATACGCCGGTCCAGCGCCTTCGCCCACCGCCGGACGCGGTTTTTCGTCTCGATGATGCCGTAGTTACAGAACTCAGAGCCAGTACAACCGACCGCGCCACGGGAGAAGGGTCCGGGGTCTGGCTGGTACTTCCGGGCGAAGGTCTCGTTCATCAACGCGCCGATATTCTCGGCGGGAATGTGCGTGATGACGAAGTTCTGGTCGGTCGCGATGCGGATACTCGTCTCGTCGGTGCCGTACTTCTTCGCGGCACGGGCGGCGTCGGCGAGTTCGGTGCCGCCCATCCGACCCGCGATGACGTTGAACCCGACGTACTTCAGGCCGTCCTGTTTCTGGTCGTGGACGCCGACGTGGTCGCCGGTGTACCCCTCAGTCAGGTCGATACCACGCGTCGGAAAGTCGAGTTCGGTCCGGTCACGAATCGCCTGCTCGAAGTTCTCCGCGCCGAGTTGCTCGACGAGGTACCGCATCCGGCAGACACCACGGTTGTTCCGGTCACCCAACTCTTTGAACGTCTGTGCAACGGCACGGCAGAACTCGACGGCGTCTGCCGGCGGGACGAACACGTCGAGTGGCGAGGCCATCCGTGGCCCGTCCGAGAGTCCGCCGCCGACCTTGACGTGGAAGCCGTACTGCCACTCGTCGTCGAGTTCCTTTTTCGCCGGTGTCAGTCCCACGTCGTTTATCTGGGACTGGCCACAGTCGTGTTTGCATCCCGTTACGGTCATCTTGAACTTCCGGGGTAGATTCGCGTACTCGCGGTTCTCGTGGAAGAACTCGGAGATTGCGTCCACGACTGGCTGTGCGTTGAACGCCTCGTGGCCGGCCACGCCGGCGACCGGACAACCGAGCACGTTCCGGGCGGAGTCACCACAGCCCTGGATTGTCGTCAGTCCGACCTCGTCGTAGCGCGCCCAGATCTCCGGGACGTCCTCGATTTCGATCCAGTGTTCCTGGAAGTCCTGCCGGGTGGTGATGTCGATGAAGCCATCGCCCCAGATTTCGTTCTGTTCTTCGCCGCCGTGTTCCTCCGGCGCGGTTGCGAACTCGGCGGCAATCTCGCCGGCCACCTCGGCCTGCTCGGGCGTGAGATAGCCACCCGGCACCTTCGTCCGCATCATGTAGTAGTCGTCGTGAACGCCGTGGGTGTACATACCGGCCCACTTCAGGCGCTCGAACTCGCCGTCGCCGGCCTCCTCGGCAATCTCGGCAAAGGACATGCCCTCCTCTGCGTACTTCTTTACATCCTCGACCACGTCGAGGGGGTGTTTCTTCTCCTTCCATTCTTCGACTGTGTTCATATCTGGCACCTCGTCGACAGCCGTGAGTGGACTGTCATCTTAGGTTGGTTCTGGACCCGCCCACACTTTACCAACTGTCTCACGGACAATACCGCCCCTCTTCCCCTCTGCCGGAGAATGTTTCCGCCTCTCCCACCCGGCACAACCCCCGGTCGGCGCCACATCACCCCTGTGTGGGGATATCTGGCCCATCTGTGCCACCGTAGGCGCACGAGATATCGGAGAATGTCTCCGGTATCGGGGTGTCAGTCTCTGCCTCACAGACGGCCGTGAACGCCGTGGTGAGTGGAGAGTCACGTTCACTCGTTTCACTACAGAACTAAACTCGTGTCTCTCCCGCGGTAATACTGCTGGCTAGCGCCCCTTTTATTACTGTGCCGTTCTATTAAAACACGATGAACAGGCAGGTTACAGACTCCGTCGACAGTCCGCGCCGTCGTCGACTGTTGCTCGGAGTCGGTGGAACTCTGGCCGCGACAAGTACTGGTATCGGACAGGTTGCCGGACAGGACGGAGGCGTGACGATATCGATGAACAACGTCGGTGCGAGTGCCTGGGAGGTGACCGACGTTCAGGGGGCAGCGAGTGTCACACCGATGCGCGAGGAGAACCCGACACTCTCGTTACAGGTCGGCACCCGCTACACGGTCCAGAACGGCGGGTGGAGTTTCCATCCGCTCGCCTTCCGTGACGAGAACGACGACGCACTGCTGAGCCAGAGCGGAACCGGTCGGTTCGAGGACGATTCGGCTGTCGACTGGACGGACGACGGCGACACGCTCGCGTTCACGCTCACGGAATCGCTCGCGGCCGAACTCGACGATTACACCTGCACGGTCCACTCGTCGATGCAGGCGACTGTCGAGACTGTCGAGCAGGCAGAACCGGCGGCGGCAGTGACCTTCGGCGACCAGACGACAGACGGCACATCCGTCACCGTCGACTCGGTCCGGGTGGACGACGGCGGATTCGTGGCGATACACGACGACACGCTACTGGATGGGGAGGCGGTCGGGAGCGTCATCGGCGCCTCGGAGTACCTCGAACCGGGGTCGTCGATGGCTGTTCCGGTCGACCTCGACGAGGACCTATCAGAGGACCAGACGCTCATCGCGATGCCACACCGCGACGGCAACGGAAACGAGAGCTACGACTTCGTCACCAGCGGCGGTAGCGCAGACGGCCCCTACACCGACAGCGAGGGGGCGATAACCGACTCCGCGACGCTGACCGTCGAGCAGGCAGAACCGGCGGCGGCGGTGACCTTCGGCGACCAGACGACAGACGGCACATCCGTCACCGTCGACTCGGTCCGGGTGGACGACGGCGGATTCGTGGCGATACACGACGACACGCTACTGGATGGGGAGGCGGTCGGGAGCGTCATCGGCGCCTCGGAGTACCTCGAACCGGGGTCGTCGATGGCTG
>CAZHPM010000031.1:17861-26853 GCA_964534485.1 uncultured Halobacteriales archaeon
CAGTGGCGGTAGCGCAGACGGCCCATACACCGACAGCGAGGGGGCGATAACCGACGCCGCCGAGATAACAGTCGAACAGGCCGAACCGGCGGCGGCGGTGACGTTCAGCGACCAGACGACAGACGGAACGTCGGTTACTATCGAGTCAGTTCGGATGGACGACGGCGGATTCGTGGCGATACACGACGACACGCTGCTGGACGGGGAGGCAGTCGGGAGCGTCATCGGCGCCTCGGAGTACCTCGAACCGGGGTCGTCGATGGCTGTTCCGGTCGACCTCGACGAGGACCTATCAGAGGACCAGACGCTCATCGCGATGCCACACCGCGACGGCAACGGAAACGAGAGCTACGACTTCGTCACCAGCGGCGGTAGCGCAGACGGCCCCTACACCGACAGCGAGGGGGCGATAACCGACTCCGCGACGCTGACCGTCGATACCGGCGACGAGGTGGACGGTGGTGCCAACGAGAGCGAGACGGACAACGAGAGCGACAACGAGAGCGGAGACGGCAGCGGTCCTGGATTCGGCCCCGTTGCCGGTCTCGCTGGACTCGGGGGACTCGCTGGGTACGCGTACAGGAAACTCCGCGCCGACACCGAACCGGCGGTCCCCGAGGACGACGCCCTCGACGAGGAGGACGCGTGAACGTACCGCCCGTGGGAACCCGAATCTGACGAGTGAGAAAGCGGTCGGTCGGACTCGTGAACCAGCGTTCGTGACCACACGCCGGTGAACTGCCACCGAGAAATTGTAATACGACGACATTAAAAGAAAACGGATAAGAACTCGAAAAATTCGGGTAAAAACACGGTCTCCGCCGTGTATGGCACCACACATATCAACCGCTCATAACTACCGGTTCGGCAGCCAAACGGTACAATCGCCCGAGGGCGGCCTTCCGATGGAATTTTAAACGAGAACCGAGAATAGTCGAAGTATGCCGCATACTTGTCGGAACTGCAAGCGGACATTCAGTTCAGAACTCGAACTCGAACTTCATCAGGACAACTGTGCCGACGGTCAACTTTTCTGCGACTCGTGTGGAACGCGGTTCTCGGAGGCAGACGCAACCGAAGACGGTTGGCACTACCGTTGTCCCGACCCGGACTGTGACGGTAAAGGAATCGGCGAACAACTCCACCGCGTACAGGACGTACGCGTACAGCTACCCTGAGAGCTGGCACCCCCGTTCTCGAGCGCAGTTCCACCGGAAGAGCAATCAGCGTGCTGTCCGTACCCCCGGCGATGACAGTCACTGCGTTCCTGAGCGTGTCACCGGCTACCGAGGAGAGTATGGCGCCGGAAGTGGCAAAGGCAGTCGACGCGCTGGAATCTTTCGACGTGGCCTACGAGACGACGCCGATGGGTACGACGGTCGAAACCGACGATATCGGGGAGTTGTTCGCCGCCGCACAGGCGGCACACGAGGCCGTCGACGCCGACCGTGTCGGGACGGTACTGAAAATCGACGACAAACGCACCAGCGACCAGTCGGCAGCGGCGAAGGTAGCGGCCGTCGCGGACGAACTCGACAGACCGGCCACGAGTCGCCGCGACGACTGACAGTCCCGCCTTTCTTAACCCGCGCACTCGACGTGTGGGTATGGACAGTCTCAATCGGATGGCGACGGAACTCGTCGACGAGGCGCTCGATTTCGCCGAGGAACTCGCCATCGAGATTCACTCGCTGTCGGGCGACGCGGCGGTGCTCGATTTCGGCGTCGACGTGCCGGGCGCGGTGGAGGCGGGATTGCTCCTCTCTGAGATTCAGACCGCCGGACTGGCGACGGTACAGACGCGGGTCGACGAGGTTGCCGGCGCGCCACTGACCCACGTCGAACTGTCGACGGACCAACCCGCTCTCGCCCTGCTCTGTGCGGGCAAGGCCGGGTGGGAGGTGAGTACCGACGACTTCGAGGGACTGGGCAGCGGGCCCGCTCGCGCGCTGGTCGCCGAGGAGGAGGTGTTCCAGCGCGTCGCCTACCGTGACGAGTTCGACTTCGCCGTACTCGCACTGGAGGCAGACAGTCTCCCCGACGAGACTGTCGCCGCACAGGTCGCAGAGCGCGCGGGTGTCCCCGAGAGCGGTGTCTTCCTGCCGACCTACGCCACCGCGAGTATCACCGGCAGTGTCGTCGCGGCCTCGCGCGTAGCGGAACTGGCGACGTTCCGGCTCTCGGAGTCGGGGTACGACCCGATGGACGTGCTCTCGGTCACGGGTTCTGCGCCGGTCGCACCGGTCGCAGAGAGCGAGTCGGCGGCGATTGCGGCCACGAACGACGCTGTCGCCTACGGCGGACGGGCACATCTGGTCGTCGACGAACCGTTCGACCGCTTCGAGGAACTCGTCTCGACGGCAGACGAGGAGTACGGCACACCGTTTGCCGAGATTTTCGCCGACGCCGACTGGGAGTACGCAGAGCTCCCGGTGGACCTGTTCGCGCCGGCACAGGTCACCGTCGACGTGCGCGGCGGTGACACCCACGTCGTCGGCTCCACCTCCGAGGACGTACTCGCAGAGAGTTACGGGCTGTGAATCGCCCTGTCGACACCGACCACTCCCGTCACCGCCGGTTTTTGAACGCCTCGGTGCCGAGTTCGTGGAGGTCACGCGAGGCCACCGCAACCCCGTCTCCGAGCTCCTCGTGGTACTCGACGAGTCGCTCGCGGAGCGGGTCGTGTTCACGCGCGAGAATCTGGACCGCGGAGAGCGCGGCGTTGAACGACTTTCCGGCGTCGACGGCGACGAGTGGCGCACCCTGTGGCATCCCGATTACCGAGGAGACGGACTTCTCCTGAACCGGGACACCGACAACCGGAATCGGATACGCAATCGAGGCCGTCATGTTTGGCAGGTCGGCGCTCTTGCCGCCCGCGCCGGCGACGATGACGTCGATGCCACGGTCCGTGGCCGTCTCGGCGTACGTGTACATCAACTCGGGCGTCCGGTGGGCCGAGACGACGTATGTCTCGAATGTGAACCGCGCCTCGGGCGGGTCACCGGGGTCGGTCTGTTCCACAAAGCCCAGGTCGGTCAGGGCGTCGTACGCGCCGGGCCGCCCGCTCTCGGAACCCATCATCACCTCAAGGTCCGAGTCCGACCCCATGACGACGCCAATCTCGGGCGTCGCCGCCGGCGGTCGGTCGCGCTCTGCCTCCCGTTCGATCTCCGTGATTAGCTCCGCGAGACGCTCCGACATATCTCTACCCAGTGGTGGACGCCTCTAATCGTTGGTGATTCCCCCGGACCGCACCGCAGGTCCGTGGACGGTCGACCCGGTGACGGCGCCCGTTCTCCAGTGTGTGTGCTCACCTGTCACTCGTGATTTTGGCCCCGTTCTCCGGCGTGACTCTGCGAGTCGGGCCCCGTGGTATCCGGGACAGACCGCCGACGGACGCGGTGTCGAGGGCGGTCCGAATCCGCAACTATGAAATGCGCTTTCTGGTTAGGTTCTGGTAACCAATCGATGCCCGACCAGAACGTGTTACGCCAGATTCAGAACTCGGAGGAGGAAGCCGACGAGTTGCTCGACAAGGCCCACGAGGAGGCAGAAGAGATTCTCGACAACGCCCGCGAGGCGGCGGCGGAGACTCGCGAACAGGCCCGCCAGGAGGCCGAGGAGGAGGCCCAGCAACGCATCGAGGCGGCCCGCGAGGAGATCGAGAACGAACGCGAGCAAATCCTCGCCGAGGGGGAAACCGAGCGCGACCAGTTGGCAGCGACCGCCGAGGAGAACATCGACGCGGTTATCGACTACACCCTCGAGAAGTTCACGGAGGCAGTAGATGCTCAGACCTGAGCAGATGTCGAAGGTCTCGGTGACGGGGTCGAAGTCCGTGATGGAGGAGGTCATCGAGACGGTACACGAGATGCACCTCGTGCACATCACCGAGTACGACGGCTCCTGGGAGGGGTTCGAACCCGGCACCCCACTCGAGGGGTCTGACGAAACCTCGAGTACGTTGGTGACGGTACGCGCACTCGGGAGCCTCCTCGACGTGACCGAGGAAGACGTCGGCGCGACGACCGCCGTCGACCTCGACGACCACGAGGAACGCCTCGAAGAGGTGCGCACGGCGGTAAACGACCTCGACGACAGGCGCACCGAACTCGAGGAGCGTCTCCGTGGAATCGAGGAACAACTGCAGCGGATGGAACTGTTCGCGGACCTCGGACTGGACCTCGACCTGCTGTGGGGGTACGACTCGCTGGACGTACTCGTCGGCGAGGGGTCGCCCGAAGAGGTCGAGACGGCCCTCTCCGAGAGCGACGACGTCGAGGCGTTCGACGTCTTTGGCGGGTCGGGAACCGTCGCCGCCTTCGGCCACATGACCGACGGCAGCGACCTGAGTGACGCGCTGGTCGGTGTTCCGTTCTCCGCCCACGAGGTTCCCGAACTGACCGGCGACCCCGAGTCCAACGTCGCGGACCTCGAGAGCGAACAGAACGAAATCGAGGCGGAACTGGAAAAGGTCGAGAGCGAACTCGAGGCGCTAAAGGCGAAACACGGAGCCTTCCTGCTGGCCCTCGAGGAGCACCTCTCAATCGAGTCACAGAAGTACGAAGCACCGCTTCGCTTTGCGACTACCGAGCGCTCGTTCATCCTCGAGGGGTGGGTTCCCGCCGACCGGTACGACGAGTTCGAGAACGACCTCCGGAGTGCCGTCGACGACCGAATCGAGGTGGCGGAACTCCAGCGAGCGGCCTACACCGGCGACCACCTGTCCCACGAACCGGTCCACGACGACCAACACGAGGAGACGACCATCGACGACACCGACGGTGGTCTGACCGAGACCGACGAGGAGTCGGCCGAAACCGACGAGGAGAGACAGCGCGTCGCCCCGGACGGCGGCACCAGCGCCGCGAGTGGCGGTGTCGTGACAGTCGAGGACGACCCGCCGGTCGTCCAGAACAACTCCAGTCTCTCTCACCCGTTCGAGGTGCTGGTCAAGGCTATCAACCGGCCGAAGTACTCGGAGTTCGACCCGACGATACTCGTGTTCCTCACGTTCCCGTTTTTCTTCGGGTTCATGATCGGTGACGTCGGCTACGGGTTGCTTTACTTTCTCGTCGGAACCTGGATCGCTCGCCGCTTCGACTCCGAGGGCGTGGCAAATCTCGGTATCGTCGTCGTCTGGATGGGGCTGTTTACCATCGTCTTCGGGTTCCTCTACGGGGAGGTGTTTGGGCTGCACTTCCTCGAGTGGGACATAATCGGCTCGAGTCCGATAATCGAGAAGGGCCTGACAGAGGAAGACTGGGCGATAACGTGGCTGATAGTCGCCGTCATCTTTGGCTGGGTTCAGCTCAACATTGGATACATCTTCGATTTCGTCGAGGAGTTCCAGCTCCACGGCGCCAAGCCGGCGATGATAGAGTCGGGGTCGTGGTTCCTGATGCTCAACGGCGTCTGGGTGTTCATCTTCAGTGACTTCCTCGCGGGGCCCAAGCCGGCGTTTCTCATCGGAGAGGCGGCACTGCTGAACAACGGACCACTGGGTATCGGCTTCACTGGATTCCCCGCACTCGCCGGTATCGCCGGTCTGGTCGCGTTCGCAGTCGGTATCGCGCTGATACTCAGCGGCCCGTGGTACGAGGTTTTCGAGTTTCTCGTCCCGGTCGTCCACGTGCTCTCGTACACCCGCCTGACGGCAGTGTTGCTCTCGAAGGCGGGGATGGCGCTCGCCGCGAATCTGCTCTACTTCGGTGTCTACGAGGACTCCGAAGGGTTCCACTTCCTGTACGCACACGGCACGGAGTTCGCCGAGAAATCCGCGGAGAAGGAACTCATCTTCGGTGGCCTCTCGAACATGGGGAGCACCGTCGACATCGGTGGACTCACCTTCGGCATCGAGGGCGCACTGCTGGGACTGCCCGTGTTGATCATCGCACATCTCGTCGTGCTGGCAATCGGTGGCACAGCCGCGTTGCAGGCCATTCGACTGGAGTACGTCGAGTTCTTTGAGAAGTTTTATGAAGGCGGTGGAAAGAACTACCAACCGTTCGGTTACGATAGAACCTACACTACTGACACCTGACTACCATGATGGAACTACTCCAACTCGCAGACGCTACATCAGTCGTACTAAGCGAACACAGCGCGGTTCCGCCGGCGGCCGGCGCGGCCATCGCGGTGGGTCTCGCTGCACTCGGAACTGGCTACGCACAGAGCGGTATCGGTGCGGCCGCAGTCGGGGCCGTCGCCGAAGACAGCGACAACTTCGCACTCTCGCTGGTGTTCACTGTCATTCCCGAGACACTCATCATCATCGCGTTCGTCACAATCTTTGTGGTGTAACCCCGCTTATTTTTCAGTCATGAGTCTGGATACAGTCGTCGAGGACATCAGAGAGCAAGCCCGCGCGCGTGCATCGGAGATTCGCGAGGAGGCCCAGCAGGAGGCCGACGAAATCCGCGAGGAGGCCCAGCAGGAGGCCGACGAAATCCGCGAGGACCGACTCGCAGAGGCCGAGCGCACCATCGAGCAAGAGCGCGAACAGCGCGTCTCGAGTGCCAAACTCGAGGCGAAACAACGCCGCCTCGAAGCACGACGCGACGCGATCGAGTCGGCGCACGACCGGGCCCGCGAGGCACTCGCCGAGATGGAAGGCACCCGGCGCGAGGAGTTGACCGCGGCACTGCTGGCCGACGCCGCCACCGAGTTCGAGGGGCAACGCGTCAGTGTGTACGGCCGCGCCGACGACGAGGAGCTTCTCGAGGGTCTGCTCGCGGAGTACGACGGCTTCGAGTACGCCGGAGCGGTCGACTGTCTCGGCGGTGTCGTCGTCGAGAGCGAGCAGTCACAGGTCCGGGTGAAAAACACCTTCGACTCCGTCTTCGAGGAGGTCTGGGAGTCGAATCTCAAGGAGATTAGCAACCGCCTGTTCGAGCAATGAGCAACGCATCCAGTTCGGGGCAGTCGAATCCACAGTACCTCAACGCTCGCATCAGGGTCCGCAGGGCGGTGCTGTTCGACGAGGAGGACTACCGGAAACTGGTGCGCATGGAGACCGGTGAAATCGCCCGCTACATGGAGGAAACCGAGTACGAGACGGAGATAAACGCGCTCGGGGCCCGTCACAGCGGCGCGAATCTCATCGAGTACGCACTCAACCGGAACCTCGCAAAACACTTTCACGACCTGCTCGAGTGGGCAGAGGGGCAGTTGTACGAGCAACTGGCGAACTACCTGCGGAAGTTCGACGCCTGGAACGCCAAGACGGCGCTTCGTGGGGTGTACTCGGGCACGAGCACCGAGGAGATAGAAACCGACTACATCCGTGCTGGCGAGTTCGACGAGAGTCTGCTCGGCCAACTCGCGGCTGCTGGCTCGGTCGAGGAGGTGGTCGACCTGCTGTCCGAGACCATCTTCGAGGAGGGTCTCGGCCGGGCCTACACCGAGTTCGAGGAGCGTAACGTGCTCGTCCCTCTGGAGAACGCCATCGACAAGACGTTTTACGAGCACCTGTTCGAGGGAACCAGTCCGGGCGCACTCAGCGGCAACAGCCCGGAGGGGCTGTACCGCGAGGTGCTCCAGGCCGAGATCGACTTCCGGAACGTCCGGAACGCGCTCCGACTCTCCCGGACCGGCACGGACCTCGACCCCGGTGTGTACTACATCGAGGGTGGCAAACTGTTCGACCGGAGCGAACTCCAGCAGTTGGTCGGGAGCTTCGACGACCTCGTCGAGTTCATCCGCGAGAGCACGTACGGCGACGAGCTCTCGGACGCGCTCGACGAGCTTGCGGACGCCGACAGTCTCGTCGAGTTCGAGCAGGCGCTGGATTCGGCGCTACTGGAGTACTCGGATACACTCTCGTACACCTATCCGGTGTCGGTCTGTTCGGCGCTGTCGTACATCCTCGCAAAGGAACGAGAGATAGAGAACATCCGGGCAATCGCACGCGGCAGAGAGGTCGAGCTCTCCGTCGAGGAGATCGAGGAGGAACTGGTCACATGACACAGGAGATCGCAGTCGTCGGCAGTCCGGAGTTCACGACCGGCTTCCGGCTGGCCGGGGTCAGGAAGTTCAGGAACGTCCCCGACGCCCAGAAAGACGAGCACCTGGACGAGGCCGTCGAGGAGACGATGACCGACGAGGACGTGGGTATCGTCGTGATGCACGACGACGACGTCGAGATGCTCTCGCGGGGGGTCCGCGAGGAGGTCGAGACGAGCGTCGAACCGGTGGTGGTCACACTGGGTGGAACCGGAAGCGGTAACTTGCGACAGCAGATAAAACGAGCTATCGGAATCGACCTGATGGAGGACGACACATGAGTCAAGTAACCGAACCCGACGCCAGCAAAGCAGGCGTCATCGAGAGCGTGAGCGGTCCCGTTGTATCCGCGGTCGACCTGGACGCGCGGATGAACGACGTCGTCTACGTCGGCGACGAGGAACTGATGGGCGAAGTAATCGAAATCGAGGGGAACCTGACCACGATTCAGGTGTACGAGGAGACCTCCGGGGTCGCGCCGGGCGAACCGGTTCGGTCGACGGGGTCCCCGCTGTCGGTCGACCTCGGGCCGGGGATGCTGGACGCCATCTACGACGGTGTACAGCGCCCACTTGACGTGCTCGAGGAGCAGATGGGGTCCGCGTTTCTCGACCGCGGCGAGACCGCGCCGGGAATCGATATGGAGCGAACCTGGGAGTTCACCCCCGAAATCGAGGAGGGCGACGAGGTCGGCCGCACCGATATCGTCGGCACTGTTCCCGAGACACCGAGTATCGAACACAAGGTGATGGTGCCGCCGGGTGCGCTCGAGGAGGGTGAGACCGCGACAGTGACTACAGTCGAGAGCGGCGAGTTCACCGTCGAGGAGACAGTGGTCGAACTCGACAACGGCCAGTCACTCCAGATGCACCAGGAGTGGCCCGTTCGCGAGGCCCGGCCGACAGTCGACAAGCAGACACCGACCGAACCGCTCACCTCCGGCCAGCGCATCCTCGACGGGCTGTTCCCGCTGGCGAAAGGTGGC
>CAZHPM010000032.1:0-25125 GCA_964534485.1 uncultured Halobacteriales archaeon
CTCCCGATGGGTGCGTTCGAACTCGGCGACCAGGTCGGCAACGACGTCTCCCTGCACGTACTCGAGTACATGAACGAGGTGCTCGGTGACGCCTACGCGCCCTGTCCACTGCTCGAACGGGTCGTCGAGGACGAGCGCCTGGGCAAGAAAACCGGCGAGGGCTTCTACGACTACGAGAACGGCGGCGCGGACATCCCGGCAGACGCGACCAGCGACGAGGTCAGCGACCGTCTGGTCGCCGTGCTCGCGAACGAGACGGGCAAACTCGTCGAGAAGGAGGTCGCACCCGCCGAGGACATCGACGAGGCGGTCATGCTGGGCGCGGCCTTCCCGAAAGGGCCGGCGAAACTCGCAGACGAGGCTGGTCTCGACGGTCTCGTCACGACACTCGAAGAGCTCCACGAGGAGACCGGGGCGGCCCGGTATAAACTCTCTGACGGTCTGCGCGAGGCCGCCGAGAGCGGCGGCTTCCACGCCAGCGACGAAACCGAGGACTCGGCTGTCGAGTTCGAGACGATTCGCGTCGAGTACCCGACGGAGATGGTCGGACAGATCATCCTCGACAGACCCCACCAGTTGAACACCATCAACCTGGAGATGGTCGAGGAGATCGAGACGGCACTCGAGTTGCTCGCAGACGACGAGGACGTCCGTGGCGTGTTGTTCACCGGCGCGGGCGACCGCGCGTTCTCCGCGGGCGCGGACGCGATGGGGATGGCTGGCGCGGCCAACCCTATCGACGCTATCGACCTCTCCCGGGAGGGGCAGAGAGTCTGTGGGAAACTCGAGACGATGGCCGAACCGGTCGTAATCGGCGTCGACGGCTACTGTCTCGGCGGCGGGATGGAACTGTCGGCCTGTGCCGATATGCGGATCGCTACCGAGCGCTCCGAGTTTGGCCAACCGGAGTTCGACCTCGGACTGTTGCCCGGGTGGGGCGGAACCCAGCGCCTGAAAAACATCGTCGGCGAGGGTCGCGCCAAGGAGATCATCTTCACCGCCGACCAGTACGAGGCCGAGACGATGGAAGAGTACGGCTTCGTCAACGAGGTCGTTGGCAACGACGAACTCGAAGAGGCGGCAGTCGAACTCGCCGACGACCTCGCCCGCGGCCCGCCGCTGGCTATGGAGTACACCAAGAAGGCGATGAAGGCCGGCCGCGACGACACCGACGCCGGTCTCGAGGTGGAGGCGTTCTCGTTTGGACACCTCATCACGACCGACGACGTGATGGAGGGTGTGACGAAACTCCAGAGCGACGAAGACCCCGAGTTCGAGGGCAAGTAAACCGCGGCGACCCCCGACCCGCCAACCACCCCCACACGCGACCGCCCGACGGTCGCGAACCGGGCACACTCACTTCAGAAAAGACAGGGTTTATTATCTACGCTACCCCAGTTTCGGACGCGCTCGGTTGGTGTAGTCCGGCCAATCATTTTGGCCTTTCGAGCCGAAGACCGGGGTTCAAATCCCTGACCGAGCATCATTTTGGACAAATCGCCACTCACAGAGTGTGATTACCCGTGTGACCGAGGTTCCAACTGACGCGGTCGAGTTCGGTGTCCACACGGGCCCGTCGTGAGACGGCAGAGGAGAGCGGCAGTCTGTGAGAACCCGGAGTCGCCAAATCAGTATCTCGATGCAAATGGCAACGACGACACTGGTTCGAGGCGAAAGTCCACGGCTTTAGCCGTGAGAGGAGGTCGAAGCTCTCGCTACGCCCGGCCACTCGGAGCGGACTCGCCGTTGGTACCCGTGGTGTTCACAGCGTGGAGGGTCGAACTCACTCTGCCGTCGACTCGGCGAGAGAACGCAGGCGTGCAGTCGTCTCCCCGACGGTCTCCTCCCAGTCGGTGACGACTGTCGGGTCGGGGGTATCGTTCCGGGCGAGTTCCCGGTCGAGACAGGCACAGACGCTGTCGGTATCCTCGGGGTCGAAGTAACAGGCGGCGTCACCGAAGGCGTCCTGGACGTGTGGCAGGTTCGAGCAGGCCACCAGGTGGTTTTCGAGATGGCGAGACAGTACTTTTTCGTTCTACCTGAATCGTTCGTACAGCGTCTCGTACTCGTCTATCATCCGTGCTGCGGTGAACTGTGCTCGGGCGCGTTCGTGCGCACGCCGAGAGAACTGTTCACGCTGGGTCCGGTCCACGACGAGTTGCTCGACCGACTGTACGAACCGTTCGAACGAGCCCTTCGGAACTACAAAGCCACTGTCTCCGTCCGAAACTGCCTCGCTGACGCCACCCACATCGTACGCGACGACCGGAATCCCGAGGTGCATCGCCTCCAGTGTGGTCAGTGGCAGTCCCTCGAAGCGTGACGGGAGCAAGAAGACGTCGATGTCAGCGAGTAACTCGAGTGCGTCGTCACGAAAACCAGGTATGTGAGCGTCAACGTCGTGATTGTGCGCGTACCGCTTACACCTCTCTGATAGCGGCCCGGTTCCGAGCAAAACGAGTGTCACGTCGTGGTTGTCCGCCTGCACTCGCTCGGCCGCACGGACGATTGCTAATGGATTCTTTTGCTTGGATAATCTTGCGATAGCCCCTACAATAGTCTTGTTCGGGTCTACACCGAGCTCTGTTTCGACAGTCGACCGGCCCGAATCGGGTGTCAGCGGTGGAATCCCGTTGTGAATGACGATGCCGTCACCGTTACGAAAGATGCCGCGTTCTCTGGCCCGAGTCCGGTCGTTCTCGGAAACACAGACAACCGTGTCCGAGAGTCTGGTCAGCAATCGTTCCCCTGTCGTCAGTATCGGTTCGAGCCAGTTGTACTGGACATTGTAAAACCCCCACCCGTGAACGGTAAACAGACGAGAGGTTCGCGTCGCTGCCGCCGCGAACCGCCCGAGCGCGCCTGCTTTCGTGCTGTGACAGTGGACGACGTCGAAGGAGTTGCGTCTCAACAGAGAACACAAATCTACGAGCGCGCGGCTATCCGCAACTGGGTCGGGTGGACTCTTGAGATGTGGCTGAACGTGTACCGGAATCTCGTTAGCTGTGAGTCGGTCGATGAGCGTTCCACCTGGGCCGCAGGCGACCGCGGCATCGCCTGCTGCTCTCGTAGCGAGCAACTGCACGATTCGCTGTGCTCCACCCCAGTCGGACCGTGTGATGACGTGTAGCACTCGCGGCCCGGCCATACTGGAGGGTCACTGGCCAGTCGACATAAATGCCACCTGTCGGGCAGGCACGAACGCTGTCTAACTCTGTGGCTCGTCTGGTTCAATACTGTCGCGCGTACGAGTCGTATCGGTGGCTCACGGTTCGAGGTCTATCACACACCGCGGACCACCCACAGCACTACAGATACTGGCGCGCACAATCGCACACCAGGTCACTCGTCGACCTCTGTGGGTCGGCCGCCGTCGGTCGCCTCGTCTCCGGAGGTGTCGTCTGCCCGCTCGGTCCGGTCGTCGCCCCCAGACCGGAGAAACGCCACACAGTCGGTGCCGACCTGCCAGAACTGGCGGATGACGATTTTCAGGTCGAACCACAGCGACTGCCGGCGGATGTACTCGACGTCGTGGCGGAGTTTCGTCTCCGGTTGGTGTCCGGTCGCGCCACGAATCTGAGCCAGTCCCGTCAGCCCCGGCCGGACGAACCACCGCCGCCGCCACTGCCCCGTACCCTGCTCCATGTCGGAGTCGAGTTCCGGGCGCTCCGGGCGCGGGCCGACGACACTCATATCGCCGGTCAGAATCGACCACAGCTGTGGAATCTCGTCGAGGTGTGTCTGCCGGAGCAGACGCCCGACACGGGTCACGCGCGGGTCGACACCGCCGTTGTCCTCTTCGCTGAGTTTCACGCCAGTGTCTGCCTCCGCCTCGGGGACCATACTCCGGAACTTGTACACTCTGAACGTCTCGCCAAAGGCGGCGGTGCGCTCCTGGCCGTACAGCACCGGTCCCGAACTGTCGAGTTTGATCGTGGCCGCGATGAGCGTAAACACCGGCGCGAGCACGACCAGCCCGGCAGTGGCGAAGGCGATGTCGAACGCGCGCTTGACGACGTACTCCTGTGGGTCCCACGGTTCGAGGTCGACGGCGAACAGTTCGCCGGCCACTGGCTCTGCCGTGAGCACGTGGTCTGCGTGGTCGCGGTGAACCTGCGCCGAGACACCGTGGTCGTAACAGGTCTCCAGTGTGCCGAAAAACTCACTGCGGTCGGTTTCTCGAAAGGCCAGCAGTGCGGTGTCGACGTCGTTCTCGACGAAGACCTCCTCGAGTCGGGCGAACCCGCCCAGCGAGGGGAGGTCTGCCAGTCGTCTGGCGACAGCGTCGTCGACACCGGTGAGAGTCCCCTCCGCGAACGCCGGCGGCGTCACCGTCCCCAGCACCGGCCGGTCGCAGGCGTCGAGACTCGCCGCCATCGCCTCGGGGTCGTCACCGACCAGCACCGCGCCGGCACGCGCACGCGGTCTCGTTCTGATTGCGACGACCATCGCGGGCAGTGTCACGAACAGCGTCGCGGTCGTCAACATCAGCGTGGTCCGGGGGAGTCGGTACGTGTAGTTGAAGTAGCCAAGCGCCGCCAGCGCGACCATCGCGAGCAGGACGCGCTTCTGTGTGAGCAGGACTGCATCGAGAATCCGCCGTGGCCGGGGTTTGAACAGCGGCCACATACTCCCGAGAACGACCACGAGCGTCGTCGCGAGCGCGAGACTCCACTCGCCCGTCGAGAGCAGTTCCGGAGCCGGTCGACCAAAGTACGGCACCCTGGCGAAAGCCTCCTGCACGCGGGCGACGTTCGCCAGGCCCACCGCGATGGCGACCAACATCGCCGTCCCGAGAGAACTCGCCACCCGGTACCGCCACCCCGATACCATTACCTGATATGCTCCGACCAGAGGCATAAATCCTGCGCAGCGAGCGGTCGACTCCCCCAGTCCCCGGCAGAGTGGCCCGCGAAACGGTACAGACGGAACCGGCAGTCGTCGGACAGCACTGCCTCGACAGTCACTGTGGGCACGGAGCACAATCGCTATTCCGTTCGACGGCTAAACGCACCCAGTGAGCAACCCCGACGAGTCGGTCGTGGAGGGCGGGCCCACAGACGGCGACGAGACAGAGAGCAACGACGACCAGGAGGGGCCGGCCCCGCAGTCGGCAGCACTCCGCAGACAGCAGTTCTACGTCGGCGTCGGAGCCGTTGTTCTCGCCGGAGTCGCGGTGGCGGTCATCCTGCTCCAGCGGTTCCCGGACGCACCGACACTGCTGCCGGTCGTCGGAGGTGTGTTCGGTGCCGGTGTCGTCTTCTGGCTGGTTCGGGGGAGTCTGTCTCCGGCCGACCAACCCGTCTCGGGCGACGACGCCGACTGAGCAAAGCGCACGGCGTTCCGTGACCGGGAGAAAGGAACGGCATTTTACCGGCCGGGAGTGTATCGGGAGTATGGAGGACCACTCGGAGATTCCACCCGACACGCTGGCAGTGGAACTCGCCGAGGAGGGAATCGGCGTCGAGTACACGGACGGCCGGCAGGTGTTCTACCACGGCGTCCCACAGCGTGTCGAGTCACCACACCAGACCGCCCCGGGAAAGGACGTACACGTGCTCGTCACCGACGCGTCGGAAACCCGGGGTGTGTTGCTGTACGTCAACGAAGAAAAGACGACAGACGAGATTCTCGCCGACACCGGTGTCGGACGCGTCCTGTTGGGCGAGGGCGACGAGACGACGCTGTTTCCCGGTGTCACGGTCAGCGGCGGCAGTCTGCGCTGTGCCGTCTCTGTCGACCACGAACGACTCCAGGGCCGTGCGTTCGTCTTCGAGGAAGACCAGTTCGAGGAGCTCTCGTTCGAAGTCGTCGGCTGATACCAGTGACTCACTGGACGCGCTCGCCCGTAACTCCGTGGGGTCTACTGGAGATACGAGGGTTCTTCGGCGTCGCAGTTGTTCTCGTGCTGGCTGGCACCCTCTCTCGTATCGAACAGCAGTCCGCAGGCATCACAGCCGTACCAAGTGCCATCGTCACGAACAGTCTTCGATACCATACCGTTTGCTTTTTGAGCCGACTATATAGGTGTTTCTCCTGATTCTCACTGCTGGTTCTGCCGCAACCGTCGGCCGTCGGGTTCCCCGAGAGAGCGCTGGCAGCGACGCCAGCAACTGGGTGACGTACCCGTGGCAAGTGAGTCGAGAGTAAAACAGCCTCGTCCTCAGCAAAGCGGAGGTCTTCCGAAGACCCCGACACTCGCCGTGTTTTGCCTGTCGACTCCGGGAGTCGAGTCACCCGGACCCGTCGGACACCCCACAGTCGGTGGAGTCCGGACACCGCAGACCGCAGACGCCAGTATCTTTACCACGCTGACCCTACCCGTGACGATGGCAACGTACGAGCGGTCGGTGCGCGTCGCGGCACCGTTCGAGGACGTGTGGGAGTTTCACTCGACTGGCGACGGTCTGGAGGCGCTGACGCCCGGTTGGATGAACCTAGAGATCGAAGAGGCCCGCGGCCCGGACGGCGAACTCGACCCCGACGTACTCGAGGAGGAGGCGGTTCTCACGTCGTCGGTCCGCCCCTTTGGTGTCGGACCACGACAGGAGTGGGTCTCCGAAATCGTCGCCCGGGAGGAGGCCGACGGCTCGGCGTACTTTCGAGACAGGATGCGCGACGGCCCGTTCGACGAGTGGGAGCACACGCACATGTTCTTCGCCGACGGCGACGAGACGGTTGTCGCCGACTCTGTCGTCTACGAGTTTCCGTTCGGCGCGCTCGGGCGCCTCGCGGGCCGGTTCGCCGTCGTCGGCTTCGAACCCATGTTCCGGTACCGACACCGCCGGACGAGGACGCTCCTCGAGTGAGGCGACGCCGGGGAGTCTGCCCTCACGCGGGGAGGGCAGACCCCCCGGGTCGAACTGTGTCTGGGTAGAACCGGCCGCCGTGGGACGCACACGGCGCGGTTACTGGTTCTCTGTGTCGACCAGTCCGGACTCCGTGATGCGAAACTGCACGATTTCGCCGGCCTCGCGGGCGTGGTGTTTCTCCAGTGTTGCCCGGCGATTCCCACCCCGGAAGCGGTCGAGTCGGAGGATGACTCCCGACCAGTGGTCGAGTGTGTGCCCGCCCAGCGCGCTCGCGGCGTCGGTGTCGGGGTCCGTGTACACCTGATTGGTGAACGCGACCGCGACGTCGTGTCTGCGCGCCAGCGACAGGAGGTGTGTGACCTGTCTGGCGACCGCCCGCAGGGCCTCGCCCTCGGCCCGTTCGGTGCGTTCGAGACGGTAGAACCCCGTGGCGCTGTCGAGGACGATAAACTCGACCTGTTCGGCGAAAGCCTCGGCGTCCTGGACGGCCTCACGCTGTTCTGTGAAATCGACGGCCTCGCTGACGATGAGTCGGGAGGCGACGGTGTCGAGTTCGACCGCCTCGTGTGCGCGGGCGAGTTGTTCCATCCGGTCGACCGAGAGTCCCTCGGTGTCGATGTAGAGAGTCGACCCGCCGTCGACGGCGGCCTCGACTGCCGCCCCGAGCACGAGGTTGCTCTTGCCCGCCGCCGGCGGGCCGTACACCTGCGTGACCGCGCCCCGCTCGAAGCCGCCGCCGAGCACCTCGTCGACCGGCGAACAGCCTGTCGGAATCGGTTCTGTCACTATCGGGTGTGTGTCCCGCTCTCAGTTAAACGCCGGCATGTGAGGGTGCCGGGGGTCAGCCGTCGGGCGGCGAGAGGTCACGCCCGAACTCGTCGAAGTCGTCGAGCGTCTCGGGGAGGTCGTACTCGACGCGGCGCTGGTCGCTGCGGTCGACGTTGGCGTCGGCCAGCGGGTCGGCAACCGACTCCCAGCCGGATTTGATGCCGACAGACTCGGCCGGCGTCCCGGCAGCGATGTGGTGGGCCGGGATATCCGACCCGGCGACGGATTTGGCGGCCAGAATCGCGTTTCGCCCCACGCGCACACCGGCCTGCACCATCGAATCGTACGTCAGGCGGACGTCGTCCTCGATTATCGTGTGGTAGTTGCGCACCGTCGTCTGGTCGACGGTGTCGTGTTCGTGACTGTAGACGTGGGTGTCGTCGGAGATCGAGACCCGGTCGCCGATGGTCAACTCGCCGCGGTCGTCGAGGTGGACGTCGTCGTGGACGACGACGTTGTCGCCGACGCTGATGTTGTGGCCGTATGTCATCGAGATGTTCTTGAAAAACCGGCAGTTGTCGCCACACTCCTCGAAGAGGTGAGTCGCGAGCATCTGCCGGAACTGGAGTGCGAACTCGACGTTGTCGGCCATCGGCGTGGCGTCGAACTGCCGCCAGAGCCACTGGAGGTGTTTTGCCTCCTGGAAGTCCTCGTCTTGTGCCTCGACCTCGGCGTAGTACTCGCTTTCCAGTGTCGTGTTACAGGGGTCGTACCCCTGGAGTCGGACGCGTTCGGCGGGCGAGATATCCTCGCCGGCCTGCCAGCACTCGTAGGCCGCCCGGTCGCCGTGCAGGTCGACGAGCACGTCCTCGACGACGTCGCAGGTGTCCTCGTCGCTGGCGAGGCGCTCGTCGACCTCCGTGACGAACTCTTGGAGCCCGCTGGCAGGGGCTGGTGGGAGGGAGACGCGGCGTTTGGTCATACGCGCCTTTTGCCTGCGAGCGTTGATAGTGGTTCCGTTGTGGCCGAAGACAGATATACCGGGCGAGCGTACAGTCAGGCGTGCTGCTGGTGCTGTGTGTCGACCTCGACGACGACCTCGGCCGCAAGGCGGGCGTCGAGACACCTGTCGTGGGCCGCGACGCCGTCCGCGAGGCGGCGGTCGCACTCGCCACGGAGGACCCCGAGGACAGTGACGTCAACGTGCTGTTCGAGGGGGTCCATATCGCCGAGACCGTCGAGGACGAAACCGTCGAGGTTGCCGCGGTCGCCGGCATCGACGGCCGCGAAATCGAGGCCAACCGCCAGATCGGCGAGGAGGTCGACCGCGTGCTCGCGGAACTGGCGACCGGCGAGGACGTTCACGCGCTCGTGGTCACCGACGGCGCACAGGACGAGTCGGTTATCCCGGTGATTCGCTCGCGCGTGCAGATCGACGGTGTCCGCCGCGTCGTCGTCAGGCAGGCACAGGACCTCGAATCGATGTACTACACCATCAAACAGGTGCTCGACGACCCGGAGACACGGGGGACGTTGCTGGTACCGCTTGGAATCCTGTTGATGATATACCCGCTCACGATTCTGGCAAACCAGATTGGGTTTCCGGGAACGGTCGTCGGCGGTGTCTCGGGGTTGCTCGGACTCTACCTCCTCGCGCGGGGTTTTGGCGTCTACGAGGCGCTAGACCGGGCTGTCGAACGCACGCGAACGGCGCTGTTCAGCGGGCGGATAACGCTCGTCACCCACGTCGTCGCAGTCGCGCTGTTCGTCATCGGCGGCGTGAGCGGCATCCAGACTCTCGACACGGTCCAAGCCGAAACCGCCGACGCGCTGGGTGTCGTCGAGATGCTGGCCGCGGCCGTCTCGGGGTCGGTTCGGTGGTTTGCCGCCGCCGGCGTGACGAGCAGTCTGGGGCAGGTCACCGACGAGTACATCGGGGGGGAGTTTCGCTGGCAGTATCTCAACGCGCCCTTCTACGTGGTGGCGATTGCCGCCGTACTCCACGGCGTGAGTACCTTCTTTCTCGGACAGGGCACACTGGAGTACCTGGCGTTTATGCTCACCGCCGGCACGCTACTCGGACTGACGAGCACCCTCTCTTTTGCCGTCGCCGAATCGTGGGCGAGCGGACAGTCCGAGGCCACGCGGTAACCCAAATCGCTATCTGTTCTCAGACGCGATACCCCCGTAGGGGCACGTAGCTCAGTCCGGATAGAGCGTCGGACTTCTAATCCGACGGTCGTGGGTTCAAATCCCATCGTGCCCGTGCAGTGAGTGGGTGAGCACTGCGAACCCTCGAACGAACCGGCACGCAGGGGATTTGAACGAGACGAGTCGCAGGCCCGGAACGGCGCGAAGCGCCGCACGCCCGGACCGTCTGGGCGTGGTTCAAATCCCATCGTGCCCGTGCAACGACCCCAGGGAGTACCAGCAGGCAGAACCGACAGACGAGACGGGTTACGACCACCGACCGTCTCGCCGTGCCCGTTGCCCCGCGAGTCCGCCGGTTTCTAGCAGTAACGTGTCCACGGCCCGCGGGAAGTCTAGCAGTAAAGAGCCAGTAGTTATATTCACCCTCGGCAATCCACAGATATGGGTACACGACGAAGGACCTTCCTGGCGGTTGCCGGCGGAGCACTCGCGGCCGCGTCGGGGTGCCTGGGTGGAGGTGACGGCGACGACGGCAACGAGAGCGGGAACGACACACGGAACAACAGTACGACCGACACCGGCAACGGTACCGGCGAGTCAGAGAGTCCCGAGTCGGTGACGGCCGCCGTGGAGTTGCTCGTCGAGCGCATGTCGGCCGGCGAGTTCGACCGGGCCTACGAACAGTTCAGCCAGCGGGCACAACAGGCCACGTCACCGGGAGCCATCGAGGCAGTCTGGATCGGGGCCACGAACGTCGGCGGTTCTTTCGAGGAGGTCGTCGGGGTCGAGGAGACCGTCCAGGGCGGATTCGACGCCGCGGACGTGACACTCGGGTTCGAGCGCGGCGAGCACACCCTCCGGGTCGTCACCGCCGAGGAGTTCGCGGTCCAGGCCGCAGTCACCAACGACGAGTACGCCTCTCCCGGCTACGTCGAACCGGACAGTTTCCAGCGCCGGGCGGTGACAGTCGAGGGCGAGGGCTGTCTGATGGAGGGCGAGATAACCGTTCCCGAGGGGGAGAGCGGCGAAGTGCCGGGGGTCGTGCTCGTCCACGGGAACGACCCGATGGGGACGGCCGACATGGACCTCACCACCGGAGGGTCGGCGGTGTTCAGAGACCTCGGCGAGGGACTCGCGAGCCAGGGTGTCGCGGTGTTACGGTACAACAGGCGGACACAGGCCTGTTCGGTCGAGCCGTCGGAGTACACCCTCGACCGGGTGTCGGTCGAGGACGCGCTGGTGGCCGTCGAGCGCCTGCGAGAGGCAGACGGCGTCGACCCCGACCGGGTCGTCGTCGCCGGACTGAGTCTCGGCGGACTGTCGCTCCCGCGTATCGCACAGCGCGACGGCAACCTCGCTGGCGGCGTCGGGATGGCGGCCCCGACGCGGTCGTTCCACGAGACCGTCATCGACCAGTTGGAGTATCTCGCGAACGTCGGCGAGTTCGAGTGGGACCGGATACAGGCCGCGTTCGACC
Source organism: uncultured Halobacteriales archaeon (assembly GCA_964534485.1). Lineage (GTDB taxonomy): Archaea > Halobacteriota > Halobacteria > Halobacteriales > Haloarculaceae > Halovenus. The sequence goes on from CAZHPM010000032.1 coordinate 11,209, forward strand.
GGTGGTCGGAGCGCATCGACCGCATCAGAGAGGGTGACTACCAGCCAAGCGACAACGTGCTCGGGTACCCCGGGGCGCTGTGGGACAGTCTCGACGCGTACGACCAGGTCGAAACCGCCAAACAGGTCGAGACACCGCTCCTGTTCCTCCAGGGCGGCCGTGACTTCCAGGTGTCTCCCGAGGAGGATTTCGCCACCTGGCAGTCGGAACTGGCAGACCGGCCGGCGACGGCCTTCCGGCGGTACGAGGGCCTGAACCACCTGTTCCAACCCGGCGACGAGCCGTCGATTCGAACCGAGTACGCGTTCCGCAACTCCGTCGACGGCGCCGTCGTCACCGACATCGCCAGCTGGGTCGGCAACAGAGGACGGTAGCCCGGCCGGGAGGCGGTCGGAGGGCAGAGACAACGCCTTTTATCAGTGGTCGACAACCCACCGGCATGGACAGACACCGACGACGGTTTCTGGCAGTCGCCGGCGGCACGCTCGCGGCCACCGCCGGCTGTCTCGGCGGTTCCGACGAGGGCGGTGGCGGGGACACACAGAACGACAGTAACCAGAGCAACAGCAGTCAAAACGGCGGCGACAGTGGCAGCGAGAACGGCGGTGCGGAGTCACTCGCCGGGGTGGCGGAGTCACTCGTCGAGGACCTGTCGGCCGGGGCGTTCGGCGAGGCGTACCAGCGGTTGAGCGAACCGGCCCGTGGCGTGACGTCGGCCGGCGCGCTAGAGGCGCTCTGGCTCGGGCTGACGAACGTCGGTGGCGCCTTCGAAGAGGTCGTCCAACGCACGCAGGAGGCGGGCAACACCGTCGACCTCACCCTCGCCTTCGAGCGAGGCGAGCACGTCGTGCGGGTGGTCGTCGACGGCGAACGCAGACCCCAGGGGGCGGCGGTCAACGACGAGTACGAGCGCCCGGCGTACGTCGACCCCGACGGGTTCGAGAGCCGGGAGATAACCGTCGAAGCCGAGGACTGCTCGATAGACGGTGTCGTGACCGTTCCCGGCGGGAGTGCCACGGGAGAGGTGCCCGGTGTCGTCCTCGTCCACGGGGCGGACCAGACCGGTACTGCCGATATGGACCTCACGAACGGCGGGTCGGCGCCGTTCGAGGACCTCGCCGAGGGGCTGGCGACGGAAGGTGTCGCGGTGGCACGGTACGACCGGCGGACACACGCCTGCGCGGACAGTATCGACCCGGCGACGGCGACGCTGGATTCGGTGTCGGTCGACGACGCGTTGCTGGCAATCGAGCGGTTGCGGACAGTCGAGGCCGTCGACCCCGACCGGGTCGTCGTCGCCGGACTGGGGCTGGGCGGGCGGTCCGTGCCACGAATCGCACGGCGGGACGGGAACCTCGCCGGCGGGATTCCGATGGCCCCACCGGCGCGGTCGTTTCCCGAGACGTTTCTCACCCGGTTCGAGCACCTCGCGAACGTCGGCGAGTTCGAGTGGGACCAGATACAGCGCCTCTTCGACCAGTGGTCTGAGCAGGTCGACCGCATCAGGGAGGGCGACTACCAGTCAGACGAGGTCGTGCTCGGCTACCCCGGTTCGCTGTGGGACAGTATCAGCGAGTACGACCACCTCGGAACCGCGCGGGCGGTCGAGACACCACTCTTGTTCCTGCAGGGTGGGCGAGACTACCAGGCGACCATGGCGGACGATTTCACGCTGTGGCAGTCCGAACTCGACGGCCGAGAGGCGACCGAGTTCGAGCAGTACGGAGGACTGAACCACTTCTTCCAGAGCGGCGAGGCCCCCTCGGTCCGGACCGAGTACGCGGTCCGTAACTCCGTCGACGGCGGCGTCGTCACCGACATCGCCGACTGGGTCGGCAGGCGGTGAGCGGAGAGCGAGAGACGCCGGGTCGGGGCCGCTCGCGGTCGGTTGTGAAACCTATAACTGTCAGGGGGTTCTCGCCCCGACAATGCCAGAGAAGACGGTGCTGATAACCGGCTGTTCGTCGGGTATCGGACGCGCGACCGCAGAGGCGTTTCTCGACGGCGACTGGACGGTGTACGCGACCAGTCGTGACACCGACGACGTTGCCGACCTCGCGGAGGCGGGCTGTCACACGGCCGGTCTCGACGTGACCGACGACGGCGCGGTCGACCGCGTCGTCGACCGTATCGACGAGGAGACCGGCCGCGTGGACTGTCTGGTCAACAACGCTGGCTACGGACAGTACGGCCCGCTGGAGGACGTCCCCGTCGACGCGCTCCACGACCAGTTCGACGTGAACGTCTACGGCCCGCACCGACTCGTCCGGGCAGTGTTGCCGCTGATGCGCGACCAGGGGGAGGGAACCATCGTCAACATCTCGAGCGTCGCCGGCCGGGTGGTCCTCCCGGGTAGCGGCGCGTACTCGGCCTCGAAGTTCGCGCTGGAGGCGATGAGTGACGCGCTCCGGAACGAGGTCGACGGTCTCGGTGTCGACGTGGTCCTGGTCGAACCGGGGCTCATCGACACCGGATTCAACGACCGTCTCGACGACGAGGTCGAGGACCTGCCCCGGACCGCCGCCTACGAGTGGCTCTACGAGACAATCGAGGAGTTCAACCTCACGCTGAGTTCCTCGCCGGTCGTATCCGAACCCGAGGACGTCGCGACGGTAGTCTACGACGCCGCCTCGATGAGCGACCCCGACGCCCGGTACATCGTCGGAACGGAGGGGCGACTGGCAATCTACTCGCAGTACCTGCCCGACCGCGTTCGAGACGGAATCTTCAGAATCGCACGGAAGGTCACCTGAGTGTCGAGTCAACCTGCGGATGTGAGCCGTCGCCGCCCGTCACAATCTGATAGATTTGGTATGATTCTCTGACGCCGTGCGAGAGACAGGGCGCGAGTCGGTCACAGACGAACCGACCTGGGGCGACCGGAACAAGCCGGGGTGTTTATTATCCCCAGTACAACAACGAATGTGACTTCAGGCGACGCATCCCAGATCGGGATTATCTGTCGGCCGACCCACCACGTGTTCGAGACGGTTGGGACTCGGCTTCGAGACCGCGGCCACGACGTGACGTTTCTTGAGCCGGAGCGTGAACTGCCACAATCGACTATCGAGGGGCTGTCACTCCTAGTCTGTAAGAAGGTCCGTCACGCCTCGGTTCGGGCGCTACGCACGGCCGAACGTGCCGGCATCACGACATGGAATGGCCTGTTGTCGACGACGATCCTTGCCTCGCGGCTGGTGATGCTGCAGGCGTTGTCAGCGGTCGGCTTTCGCGTGCCGCCGGTGACCTTCGAGCCACCCGACGAGCCGTACGTCGCCAAACCACTGTACAGTTGGGACGGTGACCCGCAGATTGGCGGGACCGGGGGGTTTTACCAACCGCTGCTGGAAACCGACGGCCGCGACCGCAAGTGTTACCTCGTTGATGACGGCCGGACGTACCGGGCCGCTACGGTCATCTGTTCGTCGAAACTGCTTGGCGAGCGGGAAGTGCTGGGCCACGATTCAACACCCGAGCGAGATATCGAGCGAATGGGGCGACTGCTGTCGCTGGCGGACACGCAGGCAATTGGTGTCGATGTCATCGAGTCGGAAGGCACCCGATACGCCGTCGACTGCAACGCCGCGCCGAGTTTTAGGGCGGCAGGGTTGGAAGAGGCCCTGACCGATTCGATACACCGGTCGGCCCTGAACGCTGAGTGAACGTCGAACTGGAGCCGACCCGTCCCTCTACATCAGCGAAAGAAGCGTCCGCTTGCTCCACTGAACTCACCCTCTAACTCTCGCACGCTCTTTCTGTCGAGCGGTGGCACTTTCTCCCCGCCGAGAAAGAGGCCAGTTCGCAGAATCGGGACTGAGCAGTTACCGAGACTGTCGGGTACCGTCAGCACAGACAGCGTGCTGTGACAGAAACAGGCAACGGGCCCAGAGCGCAGGTGGTATACAGGTTGACCCGCAACGAGAGGTAATGAGCAAGCCCAGACCCGAGGTGTACGAGCAGGACCGCGGGATGGACGCCCACAACGCGGCGATGCGCAAGATTCGCTCGCGCAAGGACGAGACACACGACCCGCGCGAACCGACGCGGGTCTGGCTCGACGAGGACAACACGCCCGACGGCGTCTACGACTCGCTGACCATCATCCTCAACACCGGCGGCTGTCGGTGGGCCCGCGCCGGCGGCTGTACGATGTGTGGCTACGTCGCCGAGAGCGTCGAGGGTGGCACCGTCGCCCACGAGGACCTCACGACACAAGTCGAGAAGGCCCTCGCCCACGAGCGTGACAACGCCGACGAGCCCGCGGGTCAGGTCAAAATCTACACCTCCGGGTCGTTTCTCGACGAGCGCGAGATTCCCGCCCAGACTCGCCGGGCTATCGCCGACACCTTCGCCGACCGCGACCGCATCGTCGTCGAGTCGTTGCCCGATTTCGTCGACCACGAGCGGATTACCGACTTCACCGACCGCGGTATCGAGACCGACATCGCGGTCGGACTGGAAACCGCCACCGACCGGATTCGCCACGACTGCGTGAACAAGTACTTCGAGTTCGCGGAGTTCGAGCGCGCCGCCGCCGACGCGGTCGACGCCGGCGCGGGCGTGAAGGCCTACCTCCTGCTGAAGCCACCGTTTCTCGCCGAGCGCGAGGCAGTCGCCGACATGAAGCGCTCGATTCGGCGGTGTGCCGGTGTCGAGGGCGCACACACCGTGTCGATGAACCCCGCGAACGTCCAGCGCCACACGATGGTCGAGGACCTGTATCACGGTGACGGCTACCGACCGCCGTGGCTCTGGAGTGTCGTCGAGGTGTTGCGAGAGACCGCCGACACCGACGCGCTCGTCGTCTCGGACCCCGTCGGGCACGGGAGCGACCGCGGCCCACACAACTGCGGCGAGTGTGACGACCGCGTCCAGCGCGCAATCAAGGATTTCGACCTCCGGCAGGACCCGACGGTGTTCGAGCAGGTGTCCTGTGAGTGTGAACGAACCTGGAAGGCCGTTCTCGAGCGCGAGCGGAGTTACTCGATGCCACTCGTCCGGTGACTCTCGCGTTCCACGTGTCGTAGCTCTCTCTGCTCCAACTGGCGCGCTCACCCCGACTCTCGACGCGGCGCGGCCCGCGAGCGTGCCCCAAACGGCGAACGCAGATGAGCCACGAGAGGGCCCAAGCAACGTCGTGCGCGGGGAGCGCAACGAGCGAAGCGAGTGAGCACCGCAATCGGGTGGGGAGGGTGGTGGTCCGTCCAGGTGGACCGACCGGGCGGGGGCTTTCAACCGCACAGTTGCGGTTGCACCACCGGAACATCCCCGGCGAGAGCGGGCGGGGGCGTTCAACACGCCAGTTACGAGCAGGTCGTCGACACGTCACACGCCAGGAAACCCGCTGCAGTAGCTTTTTACCGGTCCTGCCGCGATACCGGGTATGCAGTTGGGCGTCGACGAGGCCGGCAAAGGCCCGGTGCTGGGGTCGATGTTCGCCGCCGCGGTACGCGCCGACCCCGCGGTCCTGCCCGACGGCGTCGACGACTCGAAGCGACTCCCGCCGGCGCGTCGCGAGCGCCTCGCCGAGGCTATCCGCGAGCAGGCCGCCGCCGTCTCCGTCGTCGAGGTGACAGTCGAGCGCATCGACGACCCGGCGACGAACATGACCGACCTGACAGTCGAGGCCCACGCCGAGGCGGTTGCCGGGGCCGCCGGAGAGAACGCGACGGGCTATCTCGACGCGGCAGACACGAACGCCGTCAGGTTCGAGCGCCGCGTCGGGACACGGGTCGACGGCGTCGAGTTGCGGGCCGAACACGGCGCAGACGAGCGGTACGTCGTCGTGAGCGCCGCGAGTATCGTCGCCAAGGTCGAACGCGACGCCCACGTCGCGACACTCGCCGAGGAGTACGGCGACGTGGGGAGTGGTTACCCAGGCGACCAGACGACGCGTGACTTTCTCCGCGGGTTCGTCCACGAACACGGCCGTCTGCCGGACTGTGCCCGCGAGTCCTGGCAAACCTCGCAGGACGTCCTCGGCGAACTCGACCAGTCGTCGCTGTCGGAGTTCGACTGACGGCGTCTGTACTCGGGCACGACGACGCCGCGGTGGGGGGGTTGGCTCGTACTGTCGGCCGTAGCTTCGCGGAGCGAGTCGACACCCCGGGGTGGGGAAATGTGCCGTAGGCTCGGGGCCGACAGTATCAGAAGGGGGTCGGCGCGAGCAACTGGCCGCCGTCGACGGTGAAGTAGCCGCCGGTGACGTATGCGGCGGCGGAACTGGCCAGAAACAGCGTGAGCGGCACGCAGTCTGCGGGCGTCCCGAGTCGGTCGGCGGCGAGGTCGCCGTCGACGATGCGCTCTTGCATCCCGTCTGGCATCACCTCCGAGATACCCTCGGTCTCGATGACACCCGGCGCGACGGTGTTCGCGCGGATGCCGTGGCGGGCCCACTCGGCGGCGACTGTCTGCATCAGGTTGTGGACACCGGCCTTTCCGGCGCCGGAGTGTGCGTGGTACGGCGCGCCACGAACCGAGTTGGTCGCACCCATCGAGAGGATACTGCCACCGCCCCGCTCTATCATCTGCTCGCCGACGGCGAACGTGCAGTTGGCGGTGCCGTCGAGAATCGTTCCGACGACCGACCGCCACCCGTTTGGCGTGAGGTCCTCGGCGGGACAGAGGAAGTTCGCGCCGGCGTTGTTGACGAGTATCGACACCTCGTCGAGTTCGTCCAGGACGGTGTCGAGCATCTCGTCGACCCGGTCGGGTTCGCGCACGTCGACGGTCGTCGCACAGGCGTCTGCGCCGCGGTCTTCGATGTCCTCGGCGACGGGTTCGAGGTGTTCCATCGACCGACTGGCGATTGCCACGTCGGCGCCGTGGTCTGCGAAGGCGAGCGAGAGTTCGCGGCCGATACCGGTGCCGCCGCCGGTCACCAGCGCCGTCTCGCCCGCGAGCAGGTCGTCGGCGAAAATCTCCGTGCTCGGTGGCGTCTCCGGGGTCGTCATCGTGGTCTCCGTCTGGTGTCGTCTGTCATCAGTCTAGTTCCATTATCTCGCGGGCCTCGTCGGGCGTCGCGGGTCGACGGCCGACACTGCGTGTCATGTCGGCGGCGGCCGCGACGAGGTCGGCGTTGCTGTCTGCCATCTCGCCGTCTGGCAGGTAGAAGTTGTCCTCCAGTCCGACACGGACGTTGCCGCCCATCGCCAGCGACGCCGCGGTCATGGGCCACTGGTCCTCCTGGATGGGGGTGGTCTGCCAGTTGGTGTCGTCGGGCAACTGGCGCACCTGGTGGGCGAGATTCTCGACGGTCGCTGGGATGCCACCCAACACACCGAGAATGAGGTTCATGTGCAGCGGTTTGTCGACCTCGCCTTTTTTCAGAATCGGCTGGGCGTTCCTGATGTGGCCGGTGTCGAAACACTCCATCTCCGGCTTGACACCCGCGTCTTGCATCGTCCGCAGGAGACTCCGAATCTCCTCGAAAGGGTTCTCGAACACCATGTCGAAGACGAAATCGTCACGCGAGTCCGAGTACTTCGAGTAGTTCATCGACCCCATGTTCAGTGCCGCGATATCCGGTTGGACCTCCTCGATGTAGGTGAGTCGTTTCTCGAGATTGTCGAAGGTCGACCCCGTCGAGAAGTTGATGAGAATGTCCGTCCGGTCGCGGACCTCGTCGTATATCTCCTGGTAGGTCTCTGGTTCGAACGTCGGTGCACCGTTCTCGGTTCGGGCGTGGATGTGGGCGATTGCCGCGCCGGCCTCGCGGGCCTCGGCAGCGTCTTCTGCAATCTCCGCTGGCGTGTACGGAATCGCCTCACACTGGTCGCGGGTGGTCAGTGCACCCGTCAGTGCCGCGGAGATGATCGCCTTGTCTGGGTCGTTTCCTTTTATCGAGTCCTGGTTTTCGTATGTCATGGCTGGTTACTCATCGTCGGGGCGACCCCGCCAGTCTGGGGTGTCGCCGGTCAGCATCGCGTTGAACCCCTCCTCTGCGTCGTCGCTCATCGCGAGCAGTGTCACCATCTCTCGCATGTAATCGAGGGCCTCGGAGAAGTTCATATCTCGCTGGTTGTAAAACGACTCCTTGCCGATCTCGATCATGAACGAGGACGGTGTCACGAGGTCGTCGACGATTCCATCGAGGTGGTCGTCGAACTCGTCGGCGGGGACGGTGTCGGTGGTGAAGCCGATGTCGTGGGCGGTCTCGGCGTCGATGTGTTCGCCGGTGAACAGCAGTTTCAGCGCCTGTTTCTCGTTGACAGTCCGCATAATCGGGACCAGCGCCTGCGCGGGGAAGATGCCGATATCCACCTCGGGCGTGCCGAAGGTGGCATCCTCGGAGGCGACGATGACGTCACAGGCCGCGGCCAGACCCATCCCGCCGGCCAGACAGTAGCCCTCGATAGCGGCGACTGTCAGTGCGCTCGTGTCGACGGCGCTCTCGACGAGGCTTTTCATGCCAGCGAAGCCCTCGCGGTAGGCCTGGGAACCCTGTCCGATGGCGCTGGCCATCGACTTCGTATCGCCGCCAGAACAGAAGGTGCCCTCGGCACCGCGAACCACGACGACCCGGATGTCGCTCTCGTCTGCGGCCGCGAAGGTATCGAGCAGGCCGCCGATGACGTTCTGGTTGAGCGCGTTGCGGTCCTCGTACCGGTCGATTGTCGCCCGGAGCACGAGTTCGTCGTCGCTGAGCGCAACCGTGAGGTCGTCGTTGGAGAGGGTTTCGGTGTCGACCATCTACGACCCCCTCCCGGGAGCGCACTCGACTGTCGGTACGTTACGTCTGCGCGTCCAGACTGGGTGCATACGTCTGTCTGTTCTGGGAGCATCGTTGTAAATGTGGAGGAATTCGACCGAGCAACTGGCCGAGTCGGGGCCCGGTCGCTGTTGCTCCAACCCAAAAGAGGGCGTGCCCGACATCACGACTCGCGCGGTCGGGTGTCGTCCCCGTTCCACGGGCTCTGACCCGCTCGCGGCGACCGCCGCGGGTTTTTTATTCGCACACTAACAATACTCGGCATGGTGTACGTCGGCGTGGACCGGGGCAGTGAGTGCTGGGTCGCCGTGGCCTTCGACAGCGACGGGTTCGACCACGCCGGGGTGTTCTCGGAGATTGGCGAGCTCTGGCACCGCTACGAGGAGGTCACAGACCGGATGCTCGTCGACGTACCGGTCGGACTCTCCGAGGGCGAGAGCGGCGGGCGAGAGTGTGACGCGCTCGCCCGGAGCGTGCTCGGTCCGCGCAGTCGGTCGGTGTTCACGCCGCCGGTTCGGGAGGCAACCCGGAAGCGCCGCTATCCGGCAGCGAAGCGGGTCAACGAGCGCAAGGCCGGCGTCTCCCTCTCGAAACGCGCATTCGCGGTCAGTGACGCGGTGGCATCGGTCGACGAACTCCTTCGCAACGTCCCGGAGGCCCGCGAGACGGTCGTCGAGTCACGCCCGGAGGTCTGTTTTCGTGCCTTTGCCGGCCAACCGCTCCAACACACCGTAGAGACGGCGGGCGGGTACGCCGAGCGGATGCGGACGCTGGCGGCACTCGACGCCGACGCCCCGCCGGTCGTGCAGGCCGTCGCCGAGGCGACTGCCGGCGAGACGGTGACCGTCGACGACGTACTCGACGCCGTCGCGCTGGCCTACACCGCCGCGCCGGGTCGGGGCCGACTCCGGTCACTGCCGCCCGACCCGCCACGAGACCCGAAGGGACTGCCGATGCAGATGGTCTACCGGGCCGACCAACCACTCGGATAGACCCCGAACACGGCCAAGAGAGCGTCTGTGAGTGTCGGGAGACCTGTCACACACGGACGACCGACACGCTCGCGGGAGAGACGGACGCACGTGTGGACGCGCCGTGGCGGCGAGTGCAAACCCATATTCCCGTTGGGTAGCACTAGCGAACAAATGCACGAGCAACCGCAGTCGACGCGCCGACAGATACTGCGGGCGACGGCCGGTGGACTCGCCGCCGGCAGAGTAGTTCAGACAGCAGACGCACAGACGACAGCGAGGACCGTCTACGTCGGCACCGGCGCCGGCGACAGCAACCTGTACGCGCTGAACGCCGAGACCGGCGAGCAGGAGTGGGCGTTCACCCGGCCGTCAGGGGGGGTGGACTCCTCGCCGACAGTCGCCGACGGCACCGTCTACGTCGGTGCCGGCGGGACAGACGAGAGCGGAGACCCCGTCGGGAGACTGTACGCCGTCGACGCGTCGACCGGCCGTCAGGAGTGGGTGTTCGGCCGGAGTTCCGGGCGGGTGCGGTCGTCGCCGACGGTGGTTGGCGGCACCGTCTACACGTTTTTCACCGACGGCACACTGTACGCCGTCGACGCGGCGACGGGCACCGAACAGTGGGTGGCGGCCACACCATCCGAGTTCGTCCAGTCCTCGCCGACTGTCGCCGACGGCACCGTCTACGTCGGGGCGGACGGACTCGGGAGCAGGGAGGACGTGTACGCCGTCGACACCGAGACGGGCGAGCGAGAGTGGACGCTGAGTCGGGAGTCGTTCGCCACGGAGTCGTCGCCGACAGTCGTCGACGGAACGGTGTACGTCGCCGGTGACGTCGACGGCACGGGCGAGAACGCGGGTGCGACACTGCTCGCCGTCGACGCGGCGACGGGCGCCGAGGAGTGGGTGTTCAGAGACCCGTTCAGCGACCGGATGCCCTCGTCACCGACAGTGAGTAACGGAACGGTGTACGTCGGCGCCGGTTCCACAACCGCCGGGTTCTCGAACCCACTGCCACGGCAGGGGGCTGTCACGCTCCACGCCGTCGACGCCGACACCGGACGCCAGAACTGGGAGGCGAACAGTCTGCCGTACAATATGCGGTCGTCACCGACTGTTGCCGACGGCACCGTCTACGTCTGTTCTGGCCCGGAACTGCACGCTATCGACACGGCGGCGGGCGAACTGGCGTGGGTGTTTACCGACCTCTTCGAGACGACGCGCAACTTCGCGGAGTCGTCGCCGACCGTCGCCGACGGCACCGTCTACGTCGGTGGCAGGGGGGTGTACGCGCTGGCGGCGGCGACGGGCACCGAGCAGTGGGTGTTCGAAACCGACGCCACCGTCCGGTCCTCACCGACCGTCGTTGCGAACCCGACGAGCGGCGACAGCGTCGGGTCGCGGGTGCGTCTTGGCACGCTCGGCCACCACGGCAACTGGCAGTACGCGGGACAACGGGTGAGAGTCGACGACGGCACCGCGAGCAACGGCACGGACAACCGGTCGAACGGGGCGGCCGGCGACGAGAACGGCAGTGACGGCTCTGGGCCGGGCTTTGGCGTCGGCGGCGCGCTCGCGGGCCTCGCCGGCGCGGGCTACCTGCTGAGACGTCTTGACGCCAGCACCCGGGAGAACTGAACGCGGGGCGACAGTCCGTGGGCACACGTCGGCCCGTGGAGACAGACTGCGAGTCCCGAACGCTCCGGGACGCGCCGTGAGACCAGCACGTTATATACGAAATTTGTCCAAACGGAAAAACTAAAGCCAAGAGTCTCACTATGACCCCGTATGAAAGCGATAAGAGAGCTACTGGGGGGAGAGCGTGGGGTCTCTCAGGTAGTGGCAGTGATACTGATGATCGCGGTCGCTATCGTCCTGACCTCGACGGTCGGGTTGGTGGTGTTCGATATCACCGGAGACAGTGAGGAAGAGAACGTAATCGTCAGTGTGGATACAGAACTGGACAACGGCGAACTCGTCGTGCGACACTCGGGTGGGGATACGGTCGACCCCGAGGACCTCAAGATACAGGTCGACAGCGACAGCGGAACCGACGTCATCGACCTCGAGAACAAACTTTCGGACTCCTTTACCGCCGGAACGGAGTTCAGACTCAGACCTCAATCGGCCGCTGGAGACGCGCTGGTGCAACTCGTACACGAACCGACGAACAGTATCCTGTACGACGAGGAACGTACCGCCGCTCCGACAGTCCAACTCAGTTCGAGTTCGTCTGTGAGTGGTGGCAACAGTATTAGCCCAACTGCGACCGTCCAGAAGGGATTCTTCGGCGGGTCGGGCAGTACAAACAGTTACGACTCTGGGGTTGTCGGTCTATCTACTCAGTCCGGCTCCTCTCCCACGGCCATCGGAACGGCACAGGCCGGCACGAGTGTAGAGTACCGCATCGACGGTGCGACGGTCAAAACCAAGTCGATAAATCTTCCCCAGGGTGGTGGGACAAAGACGGTCAACTTCGGAACTGTCACGCCTTCTAACTACATCAAAACAGCAGTGCCTGGAAGCGACTCGGCATCGGTCACGCAGACAGTCACGGTCACGGGTGGTGTCTCGGCAAGCCAGAGTGATACGCTGCGTATAACTGATAACAGTATCAGTAACGCGCTTAGCGCTGTTGACCCTGGTGGAACCGTCAAGATAAAAGACGGTTCTGCCCCGAATGACTTCACGAAATCGATAAAAATCAATACTAAAGACATAACAGTAGAAGGAGTCGGGGGCACACCAACTATCGTCGGGCAGTCACAGAGTGTATTCGATATACGGGCAAGTGGTGTGACGCTCTCGGGACTCGAAGTCCGGAATCCAAAAGAAAAAAAGACTACTGGAGTTGGTGCTATCGGTGTTAGAGTTAGGAGCGGCCTACAAGATATTACAGTAAAGAATATGCGAATCACGGACATTGACACAGACTCAGGCACCAAGGGAAACGGACGCGGTATCCAAGTTCAGAAGGATATAGATGGACTGGAAATTACTGATAATACGATTACAAATATAGAAGGTAGAGATAGGACTGTTGCAATTCAGGTAAGCCAAGGCGGCAGCGGCAGTCCGGTCAAGAATCTGGTTATCGATGGGAACACGATTAGTGATATCAGATGGGATGAAAAGTTTGGAGGAGAAGACTCAGGTAAGATTGCGCTCACCAGAGCAATTGCAATCAACGGAGACGTGAGAGGCGATATTCTCAACAACGAAATCACGAACCTGCGCGGAGAGGCCTCAACAACTCGTCCGATAGGTATTATACTCACTACAGGTGGCTCTTCCCAACCACGGGATATAGAAATTAGTGGTAACAGTTTTTCAGATATTGGTACCAACGACCCGTCTGAAATTATAGACACGCCGGCCAGCGAAATCCCCGGTTTCTCAGGCCCTGACCAAGATTTAAAATTTGTATCACATATAACTATTGCCGCGTTTAACAACAACAAACCGGACACACTCACTATCAAGAATAACGACTTTACCGGGAAAGTTGGCCCCACGAACAATCCGGCCCTTCCGGATAACACCGATGTGTACGTCACCTCCGTAGATGCTACCACCCCGTTCGGCACGTCCTTCCTGTCAACCGTGGAGAGTCAAAATAGTTTTAATCTTCCGAGAGCCGTCGCGCCCCAGGATAGCGATCTTGACGGCACAAATGAACAGACGGCGATACTGCCAAACCCGTAACCTATCCGACCCGGTGTGATGAGCGGACTCCACGACGGAATATCCTGCTCCGGGTAGTTTTGAACTGACTATCTGGACCACCCAGCTCCCCTGTAACATCGGGCACAGTTCGATTCAGAGCAGTGAACCGTTGTCCATCCACTGGCAGGCACCTCTCTCTACGCAGTGACACGGCAACAGAGCAGAGTCGACAGACCACGCGCTCACCCGCACCATCCGTGCTGACTGAATCACCCCCCAGAGGAGGTCCGTGCCCGCGGTGTCGTCACTCGACCCGCAGTCCGGGTGCAGTTTCTCCGCGGGACAGATATCTGTGAAACTGCTCTGCGCGAGAGTCGACCCGGCGAACCCGGTAGTTCACGACACCCAGGGGTGGGACCGGTGGCCGTCACGACTCGACGAGGACTGCGGACACCCACATATCCCGGTTGAGAACGTCCACAGGAAGGCGCACAACGCGCCGACGGTGTTCGTTCGAGTCGTGTCACTCACACCGAGAGCAGGCACCGCTACGCTTTTGTATTGCAG
>CAZHPM010000033.1:0-24677 GCA_964534485.1 uncultured Halobacteriales archaeon
GGGTGGGGGGTGGGGGGGTGGCACCCAAAACTGGGTGCAGTTGGAGATATGGGGCAGTGTTTGAAGTACTTTCCGGTGCCGCCTTCGGCGCTCTGACCGTCGCCGGGGGCCGGCACCACACACTTGTACACCGGGGCCCTACTGGTAGTTGTGACGACGGCCGCTCCGACTCCGCAGACTGGGCCACGGGTCCGCCAGGCCAGACGGGCCGACCTGCTCGCGGTGTATCGAATCGAGCAGAACGCCTTTCCACAGCCGTGGCCCTTCGCCGCCTTCGAACAGTACGCCGGTCAACAGGGGTTTCTCGTCGCCGACGACGGCGACATCGTCGGCTACATCGTCGCGGATACGGCGACGACACCGGCACACGGCGACCCAATCGGCCACGTGAAAGACATCGCGGTCCGCGAGCAGCGCCGCGGCGAGGGAATCGGTTCGTTACTGCTGGGTCGCGCAGTCGAGATACTCGGTGCACGGGTCGACGCGGTCAAACTCGAAGTGCGCGAGAGCAACGAGAGCGCGATTGCTCTCTACCGCACCCACGGGTTCGAGTACCGACAGACGGCGCCGGAGTACTACGGTAACGGCGAGGACGCCCTCGTGTTCGTGCGCCCGCTGTGACTGCCGTGGGGTCTACTCCTGACTGTTGTTCTCGCGGGGCCCACCCTCGCCGTACCACGGGGTGTCGTCGCCCTGTCCGCTGGTCTTGTAGGTTCCGTGGGCGGTGGCGACGCGGGTTCCGTTGTCGTCGTGGACGTTGACGTGGGCGACAGAGATACTGGAGCCGTGTCGGACGACCTCTGCGGTCGCGCGCAGGTCTGAGGTGACCGGCGCGAGGTAGTCGATTCGCATATCGACCGTCGGACTGATATCCCGCGACAGCGAGACGACCGCCGCGCCGCCGACCGTGTCCGCGAGCGCGTACGTCGCGCCCCCGTGTGCGACGTCGCCGTAACTGTTCGACCGGAGGTCTTCGCTGAACTCAAGTCGACCGGTCGCGTGTCCGTCACCGATGTCGAGCACTTCGATTCCGAGCAGTTCCGCGAACGGCGCGTTGTTCATCAGGTCACGGAGTTCCATACAGAGTTGTTCGGGCAGAGGCGTATAAGCCCGCGTATCTCTCCGGCAGAGGGTCTCGGCAAGCAGTGCAGTGTCGGGAGAGGGTGTGGTGTTGCCGTGTCGGCCTACTCACACCGGTCGAGCACGTTGCTCGAATCCTCCGGATTCTCGAACCACGTGTTGGTCTCGAAGTTCGGCGTGTCGCCGTCGCCGGCGTCGTCGGGACCGACCTCCTCGTAGGCGTCGGCGATGTGCGTTCGCTCGGTGGGCCACCGCCAGTCGGTCGGAACGGTCACCATCCGCGGGTCGCCGATGCCGATTCTCTCGTCGTTCCCGCTTGGCTCCATCACGGGGTCGAAGGGCAGTCCCGCGCCGTGTTGCTTGTCGGCGTCGATTGGATTGTCCGGAATCTCTGCCGGACTGTCGAGCGTGAGTGTTAGCTCTGCCGTCCGGTCTGGGTCGACACACGGTTGGCCGGTCTTGCTGTTGTCCATCGAGTCGAACGCGTCGCCAGAGTCCATCACGAAGAGTCTGGTGTCGCTGTCGAACTCGGCGCTTCTCTCGCGGACCACCGACCCCTCACCGTCGGAGACGGTCAGACTGTACTCGCCCGACCCGAGTTCGTCGGGAACGATATACTGGTCGTGGCTGTAGCCAGCGCCCCGGGCCAGGGGGTCGAACTCGAAGGAGAGTTCCGTCGCGTGTCGTGTGTCGTTGTCGAAGTAGCCCGTGATCTGGGTCTTCATATCGAACGCCCAGTCGTTGTAGTCGTAGTCGGAGCTATCGACTGTCAGGTCCTCGTAGGAGACGGTAATCTGTGGGGGCACACCGCCCAGGTCGGCCACCAGCGGATTTTCCGCCCGCGCGAGAACGGCATCTGGCGCGTCGTCGCGGACGTACAGCAACTCGAACGACTCCGACGGACTGTCGGTTTCGATGACGAGTGTCTCGCTTGCACTGAACTGCCCGTCGTCGCCGTCGCTGAATCTCACCGTTCCGGGACCCTGAACCTCGATGTTGTCTGTGTCGAGCGTCTGCCCTCCCTCGTGTTCTATGACGACATTCTGCTCTTGCTGTGTGACGGAAAAATCGACCGCCGCCTCCGGTGTCGGCTCGTTCAGCTCCGAACTGCTCTCTGTCAGCATCATCCCCGACACTGCCACCAGTGCGACGGTGATTGCGAGCAACAATCCGACCCCGAGCGTCGGGCCGATTCCCCGTTGCTCCCGTCTGAGTCTCATAGCTGTATCTCCTCTATCTCGACCGATTTATACCGAATTTACAAAAGCGTACCCCTTCATTATCAAAACTGAAACTTTCACGGTGGCGCGCCGGCGGGGCAACGGGTGACCGGTCGGGGGCGTCGCGCGGGGCCCTGCGGTCGTCACGGCAGCAGACTCCGGAGGTGCTGTCGGAGCTGTCGCCGGCCGCGACTCGTCGCGGCGTTACGGAGGTGACGCTCGCCGGACTGTGCGAGCCACAGGAGTTTGTGGGCCGTGGCTGGCCGGTACTCCGCCGGGAGCGGGCGGTGCTGGCGGTAGCCGGCGTGGAGCCGGTCCCGGAGTCTGTCTCGCTCGCTCGCCGGAAAGCGCGGCCAGTCGACGAACCGCATCTCGGCGCGTGCGAGCGCGTATCCGGCGGTCGTCACGTGTGCGTTCCCCCAGTCGAGCACGGCGGTGACCGCTCCTTTGGCGTCGACGAGCAGGTTGTCCGGGAACAGGTCGCCGTGGGTGAGCACCGGCTGGCTGTCGCCAGACCACCACGGCAACCGCTCTCGACCCCGCTCGGGAACGTGCACTCCAGCGGGGTCGCGGACGACGAGTCGCTGGCCGTCACGCGCCAGTCCACCGGTGCGCTCGAACTGGTGGTGTGTGTGGAGACTGCCCAGTATCGCTCCCACCTCCCCGACGATTCGACCGCGCTGTTGCAGGGGGAGCGAGCGGTACTCGGGCGGGTCGCCCTCGCGGAACTCGTAGAGCGCCCACCGTCTCTGTTGGTCGCCCTCCCGGAGTGTTCCCGAGGCCAGCACCGCCGGCACTGGCAGTGTGGTCGTCCGCGAAACCAGTTCGACGACGAACGGCTCGATGACGTCGCCAGTGCGGACGCTCGGTCCGCCGAACTTGCAGACGACACGCCCGGGGTCGCCGTCGAGTTCGAGCAGAACCGTCTCTGCCACCCGACCACCCGGCGGCCGCTCGACCGACTCTACCGACCGGCCAAGCGCCCGCTCGACGACGCGTTCGACCCGCTCTGCCATCGCCACACGGTACAGTGCTGTCGGCTTAGTCTCCGTCGATTTCCGCCCGCGCAGAGCGGGCCTCTACCGCCCGTCTGCCCCCCGCTCGAACGTACCCTTACTATGAAGGCACCGAAACTATTTATATACGCCCCCCACTGTTTGGTACCGGTTGTACTACGCCGGTGACTACGAATGCCAGAGTGTGATCACTGCGGTGCGCACGTCTCGAGTCGGTTTGCAAGAGTCTTTGCCGACGAGTACGGCCGCATCCGTGCTTGTCCCAGTTGCTCGGCAAACGCCGGAATCGCAGAGGTAGCGAGAGACCGCACCTCGCGAGTCTGATTCGCGACCCCCGCGGACCCTACTCGCTGTTCTAACTCGGCACTGTCGAACACTCACCCGGCGAGGCGTGGCTTTTTATCTCACCGGACTCAGTCGGCGGTATGGACGAGATTTCGTTTGGGACCGACGGCTGGCGAGCGACGCTGTCGACGTTCACTACCCCCCGCGTGCGGATGGTCGGGCAGGCAGTTGCGACCTATCTCGACGACCGGGAGCGGGCGGGCGGGGTCGCAATCGGCTACGACGCCCGCGAGCACTCGCGTGGTTTCGCGGAGGAACTCGCCCGCGTCGTCGCAGCAAACGGCCGTGACGTGACGATAGCCCGGCGTGACTGTCCGACACCGGCGCTGGCGTGGACGGTCGCTGAGGGACCGTTCGCCGGCGGACTGATGGTGACCGCCTCGCACAACCCCCCCGAGTACAACGGCGTGAAGGTCGTCACCGGCGAGGGCGCGCCCGCCCTCCCCGGGGTGACCGACGCAATCGAGGCCCGCCTGGAGACCCCTGACCCGGCGACGGAACACGGGAGTATCCGCGAGAAACCGGTTCACGACCCGTACTGTGAGGCCGTCCGCGCCACACTCGGAACCGACCTCGACGGGTTGACCGTCGCCTACGACGCCATGCACGGGAGCGGTCGCGGGGTGACCGACAGGGTGCTCGCCGGTGCCGGCGCGACCGTCGACCGACTCCGCTGTGAGCGGGACCCGGCGTTTGGCGGTGTCGCGCCCGAACCCGGGCCGGAGACTGCAACGGCGGCGCGTGCGCGGGTGGTCGAGGGCGACGCCGATATCGGAATCGTCAACGACGGCGACGCGGACCGCGCCGGCATCATCACGCCCGAGCGTGGCTATCTCGACCCGAATCTCGTGCTCGCAGTGCTGTACGACCTGTTGCTCGAAAACGAGCGTGGCGGCGTTGTCCGGACGGTGTCGACGAGCAGCCTCGTCGACCGTGTCGCGACGGCGGCGGGGGCAGAGACCCACGAGACCGCGGTCGGGTTCAAGTGGGTCGCCGACGCGATGGTCGCACACGACACGCTGGCCGGTGGCGAGGAAAGCGGCGGCTACGGGGTGACCGACCACCTCCCGAACAAGGACGGTATCTACGTCGCGACGGTGCTCTGTGGCGCCCACTGCGAGCGCCCACTCGACGAGCGCATCGACGCGCTGCTTGCCGACCACGGCGCAATCGAGCAGGGTCGGGTCAGTCTCGACTGTCCCGAGGACGCCAAGGCCGAGGTGATGGCCACACTAAGAGCGGAGCCTCCGGAGACAGTCGCCGGAACAGCCGTCGAGAGCGTGTCGACCGTCGACGGCCTGAAACTGGTGCTCGCGGACGGGAGTTGGCTGCTGGTGCGGCCGTCGGGAACGGAGCCGAAACTGCGAGTGTACGCCGAGACCGGCGGCGAGGACCGACTCGAGGCGCTGTTGACCGCCGGCCGGGAACTCGTGTCGTCGCTGGTCGAGGACTGACGCGGCCGGGGACTCCCACCCCGGCGGACACACCTCCGCCACCGGACCGGAGCACGCGGCCACGTGGTCTGTCTACTGCCGGCGGCCACGGAGGCGTCCCGCCTCGGGCAGGTCGGCGAGTTCGAAGCCGACCGACCGCCAGAACGGCGCGACAGACCGCGCACACTCCGCGACGAGTTCGCCGCGTCGGTCGGCAGCAGCGTCGACGAGTGCCGTCCCGATTCCCTGGTCGCGACGGCGGCGA
Source organism: uncultured Halobacteriales archaeon (assembly GCA_964534485.1). Lineage (GTDB taxonomy): Archaea > Halobacteriota > Halobacteria > Halobacteriales > Haloarculaceae > Halovenus. The sequence goes on from CAZHPM010000033.1 coordinate 5,360, forward strand.
CGGACCGCGATTGCCGTTACCTCGTCGCCAGCGAGCAGTAAGGCTCCGAGGAGACGACCGCCCGCGACGGCGACGAACACCTCCCCCGTCTCGACTGCGCCGGGCAGACGCCCGTGGTCGACCCGCAGCGCCGCACCGTCGAGGACGTTCCGGACCGCCGGCAGGTCCTCCTCGGTCGCCGGTCGGACACGGACCCCGGTCATCCCCGCTGTGTGTCGTCGGTCCCGGAGGCGTCGTCTCGCGGGGACCCTCCGGGCGGGTTGCCGGCTCCGCGGGTCGTCTCGCCGACGGGTTCTACCGTGGGACACATACCCGCGTGTAACCGCCGTGTCGTGGTGAGCGTGTCGGTTCTGGACCCGCGCAGTTCGTGACAGAGCCACCCACACGGCAGTCGTATCGGTACACATATATCTGCTGGCTGGCCAGAGCCAGTAGTATGAGCGTGACAGCGACAGTCGCCGGCAGACCGCCGGTCGACACTTTGTTCGCGGGGTGTGTTCTCGATGGCAGGTGAGTGTGTTCATGGTCCCAGAAAAGGGACGCAACGCGGGCGACGCGCTCGCCCACGAGTTGCCAGCCGGCACGTACGACGTCGAGTGGATTCGGACGATAATCGACGGTAAAGGAAAGCGGGCCGCGAAGACCGGCGCGAACTTCGAGGCGGTGCGCGACCAGGTCGCGCGCTTGAACCAACTCAACAACGAGGGCGACAACAACACCTTCCAACTCGGATTCAAACACTTCGGGCGAATCAAACCCCGACCCATCTTCAAGTACATCGAACTGACAGACCGCCGAATCGAGGGCTACGAGTCCCCGAGCGACGCCTGGCAGCAGGGGGCGGCACGGTTCTACGGGGCCTACGACACCATCCTCGAGGACCTGCTCGCACAGGGTGCCGACGTGGACCTCTCGGAGGGGTTCGAGCGCGCCGTCACCGGACACCTGCGCGAACGCGAGTACGAACCCGTCGGCGCAATCGGCAACGAGGTGACGTGGGCGGCGATGAGCGGCGCGGAGACGGTGCCCGACGGTCCCGACACCGTCCTCGTGCCCGCGTCACTGCCCGAACTCGGGGCCCGTCTCGCGACGAGTCACTGGGGGTCGGGCCCGACTGTCGAAACCTACGAGCAGTACGCGCGCCGTGTCGACGCCAACACGACCGAGGAGGAGGCACTGCTGGCCGACGCATCAAAGAGTGTCGCGGGCGTATACATGTTCGTCAGCGGGAGCACCGCAGAGAAACACGGACTGGCCGTCGAACCCGTCGAGGGGGCCGTGAGTCGACTCGGTATCTTCGAGTCGACACGCTCAGACCCAACAATGACCGAAATCAGCAACCTGAAAGGAATGTACGACCGGTACCCCGGCGAGTTCTCGTCGTGGCGTACCCTCATCGATACCGTCGAGGAGACCGCACGGGAGTTCGGTTTCCGCGAGATCAACACGCCCGCCGTCGAGCGCACGGAACTGTACCGCATCAAATCGGGCGATGAACTGCTCGACCAGACCTACAGTTTCACAGACCGTGGCGACCGCGAGGTGACACTCGTCCCCGAGCAGACGCCGACACGGGCGCGGATGGTCCAGAACCGAAAGGACCTCACGACACCCATCAAGTGGTTCGACACCTCGAAGCGCTGGCGCTACGAGAACGTCCAGAAAGGCAGAGACCGCGAGTTCTTCCAGACCGACTTCGACATCTTCGGCATCGAGTCGGTGGCCGCCGACGCCGAAATCATCGCCTGTGGCGCACGCATCTACCAGAAACTCGGCGTCGCCGATAGTGTCGAGTTCCTGATAAACGACCGCCGTCTCGTCGAGCGCATCCTGCGGGCGACCGGTATCACGAACACCCAGGAGGTGATGCGTGTCATCGACGACAAGGAGAAACTCACACGCGGGGAGTTCGTCGCCGCGCTCACCGACCGCGGACTCGACCGCGAGCAGGCAGAGACCGTCGACGAGGTGACCGACCTGCGTGGTCCGGTCGCCGCGGTCGTCGACGACCTCCGGGCGATTGCGCCAGGCGAGGAGACCACGGCCGAGGCAATCGACCGGATGGAGCGACTGTCCGACCAACTCGAGGCCTACGGCGTGGCCGAGATGTGCCGACTCGACCTCTCTATCGTGCGGGGACTGGCCTACTACACGGGGTTGGTGTTCGAGGCCTTCGACACCGAGGGCGAACTCCGGGCGCTGTTTGGCGGTGGCCGGTACGACGACCTCGTTGGACTGTTCGGTGACCGCGAGGTGCCGGCCATCGGATTCGCCTTTGGCTACTCGACGACCCGGGAGTTGCTCGTCCGCGAGGGCGCGTGGCCGGCCGAGGAGATTGCCACAGACGTCTACGTCGCGCCGGTCTCGAACTCCGTGTCGGCGACCGCGACGGAGATTGCCGGCGACCTGCGCGAGGTGGGACTCGTCGTCGAGACCAATCTCGCCGACAGACCGCTTGGCAACCAGTTCTCCTACGCCGACTCCATCAACGCGAGTTACGTGGTCGTCGTCGGCGAACGCGACCTCGAACACGACGAAATCACGCTCCGGAACATGGACTCCGGCGAGGAGACGAATATCCCACTCTCTGCGAGTCCAGAGGCTGTCGTCGAACGCCTCGGGGAGTGACAGCCCACCTGTCGCCGTCTCTGTGCAGAATTGTGCCGTTTGCACACAAGTCTTTTACTCGCACGTCCCCAACACACTGTGATGCCAGACCCGATGGCCGAACAGCTCAACCAGGATATGATGTGCGAGGGACTGCTCGAGTGTTTCCACGGGCTCAAACAACTCGACCGGGACTGTTTCGAACAGCTCGTCGAGGCCGGGGACCCACTCACCGTCGACGAGATTGCAGACGCCGTCGACCGCGAGCGGTCGACGGCCTACCGGTCGGTCCAGCGGCTGCTCAACGCCGGTCTCATCCAGAAAGAACAGGTCAACTACGACCAGGGGGGGTACTACCACGTCTACAAGCCAACCGACCCGAGAAAAATCGCCGACGACATGCAACGCCTGCTCAACGACTGGTACGCGAAGATGGGCCAACTCATCCAGGAGTTCGAGCAAAAGTACGAACAACAGAGTACGGCTACACCTCCCGCGGAGAGTTAGTCGTTGACCGTCTGCTGGATGTCGTGGACGACCTCGGGGTTCCGGAGTGTGCTCGTGTTGCCCAGTTCCTCGTTGTTCGCGATGTCCTCGAGTAGACGGCGCATAATCTTACCAGAGCGCGTCTTCGGGAGTTCTGGCGTGAACACCACCTCCTCCGGCCGGGCGAACGGTCCGATGGCGCTCTCGACGGCGGCGACGACCTCCTCCCGGAACGCCTCGCTCTCCTCCTGTCCGTCTTCGGTGATAGCGTAGGCGTAGACGGCCTCGCCTTTCATCTCGTGGTCGCCACCGACGACGGCGGCCTCTGCGACGCCCTCGACGCCGACGATTGCAGACTCGACCTCCATTGTTCCGATGCGGTGGCCAGAGACGTTGATAACGTCGTCGACACGGCCCAGCACCGTGATGTAGCCGTCGTCGTCGACTGCCGCGCCGTCCTCGGGAAAGTACACCCACTGGTCGCGCTCGGAGACCGAGTACTCCTCCCAGTACTCCTCGAGGAACCGCTCGTCGTTCTGGTACAGCGTCCGCAACATCCCCGGCCAGGGTCTGTTGACGACCAGATAGCCCGCGTCACCGGCCTCGACGGGGTCGCCGGAGACGTCGACGACGTCGGCGCTGACCCCCGGGAGCGGCGGCCCCGCCGACCCGGGTTTCATCGTCCCGATTCCGGGCAGTGTCGTCACCATCATCCCGCCGGTCTCTGTCTGCCACCAGGTGTCGACGACCGGACAGGATTCGTCGCCGATATGTCTGTAGTACCACTTCCAGGCCCGCGGGTTGATGGGTTCGCCGACCGTTCCCAGCAGGCGCAGCGTCGAGAGGTCGTGTCGGTCTGGGTACTCCTCACCCCACTTCATAAACGCCCGAATCGCCGTTGGCGCGGTGTACAACTGTGTCACGTCGTAGTCGTCGACGATCTCCCAGAACCGGTCCTTGTCGGGGTAGTCCGGTGTCCCCTCGTACATGACGGTCGTGGTACCGAGCGCCAGCGGACCGTAGACGATGTACGAGTGGCCGGTAATCCAGCCGATATCTGCCGCACACCAGTACGTGTCCCCGGGTTCGATATCGAGCACCGCGTGCGAGGTCCAGGCCGCGTACGAGAGGTAGCCGCCGGTGGTGTGTTTGACGCCTTTCGGTTTCCCCGTCGTGCCGGAGGTGTACATCAGAAACAGCATATCTTCGGCGTCGCGGGTGACCGGTTCGACCTCGGTGCCCCGCTGTGGGTCGACGAGGTCCCTGTACCGGTGCTCGTCGGTGACGGCGCCCGCGTCGTCGATTCCGGAGTCGGCGTCGCCGCCGAGACGGTCGACGACGACGGTCGTGGCCTCGCCGACCTGGGCGAGGCCCTCGCGGGCCTTCGAGAGGTGGTCGAGTGGGTCCCCGCGCCGGTAGTAGCCGTCACAGGTCACCAGCACGTCCGACTCCGCGGAGTCCATCCGCTCGGCGAGTGCGTCGGCCGAAAAGCCCGCAAACACCACCGAGTGGGGCGCACCGAGGCGGGCACACGCGAGCATCGCAACCGGGAGTTCGGGAATCATCGGGAGATACATCGTGACGACGTCGTCCTCTGTAACGCCCCGCTCGCGGAGCGCGGCCGCCAGCGCGTTCACCTCGGCGTGCAGTTCCTCGTAGGTGTAGGTCCGCGTCTCCCCGGGTTCGCCGACCCACTCGATTGCCGCCTCGTCGGCGCGGTCCTCGAGGTGTCGGTCGAGGCAGTTCTGCGAGGCGTTTAGCTTCCCGTCGACGAACCACTCGTAGAAGGGTTCGTCGCCGTCTTCGAGGACTCGGTCCCACTCCTGGTCCCAGTCGAGCAGGTCTGCGGCCCGCTCCCACGCCTCGGGCCACTCCTCCTCGAACGCCTCGTAGATTCCCTCGTCGGTGACGTTCGCCTGTTCGACGAACTCGGCGGGTGGTTCGAACTCTTCTTTACCTTCGAGTCGGGCCTCCAGTTGTGGTTCGTCGCTCATACCTGCTAATCGTTCTACACCACTATTAAGCCTGACTCCGGTTCGGGGTCGGGCCGGTTGCTCACGTCGCCTCGCCGACGGCCGCCCCGTCGAGAGAGTCGAACCGCCGACGGTCCGGCCGGGCTATCGCCGTCGTGTGAGTTTTTACAGCATTCCGTCGGCCCAGTCGAGTGCCCGCTCGAGGTCGTTGCGCGGCGGCGAGCAGGTCCGGCCACGGCAGACGTAGGCCGTCGCCTCTCCGGACTTCTGCTCGCGCTCGGCCCAGACCGGCGGCGTCTCGTCGGCGTCGAGTGTCGCCACCCACTCCGCGAGTGCCTCCTCCCCCGGCGGCCGCCACGCGAGCACACGCCCCCCGAGATACCGGTCTGCGAGTTGCTCGTCGTACGCGGCCGGCGGGTCGTCGGTCACGAGTGACAGTTCGAGCAGACCGGTCGCGACCGTGTCTGCCGCGAGCGCCAGCGAGGTGTGCTGGAGCGGGTCCGACCGGATACGACTGCCGTGTGTCTCGACGACCTGCTCGGCGAGGTCGGCGAACGTGCTGTCCGTTCGGAACGCGTCGAGCGCTTCGAGTGTCTCGGCGGCGACGCCGACACTCGACGGGGTGGACTGGTCGGTCAACTCCTGTGGCCGGGCGATCAGTGACTCCCCGCCCTCGGGCGTGAAGTAGAGTGTCCCCTCCTCGGCGTCCCAGAACTCCCGCTCGATTGCCTCGCCAAGCTCAAGTGCGAACGCGAGGTGTTCCGGGTCGCGCGTGGCCCCGAACAGGTCGAGTGCACCCCGCGCGAGAAAGGCGTAATCGTCGAGATAGCCGTCGTGTTTCGCCACTCCGTCCGCGTACCGGCGCCGGAGGCGTTTGCCGTCCCAGAGACGGTCACGAACAAACGAGAGCGCGTCCGCCGCTGGTTCGGCGTGGGAGTCATCGAGCACGACTGCCCCCTCGGCAAAGGCCCCAATCATCAGTCCGTTCCAACTCGCCAGCACCTTCTCGTCGCGGGGCGGACGTGGGCGTGACTCGCGGTGCGTCTGGACCTGTTCGATTGCATCGTCGAGCCTGCGTTCGACCTCCTCGGCGCTCGTCTCGTGGTCCTCTGCCAGCGAGTCGACCGACCGGGCGCGGGTCAACACCGTCGCGCCCTCGAAGTTGCCCCGCTCGGTGACGCCAAAGCGCTCACAGAACAGGTCCGCGGCCGCGTCGTCGGCGACGGCCTCGTGGACCTGGTCGGGGGTCCAGACGTAGAAGGCGCCCTCCTCGCGCTCTCCGTTCTCGGCCTCGCTCTGTGCGTCGAGCGTGCTGAAAAAGCCCCCCTCGTCGTGGGTCAACTCGCGCTCGACGAACCCGAGTGTCTCCCGGGCGACGGCGGCGTAGCGCTCGTCGCCGGTGAGTTGGTAGCCAGCGAGATACGCCCGCGGGAGCTCGGCGTTGTCGTACAGCATCTTCTCGAAGTGTGGCACCGTCCAGTCGCTGTCGGTCGCGTACCGGTGGAAGCCGCCGCCGACGTGGTCGTACATCCCCCCATCCGCCATCGCGTCGAGGCTCTCGCGGGCGACGTCGAGAAAGACCTCGCGGTCGGTGCGGTCGTAGGCACGAAAGAGCAGGTGGAGCCGGCCTGGATGGGGGAACTTCGGGCCGGAGCCCCACCCGCCTTCGGTGCGGTCTGCGCCGCGGGTTGCGGTCTCGGCGGCGTCGACGAGCAGGCCCTCCTCGGGGGGTTCGGTCTCGTCGGGTGTGGCCTCTAGCTGGCCCTCCGCGGCGCGGGCCCACTTCTGGGCCTGGCGCTCCATCTTCTGGCGCTCCTCGGGGTCGTCCCAGGCGTCGCTGATCTGTTCGAGCAGGTCTCGAAAGCCCGGCATCCCGCGTTTTGCCTCCTTCGGAAAGTAGGTCCCGACCTGGAAGGGGTTGCCCTCGGGTGTGAGCCAGACAGAGAGGGGCCAACCGCCGCGGCCACTGACCTGCTGGCAGACCGTCTGGTAGATGCTGTCGACGTCGGGGCGTTCCTCACGGTCGACCTTTATCGGGACGAACTCCTCGTTGAGCAGTTCGGCGACGGCCTCGTCCTCGAAACTCTCGTCGGCCATCACGTGACACCAGTGACAGGCGGCGTAGCCAACGGAGAGAAAGATTGGCACGTCGCGCTCGCGGGCGGCTTCGAGCGCCTGCTCGTCCCAGGGCTGCCAGTTGACGGGGTTGTCTGCGTGGTCACGCAGGTAGGGACTCTCCTCCTCGTCGAGTCGGTTCCGGTCGACGACACTCATACCAGTATCTACTCGCCCGCGCCGGTAAAGGCTTCATACTCGCCGGGTTGTGGCCGTCTGCCCTACAGTTCGCCGCGTTCGGCCTGCTCGCGCAGCGTGTCGACCCGGTCGCGAATCTCGGCCATCTCGTCGCTCTCTCGTTTGTTGTCGACGTGGTTGTACATCAGTCCCATCCGGTGGTTGCTCCGGAGTTCCTCCTCGTTCCGGTCCAGAAAGTCCCAGTAGAGTGCGTTGAACGGGCAGGCCCCCTCGCCGGTGTCTTTTGTCTTGTAGTAGGCACAGTCCCCACAGTAGTCTGACATCCGGTCGATGTAGTTCGCCGAGGAGACGTACGGTTTCGTGGCGAAGACGCCGTGGCCGTACTGGCCCATCTCGACGACGTTGGGCGTCGTCACCCAGTGGTAGGCGTCGACGTAGGTGGCGTTGAACCAGTCGTTGAGTTGCGCGGGTTCGACACCCCACAGCGTGGCGAAGTTCGCGAGCACCATCAGCCGCTGGATGTGGTGGGAGTAACCCCGGGCGTGCACGTCCCCGACGGTCGCGGAGAGACACTCCATATCCGTGTCGCCACTCCAGTACAGGTCGGGCAGGTCGTGTTCCGCCCCCAGTTGATTCGCGTCGCCGAGTGCTGGCATCGTGTGCCGGTAGACGTGGCGCATGAACTCCCGCCACCCGAGCATCTGCCTGATGAATCCCTCCGCGGAGTTCAGCGGCACCGCCTCGCGCTCGTGGTACGCGGTCTCGACGGTCTCGATTACCTCCACCGGGTGGAGCAGTCCGAGATTGACCGCAGACCCCAACAGCGCGTGCGCCATCGCCCACTCGTCGCCCCGCATCGCGTCCTGGTACGGGCCAAACGTCGGGAGTCGCTCGTTGAGGAAGTGGTCGAGTTGCTCGCAGGCCTGTTTGCGGGTGACCGGCCACGGAAATTCGTCACTGCTCCCCCAGGTGTCGAACTCCTCCTCGACCCACCTGGCAGTCTCGGTGGTCGTGTCGCTGTGCTCGTGGTCGGGAACGGACGGAGCCGTCCAGTCGTCGGGCGGAAACTCCTGGTTCTGGTCGTCGTAGTTCCACTCGCCGCCCACGGGGTCGCCGTCCTCGACGAGGACGCCCGACTCCCGGCGCATCCACCGGTAGAACTGCTCGTGGCGAAAGCTGTCGTCCTCGCCGGCCCACTCGTCGAAGGCTCTCCGGGTGCTGGCGAACAGTTCGTTCTCGACGAACCGAATCTCGCCGCCAGCCTCGTCGACCAGTTCGCCGAAACGCTCTGCCGACCCGTAACTCGGTGAGGGCATCGCGACCAGCCCCGTTCCGGGGTTCTCGGCAAAGAACCGCTCCAGTGCGTCGCCGAAGGTGGCTGCCTTCAGGTAGACAACGTCGTACCCCTGCGCCTCGAGACGGTCGCGGAACTCCCGCATCGCGGCGAAGACGAGCGTCAGCTTCTGGTGGTGGTAGGGCTTTCGCCGGGCGAAGTCGTGGGCCTCTATCAACAACACCTGCCCGCCGTCGGGCGCACGCGCGAGCGGGCCGCTCTGTGTGGTGAGTTGTGTCCCGAGTACCCACGGGGTCTCATCGTCCGCGATAGTGTAGGAGGGCGCGTCGCCGACTGCTGGCTGTCGCATACCACACGTAGGGGCCTGTGACTAATAAATTCCAGTAGCACCCCCTCCAGACAGTGACCGACCGTTCCTGCCGGCCGACCGGGCCACCGGGAGCGAGACGCGCCCGCCGACCCGCGCGAACCGTTATCTCCCCACCCTGTGACTCCCGTGGCAGTGACGCGGGCCGGCGGCGCAGGCCAGTCTTATTGCACAGCGGGTCGAAGTAACCCCGTATGAGTCTCGACAGGCCGGACCTCTCGGGGAGTACAGCGTTTATTACCGGAACCACACGCGGCATCGGCAAGCAGATTGCGCTGGACCTCGCCGACCAGGGCTGTAACGTCGTCTCGACGGGCAAAACCAGCGAGGAGGCAGACAGCTACGACGAGGACAAGGACGTCGAGGGGACAATCGAGCAGACCGCCCGCGAGGTCGAGAAGCGCGGGGCGGAGTCGCTCCCGATTCAACTCGACGTCCGCGACCAGGAGGCCGTCGAGACCGCCACAGAGGAGGCAATCGACCACTTTGGCGAAGTCAACATCGTCATCAACAACGCGAGCGCCATCCAGTTGATGCCGACCGCGGACCTCCCGCCAAAACGGTTCGACCTGATGACCGACGTCAACGTGCGCGGGACATACCTCACCTCGCGGACGTTCATCGACCACCTCAAAGACCTCGAGAACGCGTGGATTCTGACGAACTCGCCGCCGGTGACCGTCGACCGACTGCCCGGTAGCGCACCCTACGCGTGGTCGAAACTCGGGATGACGTTCATCACGCTCTCGCTCGCGGAGGAACTGAGCGGCTACGACGTCGGCTGTAACTGCTTCTGGCCGGTGACTGCTATCGACACGCGCGCGACCCGGTACTTCGGACTCGGCACCGAAGACGACTGGCGCTCGCCCGATATCCTCTCGGACACCGTCCTCGAAATCCTCGGCCACGACCCGGCGTCGTTCACCGGCAACGCGCTCTACGACGAGGGTCTGCTCCGCGACGCCGGTGTGGAGGACTTCTCGGAGTACAACCTCACACCCGGTGACCCGCGGCCGATGTCGGCACAGATGGTCGACCCCGACTACGACCGCCCGGCGTAACCTGGCCTCCCTCTGCCGCCGGTCGAGACGGAACTGGCGAGACGGCGATTCACGAGAGTACGACACAGCGTCGCCAAACGACACTCCCCCGGGACTCCCGTCCACGATTCTCCCTGTCACTCACGCGCCGACAGTGACCCGACGTGCCCCTATTACGCGACGGTCATCATGAACACTCCCAGCGCAATGACCAGCACGACCACTGCGGTGAGCATGATGAGCAGGCCGGCTGCCGATGCTCTTTCGTCCATACTGTACTGTCTTTTCCAGTGGTACTAAAATCTTTTGGCTACTAATGGCACCGACTGGAACGAAATGGGTCTATCTGGTACACTATGCCCGTGTCGGCGGTGGCGGTCCGACGCTCGCCAGAGGACCCCGGCACGACGGAGGCGGCGGCCGTACCGACTCTTGGCGGAGTTTCTGCCTGCTCGTTTGTCTTTCTCCGCCAAGTGTTAAAATATTTTGATTTGGGTCCGCCGCTGTGGGCACTCTCTCAGTTCCAGTCGACTCTGGTGTCAACTTCGTCGGTTGTGACGGGACAGTGACGCGGAGTCGAGAACCCCAATCTGCCAGCGCGGTGGCACCGAACGCGCCCTGCACGGGCTACCGTCTGCGACGGGCGAGCGCGAGTACGCGGAGATTGTGTGCCGTGACGGCGGTTCCGACCACCGCGAACACGAGCGGAAACAGTCGTCGATACGGCATCCCTCTGCTGGCGGCGTACAGGTAACACGCGAACCCGGTCGCGAGCGCAACCGACTTCAGCGCCACTACTCCGGCGTCGAGTCCGACGGTCTCGGCCAGTCGCCGGGCGACGGGGTTGGCCTCCCTGACCCCCGCCGCCGCGAGTCCACGCCGCGTCGTGACCCAGTCCCCGCCGACAAACGCCAGCAGGGCACACGCCCACAGCACCGCGTCTATCCGATACACGTACACACCGTGACGCCGGGACGACTCCTGTCTGACGGTCCGGAACCGGCGACACCCGGCCGTCTGACCCTCCTCTCCGGTTCCGGGCGGTGCCGGCTGTGTGACAGACGAGGGTCGATAACAAGATTCTAGTACTCGAGACGACCTAATCTAGCAAATGACAGTCGTCAGCGTCTCGATGCCAGACGAACTGCTCGACCGACTGGACGGATTCGCCGACGAACACGGCTACACCGGCCGCAGTGAGGTCGTTCGCGAGGCAGCACGGAACCTTCTCACCGAGTTCGAGGACGTCCAACTCGAGGAGCGCGAACTGATGGGGACGGTGACGGTGATGTTCGACTTCGAGTCCACCGCCGTCGAGGAGACGTTGATGGGACTGCGCCACGAGTACGACCGACTGGTCACGTCACACGTCCACAGCCACGTCGGCGACCACTACTGTATGGAACTGTTCGTTCTCGAGGGCTCTCTCGAGGATATCTCGACGTTCGTCGGCAAAATCCGTGCGACACAGGACACGCTCTCTCTGGATTACTCCGTGACGCCTGTCGACCGGATCGACACCGTCGTCTGAGTCGGGGTCGGCACCGCGCCGACCTCACCTGACTCCTCCGCCAGCCATCCCTTTGTTACCCCGGTAGGTGTACTCCCCGAAACCGAGGAGCGGAAAGAAAATGAACCCGAGGAAAATCAGTCCGAGTGTGAACCCCACGCCCTGTCCGAACGCGTCGGCGACTCCTCTGTACATCTTGTAGAGCCCGTAGAGCTGTACAATCGGCACGAACAGGATTACCAGCAGCCACCACCACGCGTTGTCACCAATCTTGAGCATCACGTACAGGTTGTAGATGGGGATAATCGCCGCCCAACCCGGTTCGTTGGCCTTGCTGAAGGTCACCCACATCCCGGCAATCGGAACGACAATCACCCCGAGAAAGACCAGCGGGACGAGAATGCCTCCGATGCCATCTTGCAACGGAACTGCGGTAATGCTACCTATCATACGTGTCGCTCAAACGCGAACGAAATAAAACTTTCTCCAACGTGGCAGCATTTACCACGCCTGCACCCCCGAACGGGAGTGTCGTCAACGTCTGTCGTGGCACCGACTCCCAAATCCAATAAAAAATCATTACGTTTATTACTGTCTGTGGCAACTCTGCAATCGAAACCTCACCGCGGGCAGCGAGGGTTCGTGAGCAACCATGTACGACCACTTCACAGACGCCGAGAACACCGGAGCACCTCTCGTTCCGATGGTCAGAACCGACGTTACAACCGACGGTGGCCGAGAGACAGAGCGCGAGGAGGTAGTGTTGAGCCACCGACTACAGGAGTAATTTTCTCACGGGTGTGGCCCGGCGACGCGCGGAGAGTGAAACACCCACAGTCGAGGTAACTGAACCGTCTCACAGAGAGACGTCTACTCTACTGTCGCGGCAGGAACTGTTCGACAGCGGCGACCAGCGCCCGTTCGCTCTCGACGACGGTCGTCGCTCCGCCGTCGACGCGGGCGGTCCGCGGGCCGGCACCACCGAGGGCCGCCCGAATCTGTGGGGTGTCCGTCTCGCCGTGGGCACGTGTCGCGCCGCCGGGTCCGCCCGTCACGACGACGGCGTCTGCCCTCTCTGCCAGGTTGGTCGCCTCGGCACGGGCCGCCCCGCCGGGGGGTTCGAACGGCGGCGCAGTCACGGCTGGACAGTCCAGTTGCGCCGCGAGTCGCGCGGCGGCGTCGCCCGCGGGAACGACGCCGAGACTGACGGAGAATCCGGCCCGCCACAGCGCCCGGAGAGCCGCCCTGCCGCCGGTGCCGCCGCCGGCGACGTGGACCCGGCCCTGCCGCTCCGGGCGGTCGTCGACGGCAGTAATCCGTGGTGCCCCCGTCACCGGGTCGCGTGTCACCGCGGTCGTCGTGTCGAACGCCGTCGCCACCCTCGAATCGGAGAGCACCGTCTCCGGTGACCCGCGGGCGCGAATCTCGCCGTCGTGGAGCAACACGAGGCGGTCACAGAAGCGCGCCGCCAGGTCGAGGTCGTGAATCGCAGCAAGCGCCGCCTTTCCCTCGTCGACCAGGTCACTGACGAGGCCGAGCACCTGGACCTGGTGATTTATGTCGAGACTCGCCGTCGGTTCGTCGAGCACCAGCGCCGGGGCCGCCTGTGCGAGCGCACGGGCCAACACGACGCGCTGGCGTTGGCCGCCGCTCAACTCGTCGACCGGACGGTCACGGAACTCGAGTGTCTCGGTGCGTCTCATGGCGGTTTCGACGGCGTCGCCGTCGTCGCGCCAGTCCAACCGCGAGCGGTGTGGCGTGCGTCCCATCTCGACGAGTTGCTCGGCCCTGAAGGAGAACCCGACCTGTGTGTCCTGTGGAACGGTCGCGACACGCCTGCTCACTGCCTTCTGTGAGAGGGTCCGACGCCGGTCACCGTCGAGAGTAACCGTACCCGCGTCGGGCGCGAGTACGCCGTTGATACTGCGCAACAGTGTCGTCTTCCCCGCGCCGTTCGGACCGACGAGCGCGACGAACTCGCCACGTTCGACGGTGAGGTCGACGCCGTCGAGCACCGAGAGATTGCCAAACGACAGCGACACGCCCTCGAGGTCGATCACAGTTCGTGCACCTCCCGTCGCCGGAGCAAAAAGAGAAAGAAGGGTGCACCGACCGCGGCGGTGACGATTCCGACGGGCACCTCTGCCGGCCCGGAGCGGGCAATAGTATCTGCGGCGACGAGGAAGGTTGCCCCCGCGAGCGCGCTCGTCGGGACGAGAATCCGGTGGTCCGGGCCGACGACCAGTCGCATCACGTGTGGGATGATGAGTCCGACGAAGCCGATGATTCCCGCGACGGCCACCGCGGCGGCGGTGATGACCGCCGACCCGGCCAGCAGGAGTCGCTTTGTTTGCTCGACCTCGATACCGAGCGCGTGGGCGTCCTCCTCGCCGAGGAGCATCACGTTCAACTCTCGTGCGTACGCGAGCAGAAGCACGAACACCACCACCGCGAGCGGTAGCGTCGCCTCCACGTCGCCCCAACTACTGTACCGCAGGTGGCCCATGAGCCAGAGAATCGCCTCCTCCAGACTCTCGCCGGCGTGCAACAGCATGTACGAGATAATCGCGCCCAGAAACGCCTGTACCGCGAGTCCCGACAGCAGGAGCGTCGCAACGGGCGTCCGGCCGTCCTCGGTCGCCAGCAGGTAGACGCCAAACGCCGCAATCAGGGCACCCACGAAGGCCGCGGTCTGCAGGCCAAAGGGTAACGCGACCGGAAACGCGATAGTCGCGACCGCACCGACCGCCGCACCCGAGGAGACGCCGACAATCGAGGGGTCGGCCATCGGATTCCGAAAGAAACCCTGCATCACCGCGCCTGCCGTTCCCAGCGCGAAACCGACGACTGCCCCGAGTGCGATACGGGGCAGTCGAATCCGCCCGACGATTGTCTGCTCGGTCGCTGGCACATCCAGCGAGAACGGCTGTGTGTACGAGATATCGGGCACGGGAACGGAGACGGTGTGGCCGGCGGCGCCGGCGCGGGCCGGCTCCAGCCCGACTCCCGACGGGTAGGCGACCGTGTTCAGTGCCGCCCGGGCGACGGTCACCACGTCGATTCTGACCGGGCCCACCGTCGCGCTCACCAACACCGTGGCGACCAGCGCTGCGGTCAGCCCCGCCGACCAGTACAGCGCTCTGTGGACGACCCGCATCGTTGATAAACTGGACTTTGTTTAGATAAGTACTTGTTGCACTGGCCCGCAGGTGGAGTCGTGAACAGGAGCACTACGCTCGTTGCGGTCGTTCTCGTCTCGCTCGCGGCCGGAACAGTCGCAGTCGGGCCTGTGGTCGGTCAGTCCAACCCCGGCGCGCAGTCACCCGCTGTAGAGAGCCACGAGAGTCTCGACTGTGGGTTCCCGCTCGAGGTCGAGGACGCCGGCGGGGAGCGGGTCACGCTCGAAGAGGAACCGACCGAGGTAGTCGTTCTCTACCCCAACGTCGCACAGCATCTCTGGGAGATCGGCGCCGAAGAGAAAGTCGTCGGGATGCCGGTCAACGACAACACGGCGTATCTGGAGGGAAGCGAGCAGCGAACCGACATCCAGCAGTTAGAACAGGGGCTCAGCGTTCCCGACACGGAGCAGATTGTCGCCCTCGAACCGGATATCGTGCTCGCGCCGGACGTGACGCCCGACGACGCCGTCACAGAGCTCAGAAACGCCGGCGAGACGGTCTACAGCTACCAACTCGCAGACGACTTCGAGGACGTGAAGGCGATGGTCGAACGAACCGGCCAGCTGGTCGGCGACTGCGAGGCGGCACGCAACGTCACCAGCGAGATGCAAGACACCATCGACTTCGTCGAGGGGGCGGTGCCCGACGAGGACAGACCACGCGTGTTCTACGACCTCGGTGACGAGCCAGTGGGTCCGATTACCGTCAACTCCGGGGCGTTCGAACACGAGGTCCTGACGACCGCCGGCGCGGAGAACGTCGCCGCCGGCGTCGAGAGCGAGTTCGGCACCGGTTACCCGCAGGTGTCTGGCGAGTTCATCGTCGGCGAGAACCCCGAAATAGTGGTGACACCCGGCAACGAGACCTCCTCGTTCCCGGGGTACAACCAGACATCGGCACTGCAAAACGACAACGTCATCGTCGTCAACTCGAATCTCATCAGCCAGCACGCGCCCCGAACGGTCGACGTACTCGAAGCACTCGCCGAGGAGTTACACCCCGAGGCAATCGAGCAGGCCCGGCAGGCCCAGGGCGGCACCGTGACGAACGAGAGTAACAGCAGTGACGGGGACGTCATCGTCGACAACGGCAGCGACACAGACAACGAGAGCGCCGACGACGACGGCGCGGGACTGACCGTTCTCGCGCCCGTGCTGGCGCTGGTCGCGCTCGCAGTGCTCGCGCGTCGCCGGTCCTGACCCGTTGTCTGTCGCCACCTCTCACCCGTCGCGGGCGTCGAGATACCTTTGCTGGACGGCGACAACCTCCGTCGAGTCCTCGCAGTCGGCGTAGCGGTCGAGCGGTTCGGCGTTGAGTTCGAGGAAGGTGTCGCCACCCGAGAATGGCCCGAGAATCGTCTCGGCCTGCGCGCGCTCACCGAGGACGGCGAGTGCGCCGGCCAGCGCCTCGACGGTGTTGAGTTTGAACGGCGTCCCGTAGTTGACGGGGTTGGCCGCGACCAGAAAGGGCAGCGCGCGGTGTGTCCCCGCGAGGTCAAACGCCTCGTCGGTCGCGGTCTCCCACGAGCAATCGAGCGCGACGAGTCGCTCACTCTCCGCGCGGTCGGCCGGCGAGAGCGCCTGCTGGGCGAACGGACTCAGGACGATACCGGGGGGCGTCTCCCGGGTCGAGTGGTGCAACTCGGCGTGGCCGAGACTGGCGAGTTGCCGGGCCGTGCACTTCTCGGGGTCGTCGTCACCCTCGTACCGGACGTGCAGGTCCACACCACGGGGTACGGTCCGGGTCGCAATATACTGTGGGACGTGTCTGCCCGGAGACGGATAGTGTGTGGTCACAGTACAATTTATCAGGCGTCGTCACCTGACTCTGCGTGTGAGCAGTGAGCGTGTCGATTCCGAGAGCACGGTGTCGGGGAATCAGGCGAATATCCCGGCCTACATCCGCCAGGAACTCGATATCGACGATGGCGACACACTCCGCTGGCAGATCGAGGACGACGGGACGCTCCGTGTGGAGGTCGTCCAGCAGCGCAGCGGAACGTTCAGTGATTTCGACGGATACGATGGCGAGCAGAAAACGACCGTCGAGAGCGACCACGACGCGTGGGGCGTCGAGTAGATGCCGCGTGCACTCGTCGATACGACGGTCCTCTACGCGGCAGCGTACCGTCGTGACAGTGCTCACGATGACGCTCTCCCGATTGTACAGGGTATCGACACTGGCATTCTCCCGGACGCAGTTATCCTCGATTACGTGCTTGCCGAGACGCTGAACGGCCTGACGACACACGCCGGTCACGACGCCGCGACAGACTTTCTCGACCGGGTTGAGGAGAACGCACGATTCCACATCGATTCTCTCACCGCCGACGAGTTCGCCACGGGCAAAACACTCTTTCGACAGTACGAGCGCTTCTCACTCGCCGACGCCTGTATCGTCGCATACATGCAAACAGAGGGACTGGGATATCTCTACGCGTTCGACGACGACTTCGACGCTGTTGATGACCTCTACCGCCTCGACACCGCGACCAACCCCTATCAGCCAGAGTGAGCGTCCGAACCGTCCCGACGTTCCACTTTCACCCCGGGACGCGAACGCTTAACAGCGGAGACGGCCAAGAACAGACAGATGGCAGCAACCGACGGCGAGACGGTCGACCGGCCGCTGGTGACGCCCGGTCTGCTCGAAGACCGGGCCTACCAGACACAACTCGCAGAGGCCGCACTCGGCGAGCACAGTCTGGTCTGCCTGCCGACCGGCCTCGGAAAGACCGCAGTCTCGCTGCTGGTCACGGCCAGTCGCCTCGAGGAGACAGACGGGAAGATACTCCTGCTCGCGCCGACGAAACCGCTGGTCTCCCAGCACGCCGAGTTCTACCGCGAGGCGCTGACGATTCCCGACGAGGCGGTGGTCGTGTTCACCGGCGAGGTTCGCCCCGACGACCGGGCCACGCTGTGGGAGGATGCCCGCGTCGTGCTGGCGACGCCACAGGTCGTCGAGAACGACCTCGTGGGGAACCGCATCTCGCTGCGGGAGGTGGTCCACTGCACGTTCGACGAGTGCCACCGCGCGACCGGCGACTACGCCTACAACTACATCGCAGAGCGGTACCACGCCGACGCCGCCGACCCGCTGGTGACCGGGATGAGCGCCTCGCCCGGCGACGACGAGGAGGCCATCCTGCAGGTCTGTGCGAATCTCGGCATCACGAACGTCGAGGTGATGACAGAGCGCGACGCCGACGTGGCCGACTACACCCACGAAACCAGCGTCGAGTGGGAACGCATCGAACTGCCCGAGACGGTCGAGGAGATACGCGACGCCGTGCAAGGGGTCATCCGCGACCGGATGGAGCGACTGAGCGACCTGGGCGTGACGAACACGACACAGCCAGACGTCTCGGAGACGGAGATACAGAAGATACAGGCCCGCGTCCAGCGACTGATGAACAACGACGACTCGGCGGGGTACGAGGGGATGAGTTTCCTCGCGGAGGTGCGCAAACTCCGGACCGCCGCGACCTACGTCGAGACCCAGAGCGTCGAGTCGTTCCGGCGGTATATGGAGCGCCAGACCGAGGCCGCCCGCTCGTCGGGGGCGTCGAAGGCAGACCAGCGGATGGTCTCGGAGTCGGCGGTACGACAGGCCGTCAGGACGGCCGAGGAGTACGACGACCTCCACCCGAAGTTCAGGCGTGCGCGTATGCTACTCGCGAAGACACTCGGCATCAACAACGGCGAGCGCGTGATCGTCTTCACCGAGTCCCGCGACACCGCGGAGACGCTGACGGAGTTCCTCTCGGAGCATTTCGACACGGAGCGGTTCGTCGGCCAGTCCGACACCGAGGGCAGCGACGGAATGACACAGACCGAACAACAAAAAACCCTCGAACGGTTCCGCGCCGGCGAGTTCGAGGTGCTGGTCTCGACCTCCGTCGCCGAGGAGGGACTGGACGTGCCGGAGGTGGACCTGGTGCTGTTCTACGAGCCGGTTCCGACGGCGATTCGTGCAATCCAGCGAAAGGGCCGGACCGGTCGACAGACCGAGGGCCGCGTCACCGTCCTGCTGGCCGAGGACACCCGCGACGAGGCCTACTTCTGGAAGGCCCGACAGGACGAGAAACAGATGGAGGAGGAACTGCGCCTGCTGAAAGGCGCGGCCACCGACATCGAGAGCCAGTTGCGCCAGACCGCACTCGACGACCTGCCCGACGGCGTCGGAGAGAGCACACGCGACAGCACGACCGGCGCTGGCGAGGCGAGCGACGAGACCGCCGCTCGCGCCGACGGCCAGGGCACACGCGACAGCGACGAGGGGGGTGGCGACGCGCAGACAGCGGAGGCAGAGTCGGACGGACAGGCAGGGCTTGGCGCGTTCACCGGCGACGACTCGACCGATGCTGACGGTGACGCCCGCGCCGAGAGTGACGACGACACCGCAGACGAGCGCAGAGACGACACCGACAGCCACGACGAGGTCGTTCCAGAAGCGGGGGCCGACGGCGAGGCGGTCGAAATCGTGGTCGACCAGCGGGAACTCGACGCCTCGATTGCCCGCGACCTCTCGACGCGGGAGGGAATCGAGACGCGACTGGAGACGCTGGCGGTGGGTGATTACGTGCTCTCGGACCGGGTGGTCGTCGAGC
>CAZHPM010000034.1:0-24610 GCA_964534485.1 uncultured Halobacteriales archaeon
GACCTTCTTGTTGCGGTCGTCATACGAGGGGTAGTCGCCGACGTACCAGAGATAGTCGACCGACTCCTCCCGGGCGTCGGTGATTTCGAAGTCGAGTTTGTCGGTCCAGTCCCCGCGATTGCGCTGTGAGTTGCCAAAGGTGTTGCCGTCCTGCATCAGGTTCTGGAAGATGTCCTGAATGTTCGGGTCGACGTCGCCCTGGTCGACGAGCTGGCGATTCATCCGGGTGAAACTCTTGAGATGCTCGATTTCGACCGGACAGGCGTCCATACAGGCCATACAGGCCATACAGGACTCCATCGTCTCCGCGGCGATAACCGACTCGCCGCCGTCGGCGATGATGGGCACCTCCTCGCCGCCGCTCTCGACGGATTCGCGGTAGGATTTCAGGTCCAGAATAACGTCTCGCGGGTTGAGATTCCGGCCGGAGGCGTTCGCCGGACAGACCGACGAACACCGGCCACACTTGGTGCAGGCGTCCTGTCCGAGACGGTCACGCCAGGTGAAATCGTCGATCGATTCGGCGTTGGTCGCGTCCAGGTCCGAGGGGACACCCGGCAACCGCTGGCCGGCCTTCTCGTCGCGAGTGATGACGTTGGCGTACGACGACAGCATGTGGAAGGGTTTCGCGTAGGGAATCCACGCGATAAACGCAAACGCCAGCAACGAGTGTGTCCACCACGTGAGCCAGTGGAGGAACTCGGCGTTACTGCTCCCCGGCGCGACACCGGCGGCCTCGAACCCCATCGCCGTCGCCCAACCGACGAAACTCACCACCTCGAAGGAGGGGTAGTCGTTGACCAGAATCCGGACCCCCTCGACGAGAAAGCCGCCGACACCGAGCAAGAACAGACTCCAGACGAAAAAGTGGTCCTCGAGCGAGGAGTGGCGGCCGAACAACCGCTCGTTACGCACCCAGTACCGGCGGTAGATCACCATCGACATCCCGACGATGAACAACAGACCGAGCGCGTCGACGGCGAACTGGTAGCCCAGATAGAAGTCACCGTTGTATATCGACACCCCGAGAATCGTCTGGAGGGCGTACTCGTCGAAAGCCAGAATCGTCGTCGCAATCAGTAGCGTCAGAAACCCCCACACGATAAACGAGTGCATGAGACCGGCGTAGACGTCGCGGTTGAACTGTTTCTGATTCGAGATTGCTACTTTCGCCGATTCGACGACCCGTTTGGCGAGGTTGTCCGTCCGCTCGAACTCGTCGTCCGGACCCTCCGTGTAGCTCTGCACCCGACGGTAGACACCGACGGTGAACACGAGAATCGTGATAGCGGCCAACATATAGAAGATGAGATACTCGACCTCCCCGATTGGCTCGTACGTTTCGCGCGTGGGAGTCTCCTGCAAGGGTATCTCCATGTAAATCACCTTGTAGTACGTCGAATTAACTCTTGTGATGCCCGCAGGCAACCGTCTCACGGCCCGTTTCTCGTGGTGAGTCTGTGCGCCCCCTGGTTTATCTGTTGCTGTCGTACGGACACCTGTGATGAGTCGAGCAACGCAGACCGACGCGAATCCGGGATACTCACTCACCGACGTCGTCGGTGTCGTCGCGGAGGCACAGACGTACAAGAACCTGCTGTATCTGTTGCTTGCGTTCCCACTTGGGATGGCCTACTTTTTCTTTCTGACCGTCGGTATCTCGCTGGGTGTGGGACTGGCCGTGCTGGGTGTCGGACTGGTGATCCTGTTCGTGACACTGCTTGGCGCGCGGGTTCTCGGGTCGTTCGAGCGTGGTCTGGCGAACAGGCTCCTCGGGACGGAACTCGCCGGTCGTGACGACGTGGAGAGCGCGGACGGTATCGTCGGCACAGTACAGTCGTACCTCCGGGCGAGTTCGACGTGGCGTTCGCTCGGGTTCGTCTTCCTGAAGTTCTGGCTCGGGACTCTCTCGTTCGTCCTCCTGACGGTGTTTCTGGGCACGGCCGTCGAGTTCCTGCTGTTGCCGGTGTTCCCCGACGGCGCGGTCAACCTGGAGATTGCCGGCTGGGAACCCGCGACCAGTCTGACCACCACCGTCGAGACGGCGCTGGCGGTGCCGGCCGGGGTCGTGCTCGGGGTCGTCGCCCTGCACCTGCTGAACGCCGTTGCACGTCTCAACGCCTCGGTCGCACGGGCACTGCTGGGCGAACGGACCGAGACTGCGTGACCGGTCTACTGCTCCAGAACGCTGGTCCGCTGGGTGACCGGGTCGAGGTAGACTGTCAACGACCGTTCGGCCTCGGCCTCGGCGACCCAGGTCTCTAACTGTCGGTCGACAGTGGTAATCGTCGCGTCGTAGCCCGCCTCTTCGAGTGCCGTCTCGACCCGCTCGCGTGCCTGTTTGCTGGTCTCGACGGTGACGTCACTCTCGGGGAGACGAACGGTCATCACCGGGCAGGTCGCGTGTCGGACGAGTCGCTCGGCGACGCTGCCGAGCACGTGGCGTTTGAGCCCGGAGCGGCCGTGTGTGCCGGCGACGATTGCGTCGGCCTCGATGCGCTCGGCACAGGCGAGAATCGTCTCTGCGGGGTCGCCCTCCCGGACCTCGGTGACGACGTCGACACCGTGGCTCCCGCCCATCCGCTTGACGAGTTCGACCGCCCGCTGGGCGCGGTCGTGGAGTTGCTTGTCCTCCCCGGCCCCGAGCTGTGAGGCAATCGTCGAATCGACGACAGACAGCGCCTGGACCGTCGCGCCGTAGGTTCCCGCCAGGTCGAGCGCCTGCAACGACACGTGTGCACTGCCCGTGCTTCCGTCGGTCGGAACGAGGATGTGGTCGTACATGCTCAAGCGTCCGCGGGCGTGGAGGTTAAAACACGTGGCCAGTCGTCGCCGCGGGGAGACGCCAACAGACAGTCGGTCGAGACCGAAGTCGTCTTTGGAGTCGCCGCCAGAACCCCAGTCACCGATGGAGAGCGCCGACGACCTGTGTGTGCTCGGAATCGAGGGGACGGCGTGGGCGGCGAGTGCGGCCGTCTACGACGGGGCGAGCGGCGATATCGACATCGAAACCGAGGCCTATCTCCCCGACAGCGGCGGACTCCACCCCCGCGAGGCCGCCGAACACATGAGCGACCACCTGCCCACAGTCGTCGAGACGGCACTCGAGGCTGCGCGGGCGAGGGCCGACCGCGAACCACCGGTCGACGCCGTTGCCTTCTCCCGGGGGCCGGGACTCGGTCCCTGCCTGCGTCTCGCGGGGACCAGTGCTCGCGCGCTCGCACAGCGACTCGACGTACCGCTGGTCGGTGTCAACCACATGCTCGCCCACCTCGAAATCGGTCGCCACCAGTCGGGTTTCGCCGACCCGGTCTGTCTGAACGCCAGCGGCGCGAACGCACACCTCCTTGGCTACCGCGCCGGCCGGTACCGCGTGCTCGGCGAGACGATGGACACCGGGGTCGGCAACGCTCTCGACAAGTTCACGCGCCACGTCGGCTGGTCCCACCCCGGCGGCCCGAAGGTCGAACGCCGCGCCCGCGAGGGGGAGTACACCGACCTCCCCTACGTTGTAAAGGGGATGGACTTCTCGTTCTCCGGCATCATGTCCGCCGCGAAGGCGGCCGTCGACGAGGGTACACCGGTCGAGGACGTCTGCTGTGGCCTCCAGGAGACGATTTTCGCGATGCTCACCGAGGTCTCCGAGCGTGCGCTCTCGCTGACCGGCGGTGAGGAACTCGTGCTCGGGGGTGGTGTCGGGCAGAACGACCGCCTGCAGTCGATGCTGGCCGCGATGTGTGACCGGCGTGGTGCCGAGTTCTACGTCCCGGAGGGCCGGTTCCTGCGGGACAACGCCGGGATGATTGCCGTGCTGGGCGCGAAGATGGCCGCCGCCGGCGACACCATCGCCGTCGAGGACTCCCACGTCGACGCCGACTTTCGCCCGGACGAGGTGCCAGTCACCTGGCGAGACGGCCGGTCTCCGACCCTGTTCGACCGTGACGACACGCCGACCGACGACCCCGTGCAGGGTGCGGAGGCGACGGTCACTGTCGGGGCCGAGACGGTCGAGAAACGGCGGCGGCGACGCACCTACCGTCACCCCGAACTGGACGGTCGCCTCAGAGACGAGCGAACCAGACGAGAGGCACGACTCACCAGCGAGGCACGCCGCGCGGGTGTCCCGACGCCGCTGGTCCACGATATCGACCCCGCGGAGGCGACGCTGACCGTCCAGTACGTCGGTGACTGCGAACTCCGCGCGGCGCTGACCGAGTCTCGCGTGCGGGAGTTCGCGGCCCACCTGGCGCGACTACACGGCGCCGGAGTCGTCCACGGCGACCCGACACCGCGCAACGCCCGTGTCGACGGCGACCGGGTCTTTCTGATTGATTTCGGTCTGGGGTACTACAGCAGTCGTCCGGAAGACCACGCGATGGACCTGCACGTGCTCGCGGGCAGTCTCGCCGGCACCGACGACGACGCCGACCGACTCGTAACTGCCGCGCGCGACTCCTACCGCGAAACCGGCGACCCGGCCGTTCTCGACCGCCTCGACGACATCCAGACCCGCGGCCGATACCAGTGAACTATCACCTGCGTCGACCAGATTGTGTGTCACTCACACCCGAGAGCCGAACACGAACGAGGGCGAACCTGGAGGGGAATGAGACACGACTCCGTGGTCACCTCCGGGCGGAGCATCTCGCCGGTCATCGGGACAATCTTGCTCGTCGCCATCGTCGTGTTGCTCGCGGCAGTCGCGGGGAGGGTCGTGCTGGGAGTCGGTGACGACACGGACGAGCCAGCGCCGTCGGTGAGCGTGGAGTCGACCTTCGAGGCGACCGACCAGTCCGACCCCCACTGGCAGTTCACGCTGGCACACCAGGGCGGCGACACCGTGCTGGCAGACGAACTCGAGATTAAACTCACCGACGACCGCGGGGGGACAGCCACGACGGCCTATCCGGAGAAGTTCACCGCTGGCGACGAGATGCGGGTCGAACTCTGGGGTGGCCCCAGTCGGGCCGACGAGAGCAGCTGTCTCGTGACACCCCAGGCCGCTCCGGGTGCTGGCGACAACCAGCTCGATGGCAACAGCGGGAGTGCCCACGCCACGGCAGTCGATATCGTCGTCGTCCACGAGCCCTCGAACACGGTGATGGACGAGATGTCGGTCGACCTTACAGAAGTCGACCGCGGTTTCACCGGGAACGGACGACACTACATCGCCGACGGCTCGCTGGCGTCGATAAACTGCGACGACGTGCCACGGAGTAACTTCTAGTCGGCCTCGCGTCCGCCGTCGACGGCGGATATCAGTAGCTCTCCGTCTCAACGCCCAGCAGGTGAAAGTCGTCAGTGTTTCGAGTCAGAACCGGTTCTCCGACTCGCTCTGCGGTCGCCGCGATGAGAGCGTCCTCGTTGTCGACGCCGCTGGCTCCATCCTCCGCCCGGTCGGCACGGGCGAGCAACTCTCCTGCTCGCCGGGCCGTCTCAGTCCGAAGTGGAACGACGGGGTACATCGTCAGAAGGTTCTGGATACGCCGTCGTTCGTCGTCCGAATCGACGAACGTTGCGCCGTACTGCAGTTCCATCACCGACGGAACCGCGATTCGCTGGAGCGTTCCCTCCTCGTACAGTCGCGTTGCCTGTCCGAACGCATCGGGATTACCGTCTTTTAGATCCAGCAGAAAGGATGTGTCCAGAATCACTCGAACCGCTCGCGGAGTCTGGCACGACGGTTCCGGCCTGCAGCGCGTTTCTGCTTGACTGCCTCTCGCAGGTCGTCCCCTTCGTCACCGACGAGTACGGCGAGTGCCTCGGGACTTGGCCCCCCGATGAGACGCCGCAAGGTGTCTTCGAGTGTCTCGTTCTCGCGGCGGTGTGCTTCGAGTACCTCGTGGAACTCGCTTGAGATCTCGACGCTCTCTGTCATATCTGACCGTAGCGTGTCACCGGTAATATACCTTCGGTAGAACGGCCGGTCTGTGCGACGTTCTAACCGGCCCTGTCACGGGCTACTCGGCCTCGCGTCCGCCGTCAGCCGCGGGCTGCTCCGCGCCCGCGGGCGTCTCAGACTCCTCCTCGTCGTGTGGCGGGAAGTACCCCGAGGGGCCGAGATACCGGGTCCAGACCACCAGCAACGAGGGCAACACGAGCACGCTCGCGAGGAACGCGTAGATAATCGTCAGTCCCGTTATGATGCCAAACTGCTGGAGAATCGGCAGGATGGCGAAGACGAGTGTCCCGAACCCGCCGACGGTCGTCGCCGCACTGCCCAGCAACGCGCCGCCGGTTCCGGTGACGGTCGTCTCCATCGCCTTCCAGACGTCACCCTGCCGCCGGAGTTCGAGTTCGTACCGCGAACTGATGTGGATGCTGTAGGCGATTCCCAGCCCGATTGTCAGCGACGTGATGGTGCCGGTCAGCGTATTGAACGGGATGTCGAGCAGCCACATCGAGCCCAGAATCCACGTCACAGCGAGCAAGACAGGGAGCAGCGTCACGACCCCCAGCGAGGCCGGACTGCCGGTCAACCGGTAGGCGATAGCCAGGAAGACGAACACCGCCACCAGTGTGATGGCCAGTCCCTGGATGACCGTCGCGAGCAGGTCCTGTTCGACCTCGTTGAACACGACCTGGTCGCCGGTACCGACGACGTCGAGTTGGCCGTTGCTGCCCGCCTCGAGCGCGTCTGCAGAGCCGCGGATGTCGTCCGCGACGGCCCCGGTTTCGGCGTCGCCTTTTAGACCGACGACGACCCGGAGCGCCTCGTACTCGCCGGCGTCGTTCCGGTAGACGACCTCTCGTGTTTCGGGGTTCGTCACGAGCAACTGGTCGTACAGTGCCGTGATGTTCGTGTCGGGGACGCCGTCTTCGCCGCCGGCCGCATTGAACGCCTCCCGGAAACTCTCGTTCTCTCGTGCCGTCTCCCGCATCTCCGTCAGCGGCGTCCGCACCTCGGGTTCACCGGTCGCCAACTGGAAGGTCGTCTCGCGCTGGCCGATGTCGCCTCTGGCGTCTGCAATCGACTGGAGCGCCCCGCTGCTCGTGACGTTCCCCCGTATCAGTAACTCACCCTGGTTCCCCTCCTGCTGGAAGTTGTCCTGGATGAAACCGAGGTCCTCCTTTGCCTGGTACTCACCGGGCGCGAACGGTTCCGGGAGACTCTGTGCCCAGGCCGGCGGTTCCTCGGCGAGGAAGTCCTCCTGGTTGAAACTGGTGTCGACCTGTGTCGCGCCAAACGCTCCGCCTATCGTAATCAGGACAGCCAGTCCGATAACGACCGCCGGGAACCGCCGTGCCGCGCCCGCACCGGTCGCGAGCAGTTTCGAGAACACCGACCCACCGGTTCCAAACGCCCGTTTCTGCCGGTCCAGACCGAGACCCTCGAGGAAGCCGTCGACCTCGATTTTGAGCGCGGGAACCAGCGCGCCGAAGATGACCAGTGCGGCGAGTACGCCAAACGCGCTGACGATGCCGAAATCCTGCAACGGCCCGATGGGGCTGGTGAGATTCGCCAGGAAGCCGATTGCAGCGGTCACGGTCACCCAGACCAGCGCCGCCCCGACACCGGCGAGCGCGAGTCGCATCGACCGTTTTATATCGCCGTCACCGGCATCCGCGCGCTGCTCGCGGTGGCGCATGAAGACGTGAATCGCGTAGTCGATACTCAACCCGATCAACAACACCGGCACCGAGAGGAGCAACTGGTTGAACGGGATACCGGCCCACCCCATGAGGCCGAACGTCCAGACGAGCACCGCGATGATACCCACGGTGCCAAAGAGAATATCGAGCAGGTCGCGGTAGGCGACTGTCAGCGCCACGATGACGAACAGTAAGGCGAGCGGGCCGACGATTGCGCCACTGTCACCCAGTGACTGGTTTATCTCCTGTGTGATGATGGCGGCACCGAAGACGGTGTACTCCGCGTCCCGGTCCTGTGCCAGGTCGCGGATTCCCAGTTGTGCGTCGGAGACCTCCTCGGCGAACCCACCGGGACCCTCGACGGTCCCGCCCTGTGTCTGCTGTGTGACGATTGTGAGTCGTGCCTCTGCGGTCGATTCTCCCGGTTCGTAGGCGGCAGAGCCACCGCTTGGCATCAGACCCAGTGCCGCCTGACTCCCACCCTCGCCGAGCACGCTCTCGACCAGGCGCGTGAGGTTCTCGTCGCCGATGCCGTCCATCACGGCTATCTGCTCGTCGAGTGTCGGCTCGGCGTCGGGCCTGTTGTTCACGAGCCGGTATCGCTGTGTCGCCAGCACGTTCTCGACACCGAACATCGCACCACCGGGGAGGAGTGTCTGGTTGATCGAGTCGTTCTGCCGGAGCTGTTTCTGGAACCGTAACGACTCGAGCAGTGACTCCTCCGAGAGCACGTTGTCGCCGCGCTGGATAACCTGGACCGTCGTCTCGTTCTCCGAGTCACCGACGGTCATGTTCTCCTGGATGAACTCCTGTGCGCTCGCCGCCTCGGACTCCGTCTCGAACTGGCCGGTGTCCGAGTCCTGGCTGACCATCGGCAACCCCGCACCGATTACGGCTGTCAACAACAGAACCACCACGATTACTGTCTTGCTGTAGGTGGTAATCGTGTCGGCGACACGTCTGGGGAGTTCACTCATCGTGTCGACTCCGTAGAGGGACGCGAGTAATACATTCTCTACTTATTTGGAGGGGTTTGCAGAACAAGTATCTGTTGTTACTTCGCTACAAACAGCGTCCGGTTTGGCCACAACTCCGGGATACGGGGCCAGTCGCCGGCGGTGTGGAGCGACTCTGCTCACCGGTCGCCGGCGTCGCTGGTCTGTCTGGTCGCCTCGCGCTCGAGTTCGCGGTCGATATCGTCTTTGAGATTTCCAAACGCCTCGACGGTGACGACGTTGCCGCCGCCAGGGTCGACGACCACCACCTCCTCGCCCTCGGGAATCTCGCCGTCGACACTCCGTGCCCGGTAGTAGGGGTTGAAACCGCCACTTTCGAGCTTTATCTCGCCCTCTGTCGGAGTAACCCGTTCGGTGACCCGCCCACTCTGTCCACGCAGCGACTGCGAATCCGACGTTCTCCCCTCGCCGGTGCCGCCGTAGATATCGAGCTGGCGGTAGACGTACAGCGTTCCAACGGAACTGGCGAGAACGGTCGCCGTCATCGCGAGCAGCGTCACCGACCCGCCAAACACTGCTCCGACACCGAGTCCGACCACTCCAGCCAGAAACAGCGAGACGCCGACGACGAAAAAGTGTGCGCCGGGTGCGAGCGCCTCGGCAACGACCAGCAACCCACCGACGAGTAACAACAACAACGGCAGGTTCTGGAAGAGCAGCCCTATGACCATAGACAACTGTTGTGTTGGCTCTCAAATAACGCTTCGGGAGTCGGTCGCTCCGAGGGCGTCGTGACCGCCGCTCGCGGCCGACCCTGGCGACTGCTCACGCACCGCCGACTCTCTCGACGGGCGACTACCCCGTGTAGCCGGCGGTCAGTTTCTCGACGTACTTCGCGATTACGTCGACCTCGAGGTGGACCGGGTCGCCGGCAGTCTTTGCCGCGAGATTCGTCACGTCGTACGTCTCGGGAACAATCGCGATTTCGAAGCTCTCCTCGTCGATAGCGGCGACTGTGAGGCTGATGCCGTCGACGGAGATAGACCCCTTCTCGACGACGTACTCGCCCAACTCCGGCGGGAGCGAGAACGCGAACCGCCAGTCGTCACCGACCTGTTCCGCGCGTTCGATGGTCGCGGTGCCGTCGACGTGACCCTGCACGAAGTGGCCGTCGAGTCGACTGTCTGCCCGCAGTGCCCGTTCGAGGTTCACGACGTCGCCCGGCACCAGTCCCCCGAGATACGTCCGCTCGACGGTCTCTTCGGCGAGAAACACCTCGAACCAGCCGTCACCGTACTCCTCGACGGTGAGGCAGGCACCGCTGACGCTGATGCTCTGACCCTGTTCGAGTCCGTCGAAACTGGTCTCGACCCGCAACCGCTGGCCGCCGGCGTCTGCTTCGACTTCCAGAACCTCGCCCGTCTCCTCGACAATACCCGTGAACATACACGATGTTGGTTCCGGACGATGAAAACACTGCGTTTCTCGACTGCCGAGGCGCCGGCGGTCAGTAGGTCGGATTCTCCTCGGGGACACCCTCGCGGCTGTTGACCACGCGTGCCAGCGTGAACAACAGGTCCGAGAGGCGGTTGAGGTAGACAACGGCGTTGTCGTTGACCGAGGGGTCGTCACCGGCAAGCGCGACGGCCCGGCGCTCGGCGCGACGACAGACCGCCCGCGCACGGTGGAGACGCGCGCCGGCCGTCGAACCGCCCGGGAGGATGAAATCTTCGAGCGTGTCGAGTTCCGCGTCGTAGTCGTCGATCATCGTCTCGACCGCATCGACGTGTTCGTCACCGACCGTGGGGTCGTCCTCGTCGGGGTTCGGGTTCGCGAAATCCGCCTGGATGATGTGCAGGTGGTTCTGTACCTCTCCGAGGTGGCCGTCGACGTCGTCGTACTCGGTTGGACGGACCGTCCCGACGAGCGCGTTCACCTCGTCGACGCTGCCGTAGGTCTCGATGCGCTCGCTCGCCTTCGAGATGCGGTCCATGTTCCGCAGGTCTGTCAGCCCCTCGTCACCACGTCCGGTGTAGATTTTCATACCCCACTCTGCGTGCGAGAGCAACTTAACACTCCTGACCTGTTGTCGGGGGTGTGCTCTCTCTCGTCCGACGATACCTCGAAACACTTGTGTATGCCGGGCCGATAACCCGGACAATGGCTGACGGCGACCCGGTCGACTCCGGGCCAGGCGAGATGCCCGGAGCAGCTGGCGAGCCGGTTTCTGCTGCCGACGAACCGAACGCGGTGCTCGAGGACGACGAGACACCGGTCGAGCCACGGGAAACCTCCGGCGAGGGGTCGATAACTGTCGTCGGCACCGCACACGTCTCTCAACAGAGCGTCGACGAGGTGCGGGAGACAGTCGACCGCGAGCGCCCGGATATCGTCGCGGTCGAACTCGACGACTCCCGGTACCGGCGGATGAGAGGCGAGACACCCGACGACGTCGACCCTGGCGACGTGATATCGGGCAAGACGGTCTACCAGTTTCTCGCCTACTGGATGCTGTCGTACGTGCAGGCGCGTCTGGGCGACCGGTTCGACATCGAACCCGGCGCGGACATGATGGCGGCCATCGAGTCCGCCGAGAGACACGGCAGCGGCGTCGCGCTCGTCGACCGGGACATCCAGACGACCGTCCAGCGACTCTGGAGTCGCGTCCGGTTCCGCGAGAAACTGACGATTGTCGCGGCGCTGATGGTCGAACTCGTCGGTCCGTGGACCGCCGCACTCACTGTTGGATTCTTTTTTGGCGTTCTCGGCGCAGTCGTCACCGGCGCGGTGTCGGGACTGGCCTTTCTCCCCGCCGGTCTCGGGGCCGGGGTCGGGATTCCGCTCGTCGGCGGCGTGGTCGGCACGCTCGTCTCCTTTGTCGACGGTCTGATGGTCGCGACACTCATCACGGTCGCCATCGGGTTGCCGGTCGGCGCACTCCTGGCTGCTCTGACCGGTGACGTCGAGCAGACAGAACTCGACATGGAGGAGTTGACCGACGCCGACGTGGTGACGGCGATGATCGAGGAGTTCCGACAGTTCTCGCCGGGCGGAGCGGAGGCGCTCATCGACGAACGCGACGCGTACATCGCACAGCGGTTGGTGGCGCTTCGTGACGCGGGGTACGACGTCGTCGCAGTCGTCGGCGCGGGCCACCGGGCCGGTATCGAGCGCTACCTCGACCACCCCGAGGAGTTACCGACACCGGAGTCGCTCGTCGGCGAGACGGAGTCGGGCGGTGTCGGCCCCTACATCTACAAGGGACTGGGCTACCTGTTCACGCTTGGCTTTCTGGTCTTCTTTATCCTGCTCGCTGTCGCGGGCGTCCGCGGCGAGTTCCTGCTGACGCTGTTTGTCGCGTGGTTTCTGGTCAACGGCATCATCGCGGCGGGCCTCGCGCGTCTCGCGGGCGCACATTGGACCAGTGCCGGCGTCGGCGGCGCGGTGGCGTGGCTGACAAGCGTCAATCCGTTGTTGGCCCCCGGTTGGTTCGCCGGCTACGTCGAGTTGCGCTACATGAGCGTGAACGTCTCCGATATCAGTCGACTCAACGAGATGCTCAAAGACGAGGAGACACCGCTTCTGGGTCTCGTCCGCGAGATGCGTGACGACGTGCCCCTCTTCCGACTCCTGTTGATTGTCGGGATGACAAACATCGGGAGTTTCATCGCCAGTATCCTGTTTGCGACGGTGCTGTTGCCGTATCTGGCCGCCGACATCGGTGGTCTGACTGGACTGGGCAACGAGATGCTGACCGGTGCGCGCGAGAGCGCACAACTCATCTGGGACCTGATCGCATGATGTACGAGGTTGCCGGCATCCGCTTCGACAGGACGGAACTGCGTGACCTGGCGCTGGCGTGGCTCGCGCTCGGACTGGCGTTCACGTTCTTCCTGGCGCCACAGGGGTTCCTCCAGAGTGGCTTCGTCGAGTTCTCCGACCTGGCCGAACTGTTCGTACGCAGTATCCTCACGGTCGGCACGGCGTTTCTGTTGCACGAACTGGCCCACAAGGTCGTCGCCGTCCGGTTCGGACAGGTGGCGGCGTTCCGCGCCGACTACGGACTGCTCGCGCTCGCGGTCGCCTCGGGACTGGCGGGCTTTCTGTTCGCCGCGCCCGGCGCCGTCTACCACCGCGGGCACATTACGGACCGTCAGAACGGTCTCGTCGCGGTCGCCGGCCCGGTGACGAATCTCGTCCTCGCGGCCGTCTTCCTCGGTCCGTTTCTCCTCGTTTCGGGCTTCGTCGGCGATATCGCCCGACTGGGTGTCCTCGTCAATCTCGGACTCGCGGCGTTCAACATGATTCCGTTCGGCCCGCTGGACGGCCGGACGGTGCTGGACTGGGACCGGACCGTCTTCGCGCTGGTCTTGCTGGTGGCCGCGGGCGCTGGCGTCGGATTCGTGCTGGTCTTTGGACTCTGACCCCGCCCGCGAACAACGGCTTTTTGTTCGCGCCAGCCGCCACCCACACCATGACAGACGACCGAGCGGAGGAGCTTACCTACGCCGAGGCCGGCGTCGACCTGGCGGCCAGCGAGGCCGCGACTGCGGCGCTCGTGGGTGCGGTCGGTGAGTTCGAGGGTGACTACGCCGGACTCGTGGATATCGGCGACGCCTACCTCGCGCTGGCGACCGACGGCGTCGGCACGAAACTGCTGGTCGCGGAGGCAGTCAACGACTACTCGACGGTCGGCATCGACTGTCTGGCGATGAACGTCAACGACCTCGTCGCACAGGGGGTCGAACCCGTCGCCTTTGTCGACTATCTCGCGGTCGAACAGCCAGACGACGACACCGCCGAGCAACTCGGCGAGGGGTTGCGCCGCGGGGCCGAGACGGCCGGTGTCGCGCTCGTCGGCGGCGAGACGGCGGTGTTGCCCGACGTGATTACCGGACTGGATATCGCCGGCGCCTGTGCCGGACTCGCGCACAAAGACGCCGTCTTCTCCGGCGAGGCCGAGACCGGCGACGCCGTTGTCGGCTGGCCCTCGAGTGGGGTCCACTCGAACGGACTGACACTGGCCCGCGAGGCCGTCACCCGCGACCACGAGTACACCGACCCGTTCCCGCCCGACACCAGTCGAACGGTTGCCGAGGAACTGCTCGAACCCACACGACTGTACACGGACCTGTTGGACCCGCTGCGCGAACACGACACGCACGCGGCGGCACACGTCACCGGCGGCGGGTGGACGAATCTGACCCGGATGGGTGCCCACCGGTACGAGATTACCGACCCGTTCGACGCACAACCGGTGTTCGCGTTCATCCAGCGCGAGGGCGGCGTCGAGGACGGAGAGATGCACCGGACGTTCAACATGGGAACCGGCTTCGTCGCCACAGTCGCTCCAGACGACGCCGACTCACTGGCGACGGCAACTGACGGCCGTGTCGTCGGGCGAGTGGTCCAGAGCAGTCAGGGCTCTGTCGGTATCCGCGGACTGGAACTGTAGGTGCAACACCGCCCTCGCGACGAACCGGCGAGCAGACACCAGACCACAGACGAGTTGCTCACACCTCGCGCTCGAACACCAGTCCCGTTGTCGTGCCGTCACGACTGATGGTGTTCGCGAGTCGCCACCCCTCGCGTGCGTACTCGTTTATTATCGACTCCAGGTCGCCGATCTGCTGGTCCCGTGCCTCCGTTCGGTGTGTGGTGTACACGTATCGCTGGTCGGCCATACCACAGCGAGGGGCTACCCGTAGAAAAGCCCCAGTGTTGCGCGGGCGCGACACCTCACAGAAACGAGAAGATGAGAAAGGGCACGACGAAGATGAGCGCGAACATCAGTCCGAGAATCAGCGTGTAACTGATGACGGTACTGATAGTGGTGACCCACGCCGGATGCGTGATATCGACCGGGAGCGCGTCGGTGTCGAACGGGAGCACCTCGTCGAGTTTCATACCGTCTCTTGGAAAACCGACGACTTAAGACTGCTCATACCGCCGGGGTCTCCCGGCGAGGTGGTCACTGTCGACAGTCTCGGACGGGACTGCGAGTGGACACGACGGGCGTGTCACCGACCGGCAGACACTCCGAAACCGAGTAGTGTACTCGCGCCAAACCGTGGCTATGCAACGCGAGGGCGTGTTCGCGCCGGACTCTCCGGAGGAGGCGTATGGCCGGTACGCGTCGCTCGAACCGGCATCGTCGGAGATTCTCGGTGCGGTCACCCGGCAGATGGGGTTCGACTCCGGGGAGTACGACAGGCGAGTAACCGGGACGGTTCGGGAGACGGCGCAGGACGCGCTTTTCGCTTCGCTGCTCGAGGTGCGCGTGGGGACGCGCGAGGAGTACGAGTCGTGGCGCAGCCAGCACGACGCCGAGATTATCGAGACGGGTGCCGAGAGCGTCGACAGCGTCGCCTGGCACGTTGGCCCGACCGGAACGGCGGTCACCGCGACGTTCCAGAGCGAGCGCGAGGCGGCGGTCAGTACACTCCGTCGGCAGGCGTTTGCCCGCCTCTACAGCGAGGTGGTCAGGTGACCCACGACTGGCCGGTTATCGAGTCGGTTGTCGAGTACGACAACGGGTGGTACGACGGCGGGTACGACCTGGTCGAACAACCCGACGGCTCACGGAAGCGCTACTACTGGGCGAAACTCCCGCCGGCGGTGGTTATCGTCGCCGCCGCCGACAACACGCTCGTGATGGTCGAACAGTACCGGCCGGCAATCGGCAAACACTGTCTGGAACTGCCCGCAGGCATCGTCGAAGACGGCGAGTCGTACACCACCGCCGGGGCGCGAGAACTCCGCGAGGAGACCGGCTTCGACCCCGCCGGCGTCTCCGTGCTCGAGACGTTCTGGTGTGCGACTGGTCTCTTGCAACACCGCCGTGGTATCGTCTACGCGGAGGGACTCGACCCCGTCGAACGCGCTACCGACACGAACGAGTTTCTCGACGTACGAGCGGTGCCCGTCGACGAGGCACTGGAACGCGCCCGCGCCAGTCCAGCAAACGACGCCACCATAGAGGCCCTCCTGCTCGCGCAGGCCGAGGGACTGCTGGAGCTGTAGACCGGCACGGAGAGTCCGTCAGGCGTTTCCGTCCGTGACCAGAACCGTCCGTCGATGGACGGAGAGCTCTCGTCGGCGGAACTCGAACAGGCACTCGACGACGACCCACCGCTGGTCGTCGATATCCGGTCACCCGATGTCTTCACACGACGGCACATCCCGGGCAGCGTCAACATCCCGCTGTCGCGGTTGTCCGGTGAACTCGACCGCGTCGCCGACGAGGACCACGTCGTCACGGTCTGTCCACACGGGAAAGCCAGCGTCCGGGCGGCACGACTCATCGGAACCGCCGGGGAGTTCGACGGCCGGGTCGAGAGTCTCGCCGACGGCCTGACAGGGTGGGACGGTCCACTCGAAGGCGAGCACGGGCGCGACTCAGCGCCCGATGCGCCGTTCTGACTCGGGTAGACTCCCGACAGTCGCGTGTCCCAGGGGACCACCCAATTACATAAGGCTTATCCGGACAGTTGCACTGTCGGAATCTAATGAGCAACAGGCGGGAACAGGTCACAGAAGACGGGGAAACGAGAGCCATGATAGCGTGGCTGACGGAGTACTACCACTACCCGGCGCTGACATTTCTGATTGTTTTCGCGCTGTGGAACCGCCTCCGGAACTACTCGAATTTCATCGTCGAGGGCGACGTGTTGTTTTCTGGGAACGACCCGTGGTACCACGCACGCTCGACACAGTACGCCACGGAGAACTTTCCGGAGACGATGCCGTACGACCCCTGGACGTTCTTTCCCCACGGCACGTCTGTCGGGCAGTTCGGCACCATCTTCGACCAACTCATCGCGCTCGTCGCGCTGATTGTGGGACTGGGTAACCCCGACGCGTCGACGACCAACTTCGTTATCCTGGTCGCACCGGCGGTTTTCGGTGCGCTGGTTGCCGTGCCGGCGTATCTCGTCGGCCGCCGACTCGGCGGTCGGTTCGGCGGTATCGTCGCCGCCATGTTCGTCGCGTTCACGCCGGACAGACTGTTGTCGGTGAGTCTCGCCGGCAGCGCACAGCACGAGGTCGCAGAGGCGCTGTTTCTCGGTCTCGGAGTGTTGGGAGTGATGGTCGCGCTGTCGGTCGCCGAGCGCGACCTGCCGGTGTACGAACTGCTGGCCGACGGCGACTACGACGCCCTCCGGAGACCGATTGGCTGGTCGCTGCTCGCCGGTACCGCCATCGGTGTCTACCTCTGGGTGTGGCCCCCCGGTGTGCTTCTGTACGGTATCCTCGGTGCGTTCTTTCTCGTGCATTTGAGTTTCGAACACGTCCGTGGTCGGAGTCCCGAACACGCGGCCTTTGTCGGCACGATTATCTTCGCAACGGCGGGCGTGTTGCAGTTGGGCGCGGTCCGGACCATCGAACTCAACGCCACCTCGCGGTCGTTGCTCCAACCCGGGATGGGACTGGGTCTCGCGGCCGGACTCGTCTTTCTGGCGTGGCTCTCGCGCACAATCGAGAGCCGTGACGTGTCGCCCCTCGCGTACCCGGGGGCCATCACCGGGTCGATTCTGGTCACTGCGGGGTTGGCGGCAGTTGTGGTGCCCGACACGTTTGGGTTCTTTCTCGACCAGGCCGACCGGGTGCTCGGTTTCTTCACCGAGACGGGAACTGCCGAGTCGACAATCGGCGAGGGCCAACCCGGTGACTTCGAGAACGATATCACCGACGTCTACCGGTTCGCGACGTTCACCGCGTTGCTCGGTGCGGTAGTCGTCTTCGTCAGGCAGGTGTTGCAGGACCAACCCGACGGGCAGGAGTTGCTGGTGGTCGTTTTGGCCGCGTTCATCGTCGCCGCGACGCTGACACAGGTCCGGTTCGGGTACTACCTGACACTCCCGGTCGGCGCGCTGAACGCGGCTCTCGTCGGTGCTATCTTCCGGGCCGCGGGGACGCCTGACAGGGACTCTCTGCCCGAGAGCTACCAGATTCTGACAGTCGTCGTCGTCGTGTTCGTGATGTTCGTGCCGATGCTCGGACTGCCACTCGTCGGTGGCGGCGAGACGGCCGTCAGTTTCGCCGACAACCGGAGTCAACCCGGGGGTGTGACCGGGTGGGACGACAGTCTCGACTGGATGGCAGAGAACACGCCACAACCGGGGCAGTACGCCAACCCCGACGGCGAACCGATGGAGTACTACGGCCAGTACCAGCGCACCGACGACTTCGAGTACCCCGACGGGGCCTACGGTGTGCTCTCGTGGTGGGACTACGGCCACTGGATAACCGGCGAGGGCGAACGCATCGCGGCCGCGAACCCCTTCCAGCAGAACGTCCGCCCGGCCGCGAGGTTCCTCCTCGCACAGAACGAGAGCGAGGCGATGGACGTGCTCTCTGCGGACTTCGAGGACCACGAGAACGCACAGACCCGGTACGTGATGATCGACGCGCTGATGGCCGAAACCGACACCAGTGTCGGCGGCAAGTACTTCGCCCCGGCGGATTTCCACCCGGAGTACAACCGGTCTGACTTCTACCGGACGATGGTCTCGGAGGCGGGTATCGTCGCCAACGTTCACACACAGGCCTACTACGAGTCGATGCTGACCCGCCTCTACAACTACCACGGCAGTTCGAAGAGTCCGGAACCGATCGTATTCAACTGGCAGGGCACCGTACGGGAGACCGACGCGGGCGCTGGCGTCGTGACCGCGCCACAGAACGCGAGTGACGTTCTCCGGTTCGAGGAGAACGTGACCGCCGCACGACAGGCCGTCGAAGACGGTCGTTCGAGCCAGGTCGGTGGTCTCGGTCCCCACCCAGAGGAGCGTGTCCCGGCGCTCGAACACTTCCGGTTGGTCTACCTCGACGAGGTGTCGTTGCTCCCGGAGGCGTTCGGGGGGAACGTC
Source organism: uncultured Halobacteriales archaeon (assembly GCA_964534485.1). Classification (GTDB taxonomy): domain Archaea; phylum Halobacteriota; class Halobacteria; order Halobacteriales; family Haloarculaceae; genus Halovenus. Next base: position 18,422 of record CAZHPM010000034.1, read on the forward strand.
ACGGCAACGGAGAACGCAATCGACAACGCCCTGCCCCGCGGACCACTCGCGACCACTCTCCAGCGCGAACTGCCGGTGTTCAGCAGGGCAACGAACAACAGCCAGTACCAAAACGAGAGCGAACAGGTGGAGTTTCTCTACGAGACCAGCCCGTCGTACACAAAGACCTTCGAGCGTGTCCCCGGCGCGACAATCGAGGGAACCGTCGACGCGAACGCCTCGGTGGACGAACTCACGCTCTCGACAGAGCTGAATCCCGCGAACGGGCGCAACTTCACCTACAGCCAGCGCGTCGACGTCGAGAACAACCAGTTCACCGCGACGGTCCCCTACGCGACGACCGGCTACGACGAGTACGGTGTCGAGGAGGGCTACACAGACACCAGTGTTCGTGCCACCGGTTCCTACCGTGCGTTCGCCAGCGGTGGCTTCGACCAGAACACGAGCGAGTTCATCACCTACCAGGGAACGGTCAACGTCACCGAGGGTCAGGTCATCGGTGAAAACGAGAGCGTCTCGACGATAACCGTCGAAGAACAGCGCCAGAGCCTCGACATCGGCGGTGGCAACGACGGCGAGGACGGTGACGGAGAGAGCGACGGCGGAGAGAGCGATGACACAGGGGACGGAGAGAGCGGCGGCGGAGAGAGCGATGACACGGGCAGTGGTGAGGACAGTAGCACCGACGGCGGTGACGGCAGTGGCGGGGACGGCAACGAGAACACGGACAGCAGTGAGACGGACGGCGCAGAGACGACGGGGTAGCTCGGGCGGCGGTCAGAACGTCGAGAGTTCGCCGTCGATAACGCGCTCGGTGATGTCGGTGACGTCTGCGAGTTCTGCGTCGACGAGCGCCTCTATCTCCTCGCGAACCTCCGCGAGTTCGACGCCGTCCTCGGTGACGACCATCGTGTCCGCGACGTGTGGGTGGTCGATTGGCTGGCCAATCTGGCTCAGCAGGCGCACCTGGAGTTGTCGGATGCCGTCGACCTCGTCGGCGACCGAGCTGGCGATTTCGGTGCTCAACAGATTGTAGAGTTTCCCGATGTGGTTGACGGGGTTCTTGCCGCTGGTGGCCTCGAGACTCATCGGCCGATTGGGCGTTATCAGGCCGTTCGCGCGGTTGCCACGCCCGACAGAGCCGTCGTCGCCCTGTTCGGCGCTGGTGCCGCTGGTGGTGAGATAGACCGCCCCCTCGTCGTAGTTGTCGGCCGTGTTGACGTGGACGCTCACCTCGCGGTCTGTGTACTCCTCTGTGAGTTCCCGCACGTACTCCCTGACACCGCCGACCGCGTCGCGGTACGACTCGAGACCAGCGACGTACTCGTCGACCATCGCAACCGCGACGGTGACGTCGATGTGGTCGCCCTCGCGCTTGCCCATTACTTTGATATCCTGCCCTACCTCCGGATTCTGGGCCTGGTAGTCGCCGTTGAGTCGGCGCTCCGTGCCCGCGACAATCTGTTCGGTCTCGGTCAGTGGCGCGTGTCCGACGCCGTAACTGGTGTCGTTGGCCATCGGCACCGCGCCCTCCTCGCCAAACACCGTCTGGAGGTCGCCGCTCCCCTCGCCCAGGCGCACGTCGACGACGACCTCGTTGCCGACGTCGAGATGCGGGAAGTTCTCGTCGAGATACTCCTGTGCGGCCCGGAGCGCGACGGACTCGGCAGGAATCTGCTCTCCCTGGTAGGATTTCGTCGCCCGTCCGACGACCAGCAGGTAGATGGGTTCGAGAATCTCGCCGCCGCCGTACGCCGGCGCCGCCCGGCCGGCGGCGAGCTGTGTCTCGTCGGTGTTGAAGTGTAACAGCCTGTCGAACCGGTCGAGGTAGGTCTCTGCGAGCGCCCGCCCGACGTTTTCGGCGATACCGTCACAGATAGAGTCGGGGTGACCCAGTCCCTTTCGCTCGACGATCTCGACGCGCTGGTCCTCAACGGCCGCTCCAGTCGCCGCCTGGACGTGGATGTTCCGCTCGGTCATTCTACCTCGGATTTGTCACCACCCCGTCTATAGCTTTCGGAATATCCGGCGTGTCGCCGACACGACCGCCAGAGCCCTGGGGCAGAGGTTTTTTACTCGCGCTCGGCCGTGCTCGACTCCCCCGGGCGCCGGTCGGGCCCCTGGTCTGCACGCACACGCTCGAGTCCGACTCCCGCGGCAAAGGAGACCAGCGCGGGAACGACAATCCACAGGACGTTCGGGTGGTCGATACCGGTGTGCAAGAGCAGTTCGAGCATACGCACACCTGCTACCACAGGATTATGAACGGTTCGGTGCGGGACTGGCACCGCTCGCGGGGTTCTCAGACCGGTTCGAACCGGAACCCCGCCCACCGCTGGCTCTGTGCGACCCGAATCCCGGCGTCCGGGTCGCGCAACTGGTCGACGGGCACCGGTCGGACGCGGTCGCCAACCGCAACCGCCCCGGTCGTCTGTCCGAGCAGCCTGACGCTCTCCCCGCCGACGGTGAACGCGACAATCGCCAGTGTGTTTGGCTCGCGCACCCCCCGTGGTGTCACAGTCGACCGCGTCCACGTCCGGACCGCTCCCTCCCGGTCCGAGAGGTCGACCGTCCCGGTACGGTCCACACCACACTCCGGGCACGTCTCGCGTGGCGGCGCGGCGAGGTGGCCGTTCTCACACCTCCCGGCGAGTAACTGTGGGGCAGCCGTCTCGCCTGTGCTCTGGTCTGCGGTGTCGTCGCTCACGTCGCCACCTCCAGCAGTGCGGTGGTCACGCAGTTGCCAAAGCCGCCGGCGTTGCAGGTCAGGCCACGGTCGGCCTCGACCTGTCGCCGGCCGGCCTCGCCACGCACCTGCCAGTAGATTTCGGCGGCCTGCGCGACACCGGTCGCCCCCGGCGGGTGGCCCCGGGCTTTCAGCCCACCGGAGGGGTTGACCGGCAGTGACCCATCGAGCTCCGTCCGCCCGTCGAGAACGCACCGCCACCCCTCGCCGTCCTCGGCAAAGCCCAGTCCCTCCAACTGGAGCGGTTCGAGCACCGTCGCCATGTCGTGGAGTTCGGCGACGTCCACGTCTGCCGGTTCCCAACCGGCCTGGTCGAAGACCTTCCGACCGCTCTCGGCGACAGAGCGCATCTCCGTGATATCCGGTCTGTCGTGGACGACGTGGCTGTCTGTCGCGCCGGCGACACCCGCCACCCGGACGAACCGGTCGGTGTGCTCGCGGGCGACAGCAACGGGACAGAAAAGCAGTGCCGCCGCGCCGTCGGTGACCGGACAGTAGTCGTACAGTCTGAGCGGGTCGGCGATAACCGGACTCGACAGCACGGTCTCGCGGTCGACTGTCCGCTGGAACTGTGCGTCGGGGTTTTTGACGCCGTTGGCGTGGTTCTTGACGGCGACGGCGGCGAGACTCTCCCGAGTGGCGTCGGTCCGGTCGAGGTACGCACGGGCGGCCAGTCCCGCGAACGAGGGCAGTGTCACGCCGTGTCTGTACTCCGCGGGGTGGGTCAGCGACGCGATGATGTCCGAACTGGCGGCCGTCTCCCGGTGGGTCATCTTCTCGCCGCCCACGAGAAGTGTCAGTTCGCTCGCCCCCGAGGCGACCGACTGCCAGGCCGCGAGCAGACCGGCACCACCCGAGGCAGATGTCTGGCCGACACGCTGTGCGTACGCCGGTGTCGCGCCGATTTCGGCCGCCAGCGCGTTCACCACGCCGGTCTGTCCCTCGAACTCGCCGCTGGCCATGTTCGCGACACAGAGCTGGTCCAGGCGGCCGGCGGCGACACCGGCGTCTGCCAGACAGTCCCGGGCGGCGTCGGCGAGCAACTCGGTGACCCACGCGTCACGCTCCCCAAACTGCGTCATCGACGCACCGATAACTGCGACGTCCATACTACTTGCTCGTCCGGACGGGTTGTGTTCGTTTCGGTGTACGTATCAGAGAGTGTTCACGAACCGGTCTCTGCGTGTGTCCGACCGAGAGACACTGCTCCGGAGGTATAACTGTCGGACTCCGAGTCGTGGGTATGACCAATCTCGGAACAGCAAAGAACAGTGGCCGCCCCGCCTCCGGTGAACCGGCGGGCAAACACGACCCCGTGCCGGCGGTTTTCGACTGGATACTCGGACTCTTGGCCGGTCTGACCGGGGCCGTTACGACCGTGGTCGGTGTGGTTCAGTATCTGGAGATAGACCGCGAGGCTATCGCCGCCGACGTCGGCAGCGAGAGCGTCGAACCCGGTGGTCTCACCCGCACAGAGGTTGTCGAGGCCGCAGTGCCGTTTGTCGACTGGCTGGCGGTCGGGACGGCAGTCACCGGACTCTTGTTGATTGCTGCTGCAGTTTGGTTCGTCTCTCTGCGCCGCCGCACCCGCCGTCGTGTCGACGCGGCGGGCGGAACGACCGCCACGTTCTGGTCCTGTGTCGTCTACGGTGGCGCCGCCGGGATGGTAACCCCGGTCCCGGGTGTCTCACTCCTGGTCAGTGGCGGTGTCGCGGCCGCTCTCTCCGACACCGAGAGGTGTGCCAGTATCGGCGCTCTGGCGGCGCTGTTTGGCACTGCTCTGTCGGTCCCGCTGCTCCTCTCGCTCGGGGCTGGCATCCTCGCCGGTGGGGCGGCTATCGGCGAACTCGCGGGCGGTGTGTTCCTCCTCGGCCTCCTGACGATTGGACTCATCGTGTGGCTCGCCGTCAACGCCGGACTCGGCGCGCTCGGTGGCGTCGTGGGTGACCGACTCGTCTGAGAGCGGCCGGGCGTCGGTCGCGATACTCGGGACTCGTGACGACGGGCCGGGCTACCGGACAACCGAGAACGGAGCCCACTCCAGCACTCGGTCTGGGTCGCACACTGGCTTTGGCGGGAGTCTCGAACGGGACGCCCGTCACGCTCCCGCTCGAAAACCGTCTGACGGGGGGGCAAACGGAGAGAGCAGTTGCGAGTGGACCGACTCAGAGTTCGACGCCACTGGGGATGAGACTGCGCTGGCGGAGGAGTTCGCCGTCCCGGTTGTAGACGAACAGCGCCGTCAGGTCGTAGTCGACCGCGTTACCGCTGCCACAGTCGACGTGGACGCGGTAACTGCCGTCGTCGTCCTCGCAGGCCGTCTGTGCCAGGGAGAGTACCTCCGTGGCCGGAACGTTGACCTCGAGGAGGTACTCGCCGGTCAACCGGTGGGTGAGACTGAACACACCCGTCGCGTCGTTCTCCTCGGGTGGGTCCTGCAACCGGAGTGCAGCGTCGATATCCTCCGCGGCGAACTGGTTTCCACCGGCGTCGGTGAACCGACTGGCGATGCCGTCGTCTGGCCCGTCGGACTCGATTCGCAGCGCCGGTACACCCGTCTCTGCATCTCTCACTGCCGCCGTGAAATGCTCTCTCCTCATCTGTGCCCGCTTACGAGTCCCGCCACAATGAACGTAACGCACTCACCGACTCCGCCCGGTCGACAACCGCCTCAGAACCCGTCCTCGAAAACGAACGTGCCGTCGCGCTGGACCACCTCGCCGTCGACCTCGATACGGGAGTCCTCGCTCATGTCGACGATCATGTCGACGTGGACAGCACTCTCGTTGCGCTCGTTGTCCGGGCCGACGGTGTCGCCGTAGGCCCGCCCGACGGCCATGTGGACGGTGTCGCCCATCTTCTCGTCGAACAGCATGTTGTACGTGAACTGGTCGATAGCGCGGTTCATCCCGATACCGAGTTCGCCAAGTCGGCTCGCGCCGTCGTCGGTCTCCAGCACTTCGGTCAGCACGCTCTCGTTTTTCTCCGCACCGTGTTCGACGACCTCGCCGTTCTCGAACCGCAGGCGAACGTCGGTTACCTCCCGACCCTGGTGGTAGAGTGGCTTGTCGAACAACACCTCGCCCTCGACGCTGTCGACGACCGGTGCGGTGAACACCTCGCCGCCGGGGAGGTTCTTCTCGCCGTAGTCGTTCACCGCCGGGTTACCCGATATCCGCATTCGAACGTCTGTCGTCTCGCCGGAGACGATACGGACCTCGTCGGCGGGGTCGAGAATCTCGACCATCTGTGCTTGGTGGTCCCGGACCGCGCCCCAGTCTTTGACGATGGCGTCCCAGACGAAGTCCTCGTAGGCTTCGGTAGAGAGTTCGGCCAGTTGGGCGTTTGCCGGCGCGGGATACTGGGTGAGACACCACCGCTTGGAGAGGCGCTCGTTGAGAATCGGCTGGGCGGCCTGCGAGTAGGCGGCGTTGGTCTCGGGG
>CAZHPM010000035.1:0-22819 GCA_964534485.1 uncultured Halobacteriales archaeon
TCATGGAGCGGTACTCGCCCGACCAGATGGAACTCGACGCCCGCGACGTCGTCGCGCGGGCAATCGCGAAGGAGGTCACAGAGGGTCGTGGCACCGAGAACGGCGGCGTCTACCTCGACATCTCTCACCGCGACCAGTCGTTCATCCGGGAGCGGCTCCCGCGGATGTACGAGCGTTTCGAGAGTCTCGGCGTGGATATGGCCACCGACCCAGTGGAGGTAGCGCCGACGTCTCACTACGGCATGGGCGGTGTCGCCGTCGACGAAAACGGTGAAACCGACGTCGACAGACTGTTCGCCATCGGCGAGACGATGGCCGGGGTCCACGGCGCGAACCGACTCGGCGGCAACTCGCTGGCCGAAACCGTCGCCTTCGGTGTCGTCGCCGGCGAACAGATCGCCGAGCGTGTCGACGGCCCGGGGTCGGTTCCGGAGGCACTCGTCGGCGGACTCGTCGACCCACACGTCGATTCCCTGTCCGCGATGGCCGACCACGACGGCGAATACGCTGTCGACGAACTGGTGACGGACCTCCAGAATCTCATGTGGGAACACGCCGGCATCCTGCGCGACGAGGACTCGCTGCAGGCGGGTCTCGACGAACTCGCGGACGTCCGCGAGCGCGCCGCCGACATCGACGCCGGCCCGTTGACGAGCGAGTCCTTCGAGTTCGCGGTCGACGTCGGATTCATGCTGACGGCCGCCGAGGCAGTGCTCCGGGGTGCGCTCGAACGAACCGAGTCCCGTGGCGCACACTACCGGACGGACCACACCGAAACCGACCCCGACTGGCGGCGGAACATCTACTTCGAGGCGGCCGACGTCGGCCGGATGCGAACCTACACCGAATCCGTCGGTGTGCCCAACGACACCGTCCAGGAGGCACTCGACGAGGGTCACGAACTCGACTACCACCAACTCGAGTGAGCGCCGGAGAACCCGACTGCAGTAACCGAACTGCGCTGTCAGACCCCTCCTCTCGAAACGGATAATACACCTGACTGTTTCGGGTAGGTAACAACAGCCAAACACGCAAAACTATCGCTCGTTCAGACATATCCGACCAGTTACCTCCGGCAGATTTAATGCTAAACGAGAAAATAGCAAAAAAAGAGTATGTCTGGTGGAAACAATGCCTGAGGGCGACGAGCGTGGTGCGACGCCGACGGTGGGGGTCGTGCTGGTGGCCGCCGTTGCGCTCACCCTGGCGGCAGTCACGGGCGTTCTCGTGTTCTCACTGACCGACTCCACGAGCCAGGGTCCGCCGAAAGGGGCGTTCAGTACAGAGGAACTGACCACCGGTATCCAGATAACCCACGAGCGTGGCAGCACGTTCGACGTCGAGAATCTCTACTTGCTGTACAACGGAGAGAAACGGCCGGTCACCGAGTTCACCCCGGAAGAGTCGTTGCTGGCGGGCGACTCGATTGGACCTATCGACCCGGACGGCTCGTCGCAGCTCGTGTTGACCTGGGAGGGTGACGGTGAGTCACACGTCGTCCACGTCGCTGACGAGTACGACACGCTCGATTTCAGTGACCTGAACAAAGACGGGACCGTGGTTTACGAGGGACTCAACTCTGTTGCCGGCGACGGCGGTGAGAGGTCTGCGCTGAATCTGGACGATGTGCAGGTCATCGGGTCGTCTGACAAAGACCTGAACGGAGACGGAGGGAACGACCTTCCGTACATCAAGAACGGGAATTTACAATTCTTCGACGGAAAAGAGACCACACAAACACTCGTCAGCGACTCAGACTCCTCCGACCCCGCCGAATCGAAGACGCTGATGGCGGTCACGGAGTGGCAGGGGAGCGACACGTCCGTGTTCTACGTCGACGGTGACAACGAAGAGATATACCGTGTCGACGACAGTGGGTCGCCGACGGTCGTCGCAACACCGAACAAGGGCGCACAGGCAGTGATGGGCACCGGCGACATCGACGGCGACGGGACCGACGAACTGCTGTTCGCCGACGGGAGCCAGCAGGTCCGGTATCTCGAACCCGACCGAACAGTAGAGAAACTCGACGGAGCACAGGCCGGGTCGAACAACGGCATCGGCGTCGGACAGCCACCGGATTTCGACGGTGACGGCACGGTCCGGGTCGCCCTCGTGGACGGCAGTAACAACGTCAAAATCGCCGGTGGCGCCGAGTCCAGCAAGACCTTCTCCGCGACGGAGGCGGCGAAGGCCCCGGTCACGGCTTCCGACGTCGACGACGACAACGACCCCGAGGTCGTCTACGTCAGCGACGACGGTATCAACAACGGTCCAGACAAGCCGCTGCGGTACATCGACGACCCGTTCGGGGGTTCGTCTATCGAACTACTGGAAGACGACGACGGCGACCCGATAGACGGAGACGGCGAACTGGGTGTCGTCTCCTGATGCTGGTGGCTCTGGCTTTGACAAGAGTATAGTGAACGGCGGCCGAAATTGTGGGTAATGAGAGTCGGATACGGCAAACGAGTGGCGCAGGTGCACCGAATCCGCCCGGGCAACAGAGGCGGCCCCCAGTCCGGGGAGCGTGCCCCCGTCCCCGGAACGGGAGCGAACAGATGACCGGAGCGCGCGATGTCGTGGTCGTCGGCGGCGGTGTCGCCGGCCTCACGGCGGGGGTGTTCACCGCCCGTCACGGATTCGACACACTCGTCATCGACGGCGGTGGCTCCCTGCTCCGGCGCAACGCCCACCTCGAGAACGTGCCCGGTTTCCCGGTTGGTATCAACGGCCGGCAGTTTCTGGACCTGCTCGCCGAACAGGCCGAGAACGCCGGCTGCGAGCGCCGCGAGGCCGAGGTGACACGCGTCGAGGAGGTCGACGGTGGTTTTCTCGTCGAGACCGACGCCGGCGACCGGACCCGGGCCACGTACGTCGTCGGCGCGACGAAGAACACGGTCGACTACCTCGACCCGGTCGAGGGAATCGAGACAATCGACCGCGGAAAGAGCTTCGTCGACGCCGACGAGCGCGGCCGCACCGGTGTCGAGGGGCTGTACGTCGCGGGTCGTCTCGCGGCCAAACCCCACCAGACCGCCGTCTGCGCGGGCCACGGGGCCGAGGTGGCGGTGACGATTCTGGAAGACGACGACCGACCGTTCTACTACGACTGGGTTACTCCGGAGGGGTACTTCACCGACCGGGGGCGAGCGGTCCCGCCGGGGTGTGAGGAGATCGACGCCGCCGAGCGCCGGGAGCGCGAGGCCGCGTCACTGTCGTCCCTGCGGGAGCGTTTCGACGAGCCACACCCCGACGAACAGGAGACACACCCCTCCCTCGAGGACTGACCGGACCGCGCGACTAATACTGCTCCAGCACAACAAAGAGATATGCATCTGTTCTGGCACCAGCGGGACCTCCGGATTCCAGACAACAGAGGACTCGCGCTGGCGGCGAAATCGGCCCCGACACTCCCAGTTTACGTTGTCGACCCCGAACTGCTGAAACAGGTCGGAAAGCGACAGCGCGCCTTTCTGCTCGCGGGTGTGCGGAAACTGAAACGGCGGTACCGGGCGCTTGGCTCCGACCTGCTCGTCACCGTCGGCACCTACCCCGACGCACTCGAAACGCTCGCCGAGGAGTACGACGCAGACCGGGTGTACTACAACCGACACTACCGCCCGGCGCGACGGAACCGCCAGCACCGGGTCGACAGAGCACTCCCGACGAAAGCCGTCACCGACCTCGTGCTCGTCGACCCGGGACGACTGGACTCGCGGTACTCGAACCACAGCCAGTTCTACGACGACTGGCAGGACGAGCACAAACTGACGCCGTTCGAGACGCCCGAGGAGGACTCGCTCGTCTCGTTGACCGACGACACCGGACCGCCGACGGTGACCGCCGACATCGACCTCCCAGAGGCCGGCTACGAGGCGGCACGCGACCGGTACGACCAGTTCCTGACTGCCGGTATCGAGACCTACAACGACACCCGCGACGATATGCGCCGGGCGGTCGACCAACCGGTCGGTGCGGTGTCGCGGCTCTCGCCGTACATCTCGGGCGGGATGCTGGGTATCCGCGAAATCTGGGCCGACGCGAGCGAGCGACACCAGGCCGCACGCGGGAGCGCGGCGCGGAACATCGACAAGTTCCGCTACGAACTCTCCTGGCGCGAGCAGAACTACCACCTGCTGTACCACAACCCGACGCTGATGGCGGAGAACTACAAGGAGTTCCCGAACGAAATCGAGTGGCGTGACGACGACGACCAGTTCACCGCGTGGAAACGCGGCGAAACCGGCTACCCGTTCGTCGACGCAGGAATGCGCCAGTTGAACGAGGAGGGGTACATCCACAACCGTCCCCGACAGAACGTCGCCTCGTTTCTCACGAAACACCTCCTGGTCGACTGGCGAAAGGGCGCACGGTACTTCCAGAGACAACTCATCGACCACGACCCTGCGAACAACTACGGAAACTGGCAGTGGACGGCCTCGACGGGCACCGACAGCGTCGACGTGCGCATCTTCGACCCCATCGCACAGATGTCCAAGTACGACGACGGCGCGGCCTACGTCACCGAGTACGTCCCCGAACTCGAAGACGTTCCCGCGAACAAGGTAGTGGACTTTCCGACCCTCTCGCGCGAGGAGCGGGAGCAACTGGCACCGGAGTACCCCCACCCGATTGTCGACCGGAACGAGGGGTACGAGCGCGCACAGCGCACGTTCAACCGCGCACTCGGCAAGCGTTGAGACCGTAACCACACGCCAGCGCCGTCCACGACCGGTGAGACGGTTGCCGATACACCGCAGGTTTTGCCCGTGGAGTCCGACTTTCGGGTATGTCAGAGACGATGCGTGCAGCAGTTGTTCCCGAGGCAGGTGCCGAGTTCGAGGTCGTCGAGCGACCGGTTCCCGAACCGGGGCCGGGCGAGGTCCGTCTGTCCGTCGAGGCCTGTGGTATCTGTCACAGCGACGTCTTCGTCAAGAACGGCGGCTATCCGGGAGTCAGTTACCCCCGCGTCCCCGGCCACGAGGTCGCCGGAGCGGTCGACGCGGTCGGTGCCGACGTCGAGTCGTGGTCGGAGGGTGACTCCGTCGGCGCGGGTTGGCACGGCGGCCACTGTTTCACCTGCGAGCCGTGCCGGCGGGGTAACTTTCTCTCCTGTGAGACCGGCGAGATAACCGGGCTCACGTTCGACGGCGGCTACGCCGAGTTCGCGACCGTGCCCGCCGAGGCGCTGGCGGCAGTGCCCGACGGTATGGGCGCAGTCGATGCGGCCCCGCTGTTGTGTGCGGGTGTCACGACGTACAACGCACTCCGGAACGCCGACCTCCGGCCCGGCGACTTGGTCGCCGTGCAGGGTGTCGGTGGACTCGGCCACCTGGGACTCCAGTACGCACACGCCGCGGGCTACGAGACCGTCGCGGTCTCGCGCAGCCCGGAGAAACAGCGACTCGCGACGGAGTTGGGTGCCGACCACTTCGTGAACGCGGCCGACACCGACCCGGCAGCGCAACTACGCGCACTGGGTGGCGCGGACGCCGTTCTCGCGACGGCGCCGTCGAGCGACGCCATCGAGTCGGTGGTCGAGGGAATCGGCAACGGCGGTTCGGTCATCGTCGTCGGCGTTCCCGGTGGTCCCGTCTCGGTGAACGCGGGACACCTCATCGGCACCGCCGGGTCGGTCGACGGCTGGGGGTCCGGTGACGCCCGTGACTCACAGGACACCCTCGAGTTCAGTTCGCTCCGCGGGATAACACCCGAGACCGAGAGCTACCCGCTCTCGGAGGTGGCGGCAGCCTACGAGCGGATGCTCGCGAACGAGGCGCGGTTCAGGGTCGTTCTCGAACCGTAGCGGGTCGCCGGCGCTTACTCCTCGCCGATGACGTCGATACCGACGGAGTCGGCCGGGCCTCCGGTCGCTGGCAACTGCCAGTCGACTGTGGCCTCGCGGTCCGGGAAAGAGGGGCGTCCGACGACCTCGAAGGTCGCGTTGGCGGCCTCGTCGGTGACGGATGCGGCGGCGAGCAGACGCGCGACGTCGGCCCGCGAGACGGTGCCGTACAGTTTCGCGCCCGGTTTGGCGACGGTCACGCTGTCGGTCCGTGGGCCGTTCGTGAGCACGCCCGGCCGGAGGATGGTGTGTCTGAGCGGCGACGACCGCAGGGCGGCCTCCGTCTCGGCCTTTGCCGCCTGAATCGGGCCGATAACCAGGTCGAAAGCGGTGGCGAGCGGACTCGCCGGTTCCTCGCCGACGCCGACTGCCGACTCCATGACGAACGCCTCGACGCCGGTCGCCACTGCCGCGTCGACGAGCGCCTGCACACCGGCCCCGTCGACGAACGGCCCGGAGTCGAGGACCGCGCCGATCTCCGACCCGACGGCGCTGACGACGACGTCTACACCGTCGAGCGCACTGTCGATATCTGTCGGACTGAGCAGGTCGTCGACGACCACCTCGTCGGCCCCGTCGCGCCGGAGCGAGCGGCGTTTCTCCGGCGAGCGCGTCAGCGCCCGCACTGTCGGTACGCGTGGCCCCAGCAGTCCGAGCACCTCCCGACCGGTGTCGCCGCTGGCCCCTGCGACCAGCACTGTCTCTATCTCGTCGGTGTCCATACCCCGGTTTGGGGTTCGCCGACCATTACTGACTCGCCCGTTCTGCCGGTCCGTGCGCGCTGTTTATGCTGTTCGGGCCCCTACCAGCGGTAATGTCACTCCCAGTTTCGCGCCGAACTGTCGCCGTCACGGACGACCTTCGAGAGCGCGGGTTCGCGGTCGACGACGAGGAGTGGGGTAGTGTCGCGCGTGGTGCGTCGGGGGCACTCGCCGGTGTCGACGCCCCGCTCGCGGTCGTTCCGCTCAGGAACGGCAGACCGCTGACGGTCGTCTCGGCGCTCGCCAGCGCCGCCCACGAGGGCCACGTTCCGGTGCTGGCCGCCGACCCGCGAACAACGGCGGAGGTCGAACCGCTCCTCTCGGACCCGTTTTTGCTCCGGGGCGAGCGGGCCGACCGCCGCGAGTTCTTTTCTGTCGAGGACCGTATCCTGCTCTCGGACGACAGCTACGCCTGTCTCGGAACCGACGGACGGGTCGAGTGGTTCGAGAGCGACGGCACGGACGACCCGCCGCTCGTGCTCGCAGTCGGCGGGGAGACGGTCGCGGCACTCGACTCCGTCGACGGACTCGCCTGCCCCGGACCGTCGGCGTCTGCGTTCCGGTACAGTTACGCCCGCGGCGACGACGGCCGGTTCCGTCTCTTCGAGCACGGACGGGTGGTCGGACGGTATCCGGGTGTCGGCGCGATGCGGGCAGACGGATTCCGACCGACCCCCCTCCCGCTCGTCCCGGAACACCACGTCCGCGAGGGCGGGCGACTCGCGCGTGCGGTCGTCGTCGCCACCGTCACCGACGACGGCGTCAGCTACCGGTCCTCTCTCTGAGTCGGCCGGGACTCTCCGCGACCGGGGTCAGGTGTCGTCCGCGAGACGCCGCTCCATCGCGGCGACGTACTCGGCGGCTACGGCGCTGTCGCTGTTCTCGGCCGTCGCCACCGCCTGTGCGCGCTCGCAACCGTGCAGTATCTCCTCCCGGAGGGCGCTCTCGGGGAGTTTGGTCCGCGCGACCGTCGCCGCGCTGGTCACCGTCGACACACCGGTCTCGACCTGCCCTCGCTCGAACGCCTCGCGTCCCTCCTCGAACAACTGTGTGAGCACCGAGTCGACATCTGGCGGGACGTCCGGTGTCACGACTCGGGTACGTTTCGCTGTGGTCGCGTATGCAGGTTCCGGATTCGGACGGGGGTGGCAAGGAGTGGGCCGGCACGAATTTGAATACAGACGAGACGTTCCGGGTCGCTCCCGCCGGTCGCTTCCCGGGCGTGCGACTCGTCGTTCCCCGCTCGCTTCGCTCGCGGGGACGTGGTTACGGCCACCCTGAGGATTGTCGCCAGTGGGAGACAAATTCGAGAAAGTGGGCCGGCACGAATTTGAATCGTGGTTACGGCCACCCGAAGGCCGAAGGATACCAAGCTACCCCACCGGCCCGCAGTGTAACACAGGACACGATTCAGTTTAACGGTTGCGAAACCCCGCCGTTCTGGTCGTTTCCGCCCGGCGGTCAGTCGGTGTCGAGCCAGTTGTGTGTGACAGTTATGGCCTGGTCCGCGTGCAGCGCCTCGGGGCCGACCGAAATCTGGTAGTCGCGGACGTCGGCGAGCGCGTCTCTCTCCTCACTCCGGAGGTCCCGGTGGTCCGAGAGCACGAACACCGGGTCCGACGGCGGGTCGACGGCGCCGGCCGGTGTCCCCTCGGCGTGGAGCTGACAGACCGGACCCGCGAGGTCGGCCAGCGTCTGCTCGAATCCGACCCGGCGAAGCGAGACACCGGGCGAGGTTTCGACGGGCATCCGACCGACGGCCTCGGCGCGCTGTTCGAGCGCGTTTCTGATTCGCGCGGCCGTCGAGCGCTCGTCGGGGTTGAGTCGTTTGAGTGTCGCACCCTTGAACCGGAGGGTGAACGTGTCGGCCAGCACGAGCCGGACCTCGACGTTCTCGCGGATACCGTACGAGAGCACGAACGCGGACGTGAGACACCGACAGAGAACGTCCACCCGGCCCGCACCCGGCAGGTCGTCGAGCGAGAAGTCGGGGGTCGTCGGCGCGTCGTGGCCGACGACGACGAACGTTCGCATACCAGTTCTCGCGGGGAGCGAGGCTTATCTCCGTCGACTTCTACCGGAGACGCTGTCACCGCACCCGTTTCTGGATTTCGCCGTGGACCGCGATACTCTCGAAGCGGTGGTCCGGGCGCATGTTGACGAAATCCAGGTAGCTGTCGGCCGCGAGCAACTCCTCGTCGGTGTAGTGCTCCGTGGCGGCCTCGACGGCCGTCGTCGCGCCGACCAGTGGTTCGAGCACCGCGAGCGCGCAGGCGACGTCGTAGGCACGGGCGTCGTCGATGGCGTCGCCACTGACGTTGGTCGCGTCGATGAAGTAGAGGTCGCCGTCGGCGAGGAGGACGTTCTCGTCGCGCAGGTCGCCGTGAGCGAGGCCGTCCGCGTGCATACGCGCCAGTGAACCAAACAGCTCCGGCGCGACCCGTGTCGCGCGGTCACCGTCGAGGTCGGCGAGAATCTCGAACTCGCGGAGGTACTCGAAGACGACGACACCGTACCCCTCGTGTTCGAACGCCGCGAGCGGTTCCGGCGCGTCGACACCCAGTTCACGCATCCGCCGGGTGGCCGCCAACTCGTGTTCGGCCATCTCGAGGGGTGCGTGGAACCGCTCGAAAAAGGCCTCCTGTCCGCTCGAGAAGATACCGAGATTCCGCCAGGTCGTCAACAGACCGTGGACGACAGTGTTCTTCCGGGAGATGACCTTGATGAAAAACTCCTCGTTGACGACCGCCGGCGTCGACAGCCAGTTGTCTGCCTCCAGCACGCGCACCGAATCGAAGTCGTCGTTCCGGCGACTGGCGGCCTCGCGTGCCACGGATTCGAGTTCCGCGTCGTCGACGGTCCCGCGGAGCAGCCTGCGAACTGTGGACACACTCACACACAGAGGCCGACAGGTAAATACACTGTCGACTCTCGTGGCTCCGGCCAGTGACGCTGACTGCGGGTGCCGTCGCGGGGCTGTGGCGCTTGGCACCCGGAACTCACAGTTCGCGGCGCGTCTCGGGGTCGTCGAGGCGCCAGAGGCGCTCCGGGAGAAAGGCGTCGAGGTGGTCGACGACCCGGCGCTCGCTGACGTCGAGTCCCTCGCAGTGCTCGTGTGCGCTCTCGCGGACGCCGACGTGGATGTCGCCGCGCTCGACAGTGACCGAGAGCGGGAACACCGAACACCGGGCGGGTTTCCAGTCCTCCTCGGCGTGGAGCGCACAGAGGCCGTCCTCGCGCAAGAAATAACAGGCCCCGCCGTCGTCGTCGACGTGTGTCTCGCGGTCTTTTTGTTCCGTGCGGACGAAATCCTCGCCACGAAACTGCGTGGTCGTCTCCGAGAGCGACGCACAGCCGGCGAGTTCGAGGAGGTCCTGCTCGTACAGCATCACCCCGTGGTGACAGCACCACGTGCAGCCGTCGACACACTCGAAGGTCAGAGAGGGGTCGAAGTCGACGACGGCCTCGCAACCGGGGTGCACCTCGACGCGCATACTCTGGTATCGTGTCTCCTGGGTAAAGAGGTGCCCGCTCTGTCGGAGTCGGTGGCGTCCGGGACGGGAGAAACGAAAATTTATACAGGTTACAGCGCAGTGTACAGGTATGGACAGGTCGTCGGTAGCACGATAGCCGGGACGGTGTCGTGTCCCGACCGTCTTTTGACGAACGACCCGACCAGTTCCACCGAACTATGACAGAGATATCAGACAACTACGAACCCGATGAGGTCGAACCGAAGTGGCGCGAGCAGTGGCAGGAGATGGACGTCTACAGCTACGAGGGTGACTCGGATACCGAGTACGTAATCGACACGCCGCCGCCGTATCCCACGGGGAACCTCCACATCGGGAACGCGCTGGGGTGGTGTTACATGGATTTCGCCGCCCGGTTTCACCGACTGCTCGGCGACGACGTACTCTTCCCGCAGGGCTGGGACTGTCACGGCCTCCCGACAGAGGTCAAAGTCGAGGAGAACAACGACATCCGCCGGACCGACGTGCCACGCGCGGAGTTCCGACAGATGTGTATCGACCACACCGAGTCCCAGATTGGCGCGATGCGCGAGACGATGGAGACACTCGGATTCTCCATCGACTGGGACCACCAGTACCGGACGATGGACCCCGACTACTGGGGAGAGACACAGCGCTCGTTCGTCCGTATGGCCGAGGACGACTACGTCTACCGCGACGAACACCCGGTCAACTGGTGTCCCCGGTGTGAGACGGCTATCGCCGACGCCGAGGTCGAAACCGAAGAGGGTCTCGACGGGACGCTGTACTACCTCACGTTCCCCGGCGTCGGGAACGACGACATCGAGGTCGCCACGACCCGGCCGGAACTGCTGGCGGCGTGTGTCTCGATGGCGGTCGACCCCGAGGACGACCGCTACGCCGACCGCGTCGGCGACACGTTCGAGGTGCCACTGTTTGGCCACGAAATCGAACTCATGGCCGACGACGCCGTCGACGGTGACTTTGGAACCGGCGCGGTGATGATATGTACGTTCGGCGACAAACAGGACGTTGACTGGTGGGCCGAGTACGGGCTGGACCTGCGGATGGTCTTCTCGGAGGACGGCCACCTGACGGGGCCGGTGGGCGACTACGAGGGGTTGACAATCGACGAGGCAAAAGAGGCCGTCGTCGAGGACCTGGAGGCCGAGGGTCTGCTAAACGACGCAGAACCCACCGAGCAGAACGTCGGCCAGTGCTGGCGGTGTGATACGCCAATCGAGATTCTCTCGAAAGAGCAGTGGTTCGTGGAGGTCAACCAGCCAGAGATTCTCGAGACCGCCCGGGAGGTGGAGTGGATTCCCGAGCACATGTACGACCGTCTGGAGGAGTGGACAGAGGGGATGGAGTGGGACTGGGTGGTCTCCCGCCAGCGGGTGTTCGCGACACCGATTCCCGCCTGGTTCTGCGGGGAGTGTGGACACAGCCACGTCGCCAGCGAGGCAGAACTCCCGGTCAAGCCAACCGAGCAAGCGCCAGCAATCGGGGCCTGTCCGGAGTGTGGCAGCGAGGACTGGACCGGTGAGACGGACGTGATGGACACGTGGATGGACTCCTCGATTACGCCCCTGCAGGTGCGAGACTGGCCCGACGCGGAGTTCGAACCGGCGACACTGCGCCCGCAGGGTCACGACATCATCCGGACGTGGGCCTTCTACACCATCCTCCGGACGGTGGCCCTCGAGAACCAGATTCCCTGGGAGGAAATCCTCATCAACGGGATGGTGTTCGGTGACGACGGCAACAAGATGTCGAAATCCCGGGGGAACTTCGTCCAGCCGGAGGAGGTCGTCGAGGAACACTCCGCGGACGCCTTCCGGCAGGCGATTGCACTGGGCGGACAGCCCGGGTCCGACATCCAGTTCCAGTGGAAGGAGGTCACCTCGGCCTCGCGGTTCCAGACGAAGGTGTGGAACATCACGCGTTTCGCCGCGGGTCACCTCGACGACGAGATGTCGATTCCAGACCCCGCGTACCGCGACGTCGACCGCTGGATTCTCTCGAAGTGTTCGCGGGTCGCCCGCGAGGTGCGCGAGGATATGGCGGCCTACCGGTTCGACGCCGCCCTGCGGACGCTCCGGGAGTTCGTCTGGCACGACCTGGCCGACGACTACCTCGAACTGATAAAGGGACGGCTCTACGAGGGTCGACCCGGCGAGCGCGACGCCGCACAGCAGGCGCTTTTCACGAGTCTCTCGGCGGCGTTGCGGATGCTGTCGCCGTTCGCCCCGTTCCTGACCGAGGAGGCTTGGACCGAACTACCCGGAACCGAGGGCAGTGTCCACGACGCCGACTGGCCCACAATCGAGATGGACGACGAGCAAAGCGAGGCCGTCGGCGAACTGATCGCCGACGTTGCCTCCACCGTCCGGGGGTACAAGTCAGACGCCGGGATGGCGCTCAACGCCGACCTCGGCAGGGTGGAGGTGTACCCCGACGACCCGCCCGAGGCCCCCGTCGACACGTACGACCTCAGCGAGACCACGAACGCCCCGGTCCAGGTCCGCGAGGGCGAACCGACGGTCGAACTCGTCCCCGTCGGCGTCGACCCGGACCACTCGGTCATCGGGCCGGAGTTCCGTGACCGGGCCAACCAGGTCGTCGCCGCGCTCGAGGACGCAGACCCCGGACGGGTCGAGTCACAGAAAGCCGTCGACGGCGAGATCGAACTCGACCTGAACGGCGAGGTGGCGGTTATCCCCGGCGACGCCGTCGAGATTCTCGAAGAACACCGTGCCGCCTCCGGCGAGGAAGTGGTCGTCCTCGACAGCGACCTGGCGACGATTCTCGTCTACGAGTGACTGCTGTCTGCGTGCCGACCCTAACTAAACAGATTACTGACAGTTGAACCCCCCGTCGACGGCAATCGACTCGCCGGTGATGTACGACGCCTCGCGCGAACAGAGCCAGACGACGGTGTCGGCAACCTCGCCGGGCTCGCCGGCGCGTTGCATCGGCGAGATGGCGGCCGCCTGGTCGAGTTGGCTGCTCTCCTCGCGGGTGCGGTCGAGCATCGGCGTCTCGATGACACCCGGACAGACCGCGTTCACACGGATTCCATCGGAGCCAAACTCCGTCGCCGCGCTCTTTGTCAACCCGAGTACGCCGTGTTTGCTGGCGGCGTACGGACTGCCCCCGCGGAGTCCGTTCAGACCCGCGAGCGACGACGTGTTGACGATTGCGCCGCCGCCGTCTTCGAGCATCGCGGGAATCTCCGCGCGCACTCCCAGGAAGACGCCACGGAGGTTGACCGCGATGACCTGCTCCCAGTCGGTCACCGACTGGTCGTGGGTCGGAGCGATTGCGCCCTCGACGCCGGCGTTGTTGACGGCGACGTCCAGTCCGCCGTACTCCTCGACTGCGGTCTCGACCATCGTCTCGACGTCACTCTCCGTGGCGACGTCGGTCTCGACGAACCGTGCCTCGCCGCCGGCCTCCTCGATTTCCGCAACGACTGTCGTGGCACGCTCGCTGTCGAGGTCTGCCACGACGACCGCCGCCCCCTTGGCCGCGAGACGCTGTGCTGTTGCCCGCCCGATACCCGAACCGCCGCCCGTGACGACCGCGACGCTGTCCTGTAATCCAGTCATGGCTGTCTCCTGTCCGACCGCTCGAACGCGCCCGAGTACGCGAGCGGTCCGGATACACCTGTCGGGGGGTACAGACGAGTCGGCCGTCTCCGGCGGCGTCGGTTTCGCCGTCGGGCACCCCCGGTCAATCAGTACCGTTTTGCCGCTACCGTCCCTGCACTCCAGTATGCAGGCAGTCCAGTTCAGGGGCCACGGCGGCAGAGACGTCATCGAGTACGGCGACCATCCCGAGATAGAACCGGGTCCAAAGGAGGTACAGTTCAGGGTCCGGGCGGGCGCGGTGAACCACCTGGATATCTGGACGCGGCGCGGACTGCCGGGACTCGACCTGTCGATGCCACACATCCCCGGGAGTGACGCCGCGGGCACCGTGGAGGCGGTCGGCGAGCGGGTGACACGGTTCGAACCCGGCGACCGTGTCGCGCTCTCGGCGGGGGTCAACTGTGGTGACTGCGAGTTCTGTCGCGCGGGTGACCCGACGATGTGTGTCGACTACCACCTCGTCGGCGAACACCGGCGCGGTGTCCACGCGGAGTACGCCACCGTGCCAGAGGGGACTCTCGTCCCGGTTCCCGAGGGTGTCCGGCCAGAGGTGGCGGCGGCCGCGCCGCTGGTTTTCCAGACCGCCTGGCGGATGCTCGTCACCCGCGCCGACGTCGAACCCGGCGAGTCGGTGCTCGTGTTGGGTGCGAGCGGTGGCGTCGGCCACGCGGCGGTCCAGATTGCCGACTACGCCGGCGCGGAGGTGTACGCCACTGCCAGCACCGAGGCGAAACTCGACTACGCCCGCGAACTCGGCGCAGACCACGTCATCAACTACGAACAGGAGAACTTCGCCGACGCGGTTCGCGACCACACCGGCAAACGCGGTGTCGACGTCGTCGCCGACCACGTCGGCGCGACCACCTGGCAGGACTCGCTCGCGAGTCTCGCCCGTGGTGGTCGACTGGTCACCTGTGGCGCGACGACCGGTCCCAACCCCGAGACAGATATCAACCGCATCTTCTGGAACCAACTCCAAGTCATCGGGTCGACGATGGGCACACCCGGCGAGGTCGACGACGTGCTCGAACTCGTCTGGGACGGCACGTTCGAACCCCGCATCCGCGAGGTCCTGCCGATGAGTGAAACCGCTCGTGCCCACGAACTGCTCGAAGAGCGTGAGGGCTTTGGGAAGGTGGTTCTAAAGCCCGACAGCGTCTACGACCGATGAGTCACCAACCGGCACACCCACGAGCGGGACAGAGCACGGGCGAGGTATGAGCGACGACCCGAACGCGACCGGCGGCGAGTCGGTGGCCGACACCGCACCCGACGGCGAATCGCCCGTGAGCGACGGCGGCGAGAGCGGTGCGGTCCAGACCGGCAAGCCAAAGCGGATTACCGTTCCCGAGGGTACCGACTGGCGGGGGTGGCTGCTCGTCGCTGTCGTCGTCGTCTCGGTTCTGGTCGTGCCGGTACTGATACTCTCGCTGCGTCAGGCACACTGGTTGCTCACGTGGCTTGGCTTCTCGCGGCGACAGGCGTATCTGGTCTTCCCGATGGTGCCGGCGATTCTGCTCGGAGTGACCGTCGTCTGGGTGACCATCCGGACGTACGAGCCCTGACCCCGCTACGCGCGCTGGCCGGGCGAGAGCCACCCCCCACTCTCCCGGGTGAGTCGACGCACGACGACGGGCGCGAGGAGGATACCGAACACGAGCGCGGCCCGAGAGAGGACTGTCAGTGTGCTGGCGATTGCTCCCGCTGTCTGCCCGACGACCACCGCGTCGAGTGCCGCCACGAACACCAGGTGGAGCGTGCCACAGACGACCACGAGCGCCCTCTCCGCGCGCGAGCGTCGCTCTGGAACGGTGCCAAGCGCGAACGACGCGGCGAACCCCCCGACGGTGAGACCGAGCGCGACGAGCGTGGTCTCTGCGCCCCCACTCACCGCGACCGCGGCGAGTGCCGTCACCACCGCGACGCCAAACCAGAGACGCAGGTCCTCGACGACGCCGTGAATCGCCACGAGAAAACACAGCCCCAGCGCCACACCCGCGACGACGTCCCCGAGATAGTGCACCCGGAGCACGACCCGCGTCAGCGAGACGACCGCCACGACGGCGGCGACGACCCCGACGGCCCGCGGGTCGCGTGTCCTGTTCGAAACCGCGAGCAGACCGCCGTAAACCACAGTCGCGGTGAACGCGTGTCCGCTCGGAAAGCCGTAGCCGTCGGTCGTCACCGCCGGGTCGGGCGGCCGTGGCAGCGCGAGCGCGAATTTCAGACCGGTTATCACACCGGCTCCGACCAGCGCGTACGCCACCACGGTCGCGCCGCGCTCGCGGTCGACGAGCCAGTAGACCAGCGTGAGCACGAGTATCCCCCCGGCCGGACCGCCGACGTCGGTCGTCACCTCCGCGAGACCGAGCAACTCCGGCGGAAACGCCTCCCAGACCGCACCACTCGCGTCCTCCAGACGCATACGTACAGACACGGACGAACGCAAAAAAGCTCTCCTCTATGTCACTCCGGAGTCGACGCGCCGCGGACGGCCGGCACCTCGGTGCCCTCGAGCACGGCCTCTACGACCTCCTCTGGGCTCACCCCGCGAACGTCGGCGTCGGGAGTCAGCGCGATACGGTGCGTGAACACCGGACCCACCAGCCGTTTGATATCGTCGGGGACGACGTACTCCCGGCCGGCGACCGTCGCGGCCGCGCGAGCGGTCTCGAACAGTCGCTGTGTGCCACGCGGCGAGACACCGACCGCGGTGCGGTCGTCGGCCCGCGTCTGCCGGCCGAGTTCGACGACGTAGTCACGGAGACGCGGGTCGACGTCGACACGCTCGGGTACCGCCTGGAGTTCGAGCACCTGTTTACCGTCGACGACGGCCTCGACGGCGGGGGTCTGCTCGGTGCGGTCGGCACGCCTGTCGAGCAGCAGTCGCTCGCCGTCGGCGTCGGGATAACCGATTGCGGTCTTGACCGCGAACCGGTCGCGCTGTGCCTCGGGCAGGCCGAACGTGCCCTCCTGTTCGACTGAGTTCTGTGTCGCGATGACGAAAAACGGCTCTGGCAGCTCGTGGGTCTGGCCGTCGACGGTCACCTGTCGCTCGCCCATCGCCTCGAGCAGTGCCGCCTGGGTCTTCGGTGGCGCACGGTTTATCTCGTCGGCCAGCACGACGTTGGCGAACACCGGTCCCGGCGCGAACTCGAACTCGCCGGCGGCCTCGTTGTAGATGTTCGACCCGGTGATATCGGCCGGAAGCAGGTCCGGGGTGAACTGGATGCGCTGGAAGGAGAGTCCCAGCGCGGTCGCGAACGACCGGGCTGTCAGCGTCTTTCCGGTTCCGGGCACGTCCTCGAGAAGCACGTGCCCGCGGGCCAGAATCCCCGTCAACGTGGTCTCCAGAAACGCGCGGTCGGCGACGACCGCCTCCGAGACCGCGTCGAGAATCCGGTCGGACAGTGTGCCTGCCGCCTCGGCGTCCATACCTCGTCTTCAGCCGTCGCCCGCGTAATACTTGTGGCTCGTGTCGACTCTCCATCCCACTCGTCTCCTCGTCCGACCCGGGGGCAACTGGGCTGTGTCGGACTCTCACAGTATGCTTATAACTCAGAAAAGTGCTAGGGTAGGTACGATGGACTGCGAGGACGACAGTCGACCCGGATTCGAGTGGCGGGGGCAGTCCGCAACGGTCGCCGTCGTGTTACTCGTCGGGGTGACGCTCGTCCTCGTGGCAGCGGTCAGTGTGTTCGTGTTCGGCGTGTTCGACGACGGCGGCGGCGGTGACGACCCGGTTATCGTCTCCATCGAGAGCGATATCGTCGGAAACGAACTCGAGATCAGACACCGGGCGGGCAACCGACTCGACCCGGAGGAGGTCACCGTCCGCATCCAGGGAACAACGACCACGACCGACCCGATCGCCGACCTCGACAACACCGCCTCGACCAACGGGTTCGAGGCCGGCGACAGCGCCACCATCCCGGTCGACCCCACCGACCCGCAGTTCGACAACGAGTTTCGCGTTGTCGTGGTCCACGAACCCACAAACGCCGTCTTACACGACAAGGGCTACTCTGCGGTGACGGCGGCGGTGTTCGAGTTCGACAGCACCACCTTCCCCAGCACCGCCCTCGACGCCGGCACGAACGCGCAGGTGTCGTTCACGCTCAACAACACCGGCGACACGCCCGGGTCGGGCACTGTCACGCTCAGACGGAACGGGACGAGTGTCAACACCACCTCGGCACAGTTAGCGGCCAGCGAAACAGCCGCGAGGACGCTGAACTACACCACCAGAGACGCGGATGCGCCGGCAATCAGACTCACCCTGGCGACCGGCAGCGAGACGGCGGCAAAGACCGTGACGGTCGACGGCCCGGTACTCGAGTTCGAGAGTACCAGCTTTCCCGACGACGTCGACGCGGGCAACAACGCGACGGTCGATTTCACCGTCGAGAACACCGGCACACGCGACGGGTCGAGGACCGTCGAACTCCTGCGGAACGGGACAGTCGTCAACTCCACGTCGGTATCGCTGAACACCGACAAGACGGCCTCGGAGACGCTGAACTACACCACGGCGGCGTCGGACACCCCCGCAATCAATCTCACACTCGACACCGGCGACGACACCGCCGAGTCGACGGTGAACGTCACCAGCACCCCGACCGTCTACGTCGGCAGCAACGATGGCACGCTGTACGCAGTGAACGCAACCGACGGAACAAAACAGTGGGAGTTCACGACCGGCGGCCCAGTCGAGTCCTCGCCGACGGTGGTCGACGGCACCGTCTACGTTGGGAGCAACGACGACACGCTGTACGCCGTCGACGCCAGTTCGGGCACGAAGGAGTGGGCGTTCACCAACCCGTCGGCCGCAGTCGAGTCCTCGCCGACGGTGGTCGACGGCACCGTCTACGTCGGGAGCAACGACGACACGCTGTACGCGGTGAACGCGACAGACGGCTCCCAGACGTGGGCGTTCACGGAGCCCTCGCGCGCGGTGGTGTCCTCGCCGACGGTTGCGAACGGAACCGTCTACGTCGGGAGCAACAACGGCACGGTGTACGCGGTCGATGCGTCGGCCGGTGTTGAGGAGTGGAACGTCACCACCAACAAAAACTTCGGCCTCGGAGTCACGTCCTCGCCGACGACTTCGGGTGGAACGGTTTACGTCGGAACCCCGACCGGTGCCGGAGCCCAGTCGAACACCCTGGTTGCGCTCGATGCTA
Organism: uncultured Halobacteriales archaeon; assembly: GCA_964534485.1. GTDB lineage: Archaea > Halobacteriota > Halobacteria > Halobacteriales > Haloarculaceae > Halovenus. The sequence goes on from CAZHPM010000035.1 coordinate 18,940, forward strand.
CCACCGGCAACACAAAGTGGACGGTCGACGTGCCAAACGGGGTTCGACGGTCCTCACCCACGGTCGAGAGCGGGTCGGTCTACATCGGAACCGAGGGTTCCCGCATAAGCGCCATCGACACCGCAGGGGATTACGCCTGGAATCAGTCTGCTCCCGCCACACCGGTGCGCTCGTCGCCGACGGTCGCCGGTGGAACCGTCTACGTCGGAAACAACGAATCCTCGGCCAGCGGCGCGCTGTTCGCGCTGAACGCCGGCGACGACACCGAGCAGTGGGTGTTCACCGACTCGGGGTCGGCCGCCGGGGTGGACTCCTCGCCGACGGTTGCGAACGGAACCGTCTACGTCGGCAGCAACGACGGCACGCTGTACGCGGTGGACGCCCCGACGGGTGACGAGAAGTGGGAGTTCTCGACCGGCGGCGCAGTCGAGTCCTCGCCGACGGTCGTCACTACCCCTGCAGTCGGCAGCAGTACCGGTTCGCGGGTCAGACAGGAGACACTGGGCCACCACGACGAGTGACCGACCGCGACGGGTGCAGGCGCACGGAAACCGAGGGCAAGACCTATCTGGAGGACAGACCTGAGTCGAGACATGAGCGTCGAGACGCCCACACCCGCGTTCGACGAGCACTCACTGTTGCCGGCGGTCGCACAGGACGCCGCCACCGGCGAGGTGCTGATGCTCGCGTACGTCTCCCGTGAGGCGCTCGCGAGGACCCGCGAGACAGACCTGGCACACTACTACTCGCGCAGCCGTGAGCAACTCTGGCAGAAAGGCGAATCCAGCGGCCACGTCCAGCACGTCGAGGAGATTCGTGTCGACTGTGACGGCGACGCGCTGTTGTATCTCGTCGACCAGGAGGGTGGCGCGTGTCACACCGGCTACGAGACCTGTTTCTACCGCTCACTCGAGGGCGACCGCGTCGCCGAACGAGCCTTCGACCCAGAGGACGTCTATGAGTGACACTGCAACACCCGCAGGCGAGCGCGAGGAGGACCTCGTCGCGGCACTCGACAGCGCCGAGAGCCGTCTCGACCGCGCAGAGGAGCGCGTCGAGGAGTTCGGCCGCGAGCAACTCGAGGAACTCGCCGACGCATACCGCCGGTTCACCAGTTTACTCGAACGGTACGAGCAGAAGGTCCTGCCCGACGGCGGCGACAAGCGGACTATAATCGAGTTCCAGAGCGAGATCGAGGCGCTGATGAACGACCTCTCCGAGGAGATGCTGCTGTATGGCAGTTTCCAGGAGTGTGACGAGCACCTCCAGCAGAAGTGGTTCAAACAGTCACACTTCGAGTACGTCCGCGAACAGCTCGAACCAGTTGCCGACCTCGTCGACCGTCTCGAAGAACGGGAGGCCGCGCTCGACTCGTACCGCGAGACACGCCGGGAGATTCGCCACGACATCCACACACTCGAACAGCGAGCCGACGACCTCGAACGCCTCTCGCGACTCGGCGAGGCCGACCTCGGTGCGCCGACAGAGCGCCTCCGGGAGCCAATCGAGGCGTACAACGACGACGTGACGACGGCCTTCGAGGAGTTCGTCGGCGAGGCGTCCGCCCGGGAGGTGGTGTCGTTTCTGGACGCCATGACGGCCTATCCGCTCGTGGCGTTCAGGGAACCACCGGCGGAACTGTGCCGGTACCTCCGCGAGGAACCGCCGGGCGAACAGCCCCTGTCGAAGTTACTCGAGTACGCGGGGTACTCGCGGTCGAAACTCGACCACTACGTCGACGACCCGGACCGACTCACACACGTCATCGGCAGTCGGAGGACGTACCTCTCTGGACTCGACGCCGACCCGCTCACGGTCGGCTGGCCGCCGCCGTCGGCGACCGAACTACACTGGCGGTGCCGGGAACTGACCGCGGCTGTCAACCGGTTCGCGCCGCCGGTCGTCGAGTCGCTCCGCACGGTCGCGGCACTCCCCCGAGAGACCGAGTACGAGCGCCTGCGAGACAGTGCGCGCGCGAGCGAACAGCTCTCTGCTGAGGACCGCGACCGACTCGCCTCACGAGACACCGAGGCCGAACTCGAGCGGACACGCGAGGAGCTGCGACGGCTCCGCAACGCGCTCGAGGGCTACCCGAAACGGTAACTCCCTTAGAAGATAGTCGCCTGCCGGTAGACTGAGAGCCCGTCGTCTGTTAGCTCGTACGGTTTCATCTCGCGGGAGTGTTTCGTGTTGCGGATTTTCTTTACCTCCACGGCCAGGCGCGCCTGCCGTGACTCGCCGCGAATGTGCTGGAGGAAAAACACCGTGTCGGTGAGATACTCGATAATACCGTGCCGGGAGGCAGGGGTGTCACCCTCGCTGGCCTCGCTGGTGAGAAACGCCGTCACGCCGGCCTTTTTCAACGCGCGAGTAAAGTTGTACAGTTTCGTCCGCCGTTTGGCCCGACTCTCGTACATCATCTCGAGCAGTGACACCGAGTCGAGTACGAGTCGGTCGGCGCCGAAGTCGCTGATGAGTCGAGGTAGTTCGTTCTGAATGTTTTTCAGACTGTTTGCCACCTCGACGGGGTCGAGGTCGACGACGACCAACTCGTTTTCGGCCTCGTATCTCTCGAACTCCCAGTCACGCTCGTGTGCCGTGTCGATGATATCCTCGTAGCTCTGTTCGAGCGTGATGTACACCCCCTTTTCACCCTGCTCGAGGCCGTGGTGGAGAAACTGCAACCCGAACGTCGTCTTCCCGGTTCCCACCCCGCCGATTGCGGTGATGAGATGCCGCTGTGGGATACCCCCGCGGATCATGTTGTCGAGTCCCTCGACGCCGAGGTCGATGCGTTCGAGTCCGGATTCGACCTCCGTGTCGTCGAAATCCTCCTCCTGTTCGTCCTCGCCGAACGTCCCGAAACCGTCGTCACTGAACAGCGACTCACCGTCGCTGCTGCCGAGTGTCTCGTCGGTCGTCAGGCTCTCGAACGGGTCGGAGTCCTCCTCGACTGTCGCTCCGTCTATCCCCTCGAAGAGTTCCTCCTCGACCGTTTCTTCCGGGTCGTCACGAGAATCCTCGAACGACTCACCGGTAGTGTTGTCATCACTCATCTGCCAGTCTCGACCCTCTCGGATACGTAGAATTGACCCCGGAAATAAATTAATGTTATCCACTGCGTGTCAACGCGAATACGTGGGCACGAGCGAGCGTCCGACACCTCCGTGGTTGTCCCACCACCCGGTCGCCAACGGGTTGGCCCGCCGGGATTCTGTGACACGAGGCTCCGTCGGCCGGTCGAACCGAGAGTAGTCCCGCCTGGATTCGAACCAGGGTCGGTGGCCCCAGAAGCCACCAGGATTGGCCACTACCCCACGGGACTGTAGTAAACAGTACTGTACGATGGTACTTAGTCGTGTCGTATACCGACAGACGGGACCGGCAGGACAGTGGTGTCTGCCACGCGAGTTTACTCGATGAAGTCGATGTCGTCGCCGACCTGTTTGGAGATTCGTTCGTCCTCGGCCTCGCTTTTGCCGTAAATCTGTGGGCTGTCGACACCGGTGACGACTATCATCGTCTCCATCTTGCCGTCGAACTCCTCGTTGACCGATGCACCCCAGATGATGCGCGCGTCGGGGTCGATTCGGTCGTAGATCTCCTCGACGACACCCTCGGCCTCCTCGATACTCATGTCGGGACCACCGACGACGTTGACCAGCGCGGAACTGGCGCCGTCGAACTCCACGTCCAACAGCGGCGAGCGCAGTGCCGACCGAATCGAGTCCTGTGCCTTGTTCTCGCTCTCGGACTCGCCGAGACCGATCATCGCCACGCCGCCGTTTTTCATGATAGTGCGAACGTCCGCGAAATCGACGTTGACCAGACCGGGTTTGGTGATGAGTTCGGTCATCCCCTTCACCGAGCGCATCAGCAC
>CAZHPM010000036.1:0-20966 GCA_964534485.1 uncultured Halobacteriales archaeon
CGGGTCGAGCGTGCTGGTGTTCAGATTCGCGACCTTGCCAGGTGCCGTTCCGAGTCGTGCCACGCGGTCACCCTCTGCGTGGACCACTTGACTGCCGTTGTCCCGCTGGATAGCCTCGAAAATCTCGATGGTGTTGTCCTGCGCTGCGGTTTCGAAGGTGACGACCTGGTCCTGGTGAATCAGGAACGACCCGGGGTTTGCCTGCCCGTTGGGGTCGTTCACCGAGGAGAGGTTGACGCCGGTACCCGTGTTGTCCTCGACGGGTTCGCCGATGAACCCGTTGTTGCCCGAGGCGGCAGCGCGGTCGACGTCGGCGTGCGAGATTGCCGTTGCACCGACCTCTGTGGCCAGGAATCGGTCGCGCTCCGAGTCACCGTTTGGTCCCTCTGCGATAACAGCGAGGTCGTTGACACCGCCGTCAACGTCGAGACCCTCGACCGGGTCGGCCGGCTGGTAGACGACGTCGGCGACAATCTGTGCATTTGCCTCGTCGGCCGAAGCGTCGTAGGTCACGGTAATCTCGTTGGCCCCGCTACTGACCGACGTGCCGTTGAGGCTGTTACCGCCGAGAGTCGTACTGACGACCCCGGAGTTCGAGGCGTTTATCTCCAGTCCGGCCTGGGCTACCTCGTCGAAATTGATTGTGACGGTCTCGTCGCCCTCAGTGGCAACAATTTCGAAGTCGACGGTAATCTGCTGTTGGGTGCTGTTCGTGGGCAGACGCGTCTGCTGGAAGTTCAGCAGGTCTTCGGCGTCCGAGAAGGTGTCAGTCTGGACCGGCAGACCGACGATACCCGTGTGTTGACCCGTCACAGCAGGTCTGAACCGCTCGTCGAGTTCGTTGAAGTCGTTTTGAACACCGGTTGGTAGCGTCGTATCCTGATAGACGCTGTTGACGGTGTTACCGGGCTCGCCCGGTGAGTCGGCTGATGATTGGAAAATCGATGCCCCGTTCTGCGGGTAGTCATCGAGAATAGTCTCGTCACCCGAGACTGTTACGTTCTCGATGTTCGTCTCGTCGCTCTGTGCCAGTGCTGGTGACGCCATCGCGACCAGCAGTCCTGCCAGCAGAACCACGAGAAGTGTGGGAAGTAGTTTCGTATTCATGATTGGTTGGAGGGTACTAGGTACCCGTCACCGTTGCATTCTGCCACGTGTGTTAAATGCCTTGTGTGTGAGACCCCTGCCAAACCCCCGACGGCCGGTGTCGTGACTGGGTTGCTCCCCCGCTCGTGTGCGCCGACAGACACGGTAACTCCTGGGCTGTGGGGCGGACTCGATAAGTAGCAACTCTGACATACGGAGGTCCTGGAGTCGGTTACTGTCGCTGGTGACACGGCGGCGCGAGACGTGTCCTGCCGGCGTCGGCGACAGGGGTTTTGTACTCGCGTGACCAACGACGAGTGTGGACAATCTCACCGACTCACTGGCAGAGACGTTCGAGGAGGCGGGGTACGAGGTTGGCGAGACGAGCACGAACCGCAGTCGCGTTCGCGTCGTCGTGCTCGACCCGGAAGCCAGCGCGGAGCACCTCAGAGAACTCACGTACAGCACTGTCGAGGAGGCGGACGTACTCGGGTTCGACGTGACCACCGAATCCGGCGAAACACAGCAGGTCAGGTCTGTCGTCTCGTTCCGGTACCGCGGCTGAGACAGACTCGATTACTCCGGCGAACTCTCAATCTGGCGTGTCAACCGCCGAGAGCAGGTCGGACAGTGCTTGCTCGGCGAACTGTTTCTTGCAGTCGTGACGCGTCCCGTCGAACTCGTAGCGCTCGGCCGAGACTGTCACCTCAGACGGATGCTCTCCGCCTGCCGTCTCGGTGTCGTCGGCGCGCGCGAGGCCGATATACACCGTCCCGAGCGGCGTGCGCGGCGTGCCGCCACCGGGTCCGGCGATACCGGTCGTTGACACCCCCAGAGTCGTTCCGGCGAGACTGCGAACACCCCGTGCCATCTGGCGGGCCGTCGGCGCAGAGACCGCACCCCGTTCGTCGATGGTCGTCGGGTCGACGCCGAGCAGGTCGGTCTTTGCGTCGTTGGCGTAGGTGACCACCCCGCGTTCGAAGTACGCGCTCGACCCGGGCACGTCGGTCAGCATCGAACTGAGGAGACCGCCGGTACTCGACTCTGCGACCGCAACCATCGCGTCCGCGTCCCGGAGCGCGGCCGCGACACGCTCTTCTGGCGGTGTCTCTGTTCCCATCTGACCTCCTTTTGCCCGACCGAATAATGACTGTTTCGCTCACCCGCCGGCGTCGACACCGCCGTCACGGTCGGTATCCTCGTTGGAGTCAGCACCACCGACGAGACTGGCAACCCTGTCGACAGCGCGCTTGACCCCCGCGCCGGTCTGTATCCGGAGTTCGCTCCCCTCGACGGAGAGCCCACCAGAAGACGCCCGACCCGCTCTCTCTGCACTCGCCATCCCGTCTGTCGTCGCGGTTGCCCACTTCTTCTCCCCCTGGAGACGGACTGTCGTGTGCTCGGGGTACAGGGATACCGTTGCGACGGGACTCTCGTGGTAGGTGATCTGGTATGCCTCGGTCCCGCGTTCGCTCGGTGTCGCGTCCGCGTCGGCACCCTCGACGGAGACGGCCTCGAGTGGTCCGCGCTCGAGTCCGGAGAGCTCCGACGCGAGCAACTGCGCGATTCGTCTGCTGTCGGTGATACGGTCCTCGGTCATGAGAGTTCTCTCGAACGGCCGGTCACAGTTCGCCTCGTGCTCGTCGTGCGAGGTCGGTCACGTCGACCCCCCGACGGCGGCCGTACAGCGCGGCAGCGGCCTCGACGGAGACCGCGAGGTCGGCCTGTAATCGGTTTATCTCGGCGACGGCAGTCTGCTTCTCGGTGCCCGCGTCGACGACAGCGTCGAGCAGGCGCTCGAACGTGGTCCGTTGTTGCAAGATACTCTCCTCGGGTTCGAAGCCGTCGGGAATCTCGACTGCGAGGGGGTCGAACGCGACGACGATATCGTCCTCGGCCTGTTCGAGCAGCCCCTCGCTCGCCGCCGCGTCGACGAGACGCTCTGCCTGGTCGGGCGAGAACCAGCCCCGGTCCAGCGAGAGTTCGACGATGAACTCGCTCTCTGTCATCGAGTCGACACCGCGCTGGCGGAACGGGGCGGCGACTGCTCGTCGGAGACTCATTGTCGATGCCTCTCGCTCGTGACTGCTAAATCTATCGGGGCGACTGCCGGTCGTCGACCGGGAGTCCGGGTTCGTAGCCGACGGCCGCGACTGCGGCGTCGAGAACCGCCTCGACGTTCCGGTCCTCGGTGATGCTCATGACGTGGTCGGCGTCGGGATACTCGCGCTCGCCCTCGACCCGGTCGACCTTGTTGTACACCGACAGCACCGGCACGTCGAAACGCTCCGCGAGCGAGTCACGGAGCGCCCGCTGTGTGTCGAGCGGGTAGCCACAGTCGCCGCTGGGGTCGAGCACGACGAGAACGGTGTCGGCGACGTGTTCGAGTGCGCTCGTGGCCTGGGATTCGATTTCGTTGTGCGCCTCGGGTGGACGGTCGAGCAGTCCCGGGGTGTCGACCAACTGGTAGCGGATGTGGTCTCGCTCGACGTGGCCGACCTGGACCTGTGTCGTGGTGAACGGATAGGCTGCTTCCTCGTTTCGCGCCCGCGTGACAGTGTTCACGAACGAGGACTTGCCGACGTTCGGGTAGCCCGCGACGACGACCGTCGGTTCGTCGGGCCGGATATCCGGAAGCGCTCTGAGTCGCTCGCGGGCATCGCGCAACCCCATCAGGTCGTCCTCGACCTCCTCGACGACGTCTGCGAGTCTGGCGAAAGCCTGTTTGCGGTGCTTGCGTGCGGTTTCGGACTCGCCGGAGAGACGGGGTTCGTACTCGTGGCGAATCTCCGTCGCCTTCCGACTCGCCCAACCGACCTCGTTGAGATGCTGTCTGAGGTCGTCGAGACCGACGAGTGCGTCCCCGAGACCGCGGTAGAACCGGTCGAGTGAGTCGAAATCCGGCCACGCCGTGACGACGTTCTCCAGGTTGTCCGAGATGACGTTCGCCGCCGTCTGGAGCATCGACTGCTGGGCGTCGACGCCGGATTTTGCCCTGCCGGCCCGCGAGGCCCGCGAGAACGCCGTGTCGAGGAGTTCCTCGGCCATCGGCGTCGTCGGCAGACCCTCGAACGGTTGTGTCATTACCCGGAGATAGACAGTCCGCCCGTAAGTCACCTGCGTCCGCCGTCTGTATCACGAGACACCCTCTCTGTGCCGGTGAACGTTTATATCTGAAGCCGGGGGCAAAACTCCCGTGCGTCTTGCAGTCCTGACAGCCGCGTTGCTCGCTGTGCTCCTCTGGAGTTCGACTCCCGTGGCCGGTGGCCCGGCGGCCGACTCGCTGCCAGCGGACCTCTCGGCGGTCGCCAACCACCACGACCCGGACGACGACCGCGGCGAGACGACGGCCAGCGCGACCGACACCGGACCGCGTCTCCTCGAGATATACCCGAACCCGGTAACGACCGGCGACAGCGGGGAGTTCCTCACGGTCCAACTCCCACCGGGAGCAAACTACTCGGCGTACGAACTGGCAGACGCCGACGCCACGGTGGCGCTCTCGAACGCAACCGCGGTGACGACGGCGACCACGGCTTCCCGGGGAGTGACCTTCTCCACACACCCGAACCAGACGGCGTCGCTGACCGACCGGACTGTCGCGGCGATTGCCGACCGGCTCCAACTGGCAAACGGCGGCGAGCGCCTCCGACTGCTCCACGACGGTAGCGTCGTCGACAGAGCGAGTTACGCGTCGGCGCCCGACGGCGACGTCTACAACGCGACAACACAGCACTGGCAGTCACTCGGCGCCACCGACAGACCGGTGATCACCGCCGAGGGCGGGCGCGTTGAGGCGTTCGTGCTCCCGGACGAATCCGAGCGCGCGGTCGAACTCCTCGACAGTGCGACCGAGCGGGTGTTGCTCGCCAGCTACACCTTCGCCTCGGAGCGGGCGGTCGAGGCCCTCTCGCTGGCACTCGAACGCGGCGTGACCGTCGAGATACTCGTCGACGGTTCGCCCGTCGGCGGGATGACCGGCCGACAGGCGGCGGCACTCGACGCGCTCGCCCGTGCTGGCGCGACAGTCCACGTGGTCGGTGGGAACCGAACACGGTACCGATACCACCACGCGAAGTACGCCGTCGTCGACGACAGGGCGCTCGTGACGACGGAGAACTGGAAGCCGGCGGGTACCGGCGGTGCGTCGAGTCGTGGCTGGGCCGTCGTCACCGACCAGCAACCGGTCGTCGCGGGGCTGGTAGAGACGTTCCGTGCCGACACCGGGTGGAACGACACGCACCCGTGGAGCGAGCACAGTCCCACGCTGGCCGGGGACCAACCCGCTACCGGCACGTATCCACAGAACTTCGAGAGTGAATCTGTGCCGGTCGAACGGACGCGTCTGCTCGTTGCTCCGGACAACGCCGAAACGGCGATTCTGGACCGAATCGAGCGCGCCGAAGACTCTCTCGACGTGTTGCAGGTCACAGTCGGTGACCGCGGGTTCCCGTTCCTGCAGGCGGTGCTCGACGCCGCGGCCCGGGGCGTCGACGTCCGACTCCTGCTCTCTGGCGCGCGGTACGTCGAGACCGAGAACAGACAGCTCGTGGCGTGGCTCGAAGAACAGGCCGCCGCGGCGAATCTGTCACTCTCCGCGCGCGTGGTCGAACCCGACGGCGCCTTCGAGAAGGTCCACGCGAAAGGACTCGTAATCGACGACGAGGAGGTCATCCTCGGGAGTATCAACTGGAACAACAACTCCGTGCGCAACAACCGCGAGGTTGCCGTCGTCCTCGAGGGCGAGGCGGTGGCAGCGTACTTCGGCGAGGTGTTCGAGTCGGACTGGCGCGGCGAGGACGGCGGCCGACGACTGCCGCTCGGACTCGCGCTCGCCTGTCTGCTCGGTGCTGTGCTCGCGATTCTCGGTGCGCGCCGAATCCAGTTTGGCGGGCGTGCGCGGTGAGCGTGGGCGTGTCGTCTCGGGTTCTGTAACTGGACTCGACTCGCTCGCGCCCAGCGCGCTGGCGTAGTCCCGTTCGGCGAGCGCTCTCGTGTCGTCGGTCTCTGTCCCTTCCGGACGACGCTCCTCTGTAATCGGCCGCCACCCTCTGTCGCCGAGTCCTACCCTACAACCCCCGGAATCCCCGAGACTGTACCGCCTCGAGCACCCCGTCTACGCCGTCGACGACCGGCCCGTCGTCGGTCTCTGGCTGGTAGCCGTCGAACACCTCGTGGACCATCTGCACGCTCTCGGAGAGTGGGTCGAGTTCGTAACCACCCTCCAGAACGAACCCGAGCGGAGCGTCGAGGTCGGTGCTCAGCGTGCGGAGTCGCTCGGTGATACGCCCGATACCCTCGGTCGAAACCTGTGTTCGCGAGATTGGGTCGTGTTCGTGTGTGTCGAAACCGGCGCTGACCAGCAACAGGTCGGGGTCGAACGCTCCGAGCGCGGGCGAAACAACCCGGTCGAGGGTTTCGAGATACGCCGGGTGACCGCTGCCAGAGGGGAGCGGAACGTTCATGTTCGCTCCCCTGCCGTCGCCGTCGCCGGTCTCCTTGATTTCGCCAGAGTCCGGAAACAGGCCGTCCTCGTGGACCGAGATATAAAAGACGTCACCGTCACCGTAGAAGATATCCTGCGTTCCGTTGCCGTGGTGAACGTCGATATCGAGTACCGCGACCCGGTCGGCAGCACCGCTGTCGACAGACGACCGGGCGGCGATTGCAGTGTTGTTGAGAAAACAGAATCCCATCGCGTCGTCGACGACGGCGTGGTGACCCGGCGGTCGACAGAGTGCGAAGGGCGTGTCGCGCCCGCCACTGCCCTCGAGTGCCGACTCGCCGACCCACCTCGCGAGTCCAGCACTGGCGAGTGCCGCATCCCACGTTCGCTTGCTGGCGACAGTGTCCTTGTCCCAGCGCCCGCCGCCGCGCTCGCAGAACTCCTCGAACTCGTCGACGTACTCCGGGTCGTGGACCGTCGTAATCTCGTCGCGGTCGACCGGTGGGGCCGCGACGTACTCGACACTGTGGCGTTCCGACAGCGCCCGTTTGATTGCCCGGAGTCGACTCGCGCTGTCCGGGTGTCGTGGCCCAGTCTCGTGTTGTAGAGACACCTCGCGGTAGCCGAATCTCATCCGAAGTACCGCCCGAGGTCGAAGTACGCCTCGATATCTGCTGTTTTGATTGTTCGTCGGTTCGCGTGCCGTGCGAGCAACGCCGCGGCGGCAGCGACATCCCCGGCGTACGACTCCAACCGGGCCGCCAGCGCGATACGAGCGTCCATCGACACCCGATACCGGTCGTCGATATCCAACCGTGCGACCCGGTCGACGGGCGCAATCGGCAACACGACGTCATCTTTCCTCGGTGTCGACTCGACGCCGAAATCCTCCGCCCTCAGCGTTTTTCGGTCGTCGTCGTCGGCGTGGTCCGCGGCAGATACCGCCCACCGGGCACCCGCCCTCTGAATCCGGTCTGCGAGTTCCTCGGCAGCGCCGGCGCTCACACGCAGGTCACCGGCGTTGCGCCGAATGATGTTGTCGACCGGCGCGAACGGTAACTCGACACTCATACACCACAACGAGGTTCTGCCGGTCTTAAGCGTTTCCGAACCGGTCGCGGCGGTCACAGGAGGTCCTCGGCGTCCAGACGGTCCCCGACGACGGGGCCCCGTGCGGTTACCTCCTCGCCGAGTCTGAGTGTCTGGTCGGTTTCGACGCTCATCGTCTCGCTCCCGTCGTCGAGCACGACCGGGTCACCGGTCTGGACGACTGTCCCGGTGAACTCGACACGCTGTTGGTCCTCCTCGTCGGATTCGGGGCCCTCTCGGTCGGCGAACGCGTCCAGTCCAGTCGCGCCACCGTCCGAGACGGCGTCTGCGGTCTCGCTGGTCTCCGCTGTCGGGTCGGTCTGCTCGCCGGCCGCCTCGCTCCCGCTGGCGTCGTCGAGCACCACGACCGCTGACTGCCACCCCGCCGACGCCTCCAGTTCGTCCTGCCACCCGTCCTGAATCTCGGCGTCGGTGACGAGCACCTCGTCACCCGGTGCAACGTCGAGGTCGGCTTTCTCACCCCACAGTGCGACACGGATATCGTCGGTATCGTCCTGCACCCGAACGTTTCTGACCTGCCCCTCGGAGCCGTCGTCGCGGTCGAAGGTCCGTTTCGGGTCCGTCGACCGGACCACACCCGCGATGTCGACTACCGTGTCGATTTCGACGCTCTCGACGGGTGTCGTCTCGGGGTCGTAGTCGACTGTCTCCTCGATTGGTTCGACCGCACCACGGTCGCCGACGTGCAGTTCGAGGTCACCCTCGTTCTCGCGGACACTCCCGTCCAGAATCTCGACTGTCGTCCCGCGGTCGATGTCTTCGGCGGCGTCGGCGCGCTCGTCCCAGAGTGTCACCCGGATGCGTCCGGTTTCGTCGCCCACCGTCAGGTTCGACACCCGACCCTCGGAGCCGTCGTCGCGGTCGAACGTCCGAACCGTATCTGTATCCAGCACCAGTCCTCTGACTGTTACGTCTGACTGGCCGAGTCTCAACCCGTCGATGGTCTCGTCGTCGCCGGGCGTGGCGTCGATTTCGACGTCGTCCTCGGGTTCGGCCTGGTCGACGCTCACCTCCAGCCCGCTGTAACCGTCCTTTGGCCGACCCTTTATCCGGAGCACGTCGCCCGTCTCGAGTTCGCCGTTGGCGACTGCCTCCGCGCGCTCGTCCCAGAAGGTGAGTCGGACGCTGCCGGTTTCGTCGGCCGCCTCGACGTTGACGACCCTCCCCTCGCCGTCGTCGCGCTCGAACGTCCGGAGTTCGCCAACCGAGACGACTTTGGCGATGAACTTGGCCTCGTCCATCGCTGGCTCGATATCGGCAACAGCTTCGACCTCGTTGTCGGCGAGTTCGTGTGCGATTATCATCGCCGCGGTTTCTTTGTCGGCCAACCCCTCCATCTGCTCGACTTTCTGCGCAACGGCTTCCCGAAACTTCTCCTCCGAGACGTCCGTCTCGGTGTCCGCGTAGATTTCCTCAATCACGCCCATTGCTATTGGAATGGGACGGCTGGACGCCCGTTAAGTGTTGCCGTTGACCTAGTTGGGCGTGCTGTGCGTAGCCTCTCTGTCTCGGTCTGTCGGCTCATCACGGTGGGATACCTCCCGTTTGGATTTAAATCTCTGGACTACCGTGGCCTCAGGTCTCGACTGCCCAACCGTCCTCGCCGTCGTCGAGGACGCCGTCGAACAGCGTCCGGAGTGTTGCCAGCGTCTCCGCGTCGTGTTTCTCCGGGTCGATGTGGTAGTACCCGAGTGCGTCTCCAGAACGCACGCGACCGGTCGCCACGTGGAGAAATCGAAACGCCCGCTCCAGGTCGGTGTGGTCCAGCAACGCCGTCAACGAGTCGAAACAGACGACGATGCGGGGGCCGGAACCGGCCTCGCCGGAGATTTCGGTGAGGACCTCGCTCTCGCCCTCGCCCGTGCCGGCCGCCTCGGTGAGTTTCGAGAGGAGTCCACTCATCTCGATACCCACTCCCGTGAGGTCTGCCGGGTCCTCGACGGCTGTCACCGACCACACGTCGTCGAGAACCACCTCCTGGCTCTGCCCGGGCGACTCCTCTGTTGACTCCGCACCAATCTCATCGGCCGTCTGCCCGGCCGAGACGATTCCGCCGAGTGCTGGCGACTCGTCTGTGTACGTGTTCCACCACCCGATCCACTCTCGGGCCGTGTTGTCGTACGTGACCACGAGGACGTACGTCTCCGCCGGCGACGACTGCGTGAGAAACGGCAGACAGTTCTCCTCTCGCTCGCTCGCTGGAGCGAACAGCAACGCATTCGAGACATCCGACAGCGCAGCGAGGTCCGGCCTGTCACCCGTGCCGGCGCGTTCGACCATACGCAAATTGTGTGTCGCTAATACATAAGAATGCTGTTGGTGGGTACGAGCAGACCAACCGTAACTGGTTTACCCGAACCACTGCTACCGTGTCGTGTGTCCTGATAGGGTAGTGGACTATCCTCTTGGCTTGCGGAGCCAGGGACCGGAGTTCAAATCTCCGTCAGGACGCTCACTTCCTCACGAGGACTGTTCCGCTCTGACGCCTGACGACCCACGCGCACCACCCCGACTGTCGCCGACCGGGTCGACCCCAGTTACCGCGGTGGTTCGACGGTTCTCTCGTCTGCTTGCCGTTCGAGTGCCTCCCGGACAACCCCACTCGGGTTCTCGTAGCCGTGTGTCGTCGCGTACTCGTCGATTTCCCGGAGCAACTCCCCGGAGAGGGCAACCTCGACTGTCACACTGTCGTCCATATCCGCGAGGAATCGTCCGGGAGGAAATAAATCTGGCGCGCCGTCAGACGGCTGACTGACAGCCCCGACGCCACCCGGCGATGGGCGTAAACCGTCCACAGGATGACTCTCTTGTCTGTCCGGACTGATGCACAGCGGTAATCGAACGCCACAGACGCGGTAACAGGCGGTGAGACGGCCGAAACTGGCGGCTGAAATACCCATTATCCGGTACGCGCTCGGTTGAAACGGTACTCTGTGTCTACAGAACTCTGGATTTCCCGGCTAAAACGGCTATTTGTCCCTGCAACACCTCTTTTACGATAGCGGGTGTACCCGAGAGTAAGCAAATATGAGCAGTATCTTTCCGTTACGCGACACGGTGACTCGAGACAACTCACGCGAACCCCGGTTGGTCGACCTCGACGAGGAGACGGCAGACGAGGTGTTCGAGGCACTTTCCTCGCAGACGACCCGCGAGATATTCCTGGAGTTACACCACAGCCCCCAGACGACCTCGGACCTCGCCGAGGCGACCGACACCTCCGTCCAAAACGTCCAGTACCACCTGGAGAAACTGACCGACGCCGACCTCGTGGAGGTCGTGGACACGTGGTACTCAGAGCGTGGCACAGAGATGGACGTGTACGCACCGGAAGACGAGTCGCTCGTGTTGTTCGCGGGGCGAGACAAACAGCGCACCCTCCGGGACCTGCTCAACCGCGTGGTCGGGGTGCTCGGGGTGCTCGTTCCGGGCAGTATCCTCGCCGGCCTGGGCGCACAGTGGATTCCCACCAGCGGTGGCACGGACGGCACAGAGGCCACCGACGCCGGTGGCGACGCCCCAGAATCCGACGGCGCCGGCGGGGCCGAAACCGACGGTGACCTGACCGTCCAGGGCGAAGACGGCGTCACCGGCACCGAGACGGTACAGGGTGGTGACGCGCCCGACTCGGGTGTTCTCGGGGTCGACGACTCTGTCGACGGCGTCGATATCGAGTACTCGTTACAGAACACCGACACGCTCCCGGCCGACGAGGCGGAGCTCGTTATCGGCAACGAGACCGTCGACACCGCACGTATCCCCGCCTCCCAGCCTACGAACACCGAGAACGCCACCGCGGCCGGCGATGTCGCCGTGACAGACGTGGACGTCACCTACGACCTCAACGAGACTGCGCTGAACTCTCCGGCACCGAACGAATCGGGTGGCGACGTGGCCGCGCCGGACAACGCGACGACCGGCGACCTCGGCACCGAGGTGGCGAACAACGGCACCGACGTGGCAGACGCCGCCGCCAGCGTCGACCCGACACTCGCGGCGGCGGCCGGGTTCTTCGTCGGTGGACTGCTCATCTTCCTCGCACTCACCGCGTGGTACGGGGACCGGTAGTCACGTCTCACCGTAGACCGGAACCGCCGCTCCGCTCGTGACTGTCGCCGCGTCGCTACACAGAAACAGCACCACTGCCGCGATGTCGGCCGGGTCGACCCACGCGCTGTGGTCGGCGTCGGGCATCATCTCCCGGTTCGTCGCCGTGTCGATAACACCCGGCATAACGGCGTTTGCCCGCAACTCGCCGAGATTCTCCTCGGCGATGCTCTCTGTCAGCAGACGCACACCCGCCTTGCTCGCCCGGTAGATGGCGTCACCCTCACCCCCATTCAGCGAGGACCGCGAGGCGACGCTGACGATTCCGCCCCCGCGCTCCCGGATGTGCGGGATGGTGTGTTTCGAGGCCAGAAACATCGTCTTGAGATTCACGTCGAACAGAAAGTCGAACAGGTCGACGTCGGTTTCCTCGACCGGGTCACCACCCCGCCACGTGCCGGCGATGTTCGCCAGATAGTCCAGACTGCCGTGTGTCGCGACGACCGAGTCGACTGTCTCTGCGACGGCCGCCTCGTCGGTGAGATCCGCCCTGTAGAAGTCGATTCGCTCCGGCCCGTCGAGTCGAAAATCGTCGCTGTCCTGCTCGACGACGTCGACGCCACAGACGGTCGCCTCGGCCGCCAGAAACGCCTCCGCGACGGCACTGCCCAGCGCGCCGCCGACGCCTGTCACCAGTACCACGCTGTCGCTGAAATCGAACGCCGTGGACATACCCACAGTCTGTCGCCCCAGTTCAATAAGTCACCGGCCCACCCCCGGTCGGGTCGGCCGCGAGCACGAGGTCTGTGTGGTCGACGATGCCGAGACCGGTTACGAGCGTCTGGCGCCTCGTCACCGACCCACTCGGGGCTTGGCGATTGCCTCCCACGTGTCGCGAGTAAACGCGGCGACCACCACGAGACCGTCGCCGGGTGTCGGCCTACGCTTGACCCCTGGTCGGTCATCGCCACGGTACGGAGCGGGTCTGGATTTCGCCGGCCAGAGGCGTCTGCATCGTCTCGGCAACCGACTCGCTGTGTGCGAGCGCCCACATCAGTTTGACCATCGCCGTCCCCGGAAGCATATCCTCGCCCTCGATGACGCCGGCATCAAGCAGGTCCCGTCCGGTGTCGTAGACCCGGTCACAGACCCGACCCTCCAGACACTGGCTGGTCATCACGACCGCCGTCCCGTTGCTGGTCAGGTCGTCGACCGTCTCGACCCAACTGGTGTTGACGTGTCCCAGCCCCGTCCCCTCGATAACGACACCGGCACTGTCGGCGAGTGCGTCGAGTCGCTCCGGTCCGGTTCCGGGCGTGAACTTCAGCAGTTCCACGTCGGTCTCCAGGTCGGCAGCTATCCCGAGACCGACCGCGCCACGCTCCTCGTGCTCGCGGTGGAATCCAACAGAGACCCCATCGGCACCCTCTGCGGTGTCGTAGACGGCCTCTCCGAGTGGCTCCGCGCCGACGGTCTCGAAAGCGTCCCGCCGGGAGGTGTGGTTCTTGCGAACGCGCGTACCGCGGTGGAGCAGACACCGGCGGTCTGCCTCGTTCGCGTGCAGACAGACCAGTACCTCCGCGCAGTCGCTCTTTGCCGCCTCGACGGCACAGACTGCGTTCATTACGTTGTCCGAGGACGGTCGGTCCGCAGAGCGCTGACTGCCGGTGAACACGACCGGCACGGGCGTATCGAGGATAAACGAGAGCGCCGACGCGGTGAACTGCATCGTGTCGGTGCCGTGCATCACGACGACGCCGTCGGCCCCGTTCTGAATCTCCTCGTGGACGGCCCGAGCGAGGTCCTGCCAGACCGCCGGCGTCATATTCTCGGAGAGGATGTTCGCCACGACCCGGCCGCGGTAGTTCGCACGGCCGGCGAGGTCCGGCACCGCCCGCAGGACGTCCTCGGCGTCGAACTGCGCGGTGACCGCGCCCGTCCGGTAGTCCACCGTCGAGGCGATAGTGCCACCAGTCGAGATGAGCGACACCGTCGGGAGTTCGTCGTCGAACTCGATACGGGACTCGCTGCTGCTGGTCTGTGCGCTCTCGACGTCGTAGACGCCGGATTCGAGCACGTCGACGGTCGCCGCCGCGCGGTCGACGCCGACGTTGTACCCACTGTCGAGTTTGATAACGAGGTGGTCCGGCGTCGACGACGGGAGCAACACACCCTCGTAGGTCTGGTCTGCGTCGACGCGAACCCTGTCGCCTCTCTCCATACCGACCGATACCGGCGGCCTGAACTTCAGCGCGTCGGTTGTTGCCACGTCCTCCTGGCTGTCTCAGAAACCGGCGAACTGTTTGGAGATGGTGTTGAGTTGAATCTCGTCGGTGCCCTCCACGATACGGAGGATGCGGGCGAACTGCAGGTTCTCCATGTAGGGGTTGTCCTCGGAGAGACCGCTCGCGCCGTGGACCTGGACGATGTCGTCGGCAACCTCCCAGAGGACGTTCGTCGCGAACCACTTCAGGATGGAGGCGTCCTCGATGGGTGCCTCGCCCTGGTCCATCTTCCAGGCACACTTCAGCCCCGCCGTGTCGGCGGCGTAGGTCTTCGCGCGGCCACGCGCAATCTTCGAGGAGATCTGCTGGAACTTTCCGATAGGGCGGCCAAACGCCTCCCGGTCGCCGGCGTACTCTTTGCCCTCCTCGAGCAGGAACTCTGCGTGACCGATTGCCTCGGCTCCGAGTTCGAGACGGCCCAGGGAGAGAAAGTCCATCGCCTGGTAGAAGCCCGAATCCACCTCTCCGAGCACGCGCTCCTCGCCGACGCGCACGTCGTCGAAGTGGAGTTCGGCCTGCATCCCCTCCAGTCCGACGGCGTTGTTGATGCGGCCGACCTCGTACTCGTCGGCCTCGACGATGAAGCAGGTGATACCACCGTACCGGCCGACCTCGTCCTGTGGTGTCGTGCGCGCGAACACCTGCACGAAGTCGGCGTAGGGGGCGTTCGTAATCCACTGCTTGTGGCCGTCGATGACCCACTCGTCGCCGTCTTTCTCCGCGGTGGTTCGCATGTTCGGCGAGTCGGAACCGACACCGGATTCGGTCTGTGCGAAAGCCGTCGACACCTCGCCACGCACTGCCGGTTCGAGGTAGTCCCCGACCTGGTCACCCTCCGCGAGCAACAGAAGTGGCTTTGGACCCTCGGGACCGGCGAGGGCGTACTCCGCCATCGGGACGCCCGAACTGGCGACCAGTTTCTTCGCGCGGTACCAGGTCACGTTCGAGACGTCGCCGCCGCCGACCTCTTCGGGGAGATTCATCGCGTAGAACCCCGCCTCTGCGCTCCTGCGGCGTACCTCGTCGATTGCCTCGACGACCTCGTCGACGAGTCGCCCGTCTTTCTCGTGGCCGAGTCGCGGGTTGTGGAACGTCTCACCGAGTTCCTCCTGAATCGGTTCGACCTCCTGCTCGATGAACTCGCCGAGGTTGTCGAGGATGAGTCGGGTCTGTTCGTCGGTGCCGAAACTGACGCCCTGTGAGTCGCCCATACCCCCTTATTCGGTGCCAGCCTCTTATCCCTGGCGCGCGTTGACAGAGAACTGATAGTTAGCCGCCAGCCCCGCCCTCGAGCGCCACGTTGATGCGGCCACCGTTCCACGGTGTAGTATGGACGACCCCGAGATTCTGCTGACGAACGACGACGGCATCGACTCGCCGGGGTTGCACGCGCTGTACAACGCACTCTCGACGGTCGGGTCGGTGACTGTCGTCGCGCCGGCAGACGACCAGAGTGCGGTCGGGCGCGCGCTCTCCCGGTCGACGGCGGTCACAGACCACGACCGGGGGTACGTTATCGACGGCACACCCTCTGACTGTGTCGTCGCCGGTCTGCAGTCGCTAGTCCCCGAAACCGACATCGTCGTCGCCGGTTGCAATCGTGGCGCGAACATGGGTGCGGCAGTGCTTGGCCGGTCGGGCACCATCAGCGCGGCCGTCGAGGCGTCGTTTCTGGGTGTGCCGTCGATGGCCGTCTCGCTGTACATCCCCGCCGAGCGCTTCGAGAACGGTGAGATCGGCATCGAGGAGTACGCCGAGGCCGCAGACGCGACCACGTACCTGGTCGACCGGGCCGACGACACCGGGATATTCGAGGATGCCGACTACCTCAACATAAACGCGCCAACCCCCGCGGAGGGTACCGGCGAGATGGTCGTCACCCGGCCGTCGCGGGTCTACCTGATGGACTCCCAACACGAGGAGGGAACGGTCACGCTCACGAACCACATCTGGGAGCGAATGGCCGACGGAACGGTACCCGACGCCGACGGCACCGACCGGCGTGCGGTTGTCGACGGAAAGGTCAGCGTCTCGCCACTCGCCGCGCCACACCCGAGTGAGCACCACGACAGACTCGACGCCGCCACAAAGGAGTACAAAGAGCAGTAACCGACCCCAACAGACCGGCCGCGCCGTCACAGCAATATATATTGCTCGCGCTCCAAACCGGGGCGATGCTCGTCTCTGGCACGGTGCTCGCGGATTCGTCGACTGTTATCGAGGAGGGAGCTGTCGTCGTGTGCGACTCCCGAATCGCCGCGGTGGGCGAGCGCGCTACGCTGGTCGAACGCTACCCCGACCACCGCGAGGTCCGCTGTGACCTGGTCGCCCCGGGACTCGTGGGGGGGCACGTCCACTCGGTGCAGAGTCTCGGCCGGGGTCTCGCCGAGGACTGTGAGTTACTCGACTGGCTGTTTGGCCACGTACTCCCGCTGGAAGCGACACTGACCGCCGACGAGATGGAGATTGCGGCGAAACTGGGCTATCTCGAACTGATAGAAAGCGGGACGACGACCGTCATCGACCACCTGTCGGTTGCTCATGCCGACCGGGCGTTCGAGGCTGCCGGCGAACTCGGTATCCGGGGTGTGCTCGGCAAGGTGTTGATGGACCGACGTTCCCCGGCAGGACTGTGCGAGGAGACCGACGCCGCGCTCGCCGAGAGCGAGCGCCTCATCGAGCGCTACCACGGGAGTTTCGACGACCGCATCCGGTACGCCGTCACGCCCCGGTTCGCCGTCACCTGCACGGAGGCGTGTCTGCGCGGCGCGCGCGAACTCGCAGACGCCCACGACGGCGTCCGCATCCACACCCACGCCAGCGAGAACCGCCGGGAAATCGAGACTGTCGAGAACGACACCGGCCGCCGGAACATCCACTGGCTCGACGAGGTCGGCCTCACAGGCGAGGACGTCGTCCTCGCCCACTGTGTCTGGACCGACGACAGCGAGCGCGAACTGCTGGCCGACACCGGAACCCACGTCGTCCACTGCCCCTCCTCGAATATGAAACTCGCCAGCGGAATCGCGCCGGTCGTCGACTACCTCGACCGCGGAGTCAACGTGGCGCTTGGCAACGACGGCCCGCCGGCGAACAACACACTCGACCCGTTCACCG
The DNA here is from genome assembly GCA_964534485.1 of uncultured Halobacteriales archaeon. GTDB lineage: Archaea > Halobacteriota > Halobacteria > Halobacteriales > Haloarculaceae > Halovenus. The sequence goes on from CAZHPM010000036.1 coordinate 17,092, forward strand.
AGATGAAACAGGCGAGCACACTCCAGAAAGTCGACGCACTCGACCCCACGGTGCTGCCGGCGCGGACCCTCTTCGAGATGGCGACGACAAAGGGCGCACGCGCCGCTGGGTTCGACAGACTCGGGGAACTCCGCGAGGGATGGCGGGCCGATATCGTCGGCCTGTCGACCGACGCGACGCGTGCGACACCGCTGTACGACCCCGTCTCGCACCTGGTCTTCGCCGCCCGCGGCGACGACGTGACGTTCACGATGGTCGACGGCGACGTGTTGCTCGAGGACGGCACAGTGACAGTCACCGACGCGGAGCAGATTCGACGGGAGGCGACCGAGGTGGCCGACTCGCTGGACCTCTCGGCGGCCCGCGAGCGCGCACGAGAACTGAAGCCCTGACTATTGTTTCTTCCGGGGCCTCACGGTCTGTATCGCTCTCATCGGCCGTACGCTCTGCTGTCGCAGTCGAGAGTTCGACACCCGGCGTCTCGCCCGGCCGACGACGCGAGGGTGCCGCGGTTCGAGTTCGACGGCGCAGATGCCACGGGGAGTCACGCGACAACAACGGCCAGTCCACCGCCGGCGGTGGCGAGTGCGCCCAGCACGAGACAGACCTGCCAGAAGGGAATCCGCTCGACGACGCGCATGATGGCGTCGATGGTAACGTAGCCAACGGCCGCACTGACCAACAGTGCGGCGACCGCCGGACCGGGGGCGATTCCCGGCAGTCCACCCGCGCCGGCGACGGTGAGAGCTGCCGCGCCGACCGTCGCCGGAATCGAGAGCAGAAAGGAGAGCCGGAACGCCTCCGGGGGGTCGTAACTCCGGAAGAGCAACACACTCGTGGTCACCCCCGACCGGGAGACGCCCGGCAGAACCGCCACCCCCTGTGCGGCACCGACCAGTACCGAGTCCACCAGCGTCGGTCGGTGGCGCCCGCCAAGCACCCGTGACTCCGAGCGCAACTGTACGATACCGGTCAACACGAGCAACACGCCGACGAGTGCGACGAACGCGCCACCGCTCAACTCGCCCGCCAGGTCGACGGCGAAGACGTACAGCGGCACTCCCACTAACACGGTCAGCAGACTGGCGACGACGATGTACGACGCGAGCGCGTTCTCGCCGTCGTAGGCCGCGTCGAGCCGCCACCCCGGCAGTGCACGCACGGCGAGTGTAATCTCCTCGCGGTAGTAGGCCACGGCCGACAGCGTCGTGCCGGCCTGCAAAAAGAGTGCGAACTGAACCGCAGTCTCGGGGTCGGTGCCAGCGAGGGCGAGAACCGCCGCGAGATTGCCTTGACTCGACACCGGGAGCCACTCGAAGACCCCCTGCACGAGTCCGGCGACCACGGCGACGACCAGGTCGACCCCGTCCATTCCGGTGGCCATTCGGGGTCGCGTGGTAAATACGCTTGCAGACCCGACAGCCCGGGTCGACACTTGTAGTGGGGTTCACTCCACGCACGCGGTCCGACGGTTGCTCTCACCGAACTGAGAGAACGGGAGCGACTGGAGTTACCTTGACCCCGTCTCGTCGTCGAGTCGTCGCTTCAACAGGTACGCTACCCCGCCCAGTCCAGCCACTGCCCCACCGACGCCGAACCCGGGACCAGAGCCGTCGCTGTCGTCGGTCGACCCCTGACTGCCGGAGCTATCGTCGCTGTCGTCGGTCGACCCCTGACTGCCGGAGCTATCGTCGCTGTCGTCGTCGGTCGATTCCTCGCTGTCGGGCACTATCTCGATACTCTGCCCGGTGTGCTCCAACTCGTCGTTGTGTCCGAGCGCGCCGAGTCGCGCCCGGGACCCGACGCTGTCGCCGGTCGCCGGGTTCTCCACGACCGTCGGTGAGGAGTAACTCCCGGCACTCGCCCCGAAGACCCACCGTTCGGTGCCACTCTCGGCCTCGAGCGCGTAGACGTCTCCAGTGTCGTCTTCGAAGTCGGTGCTCCCGACGTAGACGGTGCCGTCTACCACCGTCGGCGACGGGTGCACCCTGTCGCCAGTCTCGAAGACCCACTGTTCGGTGCCACTCTCGGCCTCGAGCGCGTAGAGGTTCTCGTCACCGCTCCCGACGTAGACGGTGCCATCCGTCACTGTCGGTGACGACTCGACCACGCCGCCGGTCTCGAAGGCCCACTGTTCGGTGCCACTCTCGGCCTCGAGCGCGTAGACGCTCTCGTCGGAACTCCCGACGTAGACGGTGCCGTCTACCTCTACCGGTGACGAAGCAACTGCCCCACCTGTCTCGAAGACCCACTGTTCGGTGCCACTCCCGGCATCGAGCGCGTAGACGTTCTCGTCGAAACTCCCGACGTAGAGCGTTCCATCTATCACCGACGACAGCGACAGAACTCCGTCGTCGGTCTCGAAGCTCCACTGCTCGGTGCCACTCCCGGCATCGAGCGCGTAGACGTTCTCGTCGGAACTCCCGGCGTAGACGGTGCCGTCTACCACCGTCGGCGACGACCCCACTGCCGCGCCAGTTTCGAACGTCCACCGTTCGGTGCCGTCCGTCGCGTCCACCGCGTAGACGTTGGCGTCGTCGCTCCCGACGTAGACGGTGCCGTCCACAACCGCCGGCGAGGAGAAAACCGCGCCGCCGGTCTCGAAGCTCCACTGCTCGGTGCCGTCCGTCGCGTCCACCGCGTAGACGTTGGTATCCTCGCTCCCGACGTAGACGGTGCCATCCGTCACCGTCGGCGACGACGCAACCACGCCGCCGGTCTCGAAGCTCCACTGTTCGGTGCCACTCCCGGCCTCGAGCGCGTAGAGGGTGTCGTCGCGGCTCCCGACGTAGAGGGTGCGTCCGGTAGCCTGTCCGGTCGCGCGGCCGGAGAGTGTGCCAACGAGTACTGCCGCTCCGCCTGCCCGTAAGACCTGCCGACGGGTCGGCCGTGTGGCGGTGTCGAGTTCACTGTCGTCCATCTACACCTGCCTTCGAGCGACGTCTGATATATCTGCCTGCCGGGGCAGAATTGCTCGGCGATTCGACCCGTACCCCGTTGGTTCACTGATAGTTCGTGCTGGTTGGACCTACGCCAGACGTGTCAGAGAGAACCCCCCAAACCTGTCGAGCGCGTGGGCCGAACACGGCAGCAGCTGGCCCGCTTGTGGCGGTCCGTTGTCGCTCGGGACTGACTGTTGGTTCCCCGTCTGTGGGTGTCTCGGGGGGTCCGTTACTGGCGCGAGCGCAGTCGTCGGCCTCCTGCACACCGCCGGAGCGGGGCCCGAACTCAGAAGTAACCGACGGCGTCGGGCAGTTCCGTCTTCATCCCCTTTCGCTCGCGAATCTCCATGATCTTCTCGCGCTGGAGGTTGTCGGCCATCACCTGGAAGCCGGCGTTTTCGGTGTTCCAACTCGCCCGACCCTCTGTCGCGGAGCGGATATCCGAGGAGAAGCCGATCATCTCCTCGACGGGCGCGACTCCCTCGACGACCTGGAGGTCACCCTCCTGGTACATGTCGTCGATGCGGCCACGCCGGCCCTGGATTTCGCCGCTGGCGGGGCCCATGTGCTCGGCGGGCACGTCGATACGAACCTCCTGAATCGGTTCGAGCAGGCGGACCTCGGCGTCGACCAGCGCGTTGTGCAGCGACCGCCGAACGGCGGGGATGACCTGCGCCGGCCCACGGTGGATGGCGTCCTCGTGGAGACGGGCGTCGAGCAGACGAACCAGAGAGCCCTGAACCGGTTCGTTCGCCAGCGGGCCGTCGTCGAGCGCGTCCTCGAACCCTTCGAGGACGAGTTCCATCGTCTCGTTGAGGTGCTGGATGCCTTTCGTGTCGTCGATGACGATGTTCGTGCCGTGGATGTGTTCGACGTTCTGTGAGGTGTCCTTGTCCAGTCCCGCGTCCTGCAGCGCCTCGCGGCGCTCCAGTT
>CAZHPM010000037.1:0-20670 GCA_964534485.1 uncultured Halobacteriales archaeon
TCACCTAAAGATGTTACGCAAGCATCCAACCCCAGCCGTGGCTACGAGCGTGGAGAGATTCCCAGTTGTCGGCTTCATCCCACCCCTGAAGAGGTGGGCTTTCGCCTCGATACCGCTGTAACGAGGGGTGAGCGCGTCGTCGAACAGTAGACGGCCGGAGTCTCACCGGAGACTCTCGGACTCGTGTCTCGGAATAAACTCGATACTGGTTCCGAGGTCGCGTTCGAGTGCCTTCCGATAGAGCATAACCGCAGCGGCGACAGTCTCGATTGCGGTGCCGACGCTGTCTGCGACCGTCACGTCGTCCTCGGGAGTCCGCCCGGGAATCGACCCCGCGACGACGTCCCCGAGTTCGCCGTGGAGAGTCGCGTCGCTGACGACACCCTGGTCGTAGGCCTCGAGGAATCCGCGCGCACTTCGGAACCGCGTCTGTGTGCTGGTGCCCAGGACCCGTTCTCGGATGTCCGGGACGTACTTCGTGACCTTCTGGAAGGTTCCCACGTCGAGTTCGCGTTTCGGGTGTGCGGCACCCATCGCGTTTATGTGCGCGTGTTCGCTCACCGCGCTACCGTCGATAACTGGCTCCGACGCGCTCGTCCCCACGACGATGATGTCTGTGCCGTCGACTGCTTCGTCACTCGAGGATACCGCCGTGGTGTCGACGCCGAGTTCGGACGCTACCTCCTCGGCAAACGACTCCCGGCTCGACGGCGTCGGCGAGAACACCTCCACCGAGTCGATATCCCGGACGACATCGACCAACTCGACGGTCGCTTTCGCGATACCACCGGAGCCGATGACACCGACCGAGTTGGCGTCCTCGTGGGCCAGTTCGTCCGTCGCGACGGCCCCGACTGCCGCCGTCTTGTACGGATTCCACACCGCGCCGTCCAGGATGGCCAACAGCTCGCCGGTTTCGACGTCGAAAAGCGGCGTCGTGTACCAGACGTCGTCGCCGACGCTGTACATGTACCCGCCCTTTATTCCCCACTCGGGAAACTCCACGGTGTAGGTTGTCGTCGTCGTCTCCTCGCCGCGAATCCGTGCAGGCGCCATCGCAGGAGCCCCCGCACCGCGATAGTTGAAGCCCTCTCGCACTGCCTCGACGAACTCTCCGGGTTCGGCCAACCCCGCCAGGTCACGCCCGGAGAGGTACAACACGTCTGTCATCGCCCAGTTGGTACCCTGCGACCGCATTTAGTTATTGAGGTGTGACCAATTCTTGCGCGAACGTATCGCCGTCGATACGTGTCGTCGCCCGGCCCCGGCGCGTGGAGTCAGGTGGTGTGTCGCCGCCGGACCGCCCGTCGTCGAGTGTTCGTGGTTCGTCGGCGTCTATCTGCCGGGCCAACAACTCAGCGCGCGTCTCCGGGGACACGACAACAACTCTGTCGTTGCTCGAGAAACAGCCGTCTCGATACCGGATGCGATGACAGATTCAACTCGGGCGGGAGGAAAGTACCGTGACAGGAACAAAAAGAGCGCTCGGAGAGAACAAAACGCGAGTCTCTACCCCTGACGGGCCAACATTGTACAGTGTCGACCAGACACAGTGTGGTCGAGAAACGTGTGTAGTGGGTCTATGGAGGGGTCTCAGTGAAGCAAACTGCATCAGTCCACTGCAGTTCAGTGCGTCGACACCCCGGGGTGAGACGCCGCGCCACGCCAGTCCACAGACGAGTCGTAGCCCGCTCACAGTGCAGTCGGCTCGTACCGTCTGCACAGAGGGCGTCACTCGGTTGTCGTGAGAGAGGTCGAGGTTGCGAGTTTCTTCTCCATACGGGTGGCGTACTCGCTGAGTGTGTCGACGATACGCGTGGTGAACCGCTCGATTTTGATGCGGGTTCTCTGGCTACCGATGCTGATTGCGCCGAGTACCGTCCCGTCCGGTTTCGACACGGGTGTCGCCAGCACGTACAGTCCGGGGCGGTTCTCGCAGTCGTTAATCGCGTATCCGCGCTCGCTGGTCTGTCTGAGTTCACGTTCGAGTTTCTGTCTGTCCGTGGTTGTCTGCTCTGTGACCGCCGGGAGACCCCGCCAGTCGAGTATCGACTCGACGTGTTCGTCGGGGAGTTCCGAGAGTATCGCCTTTCCCGAGGCAGTCGCGTGGAGAAACTCAGACTCGCCGACGAAGGCGTACCGGTCGTACCGTCCCGGGTTCTCGATCTCCGGGGTGAAATACCGGGCCAACCCGTTTTCCTCGACCATGAAACTGTTCTGGAAGGCTATCTCCTCGTCCAGGTCTTCCATCACCTTTATGACAGTCTCGAAGGCCGGTTCACGACGGCGGGCGTGCTCACCGACAGTGGCGAATTTCAAACTCGGATAGTAGATATCGCCGTCCATCGTCACGTACTCCTCCTCCCAGAGTGTGTACATGTGATTCGAAATCGTGCTCTTCGATACCCCGAGGTGGTCGGCGAGTTCTGTTGTTCGTGCGCCCTCCAGTTCGGACAGTGCGCTGATGATAGACAGCGTCAATTTTGACGACTGAATTGTTCTGCCGGTTCGTTCTGTACGCATACACGTAATACACCGCAATTTCATATAGTATTTACGACCGTCGAACGGAGACCACCGGCGTGCTGTCAGCCACGGTTTCGGCGTACTGGTGGGTCGTGCTCACCGCGTACCGGGTGGCGGCGGTCACTGGCGTCGGGGTTCACCGACCTGAAGTCGTGTTTGCAGGGAGCAGACCGGGTGTCTCCGGGAGTCGGTCGGAGTCTCTCACGGTGTCGACGTGTCACGGTCGTCGGCGTACGAGAGCAGGGTGTGTGCGAGCGTGCGGGTTGCCGCAGTGATGGACTGTTCCGGTGTCTGCTCGTCGGGACTGTGGCTGACCCCGTCGATACTCGGGACGAACAGCAGTCCGGCCGGAACCCCCGCGAGCTGGAAGTTCATCGCGTCGTGTCCGCCGCCACTCGGGAGCGACAGCGGGTCACAGCCGGCCACGTCGGCCCCTCGCTGGAGGCGCTGTTGCAGGTGTTCGTCGAGTGCGACCGGCTCTGAGCGCTCGAGGGTCGTTATCTCGACTTCGAGGTCGCGTCTGTCGGCGGCGCGCTGGCAGGCCTCGAGGAGTCGTCGCTCGGTGGTCTGTCGGTAGTCTGCGTCTGTGCTCCGGATGTCGAGCGAGAACGAGACTTCGCCACACACCTTGTTGATTGCGCCGTCGACCGCGGTAATGTCGCCGACAGTAGCGACGATATCTCCCTCTCGTGTCGCCTCCGTTGCCGTTGTTTCGATGTTCTGTACCATCTCTGCTGCCCCGCTCAGGGCATCCTGTCGCAGCGCCATCGGAGTCGCGCCCGAGTGGTCGTACTCACCGCGGACGGTGATGGTGTGTCGAGCGGGCGCCCTGATGCTGGTGACGACCCCGGTGTCGGCTGGTGCTTCGTCGAGCACCCGGCCCTGTTCGATGTGAATCTCGAGAAACGCCGCCAGTCGGTCAACCGGAACTGTCGGGTTCTGCAACGCCTCGGGACTGAACCCCTCCTTTTCCATCGCCTGCCAGACCGGCGTGTCGTCGTCGTCGGTGGCGGCGAGCACCTCTGAGTCGATATCTCCGAGTGCCGCTCGACTGCCGATAGTGTGGTGACCGAAACGGGCCGACTCCTCTGCCCGGAAGACGATCAAAAGCGGAGCGACACTGGAGGTGTCGGCGACGGCGTGAAACGCCTCGACCGCTTCGAGCGAACACACCACCCCCAGAGTACCGTCGAGTTTACCGGCGTTGTACACCGAATCCAGGTGGCTACCGGTTGCGACGAACCGCTCGGCGTCGGGTGCCCGGGTCGCAAAGAGGTTGCCGACCGGGTCGACGCTGACACTGTATGCGTCGGGAAGTTCCGCGCAGAGGTACTCGTGAGCCTCGGTCTCCTCCGGAGAGTACGCCATCCGGGTCACGCCGCCACCAGAAACCCGGCCGATCTCCCACAGTTCGGAGAGACGACGCTGTATCCGGTCGAGACACACCACACTGTCGACAGTCACGTTATCGTCCAGCGACATACTGAATCTCGTCTACTTCTGGGTTCAGTACCTGAGTGAACCTAAACCTTGGCACGGAGTTTCACCGCCACGGAAAGCACTAAGTGGCTGATTTGAGTTGAGGGCGTATGAGCAAGCAAACGTGTCCTAACGGCGACGCCGTCGGGGAGACGAGCCGGCGTTCTGGAAACAGTGCCCTCCTCGGCCAGTCGGTTCGGACGAGCGGGGAGGAGAGGGGCAGCGTCGACACCGACGCTGGAGGTGTCGTCGGGACCCGGACGGAGCGTCGCCTGCCGTCTGTGTCCGGGTGTGGAGTGTCGGCGGTCGTCACCAGAGACAGTCGGTCACGAGCATGAGACGGGCCGACCTGCGAATCGAGAACGGGACAATCGTTACTGCAACGGGTCAGACCACCGGCGGACTCGCCGTGAGAGACGGCACCATCGTCGCAGTCGGCGACGACGACTCGCTCCCGACTGCCGACCAAACGGTCGACGCAGAGGGCTGTGTGGTGTTGCCGGGTTTCGTCGACGAACACGTGCACGACCGTTCGCTCGGGCAGACACAGAAAGAGGACTGGGAGACGGTCACGCGGGCGGCGGCAGTCGGCGGCGTCACGACGGTGTTGGGACACGGCAACACAGACCCATACATCGACCGGCCGGCACACCTCGAACGGAAACGCGAGCGCGGTCGCCGGGATTCAGTCGTCGATTTTGGCTGTTTCGCCTGGCTGACCGCCGAGAACTACGACGACATCGAGACGCTCGCCACAGATGCAGTGGGTGTGCAGGCCTCGCTCGACGAGCGCGCACCGACGCGTGGCGAACTGTTGACCGCGATGGAGCGACTCGGTGCGCTCGGGGAACGTCTCGCAATCCACGTCGAGGACGGCGAAATCGTCGCGGAACGGCGACAGCGACGCAAGGAGAGAGGTGACGCCACGCCGAGAGAACACTGCAGGTCCCGGCCGCCGGTTGCCGAACACGTCGGCGCGGCGACCGTCGTCGAACTGGCAGAACAGACCGACTGTCCGGTGCACGTGCTGCAGGTGTCTGCCGGGTCGACGTTGGAGCGACTCGTCCGGGGACGGAACCGGGGGGTCGACCTGACTGTCGAAACCACACCACACTACCTCTGGTTCTCCGAGGAGGAGATGGGCGACCTGGGCCACGCCGCCGTGATGTCTCCGCCACTCCGGAGCGACTCCGAGCGAGCGCGACTGCTGTCACTGGCGCTCGATGCAGGGGAACTCGACTGTATCGGCACGGACCACGCACCACACACCGACGCAGAGAAACACCTCGACGAAACAACCGCAGTCTGGGACGTCGCCCCCGGGTCGGCCGGAGTCGAGACCGGTCCCGCGGCGATGGCGACGCTCGCGGCGCGGGGGCGACTCAGTTACTCGGACGTCGTCGACCTCTACAGCACGACCCCGGCCCGCATCTGGGGGCTGTACCCCCAGAAAGGCTCCCTGCGGGTCGGCACCGACGCCGACATCACCGTCGTCGACCCGGACCTGGAGTGGACGGTCGACCGGACGGAACTCCACTCGAAAAGCACCGCGACCGTCTGGGATAACGAGACCGTGACCGGTCGGGTGCAGACGACAGTCCTCCGGGGGAATCTCGTCTATCACGACGGCACGGTTCGCGGCGACACCGGGTACGGACGTCCCGTCGGTTGACCCCCAGTCCCAAGAGCAACATTTTTACGAGCGCCAAGACATGAACAGGTAATGTCCGACATCACGCGGGTCATCCGAGACAGCGGGGCGATTAAACACGGCACATTCGAACTCTCGGACGGTCGTCTCTCGGACTGTTACATCGACACGGACGTTTTCGAGACGCGACCAGAGATTCTCGACGGGATAGCGAGCGAGGTCGTGGCACGACTCGACCCGGCAGAAATCGACGTAATCGCGGGGCCGGAACCCGGGGCCGTTCCGCTGGTCGTCGCCGTGTCACTCGAATCGGGTGTTCCTGCCGCGTTTGTGCGCCGGGAGAGAGCGCACTCGGGAACACAGACCCGTGTCGGGGGGTCGATACAGAACGGCGACCGGGTCGCGCTAATCGAGGACGTCACCACGACCGGGAAGACGGTCGTCGACACCGCGACAGTCGTCGAGGATATCGGCGGGACTCCGGAGCGACTGCTCACGGTCGTCGACCGGAACCAGGGTGCCGTCGAGAACGTCCGAGAGGCGGGCTACGAACTGGAGTGTCTCGTGCGAGTCGACGAGAATACGTCCATCGAACGGGCACAGTAAGCAGAGCCCTCGATGACCGAGACAGAGACCGAGGGGCCGTACAGCCCCGACGGTCTCCGGAGTTGGACTGTTGCGGGCGTCGGTGCGACAGCACTCGCAGTTACCTTCGGGACCCCCCTGTCCTACGGTGTGTTTCTGGACCCGGTGAGTGCCGAGTACGGCGTGTCGAAGGTGGCCCTCTCGACGGCGTTCTCGTTGATGTTGTTTCTGTTTTTCGCCGGTGCGGGCGTCGTCGGCATCCTGACGACCAGCGTGTCGAGTCGACTGGTCGTGAGCGGCTGTGGAGTCGCGGTCGCAACGCTCGCGCCCTCACTGTACCTCTTTGACTCGGTGGTGTGGCTGATGGTCGTGTTCGGGGTGTTTGGACTGTTACTCGGGACGGTTTACGTCGTGCTGGCGGCGGTCGTTCCACAGTGGTTCCGCCGCCGGCGTGGCACCGCCACGGGGTTCGCCTTTGCCGGGATTGGACTCAGCCTGTTCGTCATGCCGCCGGTCTGGGAGTTCGCGTTGCGTCGCTACGGTGTTCGACAGGGTTTCCTGGTCGTGACCGCCGGCAGCGCGGCGCTGATTCTCCTCGCAGGGGTGGTCTGTGCACGTCCCCCGTGGGCCGACGCCGCGAGCAAGTCACACCGCGAGTTGCTCGCCTGGCTCGGTCGTCTGGGCCGGTCGCGGGTGTTTCTGCTCCTGTTTTTCGGTGTCGGACTCTCGCTGGCGTGGTACTACTTCTTGGCGGCCTACTCTGTCGAACTGTTCTCGGTACGTGGATTCAGCGACGCCGAGGCAGCAACGGGGTTCGGCCTCGTCGGTGGTATCAGCATCGTCTCGCGGTTGGCGAGTGGCGCAGTCGCAGACCGCGTGGGATTCCGGCGAATCTTCCTCGCCTCGATTGCGCTGGCGAGTGTCGGGAGTATCCTGTTTCTGTTCTCGTCGCTGCTGGCGATGGCGCTGGCGGTTTGCTGTTTCGGCCTCGGACTGGGCGGTGTGGCGACGACACACGTTCCCTTTCTGCTCGAGGTTTTCTCCGAGGACGCAGATATCGCGGTCGTCGGGTTGTTCAACGTCAGTTTCGGCATCTTCGGCCTGGCCACGCCCCCGGTGGTGACTCTGTTGCTCTCTTACACCGGCAGTTACTCGCTGCTGGTGCTCGTCACCCTCGGTATCACGCTCACGGCGCTGTGGGCCGTCGCCACGAGCACCGGCACACGCTCGGACGCGCTCGGGAGTGACTGAGGCTGTGAGAAACATACAAACTGTACTCGCCCGTAGTCCGAGTATGTACAACTGGCGGGTAGCAATCGGTCTCGTCTGTCCGAAAGACAACATGGTCGTCGAACCGGAGTTCTACCGTCTCGCCACGGACGGCGTAACCGCACACAGCACGCGACTGCACACGGCGGACCTCGACGAGATGCCCGAGGCCGCCAAACAGGAGGTGCGCGTACTCGAGGAGATGGGCGCAGACGTCGTCGGCTACGCCTGCAACGCGAGCACGTTCCACGGGGGTCCCGACGCGCACGCCCGCATCCGTGACCGACTCGCCGGGCAGGTGGACACGCCAGTGACGACGGCCTCGGGTGCAGTGCTGGCCGCACTCGACGCGCTCTCGGTGAGCGAGGTGGCCGTCGTGACGCCGTACGGCGAGCGCGACCAGGAGCGACTCGCGGCCTTTCTCGGGGGGAACGGCGTCACCCCGACCACGATGACCGGACTCGGACTCGATGCCGACGACCTCACAGACCTCACGGCGGTCAACGAGCAGACCGCGCGTGACACCTACCGGCGGGTCGTCGACACCGACCTCGGGGAGGCCGAGGCTGTGCTCGTGGTGAGCACGAATCTCGCCAGCGTCGAGACCATCGACGCGATGGAGGCGTCTCTGGGCCGACCGGTCGTCACGGTCAATCAGGCGCTGTACTGGCAGAGTCTACGCGCCGCCGGTGTCGACCCACGGGTGCCGGGGTACGGGCGACTCCTCTCCGGTCCCAGGTGACAGACCACGCGCCGTCCCGGTCGCCGGTCAGTAGAGGCCGATCTCCTGTCCGACGTCCTCGGCGACGGCCCGCTGGATGACCTGCTGGGCGACGTGGATGTCGTAGACGATGGTGCCGACTGATTTGACCACGAACACCGACTCCTGGTCTGTCCGGTAGGGGGGGTCGTCCGCGAGCAGGGTCGACAGGCGTTCGACGTCGTCTTCGGTAATCTCCGCTTCGCCAATCGCGTCGGCGATGTCACCAGTCGAGCAACAACCCTCGTAGTTGTCGACGTAGACACCCGCCGCCCGGCCGACTGTCGCGCCGGGCATCTCGCGCATCGACTCGTCGTTCGAACCGACCGAGACGACCAGCGTTCCCGGAGCGATATCGTCGTCGTCGAACACCGGTTGGGGTGCGTTCGTCGCCGTCACGACGATATCCGCGTCGACACACGCCGCAGTCGGTGAGTCCACCGCCGAAACCGTACAGGTCGTCTTCGGGGTGAGTTGCTCGACGGCCTCGAACCGGCGGTCCGAGCGCGAGTACAGGTCGATACGGTCGATGTCCAACTCCGTATCGAGCGCGCGAGCCTGATACCGTGCCTGCGTGCTGGAGCCGAAGAGACCGACTGTCGTCGCGTCCTCGGCGGCGAGGTGGCGGGCCGCCACCGCACCAATCGCGCCCGTCCTGAAGTTTGTGATGCGGGTGCCATCGAGCAGTGCCCGCAGTTCGCCCGTGTCGCCACTGTACAGCGACATCGAGGCGAGTGTCGGTGGCAGTCCGCGCTCGTCGTTGTCGGGAAACAGGTTGACGACTTTCAGCCCGATGTCTGCCGTCGTATCCAGTGCCCCCGGCATGACGAACGATTCGCCGTTGTCGTGAGACTTGAGTTGGATACGCTCGGGAACGAGCGACCCGGACTGTTCTCTCATCGCCGTCTCGACCACGTCGATGGTCTCTGCGAGCGTGAGCACCGTCTCAACACACGACCTGTCGAGGACCAGTACCATAGATTCTCTGTGGTCTGGAGGAGGGATAAAACTTCGAGCCAACTACACCCGTCTTCCGACGAGAAGAGAGTGTTCCGACGACTGTCGGGACCGAGTAACGAACAGGCGGATGAAACCGACACGGTGAGCAACAACCGTACTGTCCCAACGCTGAGCAAGTCGGAGAGTTGCGATGTACGCGAATCTCTGATTCGCTTGACTCGGGGTTCCCCCGCGTTCACGCGGGGAGGAAATCAAGCTCTCGGTTGTGGTTCGGTCACGACTCGCGAAACAGTCGTCCACCCGCGGGAATCTCACAACGCACGCCAGATATCGTGAGCGCGTGCCAGAGAATCGCGGTGTTCGCGGAGACGACCGGACAGTCGATGTCGGTCTCTATCGACCGGATGATACCCTGAGCGGGCAGGTTCGTCGCCGTAACCGCGACGGCGTCTACAGTCTCGCCGTCGACTATCTCGCGCACTCGCCGGTCGGTGTCCCGTGGCGGCCGGTCGGATATCTGCCGGGCGTCGGTTTCGTCGGTCGCGTCCATCCCGAGTCCGTCGATGGCGGCGACGGTGAACCCGTTCTCCGTCAGGAAGGTCTCGAGACGGGCGTTGACCGGCGCCTCGTAGGGCGTGACGACGGCGAGCGAGTCGGCCCCCAGTGACGCGAGTGCCTCGACCAGAGCCGTCGAGGCGGTGGTGACCGGCGTCCCGTCGGCCTCCGCCTCGAGGTCGGCCACGATTGCCTCGTCGGCGTCTGGTCCGTCGTAGAACGAACTGATGTTGCAGGCGTACGCGAGTACGTCGGCGTCGACCTGTTCGAGCGTGTCGAGCTCTGCCCGGGCGAGTCGCGGTAGCTCTTCGATATCCATACTCGCGAGTCGAGTGGCGTGTATCGAGACCCCTTCGGGGGCGAGTTGCCACAGCTCCGGTTCGATGACGTGGTTGTCCGACGGCACGAGCAACCCGATGCGACAGCGCCAACCGTACATACAGTGCCCAACGAACCGTCGTCACATAACTCTGTGTACGCAGGGTGGGTTCGGGGTCGGCAACCACAGACCGCGTCTCCGGGGTCAGGGGACACGCACGTCGTGTTCGAGCGTGCCGACCCCCTCGATGGAGACTGTGACGGTGTCACCGTCTGCGAGTGGGCCGACGCCGGCCGGCGTTCCCGTCGAGATGACGTCCCCCGGTTCGAGTGTCATGTAGGTCGTAACCTCCGCGACGAGTTCCGGCACGGTGAAGATGAACGCCTCACGCGAGGACTGCTGTTTCTGTTCGCCGTTGACAGAGAGTTCGATGGTCGCGTCGTCGGGAACCGCCTCGGGCGCAGCGACACACGGTCCCATCGGGGCGGCGTTGTCGAACGCCTTTCCACGGACCCAGTTCTGTTCGCGGTTCTGGTCGTCCCGGTTGGAGATGTCGTCGACACAGGTGAATCCGGCGACCACGTCCATCGCGTCTGTCTCCGGGACGTCACGGCACTGTTCGCCGATGACGACGCCCAACTCTGCCTCGTAGTCGATGCGCTCTTTACCGGCCGGGAGCGACACCGTGTCGCCGTCGGCGGCCAGTGTGTTTGGCGGTTTCAGGAACAACAGCGGCCGGTCGGGAACCTCCATCCCGGTCTCCTCGGCGTGGTCGCGGTAGTTCAGCCCCACACACACGATTTTCGTCGGGGTACAGGGCGGTAACAGGGTGACCTCGGACCGCGAGTAGTCCTGCTCCCAGTGGGTGACTGTGCCGTTCTCGAGCTGTCCTGTCCGGGTCGTTCCGGCCGGGTCTCTGAATCGGACTGTTCGCATACACCAACCGATTCTGCCTGGACGGACATAACAACTGCGAGGCGACTCACCCGGGTACGGCGGCGCGCGCCACGGTCTCTGTGTCGGTTCGCTCGCGACACGGGAGGACAGTGCCGCGTTCTGCCGGACGGCCGGAGTGAGAGACACCGGGCGTGTCAGTCGTCCAGTTCTGCGGCGGCCATCGCCGCGAGTCCCCCGAGTCCGCGCTCGAGTTCCTCGAGGTCGGTCGCGAAACTGAGGCGGAGAAACCCCTCGCCGCCGGTTCCGAAACCACTCCCAGGAGCGGTGACGACACCGTGCTCGCGCAGCAGCCGTTTCGCAATCTCCACGCTCGTCCCGGCAAAGCCGCTCACGTCGACGAACGCGTAGAACGAACCGCCCGGACGCGGAGCCGAGACACCCGGAATGTCGGCGAGTCTGTCGACCACGTAATCCCGGCGGGTCTCGAACAGGTCACCGATCTCCCGGGCGGGTTGCTGGTCGCCGGTGAGCGCGGCCAGTGCGGCGTGTTGTGAGACACTCGACGCACACGAGGTCGTCGCCTGGTGGAGTTTCGCCGCCGCGTCCGCGACGGCCGGCGGGGCGACGAGCCACCCGAGTCGCCACCCGGTCATCGCGTACTTCTTCGAACACGCGTTGACCGTGATGACCCGGTCGGGGTGGTCGACTGACGCCCCGATACCGGTGAACGAGCGGTCGTAGACGAATCCGTCGTACACCTCGTCGGCGACGACGTAGGCGTCGTGGGCGGCTGCCTCGTCGGCGATAGCCGCGACTGCGTCGGTGTCGAACACCTGTCCGGTCGGGTTGCACGGCGAGTTCAGAACAACCGCCGCGGTCTGGTCTGAGATGGCGTCGACGACCCTGTCGGGGTCGAGGGCGAACCCCGCGTCGGGGTCGAGTGGCACCTCCGTGAGCTCACCGCCGGCCAGTCGGACCTGTGCGGCGTAGTTTGGCCAACACGGCGTCGGGATGACCACCTCCTCGCCGGAGTCGACGACGCTGAGCAAGGAGAGATACAGCGCCTCCATCGCCCCGTTGGTGACGACAACCTCCTCCGGCGTCGCCGTCAGTCCGACGTCTCGTTCCATCGCGTCGGCCACCGCCTCGCGCAACGGCATCATCCCGGCGTTGCTCGTGTAGTGTGTCCCGCCGTCGCGAGCGGCCTCTGCCGCCGCCTGGATGATGTGTTCGGGGGTCGTCATATCCGGTTCGCCCACCTCAAGTCGCGCCAACTGCTCGTCGGTCTCGTTTGCGAGTTCGAACATCACACGGATAGACGAGCGGTCGAGCGCGTTTATCCTCGATGCGACTGGCGAATCTGCGTGCTGGTCGCCCATAGCGTCTACTACGCTCGATACATAAAGTCACTTCCGGTGGACCTACCGGCCATCCGGTACGGGTAGCGTGTGACCGGCGTACGGCGAGCGCACTGTCGGCCGGAACAGACTGCCGTGGCCGTCGGACCGGGGCCCGGGGAGAGGTGGTGAGAGATGACACCGCCAGCACCATTAAGAGTAGGGGGTCACTACTACCCGGTGTCGATGAGCAAAACAGACGCCGAGATTCTACTCAGAAACGCGTCCACGATGTCACACTCGGACACCGTCGACATCGCTATCAGCGACGGAGACATCGTCGCGGTCGAACCCACGATTACCGCCGACGCGTCGAGAGAACTCGACGCTCGGGGACAGTTCGTCTCACCCGGACTGTTCGAGTGTCATCTCCACATGGACAAGGCACTCGTCGCCGCCGGCGAACGGACGCCACAGCGCAACGACGCCCCGCCGACGCTCGACGATATCATCGAGACGAACAGGGAGTATTTCGGGAGTGTGACCGCCTCGGAGGTGGCCGGTAACGCGACACGGGTGACCGAGCGGGGCGTGACAGACGGCGTCGTCTTCTACCGGTCACAGACGTACACGGGCGGGTCCGCCGGGTCGACCGCAGTCGAAGGGTTGCTCGAAGCAAAGCAGGCGGTGTCCGCGATTGCCGACCTACAGGTCGTCGCCTTCCCGCAGGACGGCATTCAGTACGGTGAGAACGAGCAACAGATTCGGGCGGCACTCGACAGAGGCGCAGACCTCCTCGGTGGAATCGACCCCGGGGCACAGAACGGGCAGATTGCCGAGACGATCGACCTGTGGTTCGACATCGCCGGGGAGTTCGACGTGGACATCGACGTACACGTCCACGAACCGGACACGCTGGGGATGTACACGATGAACGCAATCGGTGAGGCCGCCACAGACGGGTTCGACGGCGACGTGACAATCAGTCACGCGTACGCACTCGGTGACGCCAACAGCAGAGAGACGGCCGGACTCTCTCTGTACGAGGAGGGTCACATCGAGAACGCGCTCGATACCTTCGAGCGGGCCGGACTGCAGTTCGTCACCTGTTACCCGAGTACGCCGCCCGCGATGCCGGTCAGAGAACTAATCGCACGGGACATCCCGGTGGGTCTGGCCTCGGACAACGTCCAGACGTACACGGACCCGCGTCAGAGTGGGAACCTCGTACACGGGGCACTCGTCGAGGCGTACAAACTCGACCCGAACGCGAACAGTTACCTCGTGAACGAGGGACTGCGAACGCTCTGGGAGACGATGACACACGGTGCTGCGGAGGTGTTCGGTGTCGCAGATACGTACGGCATCGAGGAGGGCACTCCCGCCACGCTGGTCGTGTTCGACGCACCGTCACCCGAGTACGTCATCATCGAACAGGCACCGGCACGGTACGTGTTCAAAGACGGTGTGCTCGTCGCAGAGGACGGGGTTCTCCAGGTGGAGTCTGCGCGCTGAGAACAACACACTCGGCGACGACGACCACGCGGTGTCACGCCGTCGGGTGGGGTCACCCGGAGGGAGGTTTTTGTTCGTAGCGCGGAAAACAGTCGTATGGAGCAACTGGGAGGCCAGCGGATACTCGTCGTCGGCGCGAGCAGTGGTATCGGGAGAGCAGTCGCAGAGGCGTGTGCGGACCGTGGGGCGACCGTGGTCGTCGCCTCGCGGTCACAGGAGACCTTAGAGGAGATTGCCGACACGACAGCGGGAATCTCGCGTGCGGTCGAGTGTGACGTCCGGGAGAGCGAGTCGGTCGAACGCGCAGTAGCGACCGCGTCTGAACAACTGGGTGGTCTCGACGCCGTCGTCAACAGCGCCGGTGTGATTACCCGTGGCGACATCCTCGGTACCGACGACGAGGAACTCGAGTGGGTCGTCGACGTGAACCTGCAGGGGATGTTGCGGGTCGCCAGAGCGGCCGTGCCGCCGCTTCGGGAGTCCGAAGGCGCCCTCGTGCTCGTCTCCTCACAGCTGGGCGAGGTCGGTGCCGAGGGGCTGAGTGTCTACTGTGCGACAAAAGGCGGTATCAACAATCTCACCCGGCAACTCGCCGTCGAGTACGCCGAGTCGGGTGTCAGGGTGAACGCGCTCGCGCCCGGCGTCGTGGCGACGCCGATGAACGAGTCGGTTCGAGACGACGAGTGGGTCGAGGAGAAGGCCGCTCAGATTCCGATGGGTCGTCTCGCGACACCCGAGGAAATCGCGCGACCGGCAGCGTTTCTCGTCTCTGCGGGGGCCAGTTACATCACCGGTCACGTGCTCGTCGCCGACGGCGGCTACATCGCACAGTGAGAACCGGGTGCGGGGCGGTGACACCTTTCTGTCCGGCCGTGACCGCGAAACTACCACGCTCCCGTATCCGGCCGCCGTGGCGACTGTTCGGAGGTGTCGCTGTGGTGGCAGTAGTGGGTCGAACAGGTGTTACGCCGGGTCGGAGTCTCCGCAACGAGTGTCCGGTCGGTCTGTCGTGGTGTGTGTCACTGGACGAGCATCTGCTCGACGGTCTCCTCGGAGTACGTGTCGAAAGACTCCCACTGTGCGATGAGGTCGGCGACCTGTGCCTGTGGGTCCGTCTGGTCTGGATAGGAGAGCGCCTCGAGAATGCGCTGGCGCTCGTCGGTCGATTTGATGCCGAGTGATTTCTCGAGTCCGTGCTGGATACGGTCGAGATAGGCCAGTATAGAGTCGACGAGACTCGCGAGTGCGTACCGCTCGATAACTGCTCTGTCAGTGTCTGCCGCTCTCAGTGAGTCGGCCACCATCTCGAGGTCCCGCCTGTCTGGTTCCTCCCGTGTGATGTGACGCACCGCGCGGTCGATTCTTTCTGCAGGCATGAGAGATACTACTGTACTTGGTAGAGATATTTAAATGTTGTGTCGGGACGCTGGAACGGACGCCGTGAGAACCCGGCGGGGTCTGGGGTGTCCGGGAACCGCGTTTGGGGGTTACTCGGTCTGTCGCCAGGCAAACAGTCGTCGTTCGAGTATCTTGAACCCACCGTACTCGATGAGTAACATGATGACCACGAACAGCATGAGGTAGGCGAGAACGGGTTCGACCTCGCCTTGGTCGAACCAGAACCGGATAATCGCTCCCATCCCCTTCTGTGTCCCGAACGTCTCACCGACGAGAACGACCTTCCAGGTGAGTCCGATGAGGTACCGGGTGCTGGCGAAGATGTACGACATGAGGTGTGGCAGGTAGAGGTACTGCCAGACGAGGCGAGGGTGACTGTCGTATGCCTCTGTCATCTCGAGCAGGTTGCTGTCGATGTCTTTGATTCCACTGTAGATGTTGACAATCCCGAACGGAGTCGCGGTGAACGTGACGGCGATGATGATGGCCTGTCCGTCGAAACCGATGACAATCATCATCAGCAGGATGACCACCACATCCGGGGAGGTCATCCAGAGTGGGAGCCACATGCGCACGGTCCGTTCGACACCTCGTGAGACGCCCATCAGAATGCCGATACTGACACTCAAAACCAAACTCGCCGCGAGAACGATGGCGACGCGGGTGAGCGAGATTCGGAGGTGGTCGAGGCCGGTGAGTCGGCGTGGACCGGGTTCTTCGAGAATATCGAGCGTGGTTTCGAAGGTGGTCATCGGTCCTGGCAGGTTTCGCGGCACCGCCATCGAGCCAAGACGCCACAGGACGACGAACACGAGTATCGAGGAGACCGCGAGCAGACCACCGCGAACGAGTTGGCTCTGTCTGTAGTTTCTGAGATTCATTGTTCGATGTTTGCGAAAAACTCCTCCATCAGGGCAGTCTCGGTGTCGAGCAACTCGTCGCTGTTTGCCGTGCGGGGCCGCGGGATGTCGATACTCGCGCGTTTGAATATCTCTCCCCGACCGTTCATAAAGCAGATTCTGTCCGAGAGGAGCGTCGCCTCGGAGATGTTGTGTGTCACGAACACGATTGTCTTGTCCGTCTCTTTCCAGAGGTCGATGACGTCCGAGCGCAGATGCCGGGCGGTTATCTCGTCGAGCGCACTAAATGGCTCGTCCATCAACAGGAGGTCCTGTTCGACGGTGAGTGCCCGGGCGAGACCGACACGCTGGCGCATGCCACCGGAGAGTCGGCGCGGGTAGGACTGCTCCTCGCCCGCGAGGTCGACCATCTCCAGGTACTTTTTCACCCGGCGTTTGCGCTCGTCTGCTGGAACACCCTTTGATTTCATAGCGAAGTTGAGATTCCCCTCGACGGTCAGCCAGTCCAGCAGTCGTGGCTCCTGGAAGACGTAGGCGTACTCGATGTCGCCCTGCGAGATTTGGTTCCCGTTTCGGGATATTCGTCCCTCGTCGAGCGGGAGGAGACCGGCCATGATATTCAGGAGAGTACTCTTTCCACACCCCGATGGACCCATGATAGTCGTGAACGTTCCGTCGTCTATCTCGATGTCGATACCGTCGAGTACGGACAGTTCGCCGCCGTCGGGAGCCGGAAACGACTTGTACACGTTCTCGAATTCGAGTCGCATCTCAACCACCACCTACCTGTGCGATGTCGTCGGTGTCGTCGCGCCACGCGAACCGACGACGCTCGAGATACCGGATTCCCCGCTCCAACAGGAACACGAGCACCAGCGCCGGCACCGTCCAGGCGATGATGAGGTCGTTGCGCTGGGCGAAAAACAGCTCGTTGATGACGAAACCGAGACCGCTCTGTGCGCCGAATATCTCGGCCACGAGCATGATTTTCCAGGCGATTGGCAACACGATGCGCATCAGCGCGAACGTGTACGGTGACAGGTGCGGAATCAGCACGTACCGGGCCATCTGGAGGCGACTCGCCTCGTAGGACCGCGACATCTCGAGCAGTTTGCCGTCGAGATTTTTCGTGCCCTCCCAGGTGTTGATGACCACGTACGGGAGTGTGATCAACACACCGACGAAAACGGGGACGAGGTTCTTTGTCAGGCCAAACCAGAGCACGCCCAGAAACGCCCAGACGATAGACGGGAACGCGAGCGAGAACGCGACGTACGGCGAGACAAACGACTCGACACGCCAACTGAGGCCCATCGCGGTTCCGATTGCCATTCCGAGCGGCATCGTGATGAGAAACGTCAGCAGGATGCGGTAGAACGTCACCCTGGTGTTGGTGTATATGTTCCGTTCACCCTCGACACGTGCGACCTCCCACAGTGTCGTCGCGAGTTGTGGAACGTTGGGAAAGGTCGATGCCGGAACCTGCGAGGCGAGGACGTGCCACACCGTCACGATGAGGACGATAGAGCCGAGACGATAAACTGGGAGTCGGTCTCTCAGGGACCCCCGATTCCAGTCTATACTGAGGGTATCGACCACATCGGTTTTGATGCTCATTGGGTACAGTTCCAGAGTGGCGTCGGTACAGAAATAAATATAACGGTTTCCCGGACCGACGGGTTTAGTTTTTTGTTCGTGCGCGGGCGAGAACCCACCATTCGTTTGGGAGCAGGAGACGCCCGCGCCCGTGGTCTGGGGTCACTGTCTGAGCAGTTGTTCGCTCGCTCTGGCGAAGATTCGCGCGCCAGTGAGAACGTCCTCCCACTCGGTGTACTCGTCCTCGCGGTGGCTGATGCCGCCGACACTCGGGACGAACAACATCCCGGTGTCGGTGACTGCGTCGAGATACATCGCGTCGTGACCCGCGCCGCTGGTCATCCGTTCGAAGGGGGTGTCGGTTTCGACACAGGCGTCTTCGAGGCGCTCCAGAACTGCCGGCGAGAACGTCGTCGCGTCCGTGGAGAACACCTCCTCGAAACTGTAACTGGTGTCGGTGCGGGCAGTGACGTGGTCGAGAACGCGTTCGACCGCTGTTCGGGCCGCGTGGCGTGTCTCGTCGTCGGGGCTGCGCAGGTCGACGGTGAACTCCACCGCACCGGGAACAACGTTGATTGCGCCGGGTTCGACGTCGAGTGAACCGACAGTGAGTGTAACGTCCGTCCGAAACTCTGCGGGCACCGTCTGGAGCGTGTCGATTGCACTCGCGGCAGCGGCGAGTGCGTCCTGGCGGGCGTGCATCGGCGTCGTCCCGGCGTGGTTTGCCGCTCCGGAAATCTGCACCTGGAACCAACTCATACCGACGACACCCTCGACGATGCCGACCGGAACACCCGCCTCCACCAGTCGCGGTCCCTGCTCGATGTGCAGTTCCAGATGTGCCGCGATATCGTGTGGCTCACACGGAAACTCGCCGTCGTACCCCGTCTCTGCCAGCGCCGTCTCCACCGTCACGCCCTCGTCGTCTGTTGCCGCGAGCGCCTCCGAGAGGTCGTAGTTGCCGGTGAAGACGCCACTTCCGAGTGGCGCGAGGTTGAACCGTGCGCCCTCCTCGTTGGTCCAGTTGACAATCTCGAGTGGGCGGTGTTGGTCTCTCTCCTGAGTTTCCAGCGCCCGGAGTACCTCGAGCGCGACGAGAACACCCAACTGCCCGTCGTACCGTCCGCCGTATGGCTGCGAGTCGAGATGCGAACCGACCAGTACCGGGTCCTCGTCGGCAAACGACCCACGCTGCCTCCCGAAGACGTTGCCCACCTCGTCGACACGGACCTCGACGTCGAGCGCCCGCAGGTCGCTCACGAAGCGGTCACGCACCGCGCCGTCGGCTGCCGACAGCGCGAGTCGGTGGAGTCCACCGTCTGCCGTCTCTCCGACGGCCGAGTACTGTTCGAACGACTCGCGGAGACGCTCCTCGTCGATTTGCACGTGCATAGCCGTGTTACGACGATGTGGATAATAAAGTGTAGCCCCCGAAACCGACGCCGCCCTCGTCTCGTGTCCGGTCAACTGCCTCGGGGTCAAGTGGTTCGAGAGACGAAGTCTCTCGTCATCACAGAAGACGTAGTCTTCGCCTACGACCCCGAGGTATCCGCCTCGAGTTCACGAATATCGGCCACAGCGAGGCAGAGTGTTGTGCCCGCTATAAGTATCGGAGTCCGAACTGCAACATTCGACTCGCAGAGTCAGGATAGAATACCAGTGCGTGAAATAATATCACAAGCAACCAAATTTTTAAGCCCTCTTGTCCAAACTATACAGGCGATGGAGCAGAAGACGAGCAGACGTAAACTACTCAAGGGTATAGCAGCGGGAACAGGAAGCGCAGCGATGGTCAGTCTGAGCGGATGTAGTAGCGGCGACAACGACAACGAGGTGGAAGGCGAGACGATTTACTCGGGGCCGTTCACCGTTACTGAGGACGCGGTCGACCTCGTGCCGTGGCAGTTGGCAACCGAGGAGGGACTGTTCGCGGCGAACGGACTCGACATCGACCTGACCGTCGCGGGGTACGGTGAGTGGGCGCGACAGCTCACGACGGGTGATGCAGACCTCGGGAGCCTCAATCAGGCAGAGTACGCAACCTCGTTCCAGAACGACTTCCAGAACGTCATCTTCGGGTCGGGGCTGATACAGATCAACGACTGTTTCGTGTTGCCTGACTCCGACATCGAGGAGCCACAGGACCTGGAGGGGCAGTCGGTCGGATTCCCCTTCGAGTCCTCCGGCACGACACTCGCGTTTCAGACGGTGTTGGCCGACGAGTTCGGCATCGACATAAACGAAGACCTCGACGCGACGTTCGCGGCACCGCCGGCGCTGTACGAGTTCGTGCAGACCGGTGAACTGGACGCCTGTGTGCAGTTCACCGGACAGACGATCAGAGGCTACGCCAGTCCCGACGAGGTCCGGCCGATTCTCGACATCAGCGAACTCTGGCGTAACCGCACGGGTTCCTCGCTCGAGGTTACCTACTGGGCGGCCCGCGAGGACTTCTTCAACAGCAACCCGGAGGCGGCACTGAGTCTCGTCGAGACGTGGGAAGACGCGGTCGGAACGCTGGCGGAGGACCCGGCGGACGCTTTCGACCGGTACGGGTTGCTCGCGGGACTCAGCAACGAGGACGAAATCGCAGTCGCCAGAGAGCGGTTCAACGAGGGTGACGTGTTCAACGAGGACGCCGGCGTCTGGGACGAGGACTACCTCGGTGCGCAGTTCGACTTCCTCGAACTCATGGAGCAGGTCGGAGCAATCGACCAGGCTCCGTCGCGCGAACTCGGTGTCACTCACGAGGAACTCACGAGTATGGTCGAGTAAGCCCGCGAGTGAATCGCCTCGGGGTCAAGTGGTTCGAGAGACGAAGTCTCTCGTCATCACAGAAGACCACGTCTTCCGTATGACCCCGAGGCTTCCCGTCTCTACGACGTGACTTGCAGACACGGACTCAAACTGAGTCGTGTCCGTAGCGGTCACAGTCTCCACGGGCGTGTCTTCGGGCCATCCCA
>CAZHPM010000038.1:0-20649 GCA_964534485.1 uncultured Halobacteriales archaeon
ATGCGGGACTGGTCACGGACGGTCGAGGACACCCACTACGTCATCGGCAGTATCGTCGGCCCCCACCCGTTCCCGGTGATGGTCCGTGACTTCCACGCGGTCATCTCCGAGGAGATTCGCGAACAGACGACCGAACAGATCGGCCGACTGCCCGACGCGGTGCTCGCCTGCGCCGGCGGCGGGTCGAACACGATGGGGACCTTCCACCACTTCGTCGACGACGAGACGGTCGACCTCTACGCGGTCGAGGCCGGCGGGTCGTCGCTGGCCGTCGACGAGGAAGCGGGTGTCGCGCCCAACTCGGCGTCGCTGTCGACCGGTGACGAGGGTGTGCTCCACGGCGCGCGCACGAAGGTGTTGCAGGACACCGACGGCCAGATACTGGAGTCACACTCCGTCTCTGCGGGACTGGACTACGCGGGTGTCGGGCCGGAACTGGCACATCTCGTCGACGAGGAGCGGGTCCACGCGGTCAACGTCGACGACGACGCCGCGCTGGAGGCGTTCCACCGACTCTCGACCACCGAGGGGGTTATCCCCGCGCTCGAAACCGCACACGCCTTTGGCTACCTCGAACACCACCACGAGGAACTCGGCGACGTCGTCGTCCTCAACGTCTCCGGACGTGGTGACAAGGACCTGGAGACGGTTATCGAGGAGACCGCACAGCGTGATATCGACGTGGCCCCCGACATGGACCTGTTCCAGGAGATGGGTGGTGGCCTGTGACGCTCGCCGACGCCTTCGACGAACCGGCTTTCGTCCCCTACCTCGCGGCAGGCGACCCGAGTTACGAGGCGTCACTGCGGTACGTCGAGGCACTGGCAGAGGGCGGGGCCGACGTCATCGAACTCGGTCTGCCGTTCTCGGAGCCAATCGCAGAGGGGCCGACGATTCAGGACGCCATCGTCCGCGCGCTGGAGGCTGGAATGACGCCGGACCGCTTTTTCGAGTTCGTTGAGGACCTGACTGTCGACGTTCCGCTGGTGTGTATGACCTACTACAACCTCGTCTACCAGTACGGCACCGGCGGAGACCGGGGACCGCGTGCGTTCGTCGAGCGTGCCGCGGCAGCAGGTATCGACGGTTTCGTCATTCCGGACCTGCCCGCAGAGGAGGCCGGCCCGCTCCGGGCGGCCTGTGACGAGTTCGGACTGGACCTGGTCTTTATTGTCGCGCCGACGACCCGCGGCGAGCGCCTCGAACGGATGCGCGAGCAGGTTTCGGGTTACGTCTACGTGCAGGCACGACTCGGCACGACCGGCGCACGCACAGACGTGAGCGACCGGACCGCGGAGTCGCTCGCCCGTGTCGGTGACTGGACGGTCCCGCGCGCGGTCGGTTTCGGCATCAAAACCGGCGAACACGCGAAACGAATCGTCACCGCCGGCGCGGACGGGATTATCGTCGGCTCTGCGCTCGTCGATATCGTCGCCGAGGGCCACGAGAACGGCGACCCGACCGAACAGGTGGCGGCGCGACTACGCGAGAAGGCCCGCGAACTCGCCTCGGGGGCGCGTGCCGGCGCGTCGAAGCAGACACCACCCTGAGACACGGTGCCCCGCGCGGAGACGATAGCTCCCGCCAGCGCTGTGAGTCGGCCCTGGACCGCCCGGAGCTACCGCGGACAGAGCCGTGCGCTTTTGCCTCCTGTTGCCGACTGCATACGTATGACTGTCACAATCGTCGGGTCCGGCCCGGCGGCCGCCGCCGTCGAGGCGGCACTTGGCGACGCGAGTATCGAGACGACGACGGGTCTCGCCGCGGTCGGGGAGACGGAACTCGCGGTCGTCACCGGCGAGAGCGGCGACCCGGTCTTCGAACGCGCCGACGAGCGCGCACTCGGGGCCGACGGCCGGTGGCTCGCGGTCGAACTCGGGGGCCTCGGTGGTGTGCCGGTCGCTGACGCCGCCGTTGCGGGTTTCGCCCCCGGTGTAGGCTGTTACGACTGTCTCCGACAGCGCGTGCGTGCGAACCTGGACGAGCCCGAGAGCAGCGGGCCGGCCCCACAGACGCGCCGGTTCGCCGGTGCCGTCGCCGGTCGCGAGGCGGTGCGGTTCGTGACCGGCGAGACCGAGGTTGGCGGGCGAGTCGTCGTCACCCCGTTCACCGAGCGGGAGTTCCTGCCGGTGCCAAACTGCGACTGCGCGGGCGAGCGCGACCCGGCTCTCGGTCGCGAGCACACGGACCGGACCGTCGAGGAGTCACTGACCCGCGCCGAGCGCGCGCTCGACGAGCGCGTCGGTATCGTCGAAGAGGTCGGCGAGGCAGAGTCGTTTCCGCTCCCCTACTATCTGGCGCGGGTCTGTGACACCGAGGGGTTCAGCGACACCGGCGCCGCCCGTGACGCCGCCGGTGTCGACGCCGACTGGAACGGGGCGTTCATGCGCGCTCTCGGCGAGTCTCTGGAGCGGTACTGCGCGGGTGTCTACCGGACCGAACAGCTCCAGACCGGTTCACCCGCCGACGTCGAGACCGCCATCGCCCCCGGCGCGTTCGTCTGTGAGACCGACCCCGACGGCGAGAGCATCGCGTGGGTCACGGGCGAGCGTGTCGAGACCGGCGAACAGGTCGCACTGCCCGCGGAGTTCGTCCACTACCCGCCGCCAGAGCGCCGGTACCGGGAGCCGACGACCAGCGGACTGGGACTGGGTAACTCGGCCGTCGAGGCGCTCCTGTCGGGACTGTACGAGATAATCGAGCGCGACGCCGCGATGCTGTCGTGGTACTCGACGTTCCAACCGCTGGCGCTGTCTGTCGAGGACCCGGCCTTCGGTCTGCTCTGTGACCGCGCCGCCTCCGAGGGACTGGCGGTAACGACACTCCTCCTGACTATCGACATCGACGTGCCCGTTGTCGCCGCCGCGGTCCACCGCGACGAGTGGCCACGACTCGCCGTGGGCACCGCCGCCAGTCTCGCCCCGGAGTCGGCCGCCCGGTCGGCACTCGCCGAGGCGATACAGAACTGGATGGAACTCCGTGGAATGGGGCCAGAGACCGCGGCCGACACACCGGGCGCGGTCGGGACCTACGCGGAGACACCGGGTCCCGCGGCGGCGTTTCTCGACGCGGAGATGTCCGTCTCGGCCGACGCCGTCAGTTCGGCCACTCCACAGGACCCCGTCGCCGAACTCGACGCCGTGGTCGAGCGAGTCGAGAGCGCGGGACTCACCGCCTACGCGGCACGTACCACCACCAGAGACGTCGACCGCCTCGGGTTCGAGGCGGTTCGCGCTCTCGTTCCCGGTGCACAACCGCTGTTGCTCGGCGAGACGTTTTTCGGCGAGCGAGCGCGGTCGGTGCCCGAGACACTCGGTGTCGAACCGCGACTCGACCGCACACACCACCCGTTTCCCTGAGACTGTCCCCGGGTCGACTGCCGGTCGGCTACCCGCCGGGAGAACACCGAGTCCCGGCGTGGCGTCTCACACCGGTAGACCGGCGCCCAGCGGTTGAGTGCCGTCGATACTGACGGTTCGTCCGCTGACGGAGACACTCGGTCGGCCGTAGAATCCCGAGAACGTGCCACTCTCGTCGACGTACTCGTTTATCTCCTGTTCCACCACGTCGCTCTCGCTTGCGAACACCAGCACGTCCGTCGTGTCGAGGTCGGTTCCGCTGAGCGTGACTGCCCGTGCTCCACCGACACGTCCCGCCAACTGCCCGTTCTGTGGGTTGCTCTGTTCGGGTGGCTCCTCGTTCACACTGACCCTGCTGAACTGGTGTGCCGACGGGAGCGTCCCTGCGAGCAGTGACATCGTCTGGTTCGACTCCTGGTACCGGCTCACGGTGCCCTCCGACGCGTCGATGACCGTCTCGATTGCTGCCACCGCGTTCGGGTCGCCGCTGTCGCTCACGGTCGCGGTTACGTAGCCGGAGGAACTGAACGCGTAACTGGTCTGACTCCCGAACCCGCCACCGGAGCCCTCGCCCGCGTAGACGGTGAACCCCTCGTACTCGCCCTCGGACTGGTAACTGGTGTCGAAGTTGTCGTTCTGTGTGTTCTGCAGGTTCTGCTCGACCCAGTCGGGATTGAACTCACCGACGTACACGCCGACCTCGACACTGTACCCCCCACTGCCGCTCGCGCTCGTCTCGAGGGCGTAGTCGACGTCGGTGGCGTTTGGATTCGCGAACTCGAGACTCGGCTGTGCGCCCCCCCGGAACACCGGGTCGTCGATCTGACTGGCCAGTCCCGCCGGCGTGTCTCCGCTGAGACTACTGTAACTGTCGAGCGTCGAGTCGAAGGCACTCGGCTCCGGAACCCACGACAGCATCGTGTCGAAGGACTCGGTACCACCAGCACCGCCACCGAAAACTCCGAGACACCCGGCGAGACCGAGTGTGCCAACCCCCGCGCCCGTCTTCAGTAGTTGCCGCCGTTTCATTATAAGAAACCGATTGGTTACGACAGATTAAAACTGACGGTCCACCTCACGGGCGGGCCACGGAGCCGGTGATACGCTCTACCCGGTCGTGTCGAGGTGGTCACGCTCGGCGGAGAGGTCGACGTCGGCCCACGCCTCGAGTTCGTAGCTCACGTCGATGAGGCGCTCGACCCGGTCCGAGGTGTCGTTGTCGATGGCCGAGGCGGCGTCCTCGCGAAAGCGGTCGAGGACCGCCCTGCCCGCCGCCTGCCGGTCGATCTCTCGTTTGTCGATATCGAGGATGTGGACCAGGTCGACCCCGCCCTCGGGCAGAACGGGAAACGCGCCGGGACCGGCCACCAGCACCGACTCGTCGGTTTCGACCGGGAGGTCGGTCGGGTCGAGTTGAATCAGACGGTAGCTCTCGACGGCCGCCCCAATCTGGTCTGTGAATCCCTCGGTGTCGTACTCCTCGCGGCGCTTGTACGCGAGTTCGGCGAGTGCCTCGCCCAGTTCCGCGCGGGTCAGCGCACCGAACAGGTCGACCACGCCCGCGAGTTCGTCCCCTGTCAACTCCATACCTGTGTTCTTGGGGTTCGTGCCCGTAAGTGGTGTGCTGGAGCCCCCTCCCGCCCGACTCCGGACGCTGCCCTCTCGTCGGCAGCGGTCGCCGACGCCTCGCCGGCGGCAACCGCGGTGTGGTCGCGGAGTTCAGAGCCCACCCCACTCGAGTGAACGTGTCGCGTTCCCGCGCCGGTCAGCCGCTGGAGTAAAGTGGCTCTGCCCGGAACTACGACTGATGACTGGAGGCTGGCAACAGTCGGTCACGGCCCCCGACAGGAACACGCTCCTCGCGCGGGTGGTCCTGCCCGCCGCCGCGACGTTCGTGGCGATGGCCGTCGGGTTCGGACTCACCGCTGGCCTGTTGCTCGGCGCGGAGTCGCTGTTGCTCGGGAGCATCTGGACACGCCTGCTCGCACTCGTCGTGATGTACGTCCTGCCGTTGTTTGTCGCCGGCGTCTGGCTGGGCAACAGAGACGGCCTGGCCCTCGCGCCGCCGGTGGTCGCCGGGGTCACACCACTCGTCGTGCTCGTGTTTGGCTTCGCCATCTTCGGTGGCCCCGTCGACACGCCGCTGTCGGTTCCGTTCGTCACGCTTGCTGTCGCCGTCTTCTGGACGCTGACCTGCGCGTGTGGGCTGGTCGTCGGTGCGCGTGGACTGCCACGCCTGCGTGACCGACTCGCAAAGTAACCACCGGTCACGCCGGCGAGGTGAGTCGCTCGATGCGCCCGCTTCCCAAGAGCACGTACATCTCTCCCTGTGGGTCACGCGCGAACCCGAGCAGTGAATCTTTCGGGATTCGGCCGCTGTCGGTCCCGCTGACGACGAGTTCGCTTATCTGCTGGGGCCGCTGGTCGTCGCCGGGGTTGTCGAGTGCCCACAGCGGTATCGGCGCGATGAAGTCACCGAAGACGTACTGTCCCTGTAGTTCCGGAATCTCCTCGCCACGGTAGACGTAGCCGCCGGTGACCGCGCGCGCACCCGGCCGGTTGTACTCGACCAGCGGGTCCGGGAACGAGCCGTCCGTGTTGTCCGGTGTCGGACAGACCTTGACCGGCGAGATGCGGTTGGTCTGTGCGACCCACGTCTTCGGGTTGAGGACGTTCAGCGGATTCTCGGTCACCGCGTGGCCAATCGAGGTCGTCGCCGGACACGACGACCCCTCGACGACCGGCCAGCC
This sequence comes from uncultured Halobacteriales archaeon, assembly GCA_964534485.1. Lineage (GTDB taxonomy): Archaea > Halobacteriota > Halobacteria > Halobacteriales > Haloarculaceae > Halovenus. Next base: position 6,110 of record CAZHPM010000038.1, read on the forward strand.
GTAGTTCTCGCCGCTCTCGACGAGATACACCGACTCCCTGATGTGTTCGCCCACGTCACCGACGAACAGCCGTCCATCGTCGAACGAGATTCGGTAGGGGTTGCGCAACCCCCAGGCAAAGTACTCGTCACGGCCGCGCTCGCCGACGAGTGGGTTGTCCGACGGGACTCCGTACCCGTGGTCGTCGGTGGTGGTGTCGACGTCGAGCCGGAGAATCCCGCCCAGCAGGTTGTCGGTGACGTTCTGGGCGTTGGCGCCCTGGTCGAACCACCACAGTTCGTTGTCTTCCTCGAAGTTGGTGCGCTGTCCGTCCCCGAGCGCGGCGTAGAGATACCCCTCCGGACCAAAGGCGAGGTCACCGGCGTTGTGGTTCTTGCCGGGCTCTGGTATCTCGAAGACGTACCGCTCGGAGTCGGGCACGACACCCGTCAGGTCCTCGCGTGCCCGGAACTCCGAGAGTACCGCCGTGTGTGAGTAGTCGGCCGGCATCGACTCGCGCAGCGGCGCGCTGTACCGGACGTAGAACTGTCGGTTCTCCGCGAAGTCGGGGTGGAGCGCGAACCCGACGAGACCGCGTTCGCCCTTTATCTCGGCCATCCGGTCGCGCAGGTCGAGAAACGGCTCGTTCTCCAGTCCAGCGTCGGTGTGGCGCATCACCTGACCGGAGCGCTGGACGACCAGCCGGTTGCCGTCGGGGAGAAACGCCATATCCACCGGGAACGACGCGTCCTCGACGACGGTCTCGAGTGCAATCTCCGGGCCCCGCCCGCTGGGGCTCTCGCTTGCCTGCTCGAACGTACAGCCAGCGAGGGCACCGAGTCCCGCTGTCGTCCCGAGCGCGAGAAACTGCCGTCTGTTCATTTCTGCTGGGAATTCGACTGCGTGGCAAATAGCGTTTCGACTGCCGAGTGACTCCCCGCTGGTGGTTCGACCTACAGTCGGGCGTCCCAGTACGACACCGAGGCGGCGTACTTCCCGCCCGGAGTCGCGGCGACGGCGCTGTCGAGTCTGCGGAACAGCGAGGCGAAACTGTTCGGAATCTGCCGGTAGAAACCGTAGGGAGCGATCCAGTCGTGGTCCGCGTCTGCAATCTTGAGCCCGGCGTCCCAGAGCAGTTCCCGCACACCCCGCCCGGAGTAGAGTCGCGACCCCATCGGTAGCGCCCAGTTGTACAGCACTCGGGTCGAGAACAGATTGAACGTATCGAAGAAAATCTGTTCGCGCGTGACACGACGCATCTCTTCCAGAAACGTCACCGGGGTATCCGCGAGGTGGAAAAACCGCATCGCGAACACGGTATCGAACTGGTTGTCGGAGAACGGCAGTCGCCCGGCGTCACCGCGCACGTAGTCGAGGTCGTCGACGATACCCGCCGCGCTCGCCCGCTGTCGACCCTGTCCGAGCATCGGTTCGGAGATGTCCAGTCCGACAATCTTCGCGCCGCGCCCGGCGAGCATCGTGGTGAACCGTCCGGTTCCGCAGGCAATCTCCAGAATCTCTCTGTTCTCTACCGGTCCGATGGCGTTCAGCACGGCCCGTTTCTCTCGCTGGTTGATGAGTTGTCCGCCGCGCGAGAACCGCTTCTCGTCGTACGACTCGGCGATTTCGTCTTCCTGGTACCACTCCTCGCCTTTCACGCTCTCACTCTCGCCTCCCCGCGGTTAAAATGCTACTGAAACGACCCCGGCGCTCTCCCGACACCGTCACACAGAAAGTTATACTCTCACTGCGTATAAGGAAAATAAGCCACAACGTAATGCTGCGAGGTCTTTCGATGCGCATATGCACAACACTTACAAGCAACACTGCCTGACTGCAAGATATGAGTACGATAATCGAGGACCCGGGTGACGTGAGCGGGACACTGTCCGAAGAGGAGTACCGTGACAGACTGCGAGAACTGCCACCGAGTGCGAAACTCGTCGCGAAGATTCTCGAGGGAGAAGACTCGCTCTCCCAGGGCCAACTCGCCGAGGAGTCGCTGCTACCCGACCGGACGGTCAGGTACGCGCTGAACCGACTCACCGACACCGGACTGGTCGAGTCCAGACACTGCCTGCAGGACGCACGCAAACAGGTATATACGCTCGCGCGCTAACTGGCGTCGATGCCAACCCGCGTTCCGGTCGAAGCACCGACCCGCGCAGTGTCGGGTGCGACGAGCGCCTACGTCACCGGAGACGAGGGGGTGCTCGTCGACCCGGCCGCACGGACGACGGAACTCGACGACGCCGTCGAAAACCACCAGACGACTCACGTCGCAGTCACACACCACCACCCGGACCACGTCGGTGCCGTCGCCGACTACGCCCGGGAGTACGACCTGACGGTCTGGGCGCGCGCCGGTCGTGCCGGAGCCTTCGAGCGGGCCACCGGTGTCGCGCCCGACCGAGAGTTCGGTCCAAACGGGACGGTGGCGGGTCTCGACGTGGTCGACACGCCGGGTCACGCGCCCGAACACGTGGCTTTCAGCGCCGACGAGGGCCTGCTGACCGGTGACCTCGCCGTCGCGGCAGGCAGTGTCGTCGTCGGCGCGCCGGAGGGGGATATGCGGGCGTACCTGAGTTCACTCCGCCGCGTCTACGCCCGCGACCCCGACCGGTTGTTTCCGGCACACGGTCCCGTTATCGACGACCCGCGGGCCACCTGCGAGCGCCTCATCGACCACCGACTCGCCCGCGAACGGCGCGTCACGGCGGCGGTGCAGGCGGGCCACGAGACGCCCGCGGAGATCGTCGACGCGGCCTACGAGAAAGACGTCTCCGGTGTTGTCGACCTCGCGCGAGCGACCGTCGTCGCACACATAGAGAAGTTGGCCGTCGAGAACAGCGTCGACTGGGACGGAGAGCGTGCACGTGGCCGGTGAGTCACAGGCCGAAACCACCTATCGCTCGCGCTCGATGACGAACCCGGCGAACTGTTCGAGGTACAGTTTGGCCTCGGAGTCGGCGACGTCGGCGGCGTCGAGAGCGTCGAGTGCGGCCGCCGACGTCTCACGCGCCCGCTCGTTGGCCTCCTCCGGCGAGAGCGGGGTGACCTCGACAATCGAGGGGCGGTCCATCTCCGCGTCGTTGCCCGTCGGCTTGCCGAGTTGCTCCGGGTCGGCGGTCGCGTCGAGGACGTCGTCGCGCATCTGGAAGGCGACACCGACGCTCTCGGCGTACTGTCCAAACGCCTCGGTCGTCTCGTCGTCGGCGTCGGCGGCAATCGCGCCCAGTTCTGCCGCCGCGCGAAAGAGCGCGCCGGTCTTGCGCCGCGCGAGTTTGAGGTACGCCTCCTCGGAGTCGGGGCTGTCGGCCAGTTCGGTCGCCTCGCCCTGGCCGAGTTCGAACAGCGCCTCGGAGACACGCCGCATCGCCCGCTCGTCTGTCGCGAGCAGCGCGAACGCCTCGCCGAGCAGGCCGTCGGAGGCGAGAATCGCCGGCCCGTGTCCGAACGTCGTCCACGCGGCCGGTGTGCCACGACGGAGTTCGGATTCGTCGATGATGTCGTCGATGGCCAGCGACGCGCTGTGGACGAGTTCGATTCCAACGGCAAAGTCGACGGCAGTGTCGGTGTCCCCGTCGAGAGCATCACAGACCAGCATGGTGAGCGTCGGGCGGACACGCTTGCCACCCGAGAGCGCGACGTGACGCACCTGCTCGCGCAACCCGGCAGGCTCTGTCCCGTCGAGAACCGCATCGAGACGCGCCTCGACGCGGTCACGCTGGTGCTGCAGTGAGTCCATTCACCACTGATTCGAACCACCGCTCCAAGTACGTGACGGACTCGCCTCGCCCTCTTTGGACCGTGCTGGCTCGTGCCCGGCGACTGGTCGGGGCTTTTTTGCCCTCACGGCCACTACTACTGGAGGAATGTACGGAAACACGCCGTTTCGTGACGAGTCACCGGCGGAGTTGACGCCGGAACAGCGAGCAACCCTCCGCCAGGAGCTCTCGAGTGTCGCCGCACGGACGCGAGAACTCCTGCCCGGAGAGTTCGTGGTCGGTTCCGAACTCGGCCGTGACGCAGACGGGCCACGCGCGACCGTCGCCGTTCAACCACCCGTCGGTGCCGTCGTCAGCGCGAACTACGCTCTCGACGGAAAGACCGATATCGACGACGACGAGCGCGAGGACCTCGCGGTCGGACTCGCCGCCAGCGCCGCCCTGCAGGTAAAAGAGGCGATGGGCGACGACCCGACACAGACCGCAAAGTAGAGCCCGACCCCCGGACTGTCGCCCCGAGAGACAAAGATTACGTTCGAGCGGACACAATTCCTGCCAGATGATAGAAGCCCAGAACCTCCGAAAGGAGTACGGCAGTTTCGCTGCCGTCGAAGGAAGCACCTTCTCCGTCGAGGACGGCGAGGTGTTTGGCATCATCGGCCCGAACGGTGCCGGCAAGACGACGACGCTGAAGATTCTCGCTGGGCTACTCGAACCGACCAGAGGCGAGGCGACCGTCGCCGGTTACGACGTCAGCGAAACCGAGATGCGCCAGCATCTGGGCTTCCTGCCCGAGGAGTCGCCCCTCTACGAGGAGATGACCGCACTCACCTATCTCAACTTCTTCGCGGACCTCTACGACGTGCCCGACGACGTCGCGACCGAACGCATCCGCGAGACACTCGACGAACTGGACCTGGAACACCGAAACAGGCAGATTGGCGACATGTCGAAAGGAATGAAACGCAAGGTCGCAATCGCGCGCTCGCTGATAAACGACCCCGAGGTGTTGATCTACGACGAACCGGCGAGTGGACTCGACCCGCTGACGACGAACTACATCATCGAGTTCACCGAACGACTCGCCAAAGAAGGCAAGACAGTCGTGTTCAGCGCACACAACCTGTACCACGTCGAATCCATCTGCGACAGGGTCGTCATAATGAACGAGGGCGACATCGTCGCCCGCGGTGACCTCGAGACCCTCCAGCAGGAGTACGGCGAGACCAGTTACCACGTGTACACGACCGTCGAGGTCGACGACAGCGTGCAGAAAAACGGCCGTTACCGGCGAATCGTCGACAGTATGGACGCCGTCGACGCGACCCGTGAGGCCGCACAGGCCGCCGGCGGCGAGGTTGCAGACATCCGAACACGGGAGTCGAGTCTCGAAGAGGTCTTCCTGAACGTCGCAGACCCCAGCGCGGGCCCCCGGGCGACGGAGGAACGTTGACAGGACCCGTCGCGGGCCGTCCACGCGCCCGCAGACGGCACCCAGCAGCGCTATGAAACCCAGAAAACTGCTCAGAATCGCTCGGTGGGAGGTGACGAAAAACGCCGGCAGTCTCGACAGGCGTACGCTCGCCGTCGTCGCACTCGTCGTCGCGCTGGTCGCCGTCGTCGGCCCGCTGGTCGCGGTCAACGGCGTCACCCTCGACAACAACTTCTACCGCGTCGGTGTCGAGGAGTCGAGTCCGTACCACGACGTGGCGGCCTCTGACGACACGTTCGTTATCGTCGAGAACGCGGACCGGGCGGCCCTCTCTAACGGGTCGGTCGACCTGCTCGTAGAGGCAAACGGGAGCGCCGGAGAGACGACGATTCTTCGCCAGCAGACACAGAAAAGCGAGGCCGCCTACGAGGAGTTCAGAACCGCGGTCGAACGGTACAACGAGCGACAACTCCGACAGGAGGCGAACCAGACCGCCGCGTTTCCGGTCGAGGTCGTATTGGATTTTAGACAACAAGGCGGTGTCGGCGGTGTCGTCGACGCGCCATCCAACGACGATACCGGTGACGACGGCGACACCGGCAGTAACGGCAACGGTGGGACCGACGACACCGACGGCGACGGCGGCGACGGTGGGACCGACGACACCGGCGGCGACGGTGGGACCGACGACTCCGACGGCGACGGCGGCGGTGGCGGGCCACTCGGGAGCTTCGGTGCACCGCTGTCGGGCGACGCACTCACCGGGTCACCCGCGGAGATCGACGCACCCTTTCCGTTCCAGTCACTCGTGCTCGCACTCCTGTTCGTGATTCCGCTGAACTTCCTCATCCAGGCCTACGGCAGCACCATCCTCTCGGAACGAATCAACCGGCGTGGCGAACTAATGTTGGTCTCGCCGGTGTCGCGGTTCGACATCATCGCCGGCAAGACGTTGCCGTACTTTCTGGGTGCGATGGTACTCGAGGCGGTCCTCGCCGTTGGACTGCTCTTTCTCGTCCAGGGGGAACTGGGCGGACTGGTGCCGGTGCTCGCGCTCACGCCGCTGGTGTTGCTCTTTCTGGGAACCACGTTCCTGGGTGCGATGTTCGCCCGCTCGTTCAAGGAACTCACCTTCGTCACGGTCACCATCACGGTCACACTGACATCGTACGCCTTCGTGCCGGCGATATTCTCGGATATAAACGAGATTGCGCTGATATCGCCGCTGACTGTCGTGGTCCGCACCCTCCAGTCCGAGGCGGTGACACTCCCGCAGTTTGCCTTCTCGACGACGCCGTCGCTGCTGGTTGCGGTGGTCTGTTTCGCGCTCGGTTCGGGACTGTACCGCGAGGAGGATATGTTCGACCAGCGGTCGCTCTCCGGGCGCGTGCTGGACGCGCTGGCGGGGCCGGTCTCCGGACTGCGGGGTGTCGGCACGATGACGGCCGTTCTGGTTCCGTTCGCGTTTATCGCGCAGTTGCTGGCGATTGCGCTGCTGTTCGTGCTCGGCGAGACGTCGGTGCCGGGACTCGGGAACGTCTCTGTGGCGGTGGTGTTGATATTCGTCGTCGTCGCCGTCACCGAGGAACTGGTCAAGAGTCTACACGTGTACGCCAGTTACGAACACGGGCGTTTCGACCAGAGTGTTCGGACCGCGCTCGCGCTCGGCGCCGCCAGCGGTGTCGGATTCTTTCTCGCGGAGAAAATCGCGCTGCTCGCACAACTCGTTGGCCTGCCACAACTGGACGTCGGCGAGGCCGGACTGTTGGGCGGTGTCGTGGTCGGACCGGCGCTTTTGTTGTTCCTGCTCGCGCCGCTGACGCTGCACGTCGTCACGGCCACACTCTCCGTGGCGGGCGCGAGCCGTGGCAGGTCGGCGTACGTCCTCGGACTCGTCACGGCGATGCTCGTCCACATCGCGTACAACCTGACGGTGGTGGTACTCGTTGTCTAGTAGCCGGTGGACCATCGCGAAGCGGGACCTGGTGTCGTTGCGTCGCGAGAAGACTATCGTGCTGGCGTTGCTCATCCAGCTGTTCGTCGCCGGTTTCTCGTCGTTTCTGGTCGTCGGACTGACCGCACTGTACGACCCCGGGGCAGTCCAGGGCGAACCGATTGTCGTCGGTGTCACCGGTGAGACACAGGACAAACTCGTGGCGGCGGCCACGGACAACGAGAACATCCGGACAGAGCGGTACGACGACGAACAGAGCGCGCTCGCGGCGTTCGACGACGGGACGGTGGATGCGGTGGTCACCGGCAGGACTGCCGAGGGCGAGCAGGGGGCCCGGATAGAGGTATCTGCGGTCGCGCCCGCCGAGGACCTGCGAACGACGCTCATCGTGGTTTCGGTCCGGGAGTACCTCTCCGACCTCGAAACTGCCGAGCGGACCGACCGCCTCCAGTATCTCGACTTCGAGCCGATTGACACTCCCGAGGAGGGCGACTCCGCGCAGTTTTTCAGTTTCACCTATACGATACTGATTCCGCTGTTGTTGTTTCTGCCGGCGTTTATCAGCGGGTCGCTCGCCGTCGACTCGGTCACCGAGGAACTGGAGCGGGGGACACTCGAACTGCTCCGGGTGTCGCCGGTGTCGCTGACCGACATCGTCGACGGAAAGGCCGCCGGGATGATAGCGCTCGCGCCGATTCAGGTGGCACTCTGGCTCACACTCCTCCGGTTCAACGGCATCGGTATCGGTAACTTCGCCACGTTGCTCGCGTTCGTAACTGCGCTGACGACGACCAGTGTCGTCATCGGAACTCTGATTGGACTCGTAACCGGTCGGCGACAGCGCGCGCAACTGCTGTACTCGACGCTCGTGTTGCTCCTGTTTGGCGCTGCGGTGGCGCTCCCCGAGCACCCCGCCTCGACTGTTGCGACACTCGCCATCGGCAGCGAGACCACGACGACACTCGCACACGTCGGCGGCGCGGTCGGACTCGCCGTCCTCGTGTCTCTGCTCGCGCGTCTCTACGTCGGACGACTCACTCCCAACTCGCTGTGACCCGGACGACCCACTCCCGTGGCGCCTACTCGACGGTGACGGTCTCCTCACAGTCCAGACAGACGACCGTCTGGCCGTCGTCGAGCAGTTCGTACCGGCCGTTCTTGACGCCCAGAACCGTCTGTTCCGTCCAGATGGCGTCGCAGTGCGCCCGTGGACAGCGCCCGGGAATCTGTTCGTCCTCGACGGTCTCTACGACTGCTTCGAGCGTGTCGAGGTCACCGGCGGCCTCGGGGTCGTCGAGCTCCGTCCGGAGGTGGTCCAGATGCGCGCCAAGCGGGGCCTCCGGTGGTTCCTCTTCGATGTCGTTTGCCTCCCCGCTCCCGCCGTCGCCCCCGTCTGCACCCCACCTCGCCCGGTCGGTACCGGCCAACCCGTTCGACTGTGTGGACTCTCCCTCGGAGAGTCGGCCGAGTCTGCGCGCGACCAGTACGAGACCGACGACCACCACTGGGAGTGCGAGCAGTGTCGTCCAGTTTGTCACTCCGCCGTCGAGCGCGGCGAGAACGGCCGGGTTCGAGAGAATCGGGCGCGCGACGAGCGCGCTCGTGAACAAAACGAGAACTGCCGCCCCCGCGAGTCGTCGTCCCGTCGACATAGCCGACCGTTGTGGTTCTCGGGACGTTACTGTTTCGTCGGGGGTGGACGGTGGCTACAGCGGGCGACCCTCGTGGGCCTGGATTCGCTCGCGCCAGTCGTCGGGAACGGGCCGTGAGCCGTTGCTCTCGCGGTCGAAGGGGACGATGACGCTCTCGGCGGTGGCCGCGAGCGCTCCGTCGGCGCGAATCTCGTACGACATCGTGATACTCGACTCCCCGATTTCGTCGACCCGGAGCGCGACCACCACCGTCTCGTCGAGTTGGATGGGTCGCTCGTAGTCGACGCTGACGTGTGCGACCACGAACCCCGGGTCGACCGGCGACGCGTCGAACACTGCCTGGATGTACTCGACACGGGCCTGTTCGAGATACGTCACGTACACCGCGTTGTTCACGTGGCCAACGGAGTCGACGTCCCGGTACCGGGTCGGAACAGAAATCTCGGTCTCGTACTCGGTCACACCCGTTCTGGGGCCGTCGTCGGTTTCGGTCTGTCGTTCGTCGACGGTCCACGACGGCGACACGGTCACGCCGACCGTCCGACTGACACCCCGTTTCGACGCCGCTCAGGAGTCACCGAGTTCCTCGATTTCCTCGATGTTCTCGACTTCCTCGTCGTCGGTATCCTCCTCCGACCGGTCGTCGGCCGTCGACTCGTCTTCGGTCGGTTCGCCCTCGTCTTCCTCGCTGGGGTCTGGAATCTCGTCGTCGAGTTGAGCCGTCTCGTCTTCTCGCTCTGTTGTCTCGTCGGTGTCGGCGGGTTCGGCGTCGAAATCGACACCGTCGGCGTCGACGAGTGCCTCCTCGATGCGTTCGAGACGGCGCTGGGTGGCTCCGACGTCTGCCTCGACGGCCTCGATGCGGTTGTTGAACGCGTCGAGACGGTCGTCGAACTCCTGAATGAGTTCCTCGGCGGCACCCTCTTCGTCGAGAAACTCCTCGAGGGCGTCGGTGTACGCGCGGAGATTGGTGATATCACGCTGGATTCGGTCGAGTCGCGCAGTCACGCTCCGGAGGTCGGCGACGTCGCTCTGGAGTCTGTCGAGTCGTGCCGCGATACTCCCCTGTGCCTGGGTGTCGCCACCCTCGCTGTCACCCACCAGCGCGTCGCGCAACATCGCAACGTCGCTCTGTGAGGCGTCACCCCGGCGGAGTTCGCTCACGATTTCCCCGACGACCGTCTCGCCCTCCAGTCTGAGTTCGCCGGCCACACGGTCTCCCGTCTCCACCGTCGAGGGGTCCGCGCTCAACTCCTCTTCGGGTTCGAGACTCAACGAGGTGTTCCGGTCGCCCGTCTCCTCGCTGTCGGCGTCGATTTCCTCGTGGTCCGGGAGTGCGTCCTCGACGAGCGCGTCGTTGCTCGCGAGCACGACCTCGTCGCCGTCCGGGAGCGGTGGCTCCACCTCCTCGACTGTCGGCTCTGTCAGGAACCGCTGTATACCCTCGCTCCTGGCCGCCCGGATACCGTACACCGTCGTGTACGACTCGCCGGGTTCGAACTCCCGCTCGAAGGTGATTCGGTCGTTCTCGACGGTCCAGAACTCGCTCCCGTACTCCGGGTGAAAGCCCAGGTCCTCGACCGCGATACCCTCTGGCACCGTATCCGACAGTGTGACCGTCACCGCCTCGTCGCGGCCAGAGGTAAACTCGAAAGCGATTGCCGGCACCGGAAACTCCGCCTCCTCGAACCGTTTTACCACACGAACCCCTTCGGAGGAGTTCACGAGTTCTTCGTACTCCTCTGATTCGCTCATATCTACACATGGGAACCGCAGTCGCATTAAACTGGGTGTGTCGGACCGTCACTCCGCGGGTTCGGCGGTGGCGTCGAGGCGTTTCGCGACGGCCGACACCTCGACGTCGACGGTGACTCTCTGCTGGCTGTCTGACTCCATAGAGAGCGTCGTCGAGGCGGTGTCGACGGCTTCCGGACTGGTCGCGGTGAACGTCTCCACCCTGACGACGACCTCGCCGGTCGCGCCGACGTTGTGGACCAGCGCCGACACCTCCACCGTCTGGCTCTCGGTGACCTCGGAGAGGTCGGTCGGCTCTGCACGCACGACCAGTGGGTCGGGGATGTCCTCGACACCGGTCGCGAGACAGCCCGCGAGACCGGCGACACCCGCCAGGGCGAACGCGCCGCGTCGCAGCGTCGCCCGCCTCGTGGCCGTAGACTCCTCGCGCATACTCGAGTGTTGCTGGTACTCGGTAATAGGTACGTGGATATCAAACGGTAGCGTGGCGTCTCAGGGAACGTAACTCGCGACGGCCTTCTGGACGGCGTCGATGCGGGAGGTTCGCTCTGCCGGCGACTTCAGGTAGCCGTGGTCGCGGCACCACTCGATGTACTCGCGGAGGCCGTCGCGGGGGTCCTCGTAGCGGAACTGGAAGCCAGTCTCCTTTATTTTCTGGTTCGAGAACCACATGTTGCCGGTGACGTACCGGACCGTGGGAGCCTCGATTAGCGGGCGCTCGTCGTTTTCGCGGGCCTGTTTCTCGTTGCGCAAGGCGAGCGAGTAGGTGATGCGGGCCAGCAACCGGTACAGTGGCTCTGGCGTCGGCAGCGGCACCGCACGCCGGGAGAGTTCCTCGCCAAAGAACTCGAGCATCTCGTCTGACTTGATTGGGTCACTCGAGACGTTGTACGTCTCGCCGACAGAGTCGGGGTGTGAGGCGAGGTAGTCCGCCGCCCGGACGATGTCGTCGACGTGAACACAGGGAAAGTGTCGCTGGTACGAGCGCGGGTAGTTCTGCCAGACCGGAACGAAGCCCACGCTCTCGATAAAGGCGAGTACGTTGTAGACGCCGTACCGGTGGCGTGGCCCGTAGATTGGTGCCGGCCGGATGACGGTGATGTCGAGTCGGTCCTCGTAGGACCGCACGACCTGTTCCTGGGCGACTTTGCTCTCGCAGTACCTGTTCTCGGGGTGGTAGCCGTCCTCCTCGGATTTGGGTTCCTCGAAACCGGCGTCTCCGAGCACACCGAGCGTGCTCCAGTGGACGACCCGACAGGAGCCCTGTTGTGCCAACTCCGAGAGGAGGTTCCGCGCACCGTCGACGTTCACCTCGTACAGCACCTCTCGGGGTGCGAAGTAGTCGTACAGCGAGGCGATGTTGTAGACGGTGTCGTAGTCGTGGGCATCGACGAGGCCGGCGACGTCGTTTGGTTCGGTCAGGTCGGCCGGAATGAATTCGACGTCCATCTCCTCGAGGACCTCCCTGTAGTACACCGGCTGTGGGTCGTCGCTCTCTGGAGACTCGACGTAGTACTCTCCACGCTCACTCCCGGGGAGGTCCGTCGCGATAATCTCTGCGTCGGGCGATTCCTCTGCGAGGTACTCGAGCATGTTACTGCCCGTGAACCCGCACGCGCCAGTGACGAGAATTGTCTCTGTCATGTATTGTCACCACAGGTTGCACAGTACTCTGCCGCAGGGCCGTCGTCGCCGTCGATTTCGGCACACGTCTTCACCGTCAACCCCGCCGCCTCGATGAGGTCGACGATGACGTCTCGTTCCCAGTCGGGGTTGAGATACTCCGCGTCGAGGTGGTTGACCGGGTGGCGGAGCCAGTTGTACTCGTGGTGGTAGAACACGTACACGACCGGCCTGTCGCCGTGTTCCACCTCGAACATCGGAACGTGTAGCTGAAAGTGTGACAGTGCCCACGAGCGGTACACCCAGATGCTCGACTCGTCGTAGTCGATGTCGTCGTCGAGTGTCTTTGGATACGTGACCCGCGAGGCACCGAACTCGGAGTCGGCGAGTCGCCCGGTGACGGTGTCGTGGTCGGCCGGGATGACGCCGACAAAGTACTCCGGTGTCGTCGTCTGCGTGTCGTACACGCGGGCCTCGATATCCCCGCCACCGACGATACTGTCGCTGTCGGGCAGTGCCACCGACGGCCCAGACAGGTTCCGGTCGAATTCGGGAACCGACACCCTGTCGCTGAGTCCGGCCGTCGGGTCCTCGAACCCGGGGGAGAACCGCTCGAGTTCCGCCGACGGCACGCGCTCGCGGACCGTCGAACCAGCGAGCCGGTCACGGATACCGAGCGGCGACACGCTGTCACCGAGACCGGCGGCCGGCAGTCGCTCGCCGAGCCCCGCCGAGGGCACGCTACTCCCGAGTTCCGTTGCCGACAGTCGCTCGCGGACCGCCGGCGTCGCGAGTCGGTCACGGATGTCCGGCGACGATATCCGATTACCCAGCGTCGTCGGCAGTCGCTCGCGGAGATGTGCGCCCGAGCGGTCCCCGTCTGCCTCCGTCGGGGGCAGATACTCGTTCCCGACAGACGGTAGTGACTGGCCGTCGTCTCCCGACGCCGGTCGCAGTTCGCCGCTCGTCGGAGGCGGGAGTCGGCTGTTCTCCTCCGGAGACTCCGCCGGAAGCAACGACGACGGGAGAAGTCCTCGCACGGTTTCTGCGGACCAGTCCATCCGCAGTCGGTCCCCGTCTGTCACCATATGCCAGTGTCGCATAACAGACGCTCGTATTTACCACTATTCATTCACCAGCAACCCGACACGGCCCACGGCCGGGGCCAGTGTGAGGAGGAAAACTCTGAACGTGCTCGGAGACCGCCCCCCCCGGGTGTCTGGGACGGTCCCGTGGCGTCTGGGATGGCCCCGTGGCGTCTGGGACGGCCCCGTGGCGTCTGGGCGGCATTTCGTGCGCGCGTGCGTGAGTTTTAAGAGGCGAGGGGCGCTATCTATCAGTAGATTTTATGTCCGAGGACAGTGAGTACGGGGCAGGTCAGATCACGGTACTCGAAGGACTACAGGCAGTGCGGAAACGTCCGGCGATGTACATCGGGTCGACCGACACCCGAGGTCTGCACCATCTCGTCTACGAGGTTGTCGACAACGCAATCGACGAGGCGTTGGCCGGCTACTGCGAGCATATCGAGGTGACGATTCACGACGACAACTCCGTCTCGGTGAGCGACGACGGCCGGGGTATCCCGGTCGACACCCACGAGGAACACGACCGGCCCGCCGTCGAGGTTATCATGACGGTGCTGCACGCCGGCGGGAAGTTCGACAACAAGTCCTACCAGGTGTCGGGCGGACTCCACGGGGTCGGTGTTTCGGTGGTCAACGCCCTCTCGAAGTGGCTGACGGTCGAAATCAAACGCGACGGTGCCGTCTGGTCACAGCGATTCGAGAACGGTCAACCGGGCGAACTCGAGCGCGAGCGCGACCTGCGCGAGGGCGAGGAGACGGGCACGACTATCAGGTTCTGGCCCGACGAGGAAATCTTCGAAACAACTGATTTCGTCTTCTCGACACTGGAGACACGCCTCCGCGAACTGGCATTTCTCAACAGCGGTGTCGAAATCACGCTCGACGACGAGCGCGAAAGCCGAACACAGGGGTTTTGTTACGAGGGCGGCATCCGGGAGTTCGTCGCCTATCTCAACGAGACAAAGACGAACCTCCACGAGGAGGTCATCTACTTCGAGGACGGCGCACCGGTCCAGACCGACGCCGGCGAGGGCGAGGTCCAGGTGGAGGTGGCGATGCAGGCCACCGACGAACTCCAGGGGTCACTACACGCCTTCGCCAACAACATCAACACCCGCGAGGGCGGCACCCACATGACCGGGTTCAAGACCGCGCTGACCCGGGTCGTGAACGACTACGCGAGCGACAACGGACTGTTGCGTGACCTCGACGACACGCTCACCGGCGAGGACATCCGCGAGGGCCTGACGGCGGTGCTCTCGATAAAACACCCCGACCCACAGTTCGAGGGCCAGACAAAGACCAAACTCGGCAACAGCGAGGTCCGGG
>CAZHPM010000039.1:0-4803 GCA_964534485.1 uncultured Halobacteriales archaeon
ACTTTATACACACCGCCCGCGAGAACCACGACATGACCTACATCGTGTTCAACAACGAGATTTTCGGGCTGACGAAAGGCCAGACCTCGCCGACCAGTCCAAAGGGTCACGAGTCGAAGACCCAGCCCTCGGGGAGCGCGAAGGCCCCGATTCGGCCGCTGTCGCTCTCGCTGGCCGCCGGCGCGACCTACGTCGCCCGCACCGCCGCAACCAACCCCCGGCAGGCCCAGGAGATCGTCGCCGAGGCAATCGAACACGACGGCTTCGCGCACGTCGATTTCCTCACGCAGTGTCCGACCTGGAACAAAGACGCCAAAGAGTACGTCCCCTACACCGACGTGCAGGATGCAGAGGAGTTCGACTTCGACACCACCGACCGCCGCGAGGCCGGCGACGCGATGTACGAGGCCGAAACCCGCCTCTACGACGGTGAGGTCCTGACAGGACGGTTCTTCGAGCAGGACCGGCCGACCTACGGCGAGGAGAAACGGGCGACCGGCGAGATGCCCGAGCAGTCACTCGCCGAGCGGTACTTCGACGACGACACGGAGTGGACACGGGCCGCCGACGAACTAGTCGAGCGACACACCTGACCGGCCGTCCGTTCCCACACCGCTGTCGACGCGCCCACCACCCCGGCGGTTCCAGACCCACGACGCCGGAGGATAGACCGCCGTCCCCGAGACCGGAACCCGCCGCCGGGAGTGTCGGTCTGGCGGGCGTCGCGGTAGCCACGGACGTCGTCGGCACACACCCACCCGAACCACTCTCCGCTCTCGGTGTCCCGTCTCGGTGAGGAGGCAGTGTCCATATATACCCGGGGAGATATATGCGGCGTGAGAACAGATGAGCGAATGGACTCTGAACCGACGTGAGGCGCTGCAGGGGTTCGGTGTGGCGGCACTGGGACTCGCCAGCGTGTCGACGGCGCGGGGACAGACGACGTCTCTCGTGACCGTCGAACCACGACAGGTCGTGCTCGAACCCGACGAGACGGCGACGGTCGAGGTCGTCTTACAGGGGGCCAGCGGGGGTGTCGAGGCGTTTAGCGACGTCCGCCTCGAACTGGACGCGTCGGTCGCGTCCATCGAGGGGTACAGTCTGACCCGGGGAACGCCGTTAGACAGTTCCCGGGTTCTCGACGACGGTCAGACACTGCGCCTGTCGGCGGCGTTACTCGACAACACACACCCGGGTGCGCCCGAAATCGCGATTGCGGAGGCGACGATTCGCGCGAACAACCCGGGCAAGACCACCGTCACCGTCGACGACGGGAGTATCGCCGCCAACGACGGTACACGGTACAGCACGCTGACCGCACCGGGGAGTGTCGTCGTCGGGTCGGGAGGCCCTCCACTGGCCACACTCGAACTGTCGCCGTCGCCGGTCGAGGCGACCGAGACGGTCACACTCGACGCCAGCGGGTCGACCGGGTCGATCGTGGAGTACCGCTGGGACGTCGACGGTGACGGCACAGCCGAAACGACCACCACAGTTCCGACTATCGAGTACACGTATCCGGACCCGGGAGAGCGGACCGTCGGCGTGGAGATAACCGATACCGAGGGGCGAACCGCCCGGAGCGAACAGTCTCTCGAGGTCACGGAGTTCGTCCCACAGCCACAGGCCGTCCTCGACGTGACACCCGCCCGTCCGGTGCCCGGAGAGAGTCTCGCTCTCGATGCGAGCGGGTCGACCGGGTCGGTCGTGGAGTACCGCTGGGAGTTCGACGGCGACGACTCCTTCGACCAGACGACATCCGGGCCGACGACGACTCACACGTACGACCGACCCGGTGAGCGGCAGATTACGCTCCAGGTCGAGGACAGCGCGGGTCAGACCGACGAGACCAGTATCCCGGTAGTCGTCGACTCCCCCGAGGAGGCGCTTCGGGCGGCGTTCGACTGGCTTCCCGACCGGCCAGACGTGGGCGAGACTGTCACCTTCGACGCCAGCGAGTCGTCTGGCGACATCGTCGAGTACCGCTGGGACTTCGACACCGGTGGCGAGAGTTTCTTCTCCGAACAAACGAGTACGCCGACCGCGACACAGAGCTACGACGAACCGGGAGAGAAGACGGTGCTCCTGCAGGTCGAGGACAGCAACGGGCAACTGGCACGCGCGGAGAACTCGTTCGTCGTCGAGGAGTCCGACGGTGCCCTCTCGGCGGCGGTCGACTGGACGCCAGCAGAGCCCGGCGTGGACGAGCAGGTCGGCTTCGACGCCTCGGGGTCGACGGGCGACATCGCGGAGTACCGCTGGGATTTCACCGGCGACGCGGTCGTCGACGCGGTGACGACCACTCCGACCACGACACACAGCTACGACGACTCCGGCACACAGACCGTCGTGCTCGAAGTCGCGGACGGTGCCGGACAGACAGACCAGACAATCGGCCAGGTCACAGTCACCGGAGACAACGGCACGGAGCTCTCGGCGGCAGTCGACTGGACGCCAGACTCCCCCGAGGCCGGCGCGACAGTCAGGTTCGACGCCTCGGGGTCGACTGGCGACATCGCGGAGTACCGCTGGGATTTCGACGGCGACGGCTCCTTCGAGGCGACGACAACAGAATCGGCCACGACTCACACGTACACCGAGGGTGGCACGAGGACCGTCGTTCTCGAGGTGACCGACGGCAGCGGTCAGACCGACCGGGCCGAGGGGACAGTCGACGTTGTCGGCGCGAACGACCAACTGTCTGCGGCAGTCGAGTGGTCGCCAACGACACCGACAGTCGGCCGTCAGGTCGGGTTCGACGCCACGGAGTCGACGGGTGATATCGTCGAGTACCGCTGGGATTTCGACGGTGACGGCTCCTTCGAGGCGACGACAGCGACCCCCACCAGAGCCCACACGTACGCCGAGAGCGGCGAGAGGACCGTCGTTCTCGAGGTTACAGACAGCACCGACCGGACCGCACAGACGGCGGCATCGATCAGCGTCGACCCGGCCCAACTGCCCCTCTCTGTCGCCCTCGAGACACCCGACCAGAGCGAGGCCGGCCAGTCAGTCGAGTTCGACGCCAGCGCGTCGACCGGCCCGGTCACCGACTACCGCTGGGACTTCGACGGCGACGGAACCGTCGACAGAGTAACAACGACACCGACGGTGAACACCACCTACGAGCGGCCGGGACCGCGGCTGGTCAGACTGACCGTCACGGGTGAGGGTGGGCAGCGAGCGAGCACCCAGGGGACTATTACCGTCGAGGGAGACGACACTACCGACCCCGGTGGCGACAACGACGACACGGACAACGAGAGCAACGGGAACACCAGCAACGGCGACGGCAACACGAGCAACGGTGACGGGGGTACGACGACCGGCAACAACAGCGGTGACAGCAACGAGAGCAACGGCGACGGGTCCGGTCCCGGGTTCGGCGTCGGAAGCGCGCTCGCGGGACTGGGCGGTGTCGGATACCTGCTGAAACGACGACTCCTCGACGACGACCGGGAGTAGACGGTCAGACGTCGAAGTCGGCCACGAGGTCGAGCAGTTCCCGGTACCGGTTCCGGATTGTTACCTCGGAGACGTCCGCAACATCACCGACTCTCTGCTGTGTGACCGGTTCCTTGGCGAGGATCGCCGCGGCGTAGATTGCGGCGGCGGCGAGACTGACCGGCGACTTGCCGCTGAGCAGTCCCTGGTCGCGCGCGGAGGTGAGCATGTCTCGCGCGTGTCGCTCGATTTCACCGGACGCCGTCTTCGAGACGTCGAGTTCCGAGACGAACCGCGGAACGTAGCTCTTCGGGTCTGCCGGTTCGACCTCGAGACTCAGTTCGCGGATGACGTACCGGTAGGCGCGGGTGAGTTCCGCACGTTCGACCCGTGAGACGCGGCTAAACTCGTCGAGTGACCGGGGGGTTCCGGCGTTGCGGGCCGCGGCGTACAGCGACGCGGTTGCGACGCCCTCGATAGAACGGCCCGGCAGCAGGTCCGCCTCCAGTGCGCGCCGGTAGATGACGCTCGCGGTTTCGCGGACGTTCTCTGGCAGGCCGAGTGCCGAGGCCATCCGGTTGATTTCGCTCAGCGCCTGCTTGAGATTGCGCTCTTTCGAGTCACGGGTGCGGAACCGCTCGTTCCACGTTCGCAACCGGCGCATCTTCTCGCGCTGGCGCGAACTGAGCGTGTTGCCGTACGCGTCTCTGTCCTGCCAGCCGATGTTCGTCGACAACCCCTTGTCGTGGCGCAGGTTCGTCGTCGGAGCGCCGACGCGAGACTTGTTGTCGCGGTCGCTGCTGTCGAAACTCCGCCACTCGGGTCCGGGGTCGATCTCCTCCTCCTCGACGACCAGCCCACAGTCCCCACAGACTGTCTCGCCGTGCTCGGCGTCCGGCACGAGTGCCCCTCCACACTCCGGACAACTGCCCTCGTGCTGTTCCTCCTCTGCGCTCGCTCGAACTCGTGTCTGCTGTGATGTATTACTCATTGTTCTCTCCGTAGCTACCTTCTCGACTCGGTCTCGTCTTCGTCCCCGTCCTCCTCGTCGTCTTCAGGCGGCCCGGCAGGCGGTTCGACTGGCGGTTGGTCCTCGGTTTCGTTCTCGTCTTCGTCCTCTTTCTCGTCGTTTTCGGGCGGTTCGACGGGCGGTTCGGCTTCAGTTTCGTTCTCCTCTTCGCCCTCGTCTTCCTCTTCGTCCTCTTCCTCGTCGTTTTCGGGTGGTTCGACGGGCGGTTCGGCCTCGGTTTCGTTCTCGTCTTCGTCGTTTTCGGGCGGTTCGACGGGCGGTTCGGCCTCGGTTTCGTTCTCGTCTTCCTCTTCGTCCTCTTCCTCGTCGTTTTCGGGCGGTTCGACGGG
>CAZHPM010000039.1:4903-20093 GCA_964534485.1 uncultured Halobacteriales archaeon
TCGTCGTTTTCGGGCGGTTCGACGGGTGGTTGGGCCTCGGTTTCGTTCTCGTCTTCGTCCTCGTCTTCGTCGTTTTCGGGCGGTTCGACGGGCGGTTGGGCCTCGGTTTCGTTCTCGTCTTCGCCCTCGTCCTCGAGGTCGTACTCCAGTTCGGCCTCACGGTCGTTCTGTTCGACCTCGATTTCCAGTTCTTCCTCGTTCGGGAGCGGGAACGAGAGCATCCCGTTGGCGTCGGTCGAACCGACGACCCTGCCGTTCGCGGTGACGTCGACATCCGCTGCCGGACTGTCACCGAGCACCACCGACACGGTCACAGTTCCGTTGTCGATGTCGGCCGTTGCGCCGAGTTCGCGGTCGTCCCCGTTCTCGTCCTCGCGCTCGAACTCGAACTCGAGTTCACCCTCTGCCTCTCCGCTGGTTGCTTCGACTTTGACCTCCTCACTGTCGGGCAGTGTCACGCCGAGAGTGCCGTTCTCGTCGGTCGTTCCAACGGGCTCCTCGTCGAGTGTGATGGTCGCCCCTGCGACTGCATCGCCCGCTGCGGTTACCCCGACGGTCACGTTCTCACCGGGTCCGGGTACGCCGCCCGTGACGAGGATTGCGAGACGGCCGGCTTCGACCTCGCTCTCGTTTTCGTCTTCGGTTTCGTTCTCGTCCTCGTTCTCGGGCGGGCTGACGGGCGGTTCGTTCTCAGTCTCGTTTTCGTCGTCTTCAGGTTCGTCCTCGTCTTCGTCCTCGTTCTCGGGCGGGTCGACGGGCGGTTCGTTCTCAGTCTCGTTTTCGTCTTCGGTTTCGTTCTCGTCCTCGAACTCGATTTCCTCTTCGAGTTCGAAGACGGTGCCGGTCTGACCGTCGACGGAGACCTCCGCTTCGCCTTCGGCGCTTCCGTCGTAGACGAACTCGAACTCGTAGGCTCCGTCGTCGGTGGTGACACTCGTCGTAATCCACTCGCCCGACTGGTCCGAGAGGGCCCCGCGTGCGGTGTCGAGTGCCTCGGCCTGTGAGAGCTCGTACGAGGTGTTTCCGTCGTCTCGTGACCGCTCGATCTGTCGTGCGTTCTCCCCGTCCTCGCTGGTCACCTCGATTTCGACGCCGCCGTTGGCGGTAATCTCGATCTCGCCCGCGCTCGCGGCGACGTACTGGGAGAGAATCCCGCTGGTGGTCTGTGTCAACAGCGGGTCGAGCGTCTCGTTGAGTTCGGCGAGGTCGGCACCGGTCAGGCCGACCGCGCGGCGCTCGGCGTCGGGAAGCTCGTCGGCCCGGGCGGAGAGGTCGGCGATACTCTGGTTGGTGTCGTTGGCCTGCGAGGCCAGCACGGCAATCTCCTGTGCGTACTCCGGGGCGTTGCTCTCGCCGTTCTGGTACTCCGTCGTCGCCTCCTCGTAGTCGGCGCGAATCTCGCTCGCGCGCTCGCCGAGGTCGTCGGCCCGGTCTGCGATGGCGTCTGCGCGCTCGGTTGGACCGGTGCTCTCGAGTCGCTGTGTGAATCCGGCCTCGGACGCCCCAGACCGCACCTCGCTGGTCGTCGTCGAGACGACTACCGAGAGCTGCTGTCCGATGTCGACGGAGACGTTCACAGCGTTCGCGGAGTGGTTGTCTGCACTGGACTGAGTGGCTGTCTGGTCACTGAGCACTGCGGCCGCGCCAACCGGGAGCATCGACCCGGCGACGACTGCGACCACGAGTGCGAACAGCACTGTCTTTTCCGCTCGTGACATACCCCCACCTTGCAGTTACACCCACTTCAACCGGGTAAACCCTCCCGCCGAGTTGCCGCCGTTGACGGCCAATTTCAGACGTTTGCACCCATTTGCACGGGATTGCGGGTCAGAACCACCTCCCGGGCGTGGCCCCCGAGACGACGCCGGCCGAAACCGGGGGTTTTCAACCGCGGGGCGTCGAATCCCGGGTATGCTCGCTGCCTTCGACTTCGACGGAACGCTCTCTGACTCGGAGATGACTGTCCTGCTGGGTCGGCAGGTCGGTGTCGCCGACGAGATGGAAGCAATCACCGCACGGGCGATGAACAACGAAATCGGGTACGCACAGAGTCTCCGTGAGCGGTGCCGCCTGCTCGATGGTCTGTCGGTGACCGCCGCCGAGACGGCCGTCGACCAGGTCAGACTCCGGCCGGGTGCGACAGAGGTGTTGTCCGCGCTCGACGACGCCGGCGTCACGACGGCGATTCTGACCGGTGGCTTCGAGCGCGGTGTCAGGGCGGCGCTCGACCGCGCCGGCGTCGACGTCGACACGCTGGTTGCGAACCGCCTGCCCGCCGCCGGCGGCGAACTGACGGGTGCTGTCGAGGGGCCACTGGTCGAGGGGACGAAAGACGACGCGCTGGACGTACTGACGGGTGCCCTCGAGGAACCGATGACCGACACCGTCGCCGTTGGCGACGGCGCGAACGACCTCCCGATGCTCGACGCCGCGGGACTCGCTGTCGGGTTCGACCCCAAGCCGGCGGTCGAACCAGCCTGTGACGTCGTCGTAGAGTCGATGGCGGACCTGCGCGGTGTGTTCGAGACCGAAGGCGTGCTCTGACCGTCGCCGGACTGTCTGTTCCCGGCCCACGGAGACGTGCTACGACCGGAAGGAGTCGACGGTCTGGTCCAGTCCCTCGGTGAGCGACACAGACGGCTGGTACGCCAACTGCTCGCGTGCACGCGAGATGTCGGCTCCAGAGTGGCGAATATCGCCCTCGCGCGGTGGCTCGTGCACCGGGTCGAGTGACCGGTCGAACAGCTCTATCACCCGCTCTGCCAGTTCGGTGACCGTCACCCGCCGACCGCTGCCGACGTTCACGACGGCCGAACAGTCACGCTCTGCGGCGGCGATGGTGGCATCGACGACGTCGGTGACGTAGACGAAGTCACGGGTCTGCTCGCCGTCACCGAAGATTACCGGTGGTTCGTCCGCCAACAGTCGGTCGACAAAGGCCGGAATAACCGCGGCGTACGAGCCAGCGGGGTCCTGCCGTGGTCCGAAGACGTTGAAGTACCGTACCGCGGAGGCGTCGAACCCGTCCGTGCCGGCGAGTTGCGAGACGAGCCGTTCGCCGTATCGCTTCGAGAGGGCGTAGGGCGATTCGGGGGCGAGTGGTGCGTCCTCGTCGACCGGCACCGGCGTGTCAGAGCCATACACCGCCGCAGAGGAGGCGAGCACGACCGACTCGACGGTCCCGGCACTCGCGTCGACGACGGTAGCCGTCCCGGTGCAGTTGACCGCCGTTGTTCGCGCAGGGTCGTCGAAACTTCCCGGAACGGAGGTGTCTGCCGCCAGGTGAAAGACGGTGTCGACGCCGTCTACCGCCGCGTCGACGGCCCGTCGGTCGCGGACGTCACCCTCGGTGAACGCGAACCGGTCGCGCTCCCAGACGCCGGCGAGGTTGTCGCGACTGCCCGTCGAGAGGTTGTCGAACCCGCGCACGCGGTAGTCGCGGTCGAGCAGACCCTCGACGAGGTGGGAACCGATGAACCCCGCCGCGCCGGTCACGAGCGCCGTCTGCATAGAGGCGAGACGCTACCCGGTAGATTGAAACTGTCGGTCTCGCCCGGACACCACAGAAGCTAAGCCGGTGGCCGGGACACTCTCTCTATGCAGCCCGATCCAAACGAGCCGGTCAACGACTGGCCGGTTCCGACCGGCGAACCGGCCCGCGAGGTGTGGTACTCGCTCGTGAGTCCCCGCGACGCGTCGGCGGCGTTCTGGTACCGGTACACGCTCCTGTCGACGACCAGCGGCCACCAGGAGGGCCGACTGTGGGCCGCCCTGACCGACCCCGACGATTCGGCCGCCTCGACGTTCGTCTCGCGGTCGGTGCCACTCTCCGAGGTCCGGGCCGGACGGGACCCCTTCGAGTTGGTCGTCGACGACGCCACCCTCACCTCGTCGGCGGCGACGGGCGGTGTCGACGATGTCGCCTGGGACCTCTCTTACGAGCCGGATACGTACGCGTTCACACCGCTGCGCAGTCGGCAACTGACCGACCTGCTCTCGAAGACGGTCGGCACGGGCAAACACTGGAGTCGCAACGAGTCGGTGTACATGACCGGCGAGGTTACCGTCGGCGACCGGACCATCGACCTCCGGGACGCGCCGGGTCACCAGGGCCACACGGTCTCGTCGCTGAGTCCACCCGAGGACTGGACGTGGGTCCAGTGCAACGACTTCGCCGAAAACGAGTCGGCCGTACTCGAGGCCCTGCGCATCGACGACAAACTCTCGCTGGGACTACGTGTCGGCGGCGAGGTGTACCCGCTGAACCGGCTCAAACACGTGCTCTCGGTCAGTCCGTCGGCAAACGAGGTGGTGCGCGACGAGGTGGGTCACTGGCGCTTTCGCGGCGCCGGCGAGGGTGTCGAACTGGAGGCGACCGTCGAATCGCCCGACGACCGCTGGCAGACCGTCGCCTACCTGGTGCCCGACGACTCACTGCGGTACAACGCCCACTGCTCGCTGTCGGACGTGACTGTCACCTACACCGCCAACGGAGAGACCGAGACACTCACGAGCGGTGCCGGACGCGCCGAGTGGGTCAGCACCGACCCCCCAATCGAGGGCGAGTACGAACCCGACTGGGAGTGACTCGACCCACGCGAGACGCCGAGTCCGACACTCGACGGCGCTGTGTGTGACTGTCCACGTGACGGACTCGGTGTCACAGTCCACGTAGCGCGCGAGCGGGACCGCTCCGAGTACAGTTTCCACACCAGCCCAGAACGACTCACGCAGATACCGGCGCAAACGGTGTCACAACGGCAACGGTTTACTTTGTTACGACCCCAAAACCGGATATGAGCGGCGCGGTCAGAGTCGGCGTCGACGTCGGCGGCACGTTCACCGACGTGGTTCTGGTCGTCGACGGAGCCGTCACCACGGCAAAGGTGCCGACGACCGACGACCAGAGCGACGGCGTCCTCGCGGGCATCGAGCGGGCCTGCGAGCGCGCTGGCGTCGACCCGGACTCCGTCGAACAGTTCCGACACGCGATGACCGTCGCGACGAACGCGATGCTCGAGGGTGACACCGCACAGACGGCGCTGGTGACGACCGAGGGCTTTGGCGACGTGCTCGCAATCGGCCGGCAGGACCGGCCCGCACTGTACGACCTCACAGCGAGCAAACCCGACCCACTCGTTTCGCCGGACCGCCGCCACGAACTCACCGAGCGCGCCACGCCGGAGCGAATCGAGACCGAACCACGCGACGTCGACCGCGTCGTCGAGGCAATCGACGACAGCACCGAGAGCGTCGCGGTCTGTCTGTTGCACGCGTACGCCCACCCCGAGAACGAGCGCCGGGTCGCCGAACACATCCGCGAGAACCGCGACTGCGTGGTCGTCGCCTCCCACGAGACACTCCCCGAGTTCCGCGAGTACGAGCGCACCGCGACGACGGTCGTCGACGCCGCCGTGACACCCGTTATCGAAGGCTATCTCGACCGTCTCGTCGACCGTGTCCGCGACCGGGGTGTGCCCGAACCGGGGATTATGCAGTCAAACGGTGGTGTCGCTCCGGTCTCGACGGTCCGGGCGGGCGCCGCGACGACGGTTCTCTCGGGGCCAGCGGCCGGCGTCGTCGGAGCCACGCTGTTCGAGGACGAGAGCGACGACGGGGTCGTGACAGTGGACATGGGCGGGACCTCGACCGACGTGGGCCTCGTCCGTGGCGGCGATATCGAACGAACAACGACCGCGACCGTCGGCGGCCACCCGGTTCATCTCCCGATGGTCGACATCGAGACCGTCGGCGCGGGCGGCGGGTCGGTCGCGCGGGTCGACGCCGGCGGCGCACTCCGTGTCGGCCCCCGCTCGGCGGGCGCCCGGCCGGGACCGGTCTGCTACGGACGGGGCGGCGAGGCACCGACCGTCACGGACGCGGCACTGGTCTGTGGCTACCTCGGCCCGGAGACGACACTCGGCGAGGGACTGGAACTCGACGCCGACGCCGCCGAGACGGCGCTGGCGGACCTCGCGAGCGAGGCCGGACTCGCCGGTCCGGTCGAGGCGGCGCGGGGGGTCTACCGTGTGGCCAACGCGGCGATGACCCGCGCCATCCGCCGGGTGACACTCGAACGTGGGCACGACCCCCGCCGGTTCGCGCTGGTCGCGTTTGGCGGTGCCGGACCGATGCACGCCGCCGCGCTCGCCGACCGTCTGGGCGTCGAGACGGTGCGTGTCCCGCGAGCGAGTGGCGTCCTCTCCGCGCTCGGCCTGCTGGCCGCCGATGAACGCCACGACGCCTCACGGACCGACCACACGACCCTCGACGGCGCCCAGCGAGCGTCTCTCGGAGAGCAGTACGAGACACTGACAGAACGAGCACTCGCCGAGACGACCGACCCCGGGCGCGCGACAGTCACGCGGCGCGCAGACCTGCGCTACGAGGGACAGAGCCACGAACTCTCCGTCGACGTCGAAACCGCCGACCCCGACGCGCTCGCCGAGCGCTTCCACGCTACCCACGAGCGAATCCGGGGCTACCGGCTCGACGACCCCGTCGAACTCGTCACGCTCCGGGTGACCGTCGCCGTCCCCGACACCCGGCCGGATATATCACACGAGGGTAGCACAGACGCTCCGACGGGATACCGGCCTGTTTCCTTCGAGAGCGAGTTTCGGGAGACGCCGGTGTACGACCACGGGCGCCTGCCCGCGGGGACGACCATCGACGGGCCGGTAGTGGTCGAGGGTGGCGAGAGCACCGTCGTCGTGCCGCCAGCGTGGCGGGTGCGGGTCGACGACAGCGGCACACTGACACTGGAGGTGACGGGATGACCGACTTCGACGCGGTCGAACTGGAGATTCTGCGCACGCAACTGGAGAGCGTCGCCGAGGAGATGGGCGCGGTGCTGGTCCGGGGTGCGTACTCGCCAAACATCACCGAGCGACGGGACTGCTCGACGGCGCTGTTCGACGCCGACGGCCGACTGGTCGCGCAGGCCGAGCACATCCCGGTCCACCTGGGCGCGATGCCCGGAGCGGTCGACGCTGTCCGGGCGCGAAACCCACGCCCGAGAGACGTGTTCGCCCTCAACGACCCCTTTGCTGGCGGGACACATCTGCCCGACGTGACACTCGTCTCGCCGGTCGCCCGCGACGGAGAAATCGTCGGCTACGCGGCCTCGCGGGCCCACCACGCCGACGTCGGTGGCATGACCGCCGGGAGTATGCCCGCGGGTGCGCGAGATATCCACCAGGAGGGGTTGCGGATACCGCCGGTACGATACGTCGCGGGCGGCGACCGCGTGGAGGACGTCGAGTCGCTGTTGCTGGCCAACGTCCGCAATCCGGCACAACGGCGGGCGGACCTGCGCGCACAGCGTGGGGCAAACGACCGCGGTGTCGAGCGCGTCGAGGGGTTGCTCGACGAGCACGGCGACCGACTGCTCGCGGCCTTCGATGCCGTCGTCGACTACTCCCGCGAGCGCGTCGAGTCAGAACTCGCGGAGATTCCCGACGGCAGGTACACCGCCAGCGACGTTCTCGAGGGCGACGGCGTCACGGACACCGACATTCCCATCGAGGTGACGGTGACAGTCGACGGAGGAACACTCGCGGTCGATTTCGCGGGGAGTGCACCAGAGGTCGCGGGCAACCTCAACGCGCCACCCGCGGTCGTACGGAGCGCGGTCTACTTTGTTGTTCGTTGTGTGACAGACCCGGAGATTCCGCCCAATCAGGGCTGTTACGAACCGGTGACGGTAGACGTGCCCGGGGGGTCGGTGCTCGACCCCGCGCCGCCGGCGGCGGTCGTCGGGGGTAACGTCGAGACGAGTCAGCGGGTGGTCGACGTGGTGTTCGCGGCGCTCGCCGAGGCGGTGCCAGAGCGGGTGCCGGCGCAGGGACAGGGGACGATGAACAACCTGATCGCCGGCGGACCGGAGTTCGCATACTACGAGACGGTCGGCGGCGGCGCGGGCGCACACGCCGGCACCGACGGTCTCTCGGGCGTGCAGGTGGGGATGACGAACACGCTCAACACGCCAGTCGAGGCACTGGAGACCGAGTACCCGCTTCGCGTCCGGCGGTACGCGCTCCGCACGGACAGCGGAGGACGCGGCGAACACGACGGCGGTGACGGTCTCGTCCGGTCGGTGACGCTCCAGCGGGACGCCACCGTCTCACTGCTGACCGAGCGGCGACGGCACGCGCCGGCGGGACGCGCCGGCGGCGAGGACGGCGCGCCCGGCCGGAATCTCGTCGACGGCGAGGAGGTTGCGCCGAAACTGACCCTCGACGTCGACGCCGGAACGACGGTCACCGTCGAGACGCCCGGCGGCGGTGGCTACGGGACACCCGACGCCGAGAGTGACGGGACGCCCGACAGTGACACGTAGCGGTCCGCCTGGCACCCGAGACGGGACCACACGTCACAGGTCCCGGGGGCGGGTGATGTTGCGGAGTACGCCTCCACACCGGTCACAGTTCAGACTCTCGGGGTCGCTCAGTCGTCGCCGGCAGTTTGAACACTCGTACAGCTTTCCTACGCTCGGCAGATACTTTGGCCCCATGGGTCCCACAAGTCGTGTGAGGATGTAAACCGTGCCCGGAACCGGCCCCGAGTATCTCGGGTACTACGGGGCCGCAGTGTCGATGTGTGGAGTTAAGTACCGTCGTGTCGAAACCCGGTACAGAATGGTCGACCCCACCTCGGACCTCAACGAGAACGTCGCGGAGGAGGACGCTCCGGAGTGTGCGACGTGCGGGGCGACGCTCGTCGACAGTTCGGAGCACCGTGTCATCACGTGGATAGAGGACGCCCAGGTCGAAACTGCACACTTTTGTGACGAAACGTGCCGCATGGAGTGGGACGGTGACTGATTCGCTCGACTCTCGCAGAGAATGAGTGACTCTCACAGGCGGTGGCTACTCGACAGACGGCTGCTGGCGGTCTGTCTGTTTGCCCTCCTCGCCGTGATGGCCGGCTGTGGAGAGCTGTCCGACGACGAGGGACTCCCCGAGAGCGACGAAATCGCCGACACCTACGAGTCACTCGACGCCTACAACGCCACGTACGTCAGGAACGTATCCACAGTCGACGGCGAGACAGAGCGTGTGACCAGTGAGATAGTGATTCGCCCGGGGACCAGCGAGAGATACCAGGAAACACAGTTCAGTAACGGGTCAACACGGACAATCAGTGTCTCGAACGAGAGTGCCACCTGGAACTACGACGTGGTCTCCCAGACGGCCAGACGGGGTCTCACCACGACCACACAACGGCAGGAACGGCACCGACAGGTCCGGCGGGTCGTTGCTCGAATCAACGACGACGAGGAGTCGACCACGCCGGCGTTCCCGATTATCCCGCTCGTGCCGGGCGTCGGGGGCGGTGTCGGGCCAGACGCTAGCGACCTCAACATCTCGACGACGGCCACGTACGAGGGCACCCAGACGGTTTCCGGCCGCGAGGCACACGTCATCGCTCTCGGGTCGACCAACGACACACAGACCGAGCGGACCTGGGAGTGGACGTACTACCTGGATACCGAACGGTTCGTTCTCCTCGGGACGGAGTTCAGTCTGACCACCGAGGACGGACCGTTCGAGGTGTCACAGCGACTCCGCAACGTCACGTTCGACCCCGACCTTCCGGACGGCCTGTTCGACTTCACACCCCCAGCAGACGCGGAGGTGACCGATATCGGCAGCAACATCCAGCGCCAGCGCTACGAGAGTCGCGAGCAACTGGTAGCCGCGGCCGATATGCAGGTTCCCGACCCCGACGTTCCGGCGACGTTCGAACTCGACGAGGCCCGGCGCGAACTCAGACTCGACACCGACGACGTGGTGCGTGCCAGAGGAGACACCGAGGCGGTGACACTCAGGTACGCGAGTGACCTCGCCGTCCTGACCGTGTCGAAACAGAATCTCACGGTGTTCGACCGAGAGCCGGTCGGGGTTCAACAGGCGGTCGAAATAAACAACAGGAGCGGTATTTTCACGCCGTTGATCGGAGAGAACCGCATCCAGTGGCAGTGTCCGGACACCTCACAGACCGTCCGTGGCCCGCTGTCCAAACAGCAGTTGGTCGGTATCGCGGCGTCGGTCGAGTGTTGAGCGTCTCTCGGGGCTCGACTCCGTCTGCCGGCCGCCGGGACCCTCGGCGCGTGTCACGGATGGATAGAATTAAACTGCTGGTGGGGTGAACGGTAGTGTATGAACCTTCCCCCGGTCCAGACCTTCGAGGAAAGGCAGTTACCGAGGCAGTCTAAGCGGCGCCCGCGGTCGGAAACGGCTCGCCCGAGACAACCCGCCGGTAGCGCGTGGCGCGCGCAGTCGGAGTAACTGACTGTCGGGACCTATGCGTCGCACTCTCATCTCGCCTCGCTCGCCCGGCAGGCGGGCGCTCGCGGTCTGTTTGCTCTGTCTCCTCGCCGTGATGGCCGGCTGTGGAGCACTGTCTGACGGCCAGACGCTCCCAGAGAGCGACGAGATTGCCGACACCTACGAGTCACTCGACGCCTACAGCGCCACGTACGTCCTCACCTCGTCGAACGGAACAGGAGAGCAACGGCGCATCGAGGGTGAGGTCATCTTCCGCCCCGGAACCGACGAGGGGTACCAGACGGTGCAGTCGACGACCCGACCCGGCGAGCGGGTCGTCGTCTCGAACGGAACTGTCTCGTGGGCGTACAACGAGACCGCAAACCGGGTCGTTCGGAGCGAACCACACCGGGAGGACGACCGGCGTCGCCACCTCCGGCGCATCGTCAACAGAATCAAGATGGACGAGAGCAACGACACCGGCGTGCCTGTGCTCCCGATTGTTCCGCTCGCACCGGGTGCGGGGGTCGGGGGCGAACAGCCGTCCGACAGCGGACCCAACATCTCGACGGCGGCCACGTACGAGGGCACCGAGACGGTCGGTGACAGGCAGGCACACGTGCTCACACTCGAGTCGACCGGGACCCGGACCCGGGGACGCTGGACGTACCACCTCGATACCGAGTGGTACGTGCTCCTCCGGGTGACCTCGAACGTGACACTCGACGGGAACTGGACGAACACGACGTTTAGACTGCGAGATATCACGTTCAATCCGGAGGTGTCCGAGGACAGGTTCGAGTTCACGCCACCGGAGAACGCGACTGTCATCGACAGCTCCGACCGTGGGGTCGACCGCTACGAGAGCCGCGAGCAACTGGCCGCCGACACCGGCCTGCAGGTTCCGGAACCGGACGTTCCCGAGGGGTTCGAGTTCGAGGAGGCACGGCGACTTCTCAGGAACCAAACGGAGAACGTCCGTCTGGAGTACGCGAGCGACCTGGCCACGCTGTCGGTGTCGAGACGGAACACCACGTTCGAGGGCCCACTCGGCGAGAACGAGGAGGAAATCGCGGTCGGCGACCGGACCGGAACGTACAGGGAGTTCCCCAGGCAGAAGCAAGTCCGGTGGCAGTGTGCGGAGACCACGCAGTTCGTCACCGGTCCGCTTCCCCGCGAGACGCTGGTGGATATCGCGGAGTCTGTCGACTGCTGACACGCAGTGAGCGTCTCCCGGGGGCGCGGGCGAACAGACGAGTCGTGGCAGTGTGTGTCGATATACAGAGTTAACCGTCGATACGTCGAACCACGAACCGAGACAGCCGAACTCGCAGCAACGACCACGAACCATGCCTCCAGTTCGACACCGACTGTCGAGTCGGCACGTGCTCGCCGTCTCCCTGCTCTGTGCAGTCGTGTTGCTCGCCGGGTGCAGTGACCTGCTCGCCGACGACGAGAGACTCCCCGAGAGCGACGAAATCGCCGAGACCTACGACTCACTCGACGCCTACAACGCCACGTTCGTGTTCACCGCCTCGACAAACCGGACGGAGAGACAGCGCATCACGGGCACTATCACCACCCGTCCCGGAACCGGCGAGAGCTACCGGACAGTACAGTCGACGAGCGGTTCCGGCGAACGGACTGTCGTCTCGAATGGCACTGTCAGGTGGAACTACGACGAGAGTGCGAACAGGGTCTTCGTGGCGGAGACGAGGGGAGAGGCCGGCCAGCGCCGCCAGATTCGTCGCCTGGTCAACCGGATACAGACCGACGACAGCGAGGAGTCGAGTACGCCCGCGTTCCCGATTGTTCCGTTCACGCCGGGTGTGGGGACCGGCGGTCAACAGGACTCGACCGGTCTCAACATCTCGACGACGGCCACCTACGAGGGCACCGAGGCGGTCGGTCAGCGGGAGGCACACGTACTCGCCGTCGAGTCGGCAGGCGACTCCGGCACGCGGGGACGCTGGACGTACTACCTGGACACGGAGTGGTACGTGCTCCTCCGGTCGACGAGCAACGTCACAATCGACGGAACCCAAACGACATCGTCGTATCGGCTGCGCAACGTCACGTTCGATCCGGAGATTCCCGACGGTCTGTTCGAGTTCACGCCGCCGGAGGGCGCGACTGTCGACAGAGCCAGTACGGCCGTCGAGCGCTACGATACCCGCGAGCAACTGGCCGCCGCCACCGACCTGCGCCTGCCAGACCCCGAACTACCAGACGAGTTCGAACTCGAGCAGACCCGGCGTATCCAGGCCAACAGCAGTGAGTACATCATCCTCGCGTACGCCAGTGACGTTGCCACGCTGACCGTGTCGCGGCAGGACCGTATCAGGTTCGACAGACCGGTCGACGACGGCGCAAAACGGGTCGAAATCGGCAACCGAACCGGGCGTTACACGCAACTCCCCAGACAGAATCTGGTCCGGTGGTCGTGTGACGAGACGACACAGTCGGTCAGAGGCCCACTCTCGCGCGCGACGCTGGTGGAGGTTGCGGCGTCGGTCCGGTGTTGAACCCCGGTCGCCACGCCTCCGTGAGTGTCTCGCTCCCCGACGGGCGCGAGCAACACTGCCGTTTTTTACCCTGGCTCACCGTACAGGTGGTATGGCATCAGACCAGAGCTTCGACGAGTTCGGGGGTCGACACGTTCCCGAACCACTGGAGGAGCCACTCGCACAGCTGGCCACGGGGTTCGAGGAGGCAATCGAGTCACCACAGTTCCAGGAGCGATACGAGCAGTTGCTGGCACAGTACGGTGGGCGACCGACGCCGATATTCCACGCGGAGACACTGAGCGAGCGCTACGACGCGAACATCTACTTCAAACACGAGGACCTGCTCCACGGTGGCGCGCACAAACTGAACAACACGCTCGGGCAGGGACTGCTCGCGAAGCAGGCCGGCAAGAGCCGCATCATCGCAGAGACCGGCGCGGGACAGCACGGAGCGGCGACGGCGATGGTCGGGGCGTTGCTCGACCTCGACACGACGGTCTACATGGGGCGCAACGACATCCAGCGCCAGGAGATGAACGTCTTCCGGATGCGGCTGCTGGGTGCGGAGGTGCGCGAGGTCACACGGGGCAACGAGGGACTCGCAGAGGCCGTCGACGCGGCGCTTGCGGACCTCGTCGAGAACACCGAGGAGACACACTACCTCGTGGGCAGTGCCGTCGGCCCGGACCCGTTCCCGCGGATTGTCCGGGAGTTCCAGTCGGTTATCGGCCGCGAGGCCCGCGACCAGATTCAGGAGATACACGGCGACCTGCCAGACGCCTGCGTGGCCTGTGTCGGCGGTGGGTCGAACTCGATTGGCCTGTTCAGCGCGTTCAAAGACGACGAAGAGGTCGCACTGTACGGGGCCGAACCCGGCGGGAAGGGTGTCGACTCGGGACGACACTCCGCGCCGCTGTCGGCCAGCGACGAAGTCGAGATTTTCCAGGGTATGCGAACAAAAGTAATCGACGACACCACCGAGAACCACTCGGTCAGTGCCGGACTGGACTACCCGTCAGTCGGGCCAGAACACGCCGCGATGCAGGCCAGCGGGCGCGCACAGTACCGTGCGATAACCGACGAGGAGGCGCTGGCGGCCTTTCGCGAGTTCAGCGAGACCGAAGGTATCATCCCCGCGTTCGAACCCAGCCACGCAATCGCACTCGCCATCGAACTCGCCGAGACGGGCGAACACGACACGATTCTGGTCAACCTCTGTGGCCGCGGCGACAAGGATATGCGAACCGCCGCCGAGCACTTCGACCTGACACCCTCCTGAACCAGTCGACACCGACGACCGCACGGTCGGCCGTTGGGCGCTCGAACGCCCCGCGAGCGGGCACTGAGAGACCACGCGGTATATACCGTTGCTCGCCTAAGAACGGGTATGGAGATAGTCCCGGACACGAGCGTCATCGTCGACGGTCGGATTTCCGAGCGCGTCGAGGGTGGCGAGTTCGCGGACGCGGCGGTTGTTGTTCCCGAGGCAGTCGTCGGCGAACTCGAGGCGCAGGCAAACAACAACGACGAAACCGGTTGGGAGGGTCTCGCGGAACTCGAGCGACTGATTGACCTGTCGGAGACCGACGAGATTACACTCGAGTACGTCGGCCGACGGGCCGAGCGTGGTGAACGGCGCGGGGCCTCGGCCGGCGAAATCGACGCACTCATCAGGGACGTCGCCGTCGAGCGCAACGCGACGCTGGTGACGAGCGACGACGTCCAGGCAGAGGTTGCACGGGCACAGGGACTCGAGGTGTTGGAGCTGGACCCACTCACCCGCGAGGTGACGGCACTCGCTATCGAGGAGTTGTTCGACGAGGAGACGATGAGTGTCCACCTGAAAACCGGCACACCGCCGATGGCGAAACGCGGCGCACTCGGCGAGATGCGCTACGAACCAATCGAGGAGACAGCCCTCACCGAGGGTGAACTCGGCGAGTACGCCGCGGACATCGTCGAGGGCGCGCGCACACACGCCGACGGTTTCGTCGAACTCGACGAACCGGGGATGACCATCGTCCAGTTCCAGACGTACCGTATCGCAATCGCACGGCCGCCGTTCAGCGACGGACTGGAGATCACGGCCGTCCGGCCGATTGTCAAGACCGAACTCGACGACTACGAACACGCCGACGCGCTCCGCGAGCGACTGACAGAGCGCCAGCGGGGGGTTCTCATCTCCGGGTCGCCCGGCGCCGGCAAATCGACGTTCGCGCAAGCCGTCGCCGAGTTTCTAGAGGACTCGTCGTTTGTGGTCAAGACGATGGAGAAACCCCGCGACCTGCAGGTTGGCCCGGAGATCACGCAGTACACTGCCCTCGACGGCGAGATGGAGAAAACCGCGGACTCGTTGCTGATGGTCCGGCCCGACTACACCATCTACGACGAGGTGCGCAAGACCGACGACTT
>CAZHPM010000040.1:0-19096 GCA_964534485.1 uncultured Halobacteriales archaeon
GGGCCGACTGGACCGACGACCTCGAGTTCGAGATTACCGACGCCCGCGACGAGCAGGTCGACTATCTCTGGTACGTCGGTGACTACCCCTCCTACGACGACCGCAACAAGAAAGTCGCCCGCTCGCTGGCGCGCATCCTCGCGGAGGCCGACGTCAGCTTCGGCATCCTCTTCGAGGACGAGAAGTACGACGGCAACGACATCCGGCGCATCGGCGAGGAGTTCCTCTATCTCGAACTCGCGGGCCACCACGTCGAGACCTTCGAGGAGTGTGACTTCGAGAAGATAATTTGCACCGACCCGCACTCGTACAACACGTTCAAAAACGAGTATCCGGAGGTGGACTTCGAGGAGTTCGCCGACGACCCGATGATGCCCTTCGACTACGAGGAGTTCTGGAACGAGGACGGCGAGGTGGACGTGCTCCACTGGACACAGGCCATCGAGAACATCGTCGAAGAGGGCCGTCTCGGACTGAGCGGGACCGAACTCGACTACACGGTGACCTACCACGACCCCTGTCACCTCGGGCGGTTCAACGACGAGTACGAGGCCCCGCGTGAACTGGTCCGGGCGACGGGCTGTGACCTCCACGAGATGCCCCGAAATCGTGCGGACTCCTACTGCTGTGGCGGCGGCGGCGGCGGTCTCTGGCTCGACAACGAACAAGACGAGAAACCAAGCGAGGAACGCCTCCGGGAGGCGCTCGAAGACACCGAGGCCGGCGGCGCCGTCGAGAAGTTCGTCGTCGCCTGCCCGATGTGTATGACGATGTACGAGGACGGCCGCAAGACCGGCGGCTACGAGGAGGATATCGAAATCGTCGACGTCTCGGAACTGCTCGTCGAGGCGCTCGACGAGCAGGGTATCACCGCCGAAGCAACCACCAGCGACGAGGCGGCCGCCGCCGGCGACTGACCTGGCTCTTGCTGGGTGTCCGTCGACTCGACAGAGACCATCCCACTGCCGCGGTCACCGGGCTTGCAGCACAGACCCGGCCACACCACCGAGTGCGCCGAGCGCGCCGGGGTACACCAGTCCCCCGACCAGGACCGTCTGAAAGAACGCGGGTCGACCGATGGGGCTGGCAAACAACAGCGTACCGAGCATCGCGACCAACAGCGTCCCGGGAACGAGCGACAGGCCGACGAACGCGCCGGCACGGGGCGTTCTGGCGCCTGCCAACCGGGCGAGTACGACCCCGGCCAGCAGAAAGGCGACGACCGGAATCGCGTGGTAGACCACCGTCGGGAGCGTGAATATCCCCGAGAGTTCCGGGTCGGTGAGGGCGTTGTAGGTGCCGTCGTAGCCCGCGACACTCGCGGCACTGTCGGGTCCCCCCGGTCGTGGGCGCTGCATCTCGACGAACATCGCGCTGTAGAGCAGTTGTCCGACCTCCGAGAGGAGGTGCTGTGAGACGTAGTCGTCGTCGACGGTCACGACCAGCGCGAGCACGGAGAGATAGCCCATGAGCGTCCCGGTCACGCCGGCGACGAACCCCACTCGGGGGAGGAAGTACCTGAGAAACGGCGACTGGTCACTCACGCCCGTCAGTTGTCGAGCAGAGTAAAAAACACACCGACAGACGCCCCGTTCTCGCCGGCGTTCGCGGGGTCGCCGGTGGTCAGACAGACAGCGGGGTTCCGGCGGCCTGGACGTACTGGAACCCGAACACGGTCGCGTTCCAGAGCGCGTGGACGACGATTGGAACGACCAGTGTCCCGGTGTACTCGTAGAGCGCGCCGAGGAGACCGCCGGTCACGAAGAGGATTGCGAGCGTCGGCACCAGCCCCGTCGTGCCGACCAGCGCGGGGACGTGAAAGGCCGCGAACACCAGCCCCGCCAGGGCGATACCGGGGACGATGCCGTACGCCCGGCGGAGCAGTCCCTGGATGACACCCCGGAACAGCAGTTCCTCTGCCGGAGCGACGAACAGGAACTGGAGCGGGATGAACAACAGGAACACCTCGGGGTTGGACTCGCCCTCCGCGATTGCGACGTTCTCGGCCAACTCGAGTCCGAGCAGGTCTATCACTGCTTCGAGCAGGAACATGGCGCCGACGAAACCGACGAAGCCGACGACGACGATGGCTCCGTCCCGGCGCGTGGGCCGGCGCAGACCGACGAGCGAGTGGTCTCTGCGCCAGTAGAGATACGCCATCCCCACTGCACCGAGTGCGACGAAGTTGACGACCGTCTGGACCCCCGTGAACAGCACGGGTGTGGCGTCGTCGGTGACCTCGACCACGGACAGCGGTTCCAGCACGGCGAGCAACGCCAGACCCGGCACGAGCAACGCGGTGAGCGCCACGACGACGACGTGGACGACCGCCTCGGTTCGGGCTTCGAGGTCGCCAACCTGGAACAGCGGTTCGGTGTCCTGTGGCGAGAGCCAGCGCCCGTCGCTCTCGGAGTCGGCAACCGCGTCGTCGGAGACGGTCCCTCCCATCTGGCCGGGTGTAGCCGCTCCTGACAGATGTACCGACCGGTTCGGTTCGTCCACCCCATCGAACTGTTTTTACCCCGAGCGTGGCAACCCACGAGTGATGGAGACACTCGTCGTCGGGGCCGGCGCGATGGGGCGCTGGCTGGGTCGCGCGCTCCGCGAGGACGCCCCCGAGTCCGTGGACCTGTTTTTTCTCGACGCCGACCCGGAGGCCGCCGGCGATGCGGCGAGGACAGTCGGCGGCGAGGTTGCGAGCGGCGGGCGGGAGTCTATCGAGTTGGTCTGTATCGCGGTGCCGATTCCCGCCGCCGAGCGGGCAATCACAGAACACGGCCCGCGTGCACGCGAGGCGGTGGTCGACGTCACCGGAACGATGCGGGCGCCGGTGGCAGCGATGTCCCGACACGTTCCCGACTGCGAGCGCGCCAGCCTCCACCCGCTGTTCGCGCCGGCAAACGAACCGGGTAACGTGCCGGCGGTGTTCGACCGGCGCGGCCCGGTCGTCGATACCGTGGTCACGGCACTCGAGGGGCGCGGTAACACCGTCTTCGAGACCACGCCCGCCGAACACGACCGCGCGATGGAGACCGTCCAGGCGCGGGCCCACGCGGCCGTGCTGGCGTTCGCACTCGCGACAGAGGGCGTTCCAGAGCGGTTCCACACGCCGATTTCGGCGGCCCTCACCGACCTCGTCGGACAGGTGACCGACGGCGACGGCCGCGTCTACGCCGACATCCAGGCCGCCTTCGACGGCGCAGACGACGTCGCGACCGCCGCGGCGCAGCTGGCGGCGGCCGACACCGAGGGGTTCAGGCGGCTGTACGAACACGCGAGCGAGGACAGATGAACGACGACCAGCGCTCGACTATCCGCGACAGCGCGAACTACCTCCGGCAGGTCCGCCCGGTCGACCCGGAGGAACTCTGCGAGTACGTCGAGGGCCAGCCACACCCGGCGGCGGTCCGGCAGGTGCTGCGCGAGGAGGCGGCCGACCTCGGACTCCTCGAGCGCGAGGACGGCCGGTTCGAACCCGCGCCAGAGGGGTCACTCGAGGTCGAGTTCGACGGTGTCGACGCGTTGCCGGCGGACCTGTCCCGGGCAGTCGAGGAACTGCTGGTCGAGCGGTTCGGGCCAGCATGGCCGGACGGCGAGTCCGGTGCGCGCCTGCGTGCGGTCGTCCGGGACTTCAAGCGCCAGTACCTCGCCGGCGGGACGGTCACCTACGACGAGGTGACGGCGCTTGGCTACGCGGTGTATCACCTGCCACAGTCGTTCGCGGCGAGCCAGCACGTCCTCGCGGACCTGGCGGCCAGCGACCGACTGCCGGCCGACCTCCGGGTGCTCGATGTCGGGGCCGGTGTTGGCGGGCCGGCGCTTGGCATCGACCGGCTGGTTCCGGAGGGGACACTCGTGGAGTACCACGCGGTCGAACCCGGCGAGGCGGCGACGGTACTCGAGTCGCTGCTCGCGGAGACGGGCCGGAACTTCCACCCGACGGTCCACGACGAGCCGGTCGAGGCGTTCGAACCGACCGGGAACTACGACCTGGTCGTGTTTGCGAACGTGCTCTCGGAACTCGAGGCGCCGGTCACGGAGGTCAGACGACTGCTCGGTGCGCTCGCGCCAGCGGGGACGGTGCTGGCGCTCGCGCCGGCAGACCGGGAGACAGCAATCGGACTCCGCGAAATCGAGCGCGGCGTCGAGCGGGAGACGGAGGCGACGGTGTACGCGCCGACGGTGCGGTTGTGGCCCCACGAGAGAGCCGAAAGTGCGTCGTGGTCGTTCGACCGCAGACCCCCACTCGCCGTGCCCGCGTTCCAGCGCCGTCTCGACGAGGGCGAGCGGACTGACAGCGAACGCACGCGCCGTGACGAACCCGAAGACTCGGGGGCGACGGAGGTCGAACTGACAGCACAGGCAGAGAACGTGAGCAACGTCGGGAGGCCGGCAGAGCGCGAACCGGGCGACGGCGAGTTCGTCAACGTCGACGTGCAGTACGCCTACTCGGTGCTGGTGACCGACGGCACGCGGGCACTGGACACCCGCCCGGACCGGGGTCAGGTCGCCAAACTGGCAGAGACCGAACGCCACGTCACCGACCGCGTCGACTGCGTCGCGGTCAAACTGAGTCCCGACCTCTCGGAGGGGGAGAACGCGCTCTTCTTGGTTGGGGACGGGAGCCAGCAGGTCGACCACTTCGCCGTCCTGACCAGACCCTCGACGCTGAACAACGACCTCGAGCGGTCCGACTACGGCGACCTGCTGCGCTTCGAGAACGTGCTCGTGCTGTGGAACGACGACGAGGAGGCGTACAATCTCGTCGTCGACGGGGAGACTGTCGTCGACTTGGTCGAGACTGCCTGACCTGTCTCTCTGGTCGGAGCCCTTTCCAGGACACGGCCCCTGTCTCCGGGTGTGTCGAGTGCGACGTGTCCGGCCTGTGGGGAGTCGTTCGACCCGGAGCAGGCCGAGGACGGACTCCTGTTCCGGGCGATAATCTGTCCACACTGTCAGAAAGCGTTTCCCGTCTGGCCACCGTAGAGCCGACAATGACGTTCACAGTGCATTTCGCCCAACCGCACGTGCTCACCGACGGCGACGAGACGGAACTCGAGGTCGGGGAGTACGAGGATGTCGGAAGTATGTACATTCTTGAGCTAACCGACGGCGGGAGACGGTCGGTGGGGAAACAGCTCGTAGAAGAGATTACCGAGAACTGAGCGCGGGTCGACACCGGCCCGGTCCCGGTATCCAGAAGCAGTGAGATGGCACAACACACTCTCGACGGCACGGACATCACGCGACTGCGCGAGCGATACCAGAGAGTCGTCACCGAGGAACTTCCCGACGCGGCACAGAACAGTGACTGGCCGGTCCAGGACGACCACTGTTTCGCGCGAATCGTTCTCGACAACACGTTCGGAGACGAGTGGTACGACCACGTCGACGGGCGGCCGGCATACGAGCACATGTCACCGACGGAACTCGAGACGGCGGTCGAGATTGCGACGGATATGCTCACAGTCGGACGGCCGCTGGTCGAGCGGTTGAACGGAAACTCCCTCCGGTGGCGGGAGGAACGACACCGGTGAGGTCGACGCCCGTGCCCGTCACCGACTCGTCGTGGTGAGTCGGAGTGTTCCCTCGTAGTGGTGTGTTCCGTCGACCGTTCGGGCGTACGCGTACGCCTCCGGGGGGACGATACCCCAGGAGACGAGTCTGTCGTCGACGCTGTCGAGGACTGTCTCCACGAACGCCCCGCGGTCACGGAGCACTGTCGGCGTCTGTGTGTGTTCGGTCTCGTACCGGCACAGCGCAGTCACGCCGTCTGGCGGGTCGATACGAATCCGGAGGTCGGCCCTGAGTTGCCCCGACACGCGCTGTGGGGTCCCCGCGAGAAGGCGCTCCCCGTAGCTGTCGAGCGCGTCGACGACGTCGTCGGGGACGTGGTTCATCGACTGCCGTGGTGTACGTGCTGGGAGGTAAAAACGGACACGTCCGGCCGGTTCTCACCCCGGGCCGAGCGCCGCGATATCGGCACCGACCGTGGCTCTGGCGTCGGCCGGGTTGGGGTCGCTGTCGGCCAGGTGTGTCCACTCGTGTGCGGGGAGTGCCGACAGTCTGTCACCAATCGCGACACCGTACGGTCTCTGCGGGGTCGCGGTTCCCCAGATGGCGTCGACGACGGTCATCGAGTCGATACGGACCTCGACCGACGCTGGCTCGTACCGCGTGGTGACCGCGTCGAGTCCGAGGTGGAGCGCAGCGTACTCTGCGGTGTTGTTCCCGGTCTGTGAGCCGACCGGACGGCCGAGTCGTGCGAGCGGTTCACCGGCCGCCCGAACCACCGCACCGGCGCCGGCGGGACCGGGGTTGCCACGGGAACTGCCGTCGACGTAGAGGACCACCTCCACGCCGGCGGTCACCTCGGGGTGTCGTGGTGGTCGGGGCTCCGTCTCGAGTATCTCGTCGAGTGCCGCGTGGAGTTCACTGTCGGTCGTCTGTGGGTCGAACAGACCGCCGTAGCCGGCGACAGCGGCGTCGATGGCCTCGATTGCCGGTCGCATCTCGTACCCGTAGCAGGCCAGCACCTCGTCGACCCGCGTGGCCAACTGTGAGAGGTGTTCTGCCGGCAGTCGGTTCGTCTCGGGTGTCATCGTCTCTCCGTCCGGCCTGTCTGTCGCCCACCCCGGCTCTTCGAGTCCACGTTCTGGAGCTACAGCGTCCCGTAGAGACCGTCGCGTTTGCTTATCTCGAGGTCCTCGGTCACCTCGACCTGACAGGCCAGTCTGAGTCCGACCGCGAAGTTGTGCGGCGGCGCACCCAGGCGGAGACGTTCCTGTGCAGATGGCTCTCCCGCGTCGCCGTCTTCGATTTCGACGGCGCAGGTCCCACAGATTCCGTTCCCCTGACAGGAGAGGGCGCGTGGCCCGTTGTGGGCCTCCTCTCCGGCACCGAGTATCGCTCCGCGGAGGTTGGCGCCCTCTTCACACTCGATTTTCTCGCCCTCGTACTCGATTGTGGGCATACTGTATTTTGTTGGCTCTGGACGGTGAATATACCTTCTGTTACTGTGTGTTTTCGCCTGAACCGGGGGGCGAACTCACAGACGAAGATGTCGAAGAGTTCGCCGAAAGAATCGAGCCGGACGTCACACAACGACTGGCAAAGCGGTAGGCCGCTGGCCGTGGACACCAACACTGCCCTCTCGGGGTTCCTCGGCGGTGTCATAACTGCCCGAACGGCGAGAACTACCCCGGGCACCGCGAGTGTCGAACACGCCGGGGTCCGCTGTCGGCTGTCGTGTGTGGTCACCACTCCGTGCCGAGAGCGTGGACTTATGATTCTCGCCCGGGGAGACACCGCTATGGACGTCTACGGACTCATCGGGAACCCCGTCGGCCACTCGCTCTCACCCCCGATGCACGAGGCTGGATACGAGGCACTCGGCATCGACGCGCGTTACGTGACCTTCGAACCGCCGACCGACAGCGGCGCACGCGCCGTCGAGAGTGCGGCGACGCTGGGCGTGTCTGGACTCAACGTGACGATTCCGTTCAAACGGGACGTGCTCGACGCCGTCGACCCGGACCCGCTGGCCTCGCGAATCGGCGCCGTCAACAGTATCGACTTCGACACCGTGCCGCCGACGGGACACAACACCGACGCGACGGGACTGCTACGCGCGCTCGACCACCACGACGTCGCGCTGGCGGGGCGGGCGGTGGTCGTCGGCGCGGGCGGTGCGGGCCGTGCGGCGGCGTTCGCGCTCGCCGACGAGGGGATACCGGTCGACATCGCGAACCGAACAGTACAGAGAGCCCAGAACCTGGCCGCCAGCGTCACCGACACCGAGGGGGCGGCGGGCGCCGAGGCACACTCACTCGACGCACTGCCGGAGTTGGTCCCGAGGGCCGACCTGCTGGTCAACGCCACCAGCGTCGGGATGGAGGAGGACCGTTCGCCCGTTCCCACAGAGGCCCTGCACGCCGACCTCGTGGTGCTCGATGCGGTCTACACGCCCACCGAGACGCGACTACTGCGCGAGGCCGGTGACGCCGGCGCGAGGACCGTCGACGGCGCGTGGATGCTCCTCTATCAGGGCGTCGAGGCATTCGAGCACTGGACGGGACGAGACGCGCCGGTGGCGGCGATGAACGAGGCACTCCGGGCACGACTCGGCGGTGACTGACCCCCCGCTCACCCGTCGACCGACCGTGTGGCGCCCGGTTCCTCGCAGGTGGTGTCGAGACAGCGTCGGCCGGTCGCAGTCTCGAAGACCGGCAGACCACAGCCACACGCCCCGTCGTGGACGCCGTCGGGAAACGCGTACCCGGTGTCGCAGTCGGGGTAGTTCTCACAACCGAGCAACAGGCCACCCCGACGGAGTACCCGCAGGTCGCCACCACAGTCGGGACAGTCCCACTCGCGGTCGAAGGTGCCCCGAACCAGCTCGTCGAGCGGGCCACAGTCGGGGTCGAGACAGCACTCGAAAACCTCGCCACGCTCGACGCGAATCTGTGGCAGACCACACTCACAGGAGGTTTCGAGAACCGCCCCACCCGAGGGGAGCGGGTACTCGCCACAGTCGGGACAAGAGACGCTCCCGCGGGCGCGAACGAGCGTACTCCCGCAGTCGGGGCAGTCACCGACCGGAACGCCCGCCTCGCTGACAGAGTACTGCGCCCGGGCGCGTGTGTCGTGAACCGTCACGTCGAGAACCTGGTCGCCGTCGCGTGCGGTGACCACGTCGGCACCGACCGTCACCGACTCCGGGCGGGTCAACCACGCGACGGGTTGGTAGCCGTCCGCGTCGTGGACCAGCACTGTGCGGTCGGGTTTCACCACGACGAGCACGTCGCCGTACTGTCTACTCGTTCGCGCCCCCTCGAAAGTCGTCGTACACCGGCCCGCGATGACGTGTGCACACTCTGGCATACCCTCTCTGGTCGCGTGCCGAGTGATAAATCTCCGGACCAGGGCGAAATCCAGCGGGCGGGAAGGTTGTTCTGGCGTCAGTGCACCTCGATTTCGCGGCCACTGATGGTCGCGTCAGTCTCGATGGGGAGCCGAATCTCGAGGACACCGTTCGTGTACTCGGCCCTGATACGGTCGTCGTCGACAGTCTTCGGGAATCGGAACCGACGGTGGTAGGTCTTCCGGTGGCCGCGGTCCTCGTTCTCGTGCTCTGCGCCGATGTTGAGGGTTCCGTCCTCCCACGCGACGGTGATCTCGCTGGTGTCGAAACCCGGCATCTCGACGCTGAGGACGAACTCGTCGTCCTCCTCGTACAGTTCGTAGTCGTCTCGACTGTGTCCGAGAAGTCTGCTCGGGAGGTCGATACTCTGGAGCCATGAATCGGATGTTCGTGGCAGTGCCATTGCTGAACACCTCGATTACAGGTATTGATTGTCGGCGGTTCTAATTAAATGTTTCGCACGTCGTGGTCGTGTCTCACACGCCGGCACGCGTCCTCCGGACTACTGCTCGCGCTCGTCGGACCACACCACTCAGTACGGTGTGGTCCGTACGAGACCGCTATGAGTGGCCGGACGACACTCGTCTGGGTTGTCGTGGTGAGTTCAGTCGGTACAGCAGTCTCTGTTGGGTTGCTCCTGACACGGCCGTCGGTTGCGCTCGGATTCGCGCTGGGCGTGGCACTCCTGGGAACGGCACTTTCGGTTGGCACGCTCGGAGCGGTAGCCCTGTCGGGGGTCGGTGGCGACTCGTTGTCTCCCGTGTGCGCCGGTGCACTGTCGGGTGCCGTCTTGACGTTCGGTCCTGCCGCCACGCTCTCGGCCGATGGTGACCCACACGGCGCGACGGTCGTGCTCGTCGGTGCCGGGGTCGGAGTCGTCACTGGATTCCTGCTCGGAGCGGTCGCGGTGCTCTCCGAGCGTGCCGGGGAGTGTTGAGGAGCACTCCTGGCAGTGTTTCGGTCACAGACGCCAGGGGCGATGTGCCCCGAGACACCGTCGAGACCGGTCCGTGGCGCGGCCACTGATGGTCGCGGGGGTGGCCAACCACCCGCGGAGGCGGTCACGACGGCCCGACCCGTCCCGGTCAGATAACGTTGTTCTCGTGGAGTTGCGCGATTTCGTCGGCGTCGAATCCACAGTCTGCGAGCAGTTCGTCGGTGTGTTCGCCAAGCGCCGGGAGATGACCAGTCTCGCCGGCACCCTCGTCGCCGTGTTCGCCGCCGGCGTCGGTTCGTGCGGGAAAGCGGACACGCCGGTGACCGGCGTCGGTGTCGGCGAGGATACCACGCTCACCGAGGTGTGGGTCCTCGACTGCCTCGGCGGGTGTGTTCACCAGTCCGAACATCGCGTCGTCGATTGCACCGAGACGCCGTTCCCACTCCGCGCGACTGTGTCCGGCGAAGATATCCGCGAGTTCCGCGCGGAGCCACGCGGACTCCTCGTCGTCCTGTGTCATGT
This sequence comes from uncultured Halobacteriales archaeon, assembly GCA_964534485.1. Taxonomy (GTDB): domain Archaea; phylum Halobacteriota; class Halobacteria; order Halobacteriales; family Haloarculaceae; genus Halovenus. The sequence goes on from CAZHPM010000040.1 coordinate 10,383, forward strand.
GGTACTCGACCAGGTCCGGGCGGTCGACAGCCTCACAGAAGGTCTCCCAGAACCGCGGTTCGAGCGCGGCGAGTGTGACGTAGCGCCCGTCGGCGGTCTCGTAGATGTCGTACCAGGGGAACGAGCCGGATATCGGTGTCTCGCCGGGTCGGGGGTCGAGTCCGTCGTCGGCCATCGCTACCTCCACCTGCGCGTACGACAGCACGGCGTCGGTCATCGAGAGGTCGATGTGCGTCCCGCCGGTGTTGCCCAGTTCTCGCGAGAGCAGTGCTCCGAGGATGCTCGTGGCTGCCATCAGTCCGCCGGTCATGTCTCCAATCGGGTAGCCGGGCAGCGTCGGCGCGCCGTCGGCGTCGCGGGTCATGTCTGCGAGGCCGGCGAAACCGACGTAGTTGAGGTCGTGCCCGGCGCGGTCCCGGTAGGGGCCGGCCTGTCCGTACCCCGTCAGCGAGCAGTAGACGACCTCCTCGCTGTGACTGGTGAGGGTCTCGTAGTCGATGTCCAGTCGGTCTGCGACGCCGGGGCGGAACTGCTCGAAGACGACGTCGGCGTCGGCGACGAGGTCGTAGAACGCCTCTCTGCCGGCCGCCTGCTTGAGGTCGAGTGTGATGCTTTTCTTGTCGGCGTTGACCGCCGAGAAGACGTAGCCACTCCACCCCGGTTGCGCCCGGACGAGACGGGCCGGGTCGCCACGTGGCGGTTCGACTTTGACCACCTCGGCCCCCATATCTGCGAGTATCTGCGTTCCGTAGGGACCGGGCAGCAGTTGCGTCAGGTCCAGCACTCGGATGCCATCGAGGTCCATACCCCGGACCGCCGGGCGGCGCAACAAAGACTGTGTCGTTCGAACGGGGACCAGTCGGTGTCTGTGCCGGCGACACCCGGGAAACTGCCGGGAGTCTGGAGGTTACAGTCGGGACCGCCCCGGCAGCGAGACCGTTTACTCGGCAGAAGAGTTCGGCGTCGAGCGGTGCTACCGGGACCGCTCCGACCGTCAGAGAGCGGCGTCGCGACACCCGAGGAGTGGCCGTGACGACCGACCCGGAGAGAACGCCGTTTTATACAGCCACCCGTTAGAGCGGTGTGATGGAACGAGCACCGACGCGCCGGGAGTTACTCAGAACGGTCGGTGGGGCGGTCGCAGTTGCGACGGCGGGGACCGGGGCGGCGTCGGGACAGAGCCAGGCGGCGACGACCTGGCAGAGCTTCGGTGCCGACGCGGGCAACACCGGGCACGCGCCCGGCGCCGCCGGACCACGGGCAGACGTGGGATTCCTGTGGGAGTTCCCGGCGGGTGGCTCAGTCGAGGCGTCGCCGGCCGTTGCCGACGTGGCGACCGGCACCTCCGGGCGAACGGTCTACACCGGAAGCGGTGACGGGACCGTCCACGCGCTCGACCCCGCGGACGGCAGCCAGCAGTGGACGTTCCAGACCGGTGGTGCAGTCAGGTCGTCGCCAGCCGTCGACACCACCGACGACGGTGGCACACTCTACGTGGGAAGTGACGACGGACGCGTCTACGCCATCGACGCGGTCTCGGGCCAGCAGGAGTGGACCTTCGAGACCGGTGGCGCAGTCGAGTCCTCGCCGGTGGTCATCGACGCGCCGGGCGAGACAGAGACGGCCGGCGCCCGGACCGTCTACGTCGGAAGCGCGGACCGGAACGTCTACGCCATCGAGGCCGCGACGGGCGACCAGCGGTGGAGTTTCGAGACGAACGCCCCGGTCAGCGTCTCACCGGCGGCCGTCGCGGCGACAGCCGACGGCGAGACGGGAACGGTCTACGTCGGGAGCGAGGACAGCGTCGTCTACGCGCTGGACGCCCCGACCGGCGACGGCGAGTGGCAGTTTTCCACGGACGGGTCGATACAGGCCGCACCCGTCGCCACCGACGACCGCGTCTACGTCGCAAGCCGTGACGGCGTCCTCTACGCCGTCGACCGGCGCGGTGGCACGCGGGCCTGGACGTTCGACACCGGACGGGCGCTGGTCGCCGCGCCGGCAGTCGACGGGCGGACGGTCTATCTGGGGGGGAGAGACGGCACACTCCACGCGCTCTCGACGGCAGAGGGGAGCGAGCGCTGGGCGTTCGACACCGGACAGCGGGCGGTGACAAACGGTCCGTCGGTGGCGGCCGAAACCGTGTTCGTCGGCAACGACAGCGGCGCACTCTTTGGGGTGGACACCGACGGCCAGCAGCGCTGGCAGGTGACCCTCGACCGGCGAATCGAGACGACACCGACGGTCGTTTCGACCGGCGACGACACCTCGACCGGTCGCGTCTACGTCGGTGACGGGACGAGCGCATCCGGCTCCGGTGGCAGTCTCTACGCGCTGGCGGAGGGCGCGACGGGTGGACTCCTCGCGGAGGAGTCGACGCCGATGGGTGGCGGACCCGGAGGCAGTAGCGGTGACTCTGTTCTCGGTGAGTTCACCTTTCTGTTGTTCCCCGCCGCTATCGTCACGCTGGCCGCTGGGGTGGTCGGTGGGCTGTACGCCGCCAGTTACGCCGGACTCCTCGACCGCATCGAGGCGGTCGCAGACGCCTACGGCCCGGAACCCGGCGAATTCGCCGACGACGACCCGGACGACGACCCCGACGGGTCGACGGCGATGTGGGAGTTGGTCGTCGACGACGTCATCGGGCGGGCCGAACAGACCGACCGGACGGCAACCGAGGACCTGCTGGTCACGCGGTATCTCGACAGCGAGACACTCGATTCGCCGATGGTCGCCTACAAAATCGAGTCCTACCGCGACGACTCTGTGCGTGTCCGCCTGACCGAACCGGTGTTCGCCGAGCGCGACGAGGACTCTCGGCCACTCGGCGACAACTGGGTCGTCGAGGACGACCGACTCGTCTTCGACCGGGTACTCGAGGGAGAGGAGACCGTCCAGACACTCGTCGGCCGCCCGGACTGCCCCGACGACCGACTCGACGACCTGCTCGACCGGCCAGAGATTACCGTCGACTCTGTCTGAGTGTCGCCGGCGGGCCACGCCGCCCCGGACCACCGAACCGTGTTGGCCCACTGCTCCCGTCTCCACCGACAGGACACGACGGGTTGGAGTCACAACACCGGGTACGGGACGGCCTCGGGTTCGAACACGCCGACAGTTGCGAGCAGAGTCACGGCGAGACTGGCGAGGAGGAGCGCGACCGCCGCCGGGTCCAGGTGGGTGTCGCCGTGTGCGTACAGCGTGCGCTGGGCGAGTTCGCCCGCGAGTGCCGCGAGGACACCGAGCACGGCGGCCGCGACCAGTCCGACCACGGGGTCCGACAGCACCGGCACCGGTTCCGGGTCGACAGCGAGTGCGGCAATCCCCGCGGGCAGGGCGATGTGGTACACCACCGGCACCGAGTACCGGCCGAGCGCGAGAAAGGCCAGACTCGCCGCGGCGAGTCCAAACGGTAAGAACGGACTGCCAGAGACCAGCGCGATATACCCGGAGACGACACCGACCGCGACCCCGAGACCGGTGACGTTCCCCCACTCGTAGTGGTCGGGGAGCCACACCTCCGCGACCTGCCGGCCGGCGACACCCTGGTCGGTCTCGTACTCCGACTCGCCCCACCGGTCGTTCTCCTCGAAGGGCGTCATATCCAGCACCGACCGTTCGAGGTCCCGGACGCGCCCGACCAGCGGGTACCCCAGCACCAGTCGGTGGAGAAAGCCCGAGACGACGATGGCGAGCGCGACCGGGTCGACGGGGAGGCCGGCACCTGCGGACACCCGCGCGACGAGGACGCCGACGACGCCGAACGCGCCGCCGACGAGCAACACGTCGGGTGCGCTCCCCAGCGGTGTGCCGATGTTTTTCGCCTGGTGGTACCGGAAGCCGGTGTCGAAGGTTTCGCGCCGGCCCAGGTAGGCCGCGGCCGCGACACCGCCGGCAAAGGCAACGTGGGGGCCAAGCGGCGGGCCAAAACCCAGCGCGCCGGTCAATCCGACTGCGTCGACCGGCGTCGCCTCGACACCGAACACCTCGGTCGCGCCGTCGACGGTCGAACTGCGCACGGTCGCGCCGACCACCTCGCCGACAGTGATGACGACACCCGCGAGCGAAAAGGCCGCCAGTCCACCGAGCGTGGCACCCAACATCCCGCCCGCGAGTCCCGCGAGCACCACCTCGACACCGAGTTCCGAGAACACCACGACTCACCACCCCCCGCGAGCGACACTCCCGCGGGTGCCGGGACACGCCGGCCGCTTCTGTGTCGACCCCGAGCGCGGGTGGGGACTGGTGCGCACAGACACGGGACTAATCGTGGCGGAAACACCGACTCCCGGTGAAGACCATCGCCAGGCCGAGGTCGTCGGCGGCCTCGACGACCGCGTCGTCGTTCTGTGACCCGCCGGGCTGGATAACGGCCTCGATACCGGCCTCGGCGGCCGTCTCGACGCCGTCGGGAAACGGAAAAAAGGCGTCGGAGGCCATCACGGCACCCTCTGGGCCTTTCTCCTCGGCGTGTTCATCCGCCTTCATCGCCGCCAGTCTGACGGCATCGACCCGCGAAACCTGCCCCATCCCGACCCCGACGGTTTCGGTGCCAGTCGCGAACAGGACGGCGTTGGACTTGACGTGTTTTATCGTCTGCCAGGCAAACAGCATCGACTCGACCTGGTCGTCGGTCGGTTCGCGCTCGGTGACCACCTCTATGTCCTCGCGCGCGAGGTGCTGGCGGTCCCGCTCCTGGAGGAGTCGCCCGCCCACGAGTTTCTTCTCGCGGGGAGCGGCCTCGCCCTCGTCGAGCGCCCCAACGTCGAGTACCCGGAGGTTCTCCTTTCGCGCGAGCACGTCCAGTGCCGCCCCGGTGTACTCTGGCGCGACGACGACTTCCTTGAACGAGTCGATAATCTGCTCGGCGGTGTCGGCGTCACAGGGCCGGTTGAGCGCGACGATACCGCCAAAGGCGCTCATCGGGTCCGTCGACAGCGCGCGCTCGTAGGCCGCCGCCGGGGTGTCGGCGGTCGCACACCCCGCGGGGTTGGTGTGTTTGATGACCGCCGCCGCGGGGTCGTCGAACTCGCGGACCAACTGGAGCGCGGCGTCGGCGTCGTTGTAGTTGTTGTACGAGAGGGCCTTCGCGCCCTCGTTTCGCTGGTCGGCGTCGACCACGTTCGGAGCGTCGGCGGTGTGGTCGGCGTACAGCGCGCCCTGCTGGTGTGGGTTCTCGCCGTACCGGAGTTCGGTCTGGCGGTCGTGACCCGCTACCCGCCGGGCCGGGAACCGGCCGCCGTCGTCGCCCGCGACGGTGACCCGACCGGTTTCGTGGTCGACTGTGACACGGTCCGTGGCGAACCAGCCAATCGCGCGCGGGTACGCCCGGAACTCGCCCTCCTGGAGGACACGCCGCTTCAGGTCGTCTCGCTGGTCGTCCTCGTACACCGGAACCGGCTCTTGTGTGACGATCGGACCGGTGTCGACCGCCGACTCGACGACCTCGCCGGCGTCGTCGGTGGCGTCGGTGACGACGTGAACCGTGCATCCGGTCACCGAGACGCCGGCCTCGAGTGCGTCACCCCAGGCGTCCATTCCGGGAAAGGCGGGCAACAGCGAGGGGTGGACGTTCAGCGTCGTCGGCACACGCCCCAGGAACGTATCCGAGAGCACCCGCATGTAGCCGTCGAGACAGACGAGGTCGAACTCGTACCCCTCGAGCGCGTCGAGTACGCGTCGCTCGTGTGCTCTCCGGGATTCGTCCGCGCGCATCGGAACCGACTCGGTCGGAATCCCGCGCTCTCTCGCTCGCTCCAGAACTGGCGCGTCGTCGTCGTTGGTCACAACGACCGAGAACGATGCGCCGCCGGGACCTCGGTCGGCGATGTTCGTCAGGTTGCGGCCGCGGTTGCTTGCCATGCCGGCGAGTTGCATATGCGACTCCGGGTGCGGCGGGCGCAAATGCCTTGCGTTCACCGGCGCACTCGACCGGTCTCTCCCGGCCGACCCCCGGCCCTCAGACGGCACCCGAACGGGTCGGCGACCGACTGCTCGAGCGCGCCGGTGGACGTGTGGGGGTTCGTCGCGCAACCTTGCCCGAAGACGTGCGTTTTTCACCCCCGAGTGCAAAACAGACGAACGGCACGGACGGAACAAGATGGACGGGAACAACGCCGACACTGCCGGGGAGACGAGTCGGTACCGCCACCTGGTCGAGCACATCCAGGACGCCGTCGTCGAGTTCGACCTGCAGGACGGTGAGCCGATTATCCGGGACGTCAACGAGGCGTTTGTCGACGTGTTCGGGTACGAGTACGAGGACCTGCTCGGCGAGTCACTCAACGAGTGGATCGTCCCCGACTGGCTCAGGGAGGAGGCCCGGACTCTCGACGAGCGAACGGCGTCGGGCGAGGTCAACTACAGACGGGTCGAGCGAGAGACCGCCACCGGACTCCGGGAGTTTCTCTACCGCAGTATCCCCTACGAGAACGAGACCGGCCAGACGGTGGGGCTGGCGGTGTACACGGACCTGTCGACGGTCACCCGCACGGAGCGACAGATGCGGGTGATGAACCGCATTCTCCGGCACAACCTCCGGAACAACACGAACGTCATCGTCGCGCACACGGCCAGACTGCTCGCGGAACTCGACACGCGGAGCGCGGAGATGACAGAGGCCGCGGCGACGGTCGAGCGCGCCGCCCACGAACTCGAGACACTCGCAGAGGAGGCGACCGAGGTCCGGCGGTTGATGACCGCCGCCAACGAGGTGAGTTCGAACGTCGACTGCGTCCCGCTCCTCCAGCAGGTCGCTCAGGAACACCGCCAGCAGTCACCGCAGGCCGACATCGAGACGGCGCTCCCGGAGTCGCTGTGGGTGAGCGCGAGCGAGAACATCGAACTCGCGGTAGACCAACTCCTCGGCAACGCCATCAGGCACAATCCGGCGACGACACCGCGCGTGCGAGTGCGTGCCACAGACGGCAACGCCAGCGGGTGGGCGACACTCTGTGTCGAGGACGACGGCCCCGAGATTCCCGCCCGGGAGCGGGAGGTCATCACCGGTGACGCCGAGATTACTGCGACACAGCACGGGACCGGACTCGGACTGTGGCTGGTGAAGTGGACGACCGACCTGTTTGGCGGTGACCTCTCTTTCTCGACCAGCGACCTGGGGGGCAACAGCGTCCGGATTCGTCTCCCGAAAGCAGACACCGACCCGGGTCCCGCGGGACCGGTCTGACACCCGGCGTCGGCAGGCCGTGGCTCCGGTCAGTCTGCGCTCTCGGGCGTACTGGCGGTGACAAAGGCGTCGAGCCCGTCGAGGTCTGGCACCGACTCGTGTGGCCGGTCCACGAGGATGTCACCCGCCCGCTGACTGCCGACACCGGGAATCGCGGTGAGTTCGTCCATCGACGCCTCGTTCACGTCCAGCGGGTGCGGAACGCCCGTTACCGAGCGATAGCCGTGGTCTGTGACCGCCACGTCGACGACCGTCCCCAGCGGTCGCTCGCCGGGGACCGCCACCAACAACGGATACGTCCCCAACTGCCGGCCGAAGCTCTTCCCGTCCTGGTGGTACTCCAGGTGGACGTTCTCCAGGACGGTTCCGGGCGGCGCGACCCGCTGGAGCATCGGGTTGTCGATCTCCTCGCGAATTTCCTGCTTGTACTGTTTGAACTTCTTCTTGTGGTCGTGTGCAATCTCGGCACCGGTCTCGGACATCTCGGTGCCCTCGAAGGCCATCACCTGGCGGATGTTGACCCGCCGGAGCATCAGACCGGCGTCGTACACCCGCTGGAGGAACTGCCGGTTGTGCTCGAAGGTCTCGGCGCGCTCGCCTTGCAGTCCGTGGACGAGATTGATACCCGGCAGGAGTTTCGGCAGGCGCCTGCCAGAGTCGCCACCCACGCCCGTCGTCTCCCTCGAAGGCCGTTCCTCCGGCCGCCAGCCCCCCTCCTCGTTGACGATTTCGACGGCGCGAAAGCACTCGTCTGCGGTCACGTTGAGGTTGTTCTGCTCCTGGACGAGTGGGTCGGCAGATTCGAGACCGAAGGCGGCGGTGTCGCCGGGCGTGTTGTGTTCGGCGATGATGCGGATGCCATCACGGGCTTTCTCGGGCCACCTGACGATAGTGATTGGGTTCATATTGTCCAGGTGGAGTGTCCCGAGGTCGGGAACCGCCTCGCGGATACCGCCGTACAGCGCGCGGAGCGCGTCGGGGTTGGGGGACTCGCCGTCACCGCCGTAGGCGAGGATGTCGGCCTGTCGACCGAGCCGGAAGTGACCGACACCGTGGTCTGCGAGGGCCGTGACCTCGCCAACGACCGACTCCGGCGAGCGGAAACTGGGGTCCGCCCCGTAGAGGGGTTCGGTGCAGAACGAACACCGGTAGGGACAGCCACGCGAGGTCTCCATCTCGCAGATGAGGTAGTCGGGATGGTTGGGGTGGTCCTCGACGACGAACGCGCCCTGTTTGGCCCACCGGGTAATCTCGTCGTTGTCACGCATCCGGTCGCCAAAACCCTCCATCCCGCCGTGGACGAGGTCGTAGACGGCCGCCTCGACGTCGCCTTTGGCGACGAACTCGTAGTCCAGGTCGTCGCGTTCGGTCTCGGTCGCGCCCTCGTTTGCGTCTGCGACGCCAAAGCGCACCGGACCGCCCATCAGCGTCGTTCCCTCGGCGGTCCAGGCGAGGCGGCGGACCTCCTCGGGTTCGGCGGGCGTGCCACCGACGTACTTGCCGGGGACGGTCATCCCGCCGACGTAGA
>CAZHPM010000041.1:0-1370 GCA_964534485.1 uncultured Halobacteriales archaeon
AACTCGCGGATGAACTGCTCGCCGATGGCGTGGCGCTTCTGTTCGGGGTCGGTGAGTCCGTCGAGTGCGTCGAGGAACCGCTCGCGCGCGTCAACGAGTCGCAGCGAGTCCATGTACGCGAACGTCTCCCGGATACCCTCGGTTTCGCCTTTCCGCATCAGACCGGTGTCGACGTACACCGGCGTCAACTGGTCACCGATTGCCTCGTAGGCGAGCGCCGCCGCGGTCGAGGAGTCGACACCACCCGAGAGCGCGATGACGGCGTTGTCGTCACCGACCGTCTCGTCGATTTCTGCGAGTTTCTCGTCGATAAAGGAGTCGACGTCGACCATCAGGCCTCACCCCCGAGCGCGGCATCGAGCAGTCCGAGAAAGGGCGGACTGGCCCGGGTTGGCCGGGACCGGAACTCCGGGTGGAACTGCGTTCCGAGGAAGTAGGGGTGGTCTGGCAGTTCGAGAATCTCCATGCGCCGGCCGGACGTGCCCGAAAATACCAGCCCCGCCGATTCGAGGTCGTCGATGTACTCGGGGTTGACCTCGTAGCGGTGGCGGTGGCGCTCCTCACAGGGAGCGTCGCCGTAGAGGTCGTGTGCGAGCGTGTCGGTCTCGATTTCGGTGACGTGTGTCCCGAGTCGCATCGTCCCGCCCATGTCGTCGACACCCTTCTGTTCTGGCAGGATGTCGATGACGGGATGGGGGGTCTCCGCGTCGAGTTCCGCCGAGTGTGCGCCCGTGAGTCCGAGCACGTTGCGTGCGTACTCGACGACGGCCATCTGGAAGCCAAGACAGAGCCCCAGGAGTGGGAGACCGTTCTCGCGGGCGTACCTGATGGCCTCGACTTTCCCCTCTGTGCCACGCGACCCGAAGCCGCCGGGGACGACGACGGCGTCGACGCCCGCGAGTTCGCCGTCGTGGTCGTCGGCGACCGTCTCGGCGTGGACCCACTCGCGCTCGACGTCGACACGGTGTTCGAGGCCGGCGTGTTTCAGCGCCTCGTGGACAGAGATGTAGGCGTCCTCCATGCCGTACTTGCCGACGAGTGCAACCGTCGTGGAGCCGCTGGTCTCGCGGGTGACCCGGTCGCGCCACTCCGTGTCGCGCACGTCGGCGGGCAGTGCCTCGTCGGTCAGGTCCAGGTGGTCCAGAACGTAGTCGTCGAGTCCCTCGTTTTCGACCCGGAGCGGGACGTGGTAGATGTCGTCGACGTCGGGGTTGGAGAACACCGCCTCGCGGGGCACGTCACAGAACAGCGCGATTTTCTCGCGGGTCTGTGCGTCCAGCGGGTCCGAACACCGTCCGACCACGATATCGGGCTGGAGGCCAATCGAGCGGAGTTCCTTGACGCTGTGTTGGGTCGGTTTCGTCTTCTGT
>CAZHPM010000041.1:1380-18711 GCA_964534485.1 uncultured Halobacteriales archaeon
GACGTCCTGGTAGACCTTGCCGGTGGTGACGTTGTGGTCGGAGGTCATGTCGATGTCCAGAAAGCGCTCGTAGTTGCCCAGGTCGAGGTCCACCTCGCCGCCGTCTTTCAGAACGTACACCTCGCCGTGTTCGAAGGGGTTCATCGTTCCCGCGTCGACGTTCAGGTAGGGGTCGATTTTGACCGCCGTCACGTCGAACCCGGCGTTGGCCAGCAGTCGTCCGGTGCTGGCCGCGGTGATGCCCTTACCCAGTCCAGACATCACGCCGCCGGTGACGAAAATGAACTTCCGTCCCAGCGTCGGGTCGTACTCTGTGGTCTCTGTCGGCATACCGAGGGTGCGCCTGCGACCCTGAAAATCGTTTCGACCGAACAGACCCGGCGCGACAGACCCACACACACACACTGTCCCGGGTCGGCGCTCCAGGGGGCGGGTCTTACTTGAGTCTCGGGGCTGTACGGGCGACAGTGAGCGAGCAGGAGGCAGACGCAGACGACGACCTCGACGAGTTACTCGAGGAACTCGAAGACATCGAGGAGACGGCCGACTCACACCGGGAGCGAGACGTTCTCCAGCGGACAATCGGCGTGCTCGACAGGGTGACTCACGGGCGTATCTTCGGGCTGGACGACCTCGCACAGCAGGTCACCGGCGGTTTCATCCTCTCTGCTCCGTTCGTCGTCACCGAGGAGGTCTGGGCGCTCGCAGACGGTATGAACCGGGGCCAGTGGGCTGTCGTGGTCGTTCTCGTGTTCGGCATCGGGTACGCCGCTCTCTACGGCGCCAACAGCGACCGGAGTCCCGAACGGGAACGGCAGGTCCTCGGCGTTCCGTTCCGGTACGTCTCGCTGATTCTGACCTCGTATCTCGCTGTCTCTATCCTGGCGCTCGTGCTGGGTGCACCGTCGACGTTCGAGGCCTCGGGGCTGACGACGGCGAAAGCGGTTTCGGTCGGTGCCGTCTTCAGCGTTGTCGGCGCGGCGACGGCTGACTCGGTGTTCTAGCGGCGCAGGTCGAACGCGACGGCAACCGGCGTGTCGGCGCCGGCGTAGACGAACCGATACCGGCCCGAGACGAGGTCGGAACAGACCACGACCCCACCGATACCGGCGTCGCCGACACCCCTCTCGGTCAGCGTGACCTCCCACTCGAACCCCGTCCCCGGCGCGTGCCCGACTGTCGCCGTGCCGAACGCTCGACAGCTACCGACACAGTGTCGAAGCTCCTGCCAGCCCTCGTCGGTGTGTATCTCGAACTGGAACTCCCGGTCGCTGGTCGTCGTCACCGGGTGGTCCGACGTGTTCGTGAGAGTGAACGTCGCCGTCTCGCCGTACTCGAACGAGAGACTGTCCACACGGAGTCTGAGACTCTCGGTGTTGCCCCAGCGGGGTTCGTCCTCGTACAGCCGTCTGTAAGAACGGAGAGTATCACTGTCACACTGGCGAGCGTCTGGCACCACCTCCGGTTCGCCGTCGGGCCGGACGTACCCATCCCCGGAGCCGAGCAACAGACTGAAACAACCGGCTGTAGAGCCGAGTGCTCCCGTTGTTACGCCCGCCACGAACCGCCGTCGGTTCACGTTCCGCCGTTAGTGTAACTGCAAATATATTACTTTCGTTTCTGACAGTGAGAGTGATACGAATCCCCGGCGTCTCTCCGGGCACAGACGGCTCAGGTAGAGCGTGGGGCGGCCCCCAGCGAGTCGGCGAGAAACGCGGCGACGGCGTCGGCGGCCCGGGTCTGTTGGCCGGCAAAGAGGTGGTCCGTCGGGAGAGTGGCGACGGTCGCGCCCGCCTCGCGTGCGCGCTCGGCCACGCGCTCGCAGGCGACGGTGTCGTCACGAGTGCCGTGAACCACCTGGAGCCGTTCGACGTCCCCGGCGGCGCTCGCGGTGTCGCGACCGGCGACGCTCGCGGCCGGCGAGAGCACCGAAGCGGCTGGCTGGTGGGTCGCGTCGGCCGCGACAGCCAGCGCGACGGCACCGCCGAAACTGTAGCCACAGAGACCGACCCGGTCGTAGCGCTCGCGGGCCCAGGCGAGCGCGGTGTCGGCGTCTGCACACTCGCCCGTGCCGCCGTCCCAGGGGCCGTAGTCGGTGCGCAGACAACTCACACCCCGCTCACAGAGCGCGTCACTCACCGCGCGCAGTCGGCTGTCGTGTCTGTCACCGCCAAACTGTGGATGGGGCGGACAGGCGACGACGACCGCGTCGGGCGCGCGCTCGCCGGTACTGGCTGTGGTGGCGCTGTCGGCTGTGGTGGCGCTGTTGGCTGTAGTGGCACTGTCGGCTGTGGTGGCACTGTCGAGTGTCGCGTGCACGTCGCGTGCGCCGGGAAGACGGAGACTCACACAGTGTGATGTCGAGGTAAGAATTTTAAGTTGCGTCGGTTCGTGGATAGAGGTATGGGAATACTGTCGCGGACATCGTATATCATCCGCTCGAAAATCAGTTCGGTGCTCGACCGGGCCGAGGACCCGGGTCAGCAACTCGACTACTCATACGAGCGGCTCCAGGACGAACTGCAGGACGTCAAACAGGGTATCGCGGACCTGACGACACAGAAAAAACGCCTCGAGATTCAGAAGCGCCGTCTCGAGGAGAACGTCGAGAAACACAACGAACAGGCCCGTGGGGCGGTCGAACAGGGTCGTGACGACCTGGCACGGCGGGCGCTTGAGAAGAAAAAACAAAAGATGAACCAGATAGAGGACCTGGAGCGCCAGGTGGGCGACCTGGAGAAAAAACAGGACCAACTCATCGAGCAAAAGGAGCAACTCCAGCGCCAAATCGAGGAGTTCCGCACGCGAAAGGAGACCATGAAAGCCCGCTACGAGGCCGCCGAGGCGAGCGCACGCGTCAACGAGGCCGTCACCGGCGCCGGCGAGGAGATGGAGGACATCTCCCGGACGATTCAACGCGCCGAAGAACAGACCGAGGACATGGAGGCCCGGGCGGCGGCGCTCGACGAACTCCGCGAGAGCGGTGCCATCGAGAACCAGGTCTCGGACAAGAGCGACCTCGACCGCGAACTCGAACAGGTCGCGACCGAGGGCTCTGTCGACCGCGAACTGGACACACTCAAAAACGACATGGGTGTGGCCGAAGAAAAGAAAAAAGCCGAGAAGAAAACCGACAACAAGAGCGTCGACATCGACGAGGAGAGTCTCGACATAGACGAGACTCCGGCCGAGGACGTCGAAACGAACACCGAGGACGTGGAGGTCAGCGACGCGGAACTCGACAAGGAACTCGAGGAACTGAAAGAAGAGGAGTGACGCCGCCGGTTTACTCCGCCTCCACACCGTCGATTTCGTCGAGCACGCGCTCGTGGAACTCCTGCAGAACTGCCGATTCGTCTTCTGCGAGGACAACGTCCGAGGCCATCAGTGTCGCCAGTCCGAACGCCCGGGGTGACGGTGAGTCGACCCGGGTCGACCGGACGTCGACCGTGCCCGCCTGAATCGCCCGGAGGACACGCTCGATGCCGGCGACGTGGAGTTTGTCCGACAGAATCTCGCGGTAGGTCTCCTCGACGACCGCCAGTTCGTCCAGGTCGCGCGCGAACCCGAGCAACATCTCGCTGCTGACCTGTTGCTGGCTGGCGGATTTCTCGTGGCCCTTGTACCGCTTGAGAATCATCAGCGCGCGCGTGGCGTTGATCCGGAAGTACCGCTGGAGCAGGTCCGTCCCGTCGAGACTCGCGCGCAGGTCGGGTCGGACCGCGTCGGGGTCGATATCCGAGAGCAACTCCGCAACCGCGACCTTCCGGTTGAGCGGCATCGAGAGGGTGAACCCGTGGTCGGCGACGGCGACGGTGACGTTGGCGTTTGCCTCCTGTGCACACCGGTAGGCCAGCAACCGCGAGAGACCGTCGTTGAACCGTCGCCCGTAGTTCGAGTGGACGTAGTAGTGGCGCTCGTAGGCCTCTCTGTCGAGTTCCTCCTCGATGACGAGTCGTTCGTCCGTGCTCACGCTCTCCCGGCCGGCGTACCGGACCTGCCGGTCGAACATCTGCGTCAGCGCCTGCACGCTGTTCTCGTCGAGCGGGAACCCGCGCAACCAACTCGCCACGGCCGAGCGACCACCCTCGTCGAGGCGAACGAGCAGGTCACGCTGGAAGGCGAGAATCTCCCGTCCCAGGTCGTAGGAGAGAGGCAGGCGCTCGGAGAACCACGACGGCACCGTCGGGCGCGCGCTCGTCCGGTCGGCGTACACCTTCGACCCGCGCCGGTAGCGGTACTCGAACCGGTCGCCCCCGAGGACGAACACGTCACCCTTCTCCAGGGTGTCGAGATACTCCTCGTCGAGTTGGCCCACCCACTCGTCGCCGCTCCGGGTCACCACGTCGCAACTGAACGAGTCCGGAATCGTCCCGATGTTCGTCATGTAGATGACACGCGCCAGTCGCCCGCGCTTGCCAATCAGCGGCGCCCCGACGGGGTACTCCTCGTAGTGGTGTTCGCCGTCGGGGGCGTCGTTGGTGTCGCGCCATATTTTCGCGTAGACGTTTTTCTCCTCCAACCCGTCGTAGTCGGCGGTCATGTACCGCATCAACTGCTCCCACTCGGTGTCGCCGTACTCCCGGAAGGGGTAGGCGCTCTGGAGAATCCGGCGAATCTCCGGCTCGGGTCGGGGGCCGTTGATTGCCATCCCGTACACCTGCTGTGTGGCGACGTCCTGTGCGTTCTCGGGGACGAACACCCGGTCGACGAACCCCTCCTCGGCTTTCCTGAGCATGACCGCACACTCGACGAGTTCGTCGCGGTCGAGCGCAACCACCCGGCCGGTGACGGTGTCACCGACCTGGTGGCCGGCGCGGCCGACACGCTGGAGCAACGAGGCGACTGATTTTGGCGACCCGACCTGTACGACCAGGTCCAGGTGGGGCATGTCGATGCCCAGTTCCAGCGACGTCGACGTGGTGACGACGTCGATGTCGCCGGATTTCAGTGACTCCTCGATTGCCTCGCGCTGGTCTTTCGAGAGACTGCCGTGGTGACAGCCCGCGTTGTCCTCGTCGTACGCCTCGAACCGGTTGCGGAGGTTGTGGAGGACACGCTCCGCGCCCGAGCGGGTGTTGGTGAACACGAGCGTGTTCTCGTGGTCCTGTATCAACGAGTGCAGTTGGCCGTAGAAGCGGTCGTTGACGACACCAGCGGGCGTGTTTATCAGGTCGTCGGTCGGACAGCTCAACTCGATGTCGAACTCGCGGACGAAGCGCGTGTCGACGAGCGTGTACTCGCGTGGGTCGCCCCGCTCTGTCTCCGGGCGGTCGTTCTCACCGTCCGACACTGCTGGCTGGTCGTAGCCGACGAGGAACTCGGCCATCGTGTCGAGCGGTTCGACCGTCGCAGAGCAGCCAATCCGGGTGGGAGAGCTCTCGGCGAGTGCCTCCAGCCGTTCGAGCGAGACAGCGAGATGTGTGCCGCGTTTGTTCTCGGCGAGACTGTGAATCTCGTCGACGACGACGTACTCGACGGTCCGGAGTTTCTCGCGGAACTTGGGGGCGTTGAGCAGGATGGCGAGTGTCTCCGGGGTGGTGTTGAGGATGTGTGGCGTCTCTTCGAGCATCCGCTGGCGCTCGGCGTCGCCGGTGTCGCCGTGGCGAATCGCGTGGCGAATCTCGACTTCCTCGCCGCGGTCTGTGAGTCTGTCGGTAATCTCCTCGAGTGGCACCGCGAGATTCCGGTGGATGTCGTTCGCGAGTGACTTCAGCGGCGAGACGTACAGACAGTAGACGCTGTTGTCGAGGCCCTCGCCCGCGCGGTCGCGCCGGAACAGTTCGTTGATGATACTGATAAACGCAGAGAGGGTCTTGCCCGACCCGGTCGGCGAGCAGATGAGTGCGTTCTCGCCCTCGTGGATGAGCGGAATCGCCTCTTTCTGTGGCGGTGTAAAGAAGCCCTCGTTCTGGGGGACGAACTCGCCAAACTGCTCGACCCACCACTCCTGGACGACCGGCGCGAGCAACTCGAGCACGTGTTCGTCGTCGACGTCGACGGTCGCGGGGTCGAAAGGCTGCTCTGCGAGTCGTTCGGTCACTACATACGAGTTGGGCTGGAGTCTCTTGGGGGTTTTGGGCGGGACGGGACGGCTCAGATGTTTCGGAGTCGGTAGCGGTAGGGCTGGTCGCGGATGACCTCGACGTCGCCGGACTCTGCTCGCCGGCCAAGCACCGTGGCGACGCGGTGGGCGCTGTCGAACTCCTCGCCGTGCTCTTCGAGCACCTGCAGAATCTCGCGTGCTGTCAGTGGCTCCTCGGTGTCGGTTTCTTCGAGGACCGAACGAATCCTGTCGAACTCGCTCCCCCCAACGCGCATACACCGTTGTAGAGGCGCTTCCTACTTCAAACGTCGTCAGACAGGCGTCAGACGGCGCGACGAGCGAAATCCCGCGACGCGGGCCGGAGCCGACTGTCGGTAGCCGTCATACGCGGTGGTCGGGCGACCGTGGGTGTCAGAGGCGACAACGTATTGACCACGGCGGGCGAGCATCAGGTATGGAGGAGCGCTTCGAGCGGGCCCCGGTCGGGATACTCACGGTCGACCCCGGCGGCGCGGTCCGCGCGGCGAACGCTCGCGCACGCGAACTGCTGGAGGGTCCAGACGGCGATGCCGACCCGGGCGATATCGCGGGGCAAATCCGCGACGTGTTTCCCGAGTCCGTCGAGAACACCGTCCCCCGGGCCGTCGAGAGCGCGGCACCGAAACGCGGCAACGGCGACCCACAGACGAGTGGCCCGGGCGAGGCCACCGCACAGACTGTCGCCGAGCAGTCCTTCGAGGAGTACTACCCCGGAGTCGACCTGTGGCTCGGTGGTGCGGTTGTTCCCACGGACGACGGCGTCACTATCTACCTGCGGGACCGGTCGGACCGCCACCGCGACCAACAGACAATCGACTCGCTCCGGAGCGAACTCGACCGGCTCTCGAACATCAACGCGCTCATCTCGGACATTCTCGGGGAACTCGTCGGCGCCTCGACACGCGAGGAGATTGCCGAGACAATCTGCGAGCGCCTCGGGGAGACGGACCTCTACGAGTTCGCGTGGGTCGGCGAGCGCGAAATCGGCGGCGACGACATCGTCGTCCGGGCGGCGGCGGGCAACACCGGGCGGACGCTCGACCGCGTCGTGGACTGTCTCGACGGCGACGCGACCACGCCAGAACAACAGGCCGTCGACGCCGCCAGTCCACAGCTCGCACAGCCACTCGGCGAGGACGAGTCGGTTCCAGAGCCGGTCCGGCGGGGTGCCTTTGCCGACGGGGTGCAGTCGTTGCTCGCGATTCCGCTCACCTACGGGTCGAACGTCTACGGCGTCGTCGGCGTCTACGCCACCGACCAGAACGCCTTCTCGGAGCGCGAGCGCGCGAACTTCGCCACGGTCGGCGAGATGGCGGGTTTCGCTATCAACGCGACCCGCCACCGGAATCTCCTGCTCTCGGATACCGTCGTCGAGTTGGATATCACCATCGCCGACGCGGCCGACCCGTTCGTGAGCGCGGCGGCCGAACACGAGAGCAGTCTCTCTGTCGACGGGCTGGTGCCCCAGTCGGATAGCACACTGCTGTGTTATCTCTCCGTCGACGGGGCCACGCCGGACGCTATCGCCGGGTCGCTTGCAAGACACGAGGGTGTCGTGCTCTGTCGCGTCATCGGCGAGTACGAGGACGGCGGGTCGCTGGAGGTCGGTGTCGACGAGGAGTCGCCGCTGGGCCGACTGGCCGCCCGCGGCGCGACCATCCAGTCGGCAGCCTTCGGCGAGTCCGGCGGCGAGATTGCCGTCGAACTCTCACCCGAGGAGGACGTCCGGCGGGTCGCCGACGCCGTCACGCGCGAGTACGACGCCAGCGTCACCGCCAAGCGCGAGCGCGAACGCGAGGTCACCACCGGCACCGAGTTCCGGGACGAACTCAGCGAGGAACTGACCGACCGCCAGGAGAGCGCGCTCCGCGCCGCGTTTTTCGCCGACTACTTCGAGTCCCCACGTGGCAGTTCCGCCGAGGAAGTCGCCGAAGCACTCGATATCACCGGCCCGACACTGCTGTATCACCTGCGGGCCGGCCAGCGGAAACTGCTGGCCGAATTTTTCGATACGACCGAGAACTGACCGTGTAGACCGGAGGTGTGCCGGTGAGACGTGTCACGCCACAACCGGGAGCGGAGAGGCGAGACGGCCCGCTCGGTCACAGGAGTTTGGAGTCTGGGTCCGGTCTGGTGACGCGACGACGCGCGGGCCGGTGGTCCGGGTCCGCCCGAGGTGCCACGAGATGGGGTCACGCGTGGTCCGGGGAGATGACAGTCCTATCAGTTCGGGTGTGAAAGTCGGTCATCTTTAGTGTGAGAGTCGGCTACCCTACACCAACAGATGAGCGAGGACTTCTACGATATCCTCGGGGTTTCGCGGGACGCCTCGGAGGAGGAGATAGAACAGGCCTACCGCGAGGCCGTTCGGGAGTACCACCCCGACGTGAGTGACGCCCCCGACGCCGAGGAGAAATTCAAGAAGGCAAAAAAGGCAAAGGAGGTACTCACCGACGAGCAAAAACGCGAGCGGTACGACCAACTCGGTCACGACCGGTTCGTGGAGGCAGAGAAGCGCGGCGCCGGCGGTGGCGGTGGCGGCGCGCAGGGCGGTGACCCCTTTGGCGGTGCTGGACCGTTCGACGACATGCAGGACATCTTCGACCAGTTCTTTGGCGGTGGCGGCGGGTCGGGCAACCGGCCACAGACGGGGCGAGACCTCAAGACGGGAGTGACAGTCGACCTCGAGACGGCATACCACGGCGCCGAGAAGGAACTGAGCGTCTCCCGTCCGGAGACCTGTAGCGAGTGCAACGGAGAGGGCCACCCGCCGGGGACCGAGTCACAGACCTGTCCGGGGTGTAACGGGCGGGGAGAGCGGACACAGGTCACCCAGACGGCGTTCGGGCGGATGAAACAGCGCTCGACGTGCCGGCGCTGCGAGGGCGAGGGAATCCTGTACGAACAGACCTGCAGCACCTGTCGCGGCGACGGTGTCGTCCGCGACGAGGCGACACTCCAGGTCGATATTCCCGCGGGCATCCAGGACGGCCAGACGCTGCGGATGGACGGCGAGGGTGCCCCCGGCGAGCGCGGCGCGCGCAGCGGCGACCTGCTCGTCGAGGTTTCCGTCCGAGACCACCCGGAGTTCGACCGCGACGGCGCGGACCTGATGAAACGCGAGGCCGTCTCGTTCCCGCAGGTCGTCTTTGGCGACACCGTCGAGGTCGAGACGCTCGACGGCCCCGTCGAGTTCGACCTGCCCGCGGGCACACAGAGCGGCGAGACGTTCAGACTCGGCGGAAAAGGAATGCCCCGCCTCCAGCGCCGGGGCGACGGCGACCTCTACGTGCAGGTGCAGGTCATCACGCCCGAGAGTCTCAACCAGGAGCAACGCGAGGCACTCGAACAGTTCGCCGAGGCCGGCGGCGAGGAGATCGACGTCGAACAGGGCTTTTTCGACCGCTTGAAAAACAGTTTCTGACCGCCGGCCCGCTCGCGGGGCAGTACGCTTAGGGGCGTACAGTCGACAGTGTAGGTATGGACACCCTCGCAGACCTCGTCGCGGCGGGCCGCGAGCGAGACGGGACCGCAGTCGAGATTGTCGGGCGGACGACACCACACAGCTACCGGGACCTCTGTACGAACGTCTGGAAGGCGGCGAATCTGCTCGGCCACTACGGCGTCCACCCGGGCGGCGACGTGGCGGTGGTTCCCGGGCCCAAAGACGCCGAGAGTGGTGACCGGTCGGGACGGCGTGGTCTCGTCGACAGCGCCGAACCGTTGCTCGCGACGCTGGGCGGAGCGCTGCGCGGCGCGACCGTGGTGTCGACGCCGGACCAGCCAGTCGAGAGTCGCGCGCTCGTGCTCCCCGCGGGCTGGTGGGCAGAGTACGAGACGACACCACGCTGTTCCGCGCTCGCGTACGGTGGCCCACCGGAGGACCCACGGCTCACGCACCTCGAGACGGAGCTCTGGAGCGAGAACCCGACCCGACCGCCCGAACAGGTCGACCCGGAGACGCCTGCACTCCGGGCCGACGGGCGGAGTCACAGCCACGGTGAACTGCTCGCGGCAACAACGACCGTCGCCGACCGCTACAGCCTCGACGAGTCGAGTCGTGTCGGTCTAGCGGCGGCAGTCGACACGCCGGTGGCGCTGGTCGCCGGCGTGCTCGCGCCGCTTTCGGCCGGTTCGACGGTCGTGTCCGCGCTGGACGCCGCCGCACTCGACGACGCGGGCGTGACACTCGCCGTGACTGATAGTCGCACGGACGGGAGACAGCCAGAGACCGGAGAACACGTCACAGTGTCGGAACTCGCGGAGACGGTGTCGGGTGACCTGCGGGGTCACTGACCGGCGACACGGTACTCGCCGTACTTCGTGCCGATGGCGAACACGACAGCCGCGAACGCCACCATCGACGGTGTGACCATCATCAACACCGTGTCGGTGGCCATCACGTCCATCTGCATGAGTCCGACGACACCAGCAGCGACGATACCGAGGACGATTCCAGCCGAAACCGGGAGGTTCATCTCCATACGAGAGGATTATACTGTGTCGGCAAAAACGTTGAGAATCAGTCTGTCACCCGCTCGTCGGGCGAATCAGGTCCGCGAGTGTCACCAGCAGTCCGAGTATCCAGCCGACCGGCACCGAGACGGCGAACCAGATGATGACGTGGTGTTCGTCCTGCCGGTCGAAGTTCTCGACGAGGTACTCGACGGGGCCGAAGCTCTCGTACTCGTCGGTGACGGCCGAGGCGAGACTGTCGCTGTTGTCGAGGACGACATCTCCCAGTGCCGGCGAGAACAGTGCGGCAACAACCGGCGGCAGAAACAGTGCCGTCATGGCGAACGGGTAGGCAAACACCACGGTAGTCACCCGTCCGTCGACACGCCAGAACAGATACGAGAGCCCCGAGGAGACCACCGCGACGACGCTGGCGGCGACGATAGGGACAGCGGTGTCACCGAACACCCCCTGGAAGTCGACCCACGCGAGCACGGCGAGTGTTCCCCAGAGGAGCGTAAACAACAACAACACACCCGCGACGCCCAACCGGACGGCGGCGAGATTGAGCCGTCGGCTCTGGTATCTCACGAAGTAGCCAGACAGGAGAACCGGGTAGAGGAGCGCGACGACCGGCACGCCGACGACAGACCAGAGACGGTAGAGGACCGTCAGTCCGGTGGTGTCGGGTTTCCACTTTCCAAACACCGTGTCGGCGGCGTCGCGCTGCCGGGGAAAGACAAACTCCATCCACGTCTCGTGTAACAGGCGCAGGTCGATCCTGACCGCGTCGACCAGCCCCGTCTGTCTCCCGGTAGACATACGCGTTCGTACGACATCCCCCTTTCTATAGGTTTCCCACTGCCGACAGCCCGACGGCCGGGTCGACACCGGGCGCCCGGGCGGAGTGGCGAAACCACTTATCCGGGGCGGAGTAAACACCACACGATGTCGCGTCGAACCGCGCTCCGGCGTGTCGGGGTGGTCATCCTCCTGGTCAACGCGGTGTTTGCGGCGCTGAAAGGCGTGGTGTTTCTCGACACCGGTAGTCTCGCCGTCGGGTCGGAGGCGGCCAACAGCCTCGCGGACGTCAGTTACAGTCTCGTCATCGTCGGTGGGCTCTACCTGACGACGAGACCCCCCGATTTCACACATCCACACGGGCACGAGCGCATCGAGCCGTTTGTCTCGCTGTTCGTCGCGCTGGGTATCTTCGCCGCCGGCGCGGTCGTGCTCTGGCAGGCCGCGAGGGCGCTGGTGAGCGGTGATATCACCGTCGCGAGCGGGCCTGGGGCGGTGGTGGTGCTCGCTGCCGGTGCCGCCGGAAAGTACGGACTCTACCGCTACTGTCTGGCCGTCGGCGAGGAGCGCAACTCGCCGGCGCTGAACGCGACGGCAGTCGACAA
Organism: uncultured Halobacteriales archaeon; assembly: GCA_964534485.1. GTDB lineage: Archaea > Halobacteriota > Halobacteria > Halobacteriales > Haloarculaceae > Halovenus. The sequence goes on from CAZHPM010000041.1 coordinate 13,327, forward strand.
CCGCAACGACATCTTCGCGGCGAGTGCCGCGATACTGGGCGTCGTCGGCGCGGCGGCGGGCGCGCCGGTGCTCGACCCACTCGCCGCGGCCGGTGTCGGCTTCGCAATCCTCTACAGCGGCGTCGCGGTGGTCCGCGACAACGTCGACTACCTCGTCGGCGCGGCCCCGCCCGAGCAACTCCGCGAGCAGATTCTCGACCGGACGCTGGCCCACGACGAGGTGGAGGGCGCACACGACGTCGTCGCCCACTACGTCGGCCCCGAAATCGACGTCAGCCTCCACGTCGAGGTCGAGGGCGACCACACGCTGCTCGAGGCCCACGAGATAGAGACCGACCTCGTCGCCACGATTCGGGAACTGCCGGAGGTCGACGACGTGTTCGTCCACGTCGACCCGAAGGAGGCCGGCGAGTGGAAAGAGGACTGGGCGACAGAGGAGTTCGTCGAGCGTGGCGAGGAGACGGCCAGGGAGTGAGCGGGGCGACTACTCCTCGACGACTTCGATGCCGCGGTTGTTGACAGCGTCGGGGTCGAGACCGACCTCTTCGAGGAACTTCCGGTACTCGCGTTCGACCTGTTCGCCGTCTTTCTGCCGGTCGGAGGCGTGGTCACAGAGCGCGACCAGGTCGTCGAACGCCTCGTTCGTGGCCACAATCCAGTGGTTGAGCAGGTCCGACAGCCGGCGGATTGGCGAGGTGAAGTGGCCGTAAATCTCGAAGTTCAGCGCGTGGTGACCGCCGAACGGGTCGTTCATGTACTTCGCGCGGGGCATCACCTTCATCACGGCCCACTGTATCTTGTCCAGTTGGCGTTTGGGTGCCTCCTCGAGTGTCGCGTTGACGGCCTTTCGGGGGTCGTCCCACGCCCCGCCGGGAATCGAAACCCCATCGAGGTCCTGAATCTCGCGGAGCGCCTCGTCCCACTCCTCGGGTGCCGGTTGCGGGTGGACCCGGTACATCGCCTCCACGCGCCGGGTCCACATCAGTTCGTGGGTGACGGCCTTGTTCGCCTTCAGCATGCACTCCTCGATGATGGTGTGTGCGCGGTCCCGGCGCGGGTTGAGCACGAGCGAACCGTCGGCCTTTCGCTGGTCGTGCATCTGGTCGGCCAGCGCAGAGACGAGTCGGTTCTTCTCCGCGAGGTCCTCGCCGCCGTCGTCGAGGAACTGGTCGGCCTCGGCGGGTTCCTCGAGGATGTCCTCACACTGGGTGTAGGTCAGGCGTGCGTCGCTCCGGATGACCGACTTGTAGATCTCTATCTCGTCGTACCCCAGGTCGTTCTTGTCGAGGTGCATCTCGACGGTGTGGGCCAGGCGGTCCTCGTGGGGAACCAGCGAACAGACCGTCTCCGCCAGAATCGGCGGGAGCATGTGGACCGTGTACCCCGGCAGGTAGACCGTGTTGCCACGGGTGCGGGCCTCGTCCCACATCGCGGTGTCGGGTGTCACGTAGTGGGTCACGTCGGCGATGTGGACCCAGAGCACGTACTCGTCGTCGCGTTCCTCGACCGAGAGCGCGTCGTCGAAATCCTGTGCGTCGACCGGGTCTGTCGTCCAGGTGGTCATCTCCCGCAGGTCCCGGCGCTCGTCGAGTTCGGCCTGTATCTCCGCTTCGACGCCCTCGGTGCGCTGCTTTGCTTCCTCCAGAACCTCGGGGGGAAACTCGTCGGGTATCTCGAATTTCTCGAACAGTTCCTCGCGCTTGTTCTCGATGTGGCGGGCCAGTTCCGCGTCGATTTCGACCGGTCCCTGCCCCTCGGGTGTCCCGGCCTCGGCCTGCTCGGTGTCGCTCATGCACCGTCGTACGAGCGACCGGTAAATGAGCCTTTGTGTGCCCGCTGGCCGGTCACACCACGGGGCTCTCACGTGGCGCTCGCTTCTCCACCCGGGCCCAGCCGAAAGGACAACACATACACCGCCGCCAGTCGAGAGACGAGTATGCGGTGTCAGGAGCTCTGTGACCGGCTCGACGACGAACTCGAGACGGACGCCTACGCCGAAATCGACGCGAGCGCGAACGGCCTGCAGGTCGGCTCCGGCGAGCGCGAGATTTCGCGGGTCGCCGTCGCCGTCGACGCGGCCGTCGAGACAGTCGAGCGGGCGAGTGACGCGGGCGCGGACCTGCTCGTTGCCCACCACGGTATCTCGTGGGGCGGTATCGACCGTGTCACCGGCCGGGAGTACCGGCGAATCGCGGCACTAATCGAGAACGACCTCTCGCTGTACGCCGCGCATCTCCCGCTGGATGGCCACCAGACGCTTGGCAACGCCGCCCGAATCGGGGACCTGCTGGGACTCGACGACCGGGAGCCGTTTGGCCGACTTGGCGGGGAGTTCGTCGGCCAGCGCGGCCGTCTCCCCGACGCCGTCACGGTCGAACGGCTGTGTGACCGACTCCGACCGGAGCTGGCGACCGGCGACGGCGGGATACGGAGTCTCGCGTTCGGCCCCGAACAGGTCAGCGACGTGGCAATCGTCACCGGGAGCGGCGTCGACTGGCTCGACGAGGCACTCGACTGTGGCGCCGACGTGTTGCTCACCGGCGAGGGGAAACAGAACGTCTACCACGAGGCCCGGGAGAGCGGGATTCACGTCGTGCTCGGGGGTCACTACGCCACCGAGACGTTTGGCGTCCGCGCACTGCAGGAGTTGGTCGGAGAGTGGGGGCTCGACACGACGTACATCGACTGTCCGACGGGGCTGTGACGACGACACTGTGGCCGCGAGGCCGGCGTCGGCAGACTCTTTGGCGTTCTCTACGTACGACTCGTGTGTTCTGGCAACTCCGCGACCTCGCGCCCGCGGCGCTGGTGCCGGCGGCGTGGCTGGCGGCCGGCGGTGCACACGCGGGGGTTCTGGGCGAATCCGGCGTCTTTATCGCGCACGTGGTAATGGCAGTGTTCATCGCATTCTTCGCGGTCACGGGGTGGAGTCAGATGGCAGAGGGCGCGTTGCGCGCGTGGCGACTCGTGCTCGTAATCGGTCTCGGGGTGACGCTGGCGGGCGTCGCTGGTTTCCTGCTCGCGGAGTTCGAGACACCGCTGCTGGCGACCAGTCTGGTCGGGTGGATGGTCCTGCCGGCCGCCGGACTGGCCTACACCGGGATGGAACTCCCCGAGGCGCGTCTGGTCTACTACGGCGGCGCGGCGCTGTCGGTCGGCGGTGCGGTGCTGTACGCCGTGGCGCTGACCGACCTGAACGGAGTCGTGACCGCCGTCGCGATTGCACTCGTCGGAGTCGGGCAAACCGCCGGCATCCTCGAGGCGTCTCTGAGAGGGTGACCACCTCCGGGCGAGAGTGGGTGGCGTGGTGTGCCGGTCGCCACACGCCGGGGACGAACACTGAAATACGAGAGCGCGGGAAACCCGTGGTGTGGATCTTGAAGCACCGGCGGACGCGTGGTACGTCTGGCTCGGCGTCGCGGCGGTCAGCGTCGGCCTCGCGGGTATCGTCGCGGGTCTCCCATCGGGGCCGCCACCGGATGCGAGCAACGTCGCGGGCACCGTCGACCGTGTCGCGGCGACCGAACACGTCGGGACCGCGACGGTCGACCACGACGCGGCCGCGGTCAAAGTCGGCCCGGAACGAATCGCCCTGCGTAACGACCGTGGAGTCGCGCGCGCACGAATCAGTTTCGGCAAGATGGTCCACGTTCGGACGGTGGCCGACAGACACCGGGAGACGCTGGTGGGGTTGCTCGACGGGACGACGGCTGTCGACCAGCGACACCGCCAACTTCTCGCGGAAATCGTCGCCGACCGCGACACCGAACCCGGCAACTGGTACCCAGCGCGGGAGCATCTCCGGGTGCGGGCAGTGACTGCCGGCGGACAGACGGTCCTGCTCGTCGAGGCCTGACTCCCCGCCGCGTCCGGTTCACCCCTGTCGTGGCCGGTGGTGCCGACTCAGGTAGATTTATATACGTGGCAACGAGTACGAACGTTAACGAGGATTCGAACCGGTATGGGAGAGACAGAGACCACAGCCAAGATACTGGTAGTCGACGACAATCGGCCACTGGCAGACACGTACGCGACCGTTCTGGAGGAGCGATACGGGGTGGAGACCGCCTACAGCGGGCGCGAAGCTCTGGCGGTCGTCGACGAGACGGTCGATGTCGTCGTACTCGACCGCCGGATGCCGTCGATGTCTGGCAGTGAAGTGCTCGAACGAATCCGCGAGCGCGGCCTCGACTGCCGGGTCATCGTCGCGACTGCCGTCGACCCGGACTTCGATATCGTGGAGATGCCGTTCGACGAGCACCTCCACAAGCCCGTCAGGAGGGAGACACTCGTCGACACAGTCAGGCGCCAGCTCGTGGTCGACTCGCGGGGAGAGTGTGCGAGCGAGTTCGTCGAACTGACCTCGAAGATACGGGCGCTCGAACAGACGAAACCGGTCGACGAACTCCAGGGCGACCAGCGGTTCGAGGCCCTCAGAGAACAGGCCGACGAACTCGAACCGCGTGTCGAGGCACCTGTTCCGACTGCCACACAGTAGCGCGCGCCAGCGCACCTCCGCCGGGTGGGACTGGCCTCGTACCCGTCGAGCGCGGCGACTGCTCTCGAGCGCGGTCTACCACCGGCCACGAACCGCCGCTGGACCGACAGACGACCGCGTGACCGTCGGCCGCGTCAGACGCCCGTCAGACGATGGGCAACAACTATTACAGTGACGCTGCAACTGGATTTCAACTCATGGATTCGATAGTCAACGACGCTATCGACGAGGCCGAGGAGGACCGGGAGGCGGAGGAGCACACCGAGACGGGTGGGCCGCGGGGCGAGCAGACGGCGGGGCAGATGAGCGACGAGGAACTCGCCGAAATCGTCGAGGAACTCGAGACGAAAATCACCGTCGTCGGCTGTGGTGGTGCTGGTGGGAACACCGTCACACGGATGACCGCAGAGGGCATCCACGGCGCGAAACTCGTCGCAGCGAACACCGACGCACAGCACCTCGCGGACGAGGTACACGCAGATACGAAGATTCTGATGGGGCGCAAGCGAACGGGGGGCCGGGGTGCCGGGTCGGTTCCGCGAATCGGAGAGGAGGCCGCACAGGAGAACATCGACGACATCCAGGGGTCCATCCAGGGGTCAGATATGGTGTTCGTGACCGCCGGACTCGGCGGTGGCACCGGGACCGGTGCTGCGCCAATCGTCGCGCAGGCCGCACAGGAGGCCGGCGCGCTCACTATCTCCATCGTGACGATTCCGTTTACCGCGGAGGGCGAACGGCGGCGGGCCAACGCCGACGCCGGACTCGAACGACTCCGGTCGGTGTCGGACACGGTTATCGTCGTGCCAAACGACCGACTGCTCGACTACGCGCCCTCGATGCCCCTGCAGGACGCGTTCAAGATCTGTGACCGCGTGCTGATGCGC
>CAZHPM010000042.1:0-18491 GCA_964534485.1 uncultured Halobacteriales archaeon
CCTACGGGACAGCGTCCTAAGCGCTGCACCTTTGGCCTGGCTCGGTTACCCGCGCCCGTCGGTTCGACCGACGACCGCAGGTTGTGGCCGTCGCGTAATAAATCTATCACGTCACGGCTCCACGCGCGCTGTGCTGTGAGGAACAGATTTATCCGTCAGACTGGGCGAATAGGTGACCAGATGGACGAGAAGACAGAAAAGTTGCGTGACATCTTCCTGGATGTCACCGAAGCGGAGTCGGTCACCGAGTCACAGCAGGAGGAACCGGGGTCGCTCACGGCCGACGAGACGGCCGTCGACAGTCGCCTGCAGGGGGTCATCGAGCAGATGCGGGAGACGTTCGCGCTGTCGACGACACTCACCGACGAGGAACTCTGCGAGGTGGTCCGCCGGTTCTACGCCGGCGAGGACGACGACGAAATCGCGGCGGCACTCGACAGGGAGACTGTGGCGGTGTTCGACGCGCGGATGGAGTTGTTGTTGATTCGCGACACGGACCGGCCAGACGAGGAACTCGGGTCGACGGTTCGCGAGCACCTCGATACCGAGGGACGCTCCGGTGTGGTCGCGGCGGCGTGCGACGTCGACGAGGAAACCGCGAGGCGGGCCGTCGCAGTTGTCGAGGCGGCGAACCGGTCCCGGCGGGTCAGCCACCGGTTCCGGACCGCCTTCGAGGAGATTCTCACCGACGCCGACCTCTCCGTACAACTCACCGCCGAGACACGCGAGGACGGACTCGACGGCGCGACAGAGGGTGCGGAGGTCGACGTCGAGTTCTGAGACGCCCAGCGAGAGCAGAAACGCAAAGCTGTTTATACAACACGAACACAACCTACGACACAGGATGAGCGATGGCGAGCCACGACTCGACGGCGCGCGGAGTATCTTGCTCGAAGAGCCACCCATCTCGCACGGACAGGACACCTGTACGGACCTGCTTGTCGGTGGGGCGTCCGCGCCACACGTGTTGTTCGTCACCTACACCCGTCGGGCAGCGGACTGCCTCCAGCAGGTGACCGACGAAGGTGTCGAGAGTGTCGGTGTGATTACCGTCGGGGACGCCGTCGCAGAGACCGACGACGACTCCGTGTCGACAGACCGTGTCTCGACACCGAGTGACCTGACGGGACTCGGTATCAAAATCGACGAGTACCTCTCGAGTCGGGGCACGCCCGTTCACATCTGTTTCGACTCGGTGACCTCCGCACTACAGTACGTCGACTACGAGACTGTCTACAAGTTCGTCCACGCGATGAACGGCAAGATTCACGCCGCCGACGCGCGCGTACACTACCACATCGACCCGAGCGCACACAGCGACGAGGAAGTGGCCGGACTCGTGTCACTGTTCGACGCGCGTCTCTCTGTCGGGGGCGACGAGCGGACCGCCGAGAGACGAAAACTGCTCGAATAACCGCGACGAACTGTCACCCTCGCCCGTTCGACCCGTTCTCGAACTGCTCCCGGAGGAGGGCACCGAGAAAGTCACCGGGTGAACTGTTCTCGAGTGACGCGCGCCGCCGCGTCTCGGCGTAGACGTCCCGGGGCAGCGCAACCGTGAGTTCGCCCAGCGTCAGTCCGCGGCGTGCCAGCACCTGCCCGACCGTGGAACCGTTGTTCACCTCACTCGCCAGCGACCGCACCTCCCTGACGGTCAGGTCGTGGTCGAGCGCGGCCCACGCGAGGTGGAACCGGGCCCGCCCGGAGACACGAGCGATGTGTTTTGCCGCCGTCGGCGCAATCTCGCCTCTGGCGACGTGTCGCCGAATCGACTGTGGCAGGTCGTGAACGCGGGACCACTTCCGGATAAACGAAACCGTCACGCCGTCGCCGGCGCGCGCCGCGGCGGCTTTGTACGAACCCTCGCCGCGCACGAGCGCCGCACACGCTGCCGCGCCACGCAGCATAAAGACGTTGTCGTCCGCACCGGCGGTGTTCTGGGAGAACGCGTGGACGATTTCGGCGGCGAGTTGGAGACTCTCCGCGTCGTCGGGGTCGAACTGGACGGCCTCGTCGGGTGACCGTCCGGTTACTGCCGGGTCGCCACGAATAACTGGCTCTCCGACTGGCGAGTCTCTGTCTGTCGGCAGCTTCTCCGCGTCGTCAGTCATCTATCCCGCTTAGTTCTCGGGTGAGTAAAAGGCTCCCGCAGTTATGTGTCGTCATCACGTTTCTCCGAGAGGTGTTCCCAGATCTCTGTACAGCCACAGCCGTCCTCGATGCTCTCGAGGTGCTCGTTGGCTACCTCTTCGTCCGTGTCCTCTTCCGAGTCGGGTGATGCTGTGGTCATCGTATAGCCTGGGACTGGCCTGCGCGGCGCGGCCAGTCACTGCACCTCCCTATGTACCCCGCTCTCTTAATCTCGTCCCCACCCGTAAGCCCTACCAATACTCCCGTCTACCAGCAACAACACCCTGCTTCTCTGACGCCACGGTGGCACGTGGTTGTGTGCCAAACACGCTGTTGCAGGTACAGTGGGGGGTCAGACGGTGTGTCTGGACTGTGTCTCTCCGTCACCGACGGTCTGCTGTCGGTCGAACCCGGTGCCGGCGGTCGGTCTCGGCGCGCTCGTGGCCGCGAATTTACCGGCAACAAACACTCGTTTCAGACGACCCGTAACTGGACCGTCCAGAACTCGCGGGCGGCGTCGGCGAGCGCCGCCTCCGGGTCGCCGGTGGCGTCGACGGCGTCGGTGGCGTCGGCCAGTTGCATCACGGCTCCGAGAACGGAGCGCTCACCGACGACGTACAGTCGGTCGGTCTCGCGCTGCTCGAGCGCGGCCCGGCACCGGTCGAGGTGTTCGTCGACCTGCTCGTCCCGGAGACGCTCGAAGCGACTCTGCGAGAAGCCACCCTTCGAGTGCTGGCTCTTGAGGTCGCTGTCGAAGCCGTGGAAGGCGACCCGTTCCGTACCCTGGTAGGTGCCCATCGCGAACAGGTCAGACCGGACGAGCGCGAGCGTGTACCGACCACGAGGGCGAAACCACTCCCGGTCGAGGTGGAACGTGTCACGCCACTGCGCGAACGGGTCTGGCGCGACCGGTGGACGGAGACAGACCGAGAGCAGGCCGGCGTCGTCGGCCACGAGGAGGCAGGGCGCGGCCCGGGCGACCAGCGCCGCTCGCTCGCCGAGCACGCTCCGGACCGCCCGTGGGAGGTCGCGGCCGTCGGCCACGTACGCCGACAGCGCGCCCTCGGGACCGGTCTCGACGGAGTCGAGTCGGTCGAGAACCTCTTCGAGACGCTGTCCACGGAGTGTCGTCTCGCGGCGTGCCGACAGCGTCGTCTCGTCGGATTCCAGCCGCTGTACCGTATCTTCGAGCTGTTCGATGCGGTCTTCGAGCCGGTTGACCCGCCGTTGTGCCTCCTGTCGTTCCGTGACCGCCTCGGCGCGACGCTGTTTTGCGCTCTCGAGTTGGGCTTCGAGGTCCTCGGTTTCGGCCTCGAGGCGCTCTATCTCGGCTTTCAGTTCCGTCCGGCCGAGCAGGTCGTCGAGCATAGACGAACTCGCGGGTCGGAGCCTCAAAAACCCCTGCCCGTCGGCCGGGCGAGACGGGCAGACAGACCCGTCCTGCAGTCGGTGACGGCGACTGCGCGTGGCACCGCAACTGTGCGAACAACCTTTTTGTCTCACGAACACGAAGAAGTTGTACGATGTTTCCAGATGTCGTGCTTCAGTCCGGTACGATACAACTCATCGCGGTGGTGCTGTTCCTCATCGCCGTGGTGACCGCCTACCAGAGTATCGTCATCGTCCGGGCCTACGAGAAGCGCGCGTACACTCGATTCGGGAAGTTCCAAGGCCTGCTCGGTCCGGGACCGAACTTCGTGTTGCCGTTCGTGACAAAGACCTACCGGTTCGATATGCGAACCCAGACACTCGACGTCCCCCGGCAGGAGGCAATCACCCGAGACAACTCGCCGGTGACCGCCGACGCCGTCGTCTACATCAAGGTGATGGACGCACGAAAGGCGTTTCTGGAGGTCGACGACTACAAGCGGGCCGTCTCGAATCTCGCCCAGACCACACTGCGTGCGGTGCTTGGCGACATGGAACTGGACGACACGCTGAACAAGCGCCAGGAGATAAACGCGAAGATTCGAACGGAACTCGACGAACCGACAGACGAGTGGGGAATCCGCGTCGAATCCGTCGAGGTTCGCGAGGTCAACCCCTCGAAGGAGGTCCAGCAGGCGATGGAGCAACAGACCTCCGCGGAGCGTCGCCGCCGTGCGATGATTCTCGAAGCGCAGGGAGAGCGACGCAGCGCAATCGAGGAAGCACAGGGTGAGAAACAGTCGAACATCATCCGTGCACAGGGTGAGAAGCAGAGCCAGATCCTCGAGGCACAGGGTGACGCCATCTCGACGGTGTTGCGCGCGAAATCCGCCGAATCGATGGGTGAGCGGGCGGTTATCGAGCGCGGTATGGAGACGCTCGAAGAGATCGGACGGGGTGACTCCACGAAGTTCGTCCTCCCACAGGAGTTGACGTCACTGGTCGGCCGGTACGGCAAACACCTCCAGGGCAGTGACGCAAAGGAGAACGGGCACATGCTCGAGGGGCTTGAGTTCGACGAGGAGGACCGCGAGATGCTCGGTCTCGACGACATCGAGAAGATTCTCGGCGACCTCGAAGACGAGGAGGAGGTAATCGACCTCGAGAAGATGGAAGAAGAGGCACAGGCGGTCAAAGAGGGCGAGACCACCGCCGATATAAAAGACCCGGACAACATCGTCGACGAGGAGATGGCCGACGACTTCAATCCGAGCAACGAGCCACAGGCCGACGGGACGTGACGACCACAGCGCCGTGGATAGCGCGACGGACACGCCGGTGAACGGTGCACAGAGCTTTTACTCGACCCACACCAACATAGCGGTATGTCCATCGGCAAACTCGTGTTGTACCTGGTCGGTGCACTCCTCGCGCTGGCAGTCGCCAGTGCAGTCGTCTCGGCGGTGTTTGCCGCTCTTGCGCTCGTCTGGTTTCTCGTGCGCGCGGCCGTGACACTGCTGGTGCTTGGCGGAGCCGGGTACGGCGCGTACAAACTGTATCAACTGGTTGCCGGCGGTTCCTCACAGCCGACGGCCGGCGGTTCCGGGCTCTCGACGGGTCGGTCGGGGACGTTCTCGACCGGGCAGTACTCGACTGGCAGCCAGTCCACCGACCAGGGGGAGAGTCGTCTCGACGACCTCAAACAGCAGTACGCGGACGGGCAGATTTCCGAGGCGGAGTTCGAGCGCCGTATCGAGCGCGAACTCGACGACGGCCCACGAGACAGTATCGACCGCGAACTGGAGCGCGAGCGTCGCTGAACCGGCGTACCGGTCCACAGAGGGGTCGCCACCGCGTATCGCCGGACCGTCGAGAGAGACGGCGACGTGCTCTGGATTTATACCTACGCGAGCGTAAGTAAGGGTATGCTCGAGGGCGTCTCCGTCGCGCTGGGCGTGTCGGGGTCGATTGCGGCGGTCAAGACCGTCGAACTGGCCCACGAACTCCGTCGACAGGGCGCGGAGGTGCGGGCGATTACGACACCGGCAGCAGAGGGTATCATCCACCCGTGGTCGCTCGAGTACGCCACGGAGAATCCGGTCGTCACCGAGATAACGGGCAGTGTCGAACACGTCGAACTCTGCGGGCGTGACGGGTGGGCCGACGTGTTCCTGGTCGCACCGGGAACGGCCAACACAGTCGGAAAGATGGCCGCGGCAATCGACGACACGCCCGTGACGACGACCGCGACGACGGCGCTGGGTGCCGGTCTGCCGGTGGTGGTCGTGCCGGCGATGCACGAACCGATGTACGACCACCCCGGCGTCCTCGACGCAATCGACCGGGTCGAGGAGTGGGGTGTCAGGTTCGTCGACCCGCGCATCGAGGAGGGGAAAGCGAAGATTGCCGACGAACAGAGTATCGTCACCGAGGTGGCACGCGCGACGACCGAGGACTCGCTGGCGGGCGAGCGGGTTGTCGTCACCAGCGGCGCGACCACGGAGTCGGTCGACCCCGTCCGGACGCTGTCGAACCGTGCCTCCGGTCGCACCGGGCGCGCGGTGGCACGGGCCTGTTACGTCCGTGGCGCCGAGGTGGTCGTCGTCCACGACGGGCCGGCGCTCCCGTGGGCGACCGTCGAGCGGGTCGAGAGCGCCGCCGAGATGGTCGAGGACACACTCGCGCACGCCGACGGCGCCGACGCCCTGATTTCGGCGGCGGCCATCTCCGACTACACCGTCGAGACCGTCGGCGAGAAGATTCGCTCCGGGCGGGAGGAACTCGCGCTCGAGTTGGAGCCGACACCGAAACTGCTGGATACGGTGCGCGCGGAACACCCCGAACTCCCCCTCGTCGGTTTCAAGACCGAAACCGACGCCGACGACGACCAACTCCGCGAGCGGGCCCGCCGGATACAGAACCGGGCCGAACTGGCCTTTGTCGTCGGCAACGACGCGAGCGTGATGGGCGAACGCGACACGCGCGCACTGCTGGTCGGTGGTGACGACAGCGAACTCGTCGAGGGGTCGAAAGACGAACTCGGCGCACGGGTGGCAGACAGGGTGGCCACACACCTGTCGGCAGACGGGCGACAGTCTGAAGACGCGTGACGCCGACTCACTGCGCATGGATGTCGACATCTCGGCCTCGACAGTTGGGGGCACGTCGCGGGCACCGCCCTCGAAGAGCTACACGCACCGGGCGATACTGGCCGCCGGCTACGCCGCGGGCGCGACCGTCGAGCAACCGCTGGTCAGCGCCGATACGCGGGCGACGATGCGCGCTGTCGAGGCCTTTGGCGGGTCGGTCGAGCGCCACGACGACGCGCTGGAAATCGATGGCTTCGCCGGCCAGCCACAGGTTCCGGCAGACGTCGTCGACTGTGCCAACAGCGGGACGACTATCCGCCTCACGGCGGCCACGGCGGCGCTGGCCGACGGGTTGACCGTGCTCACCGGCGACGGGTCGTTGCGCTCGCGCCCGCAGGGACCGCTCGTGCGCGCCATCGAGCAACTGGGCGGGCGCGCACAGAGCACGCGCGAGAACGGGCAGGCCCCGCTGGTCGTCGGCGGTCCGATGACCGGCGGCAGCGCCGCCATCCCCGGTGACGTCTCCTCGCAGTTCGTGACCGCCCTACTGTTCGCCGGTCCGGTCACCGACGCCGGCGTCGACATCACGCTCCAGACGGAACTGAAATCCGCACCGTACGTCGACATCACCCTCGAAGTGCTGGACGCGTTCGGGGTGTCGGCGCGTCGCACCGGCCGTGGCTTCGCGGCGGGTGGCTACCAGTCCTACGAGCGTGTCGAGTACACCGTGCCGGGTGATTTCTCCTCGATATCGTACCTGCTGGCGGCGGGCGCACTCGCCGGCGACGACCTCACCGTCACCGGCGTCTACCCCAGCGCGCAGGGCGACCAGGCCGTCGTCGACGTGCTCGACTCGATGGGCGCGTCGGTCGAGTGGGACCGCGAGGCGGGGGAACTCTCGGTCTCGAGTAGCACACTCACCGGCACCGAGGTGAGTGTCGCCGATACGCCGGATTTGTTGCCGACGATTGCGGTGCTGGGTGCGGCGGCAGACGGCACGACGACGGTTACCGACTGCGAGCACGTCCGGTACAAGGAGACCGACCGCGTCAGCGCGATGGCCGACTCCCTCGAAGCGATGGGCGCGACTGTCACCGAGCGAGAAGAGAGGCTGACCATCCACGGCGGCGAGACAGACCTCACCGGCGCGACTGTCGAAGGCCGTGCCGACCACCGCATCATCATGGCGCTGGCCGTCGCCGGCCTCGTCGCCGACGGGACGACGACGGTTCGCGGTGCCGACCACGTCGACGTCTCCTTTCCCGGTTTCTTCGACGTGCTCGCCGGACTGGGCGCAGACGTGACCCGCCGGGAGTGACTCTCGACGGGGTCCGTGGTTGGTGTCGACCCGACCTCTCTGCTGACTGAGAGACACCCCGACAGATTTAATACCGGGTGTAAAGTAGGCTTTACTGTAAAGGATGCTTGACACCGTGACATCGACACAGGACACTCCGGGACAGGCGCGCAGACGGTACAGACTGCTGGTGTACGGAATCGTCGGGGCTGGAATCCTCGGTCTGTTCGCGGGCGTGGTGCTGGACCAGCGCCTCGCGGGGACAGTCGTCTATCTCGCTGCCGCGTGGATTGGCGGCGGCATCGCCTTTCTGGCTCCGCAACTGAGTGACGCGACGCTGCAAGACGAGCGCGACTCCGAGTTGCACAACCGCGCGAGCGGACTCACTATCGGTGTGTTGACCGTCGTCGGCATCAGCACCGTGCCGGCACTGTACGTGCTCGATGCTGGCGGCCAGTTCGAGATTCCGGGTGCAGCGTGGGGTGCAATCTGGCTGGGCTCTGCGGTGTTCCTGCTGTACGGGGTCTGTCTGGGCGTCGTCAAGCGCCGACGATGAGAAACGACCTCCCGGAGCGCCGCGAGGCCGCGGGAATCAGCCAGGGCGAACTCGCAGAGGCCGTCGACGTGACCCGCCAGACAATCAACGCCATCGAGCGCGAGCGGTACGACCCGTCGCTCGACCTGGCGTTCGAACTCGCCGCCCACTTCGACTGCCGTATCGAGGACATGTTCGACCCCGAGTTGGAGTGACTGTCGCCCGGGTCGACCGACCGTGTGGCCCGCTGTCGGTGTCCTGGGGTCGAACCGACACCCCGGGGGTTGCCCGTTCAGTCCGCCCGCTGCTCGCGGATGCGCGAGACGGTTTCGCGCGCGAGGGCGTCGAAGGCCGCGCTCTCGGGGACGACGTCGACGGTGACACCGGCAGTTCTGGCGGTGTCGGCGGTCGGTTCGCCGATTGTACCGACGACGGCCTCGTCGAGTCCCGCGAGTGCTGCCTCGCGCTCACCACGCTCGGTTGCCACGTCGAGAAAGTGTTCGACGGTCAGTGACGAACTGAACAGCGCCCCGTCGAGGCCACCCTCGATAGCCCGGTCGACGGAGACACCGGCGCTCTCTGGGCGGGTCAGGCGGTAGAGCACCGTCTCGTGGCAGTACGCGCCCGCGGCCTCGAGTCCGTCGAGCAACACCGCAGAGCCGTGGTCGCTGCGGGCTACCTCGACGCGTGCGCCGTCGACGCTGTCGGGGAAGCACTCGACCAGTCCCGCCGAGGAGTAGGTCTCGGGCACGATATCGACACTGTACCCCTGTTCGCGGAGCGCCTCGGCGGTCGTCGACCCGATGGCACAGAGTTCGCCACCGGGTTGCCAGTCGGTGTCGGCGAGCAGTTCTGCTCCGGTCTTGCTCGTCAGCACCGTGTAGGCGGCGTCCTCGCGGGGACGTCGGCCGGTGGGGTCGATTTCGAGCATCGGGTCCACCAGCGGGTCGACGTCCAACCCCTCGAGTACGTCGACGGCCGCCGCGAGGCGCTCGTCGTCCGGGCGAAACACCGCGACGGTCGGTTCTCCGGGCATAGTTACTCCTGCAGGTTGTCGAGGGTCCGGTCGCGACTGCCGGCGACGCCGCCGATGACCGTCACTGCCGGCGGTTCGATGCCGGCACGTTCGGCCGCCGAGACGATACTGTCGAGTGTGCCCGTGACGACCTGCTGGTCGGGCCAGGTGGCACGCTCGACCATGGCCACCGGCGTCTCCGGGTCCATCCCGGCGGCACGGAGCGCGTCGGTGTACTCCGGCAGTCGGTTGACACCCATCAACACGACGATAGTGCCTCCCGTCGCCGCGAGTGCCTCCCAGTCGACGGCCGACTCCTCCTTGTCGGGGCTCTCGTGGCCGGTGACAAACGTCACCGAGGAGGCGTGGTCACGGTGTGTGACGGGGACGCCCGCCGCCTCCGGCCCGGCAATCGCCGACGTGATGCCGGGCACCACCTCGAAGGGGACGTCGTGGTCGGCGAGATACAGCATCTCCTCGCCGCCGCGACCGAAGATTGTCGGGTCGCCGCCCTTCAGTCGGACGACCGTGTTGCCCGCCCGGGCCAGTCTGACCAGTCGCTCGTTGACCTCTGCCTGTGGTGTCGTCTCGCCGTGCCCCCGCGTGCCGACGTCCTCGCGGCGCTCGGGCGGGATATCCGCGAGGATGTCCGGCCCGGAGAGTTTGTCGTGGAGGACCAGGTCACACTCCTCGATGAGCCGTTTGGCCCTCACCGTCAGCAGGTCCGGGTCGCCCGGACCGGCGCCGACGAGGTAGACGATACCGGTCTCGTCGCTCGGGTCGGGGTCGCCCGCTCGCTCGTCGTCGGTGTCACCGGTCATACTCGCTTCGGGTCGTCGGGTTGGTCGCGTCTCGCCCGGTCGATCAGTTCTGTCGCGCCCTCGCTGGCGAGGTCCGCGGCGAAATCGACGGCGGCCTCGCCGTGGCGCTCGACCGGGAGTTCGCGCGAGTCGGCGACCTCCTCGGTGCCGTCGCGGGCGAGCACCCGGGCGGTGGTGGTGACGACCTCCCCCTGCAGTCGGGCGTAGATACCGACCGGCGCGACACACCCGCCGCCGAGTTCGTTCAGGATGGTCCGCTCGACGGTCACCTCGACCCGCGTCTGCGGGTGGTCGACGCTGTCGTGAATCTGCTCTGCGGCGTCGCCGTCGAGTGCCGTCACTGCAATCGTTCCCTGGGCCGGCGCCGGAACAAACGACTCCGGGTCGAGGCGCTGGTACGAGAGATGGCCCAGCAGTCCGCTCCGGTCCAGTCCCGCCTCGGCCAGACAGACGGCGTCGTACTCGGTGTCGGGGTCGCGTTCGAGCGCGCGCCGCTCGAGTTCGGCGAGTCCGTCGAACCACTCCTGTGGCGTCCGGTCGTACGCCTCGGACTGGTCGGGTTCGTCCACACTCGAGTCGTCGCCGGGTTCGTTCTCCGCGGCCTCGAGGCGGCGTGTGTACTCGCGCGTGAGCGTCGGCGCGAGGAGTTTCTCGACGCGGGTGTCGACGTTACCACGCAGGCCCGCAACCTCGATATCCGGGCGACGGGCGAGCAACTGTGCCTGCCGGCGGAGACTCGACGTGCCGACGGTCGCGCCCGCGGGGAGGTCTTCGAGGACTGTTCCGTCGGGCGTGACGAGCACGTCCCCCGGCGGCCCGCGTTCGGGGACACCCGCAACGACGAGGTCATCGGGTTGGTCGGTCGGCATATCCTTCATCGAGTGCACCGACGCGTCGAGGTCACCGTCGAGCACCCGCCGGTCGAGTGCCCGGACGAAGGCACCGGTCGTCCCGAGTTCGTGGATGAGTTCGTCCCGAACCTCGTCGCCGGTCGTCTCGACCTCGACGAGTTCGACGGGCCGGCGGCGCCGAGAGAGGGTCTCCCTGACCGTGGCGGCCTGCCTGCGCGCGAGCGCCGACCCGCGCGTGGCGAGTCGGATTGGAGTCTCGCGTCCGGTCATCTACTTTTTGTCTGCGTCCCGTGGTAAAAAGCCCATCCTCTCGACGCCGGCAGGCCGGACTCGAAACTCCGCTCTCCCGGCCCGGTGAGGGGGAACCCTCGTAGCCGGTGTGGGTCTCCGGAGACGGCCACGGTTGGGTCGGCGGTGTTGGCGCTCGCAGGTGTGCTGTCTCGACACGGGCAGTTGTCGGGAGACACGAGCGAACGGGTGTGGTCTGTGGACGGTTTCGGTGGGAGAGCGGATTTCTGTCTCAAACGAGAATGTACAAGAACCAAACATATATATGACTATGCTACATCAACCACCAGTATGGCAGATAAACAGTCCCGTCGGTCGGTGCTCAAGACAGGTGTGGCAGTTGGCAGTCTCGTAGCGGTCGGTTCACTCGCCGGTTGTAACTCGTTGCTGGGTAACGGCAGCAGTGCCGGGTACACCAACTGGCTCCCTGCACCCACAGAGGTCAACAGCGACGACGAGCACTACGTCTTCACGTTCACAGACGACGCGGAGATACGGGCAAACCAGGACAACTTCGGCAGCGCGTACAACGAGAGCGAGCAGACAGAGCAGTTTCCGCTCAACCAGATGGGTGTCGACTACGCGAGCGTCGACGGGAGAATAAACAGCAGGGCGGGGAACGTCGTTCTGGGGAGTTTCAACGAGAGCGACGCCGTCGACGGACTCACGAACAGCGGCTTCCAGGAGGACGGCGAGTACTCGGGGTACACGCTGTTGAGAAGAGAGGAGGGTACCGAGTTCTCGTCGAGGACGCAGTTGGTCGCAATCAACGGGGGCACGGCCGTCAGCACACGGCAATTTACTGGCGGTACCGGTTCCGACGACGGCCCAACCGCACAGGACAACATCGAGACGGTCATCGACGCCGATGCGGGCGAAATCGACCGGTACACCGACGTCAACGACGACATGTCGACGCTCGTCGACGAACTCGGGAGCGGTCTCTCCGTGGTCGGCGCCACACAGGAGACCGTCGACGAGAACAACGCCAGCGTCAGCGGCGGGGCCTTCGCCGGACAGGTCGCAGGTGGCGTGACCACGACAGTCGACGGTGACAGGGCCCAGCAGACCGCCGTTCGCGTGTTCGCAAGCAGCGACGACGTCAACACCACCGACATCGAGACGTGGACCGAGGGCGACGGTTCGGCTAGTTTCATCTCCTTTGGGGACCTACAGAACATCTCCATCTCGGAGAGCGGACGCGTCGTCACCGTCACCGGGGAGACAGACGTGACCAACCTCTTCGACGACAACACGTAACCGGCCGACGGGACGGCGTGAGAGCGCGACAGCCAACCCGGTGGTCAAAGCGCCAACAGCAGTAGTCAAATCGGGAGTTATATCCTGTGGGCAGACGACAGTGGTGATATGACAGACAGACAGACACGTCGGAGCGTCCTCAGGGCAGGCGCGGCAGTTGGCAGTCTCGGGGCGGTCGGCGCGCTGGCCGGGTGCAGCGGCGACGGCGACGACGAGAACGGCAACGAGAGTGCGAACGGCAACGAGAGTGCGAACGGCAACGAGAGTGCGAACGGCAACGAGAGTGCGAACGGCGAGGAAAACGGCAGTGAGAGTGAGGGCGGCAGTGTCGGGTACAGTAACTGGCTCCCAGCGCCCGCAGAACTCGGCGGTGACGCGACTCACTACTCGTTCGTGTTCACGAACGATGCAGAGACACGAGCAAACAGCGACCGGTTCGGTAGCGAGTTCGACGAAACCGAGCAGACGAGTGGCTTCCCGCTCGAACAGATGGGTGTCGACTACGCAGACATCGACGGGCGAATCAGCTCCCTGTACGGACTCGTCGTTCTGGGAAGTTTCGCCGAGAGCAACGTCGTCGACGAACTCACGAACAACGGCTTCCAGGAGGACGGCGAGTACGCGGGGTACAGACTCTTCACGAGAGAGGAAGAGAACGCGCTCTCGACGACGACACAGTTGGTCGCAATCGACGGGAGCACCGCCGTCGGCACACGGGGCGTTGCCAGTGGGTCCGGCGGCGAGGGACGGACTGCGCGGGAGACGGCCGAGACGGTCATCGACGCCGACGAGGGCGAAATCGACCGGTACACCGACGCCAACGACGACATGTCGACACTCGTCGACGAACTCGGGAGCGGTCTCTCCGTGGTCGGCCGCACACAGGAGTCCGTCGACGCGAGTGACGCCAGCGCCAGCGATGGAACGTTCGCCGGACAGGTCGCAGGTGGCGTGACCACGACAATCGACGGTGACAGGGCCCGACAGACGGCCGTTCGCGTGTTCGCAAGCAGCGACGACGTCGACACCACCGACGTCGAGACGTGGACCGAGAGCAGCAGCAGTGACACCAGTATAATACAGTTCCAGAACCTGCAGGACATCTCCGTCTCCCAGAGCGGACGTGTCGTCACCGTGACTGGAGAGGCGAGTGTGTCCGAACTCGTCGGGGGTCAAGAGGGGGGAGAGGGTGAATCGAGCGAGACCGCGCCGAACGTCGCGTTCGTGTTCGAGTACACCGAGTCGGCAGGTGAACTCGACGTGACGGTACAGTCGGGTGATACGTTCGGGGCCGACCGTGTGAGGTTCCGGGGAGCAGGGTTCAGGGAGGTCGGTCGGTCCTGGGCGGACCTCGACTCCTCGGGGGGCGAGGTGACCGCCGGAGACAGTGTCACACTCACCGGCGTGGACGGCGAGTACCGGGTCGACCTCGTCTGGAGTTCGGAGAGCGGCGAGCAGTCTGTCGTGCTCGCTGCGAACGTCGGTCCCGACCGGAGCGGGTTCTGACACCCGGATTCGACGCTCGTACTGTTGGCTCTGGGCCGCCCGGTTGCGGGTTTCCTCGAGGTGACCGGTCGGTCGAGAGATTCTGGACTGCACACCGCGTTCGGACAGTGTCCTCAGGCCGAGCGCTCGTCGCCGGACAACTCCCCCTCGAGGACACCCGCCATCGGGCCGGCACGGTCACTCTCGACGACGAACCCCTCGGTTTCGAGGATATCGACGAGACGGTCGACTGTCGCGGGGTCGTCGACCTCGGGGTCGTAGTGTTCGACCGAGACGTCTGCCTCGTCGAAGACCACCACGTCACCGAGGACGAACCGGCCCTGCGCTCCGAGCAGCGAGCGAATCGTCGCCACGGCGTCGGCCTTCTCCTCGTTGTTCAGGTGGTGCATCGCGAAGTTCGAGACCACGAGGTCGACAGTCTCCGGCAGTGCGAGCGACGCCGCGGGTTCGCGGAACCGGCCGTCGCCGACTGTGACGTTCTCGATGCCGCGGTCGCTGGCTTTTGCTCGTGCCCGGGCGCGCATCTCGTCGCTGATATCGAGCGCGTACACCTCGCCGACGTGGGGGGCGATGTCGAGCGCGAGAATACCGGTTCCGGTGCCGATGTCGACGACCGTCTCCGACCCGTCGACGCCGGCGAGTACGCGCTCGACGACGCGGTCGGCGGTTTCGACGGCCCACTCGGAGCGGGTCTGGTCGTACTCGGCACTCATCTCGTCGAACCGGTCGGCGGTGTCCTCGACTGAGCGTTTCATCGATAACTGGTAGGCCGTGCCCGGACCTGTCTCTTTCGACACCGGGCGGTCTGTCGCCGGACGGCACCCCTCTGGCGACGGCGTGGCGCTACCGTGCCATATCAACTCACTGTAACTTCTCTCTGCCGTCGGTCTCGTACGTTTCGAGACCGGTGATGCGTGCCTTCTGGATACGGGTGTTCTCGACGCGTTCGACCCGGATGTCGAGTCCCTCGTACTCGATAACCTCGCCCTGGTCGACGAGACGGCCGGCACGGTTGAAAATAAATCCTGCGATGGTCTCGAACTCCTCGCCCTCTGGCAGGTCGATTCCCAGTCGCTCGTTTACCTCGTCGACGTTCACCTCGCCCCTGACGAGCACCGACCCGTCGTCGCGGAACTCGATTGGTTCCTCCTCGCCACCTTCCAGAATCTCGCCGACAATCTCCTCGACGAGGTCTTCCATCGTCACGAGTCCCTCGGTCGTTCCGAACTCGTCGATGACGATCACCATGTTGATGCGCTTGTCGCGCATCTCGGTCAACAGGTCGTCGACGTTTTTCGACTCCGGCACGTGGAGGGTCGGCTCGATCAGGTCTGCCAGTTTCATCTCGTGGTCACTGCTGTAGTGGCGGTCGCGCACCATGTCGGTAATCTCGACGATACCGATGACGTTGTCCAGCGACCCGTCACACACCGGCAGGCGGTCGTGGCCACTCTGGATGCAGGTCTCGATAGCCTCGTCCATCGAGTCCTCCTTCGAGACCGCGGTCATATCCAGTCGTGGAGTCATCACCTCCTTCGCGATGGTGCGGTTGAACCGGAGTGTTCGCTGGAGCATCTCTCGTTCGTCCGCTCCGAGCACCCCCTCGCGCTCGCCGGTGGCGATTATGTCGCGAATCTCCTGTCGGGTGACGTACTCCTCTTCGATTGCCGCCCGACCGCCGGTAATCCTGTTGACCAGTCGCGTCAGATAGTCGAACAGCGTAATCAGCGGCCAGAGAACGATTTCGGCGGCTTTCAGCGGGCGGGCGGTCCGGAGCGCCCACGACTCCGAGTTGTCGACCGCGTATGACTTTGGGGCACTCTCGCCGAACAACAACACGAGCGCCGTGACGCCGAAGGTGGCGAGAAAGACCGCTTGGCTCTGGCTACTGAGAAAGAATCCGAGCAGTCCCGTCACAATCGAGGACATTGCGACGTTGACGAGATTGTTCCCGACGAGAATCGTCACCAGCAGGCGGTGTGGGTCGGCTTTGAGTCTCTGTAGCGTCTTCGACCCGCGTTTGTCCTGTTCGACGATGGTTTCGATGCGGTGGTCCGGGAGTGCGAACATCGCAATCTCCGACGAAGAAAAAAACGCCGACAGCACGAGTAACACGAACACGACCACGACACCGAGGGCCGCAAACACCGTCTCCGAAACCGCCAGGCCGAATATGTCGACGGCCAGCGGGGCGCCGACTGCGAGAGCGTTCATTGACTCCTCACTTCTCGGTCGTCAAAATTAAGCGTTGTGACACGACTCCCGACGAGAGATCCCACGGCACCGGCGTCTGGCGGACGGCGCGGTCGGTGGGTCGTGGCGCGGGGCAGAGAACCGGGTCGGGCAGACACGCGGGAGAGGACCCGCTCGGGTGGCAGGTCAGCGGCGGGCGGAACTGCCAGCGGTTGTGAAAGGAAAGCGTGCGCTGCCAGAACAGACGGTGTCGGGCACCACGAACCCGACGACAACTGCCACCGGCGGTGACAGAGCGGTCGGGCGTTTGGCCTACTGCGGGGTCAGGGTCACCGCGACGACATCGCTGGCGTCGGCGTAACTGAACCCGTCGTTGACGGCACCGAGTGGCTGGACGGTGCCCTCGGGTGTGCCGGCTCTCGGACCGCCGTTGTTGCCCTGACGGGGCGCACCGGTCGGGTCGGAGACCGGACTGCCGTTGAGTTCCGTGCCGGCGTCCCAGAGCATCACCCCGTCGGTGGCGTCGCCGCTGACCGGTTGGCCGTCGCTGAACAGGTCGATACCCTCCTGTGGTGAGATGAACACGTCGTTCGAGGGGACGTACATCGAGGCAAAGGAGAGGCGCTCGCCGGGGTCGGCCTCGACCTGGAACTCGAAGGCCCCACCGGGTGCGATAGGCGGTGCGCCGGGCACCTCGCCCATCGGGTCGTTCGGGTCCGCAACCGTCGCCGGCGGCCCGTACGCGCCGGCAGAGACGACACCCTCGGCCTCGGGCAGTTCGTCGACGAGACCGTCCTCGCCCTCGAAACCGGTCGGCGGGCCGGCCTCGGCCACCGCCTCCAGACCAATCGAGGCCGGTTCACCCTGCGTGAAAATCGGGTTCGAATCCGTGTGAACCGCGTACGCGCCGGGTGTGACCCAGATTCCGCCGCCGGTCGCCGCGTCCGACGGGTAGAAATCCGTCGGCGCGACGTTCTCGATGCGAATCGTGAACGCTCCCGTACCCTCGGGCGTCGCGCTCACACTGACAACGTCGCTGGCGTCGGCGTAACTGAACTCGTCGTTGACAGCACCGAGTGGCTGGACGGTGCCCTCGGGTGTGCCGGCTCTCGGACCGCCGTTGTTGCCCTGACGGGGCGCACCGGTCGGGTCGGAGACCGGACTGCCGTTGAGTTCCGTGCCGGCGTCCCAGAGCATCACCCCGTCGGTGGCGTCGCCGCTGACCGGTTGGCCGTCGCTGAACAGGTCGATACCCTCCTGTGGTGAGATGAACACGTCGTTCGAGGGGACGTACATCGAGGCAAAGGAGAGGCGCTCGCCGGGGTCGGCCTCGACCTGGAACTCGAAGGCCCCACCGGGTGCGATAGGCGGTGCGCCGGGCACCTCGCCCATCGGGTCGTTCGGGTCCGCAACCGTCGCCGGCGGCCCGTACGCGCCGGCAGAGACGACACCCTCGGCCTCGGGCAGTTCGTCGACGAGACCGTCCTCGCCCTCGAAACCGGTCGGCGGGCCGGCCTCGGCCACCGCCTCCAGACCAATCGAGGCCGGTTCACCCTGCGTGAAAATCGGGTTCGAATCCGTGTGAACCGCGTACGCGCCGGGTGTGACCCAGATTCCGCCGCCGGTCGCCGCGCCCGACGGGTAGAAATCCGTCGGCGCGACGTTCTCGATACGGACCGTGAACGTGGTCGCGCTCTCACCGCCGTTCGCGGTGCCGTTCTCGCTCTGGTTACCGTTGCCGCTCTGGTTACCGTTGCCGCTCTCGTTGCTAGAGTTGTCGGTGTCGTCGTCACCGCCGCCGCTACAACCGGCGAGAGCGAGTGCCGTCGTGCTGCTGGCTACCGCGAGGAATTTCCGTCGTGTGCTGTTGTTCGACATACACGAACACAAAGACCCGAGATACAGATATAGATTTTTCAAGAACTGTACCCATTCGGTCTAGGGTCGGTACACAACAGTGTCGTGAGTCGGGCCAAACTCCGTTGAAATTTCGTCGGGAGTCCCGGGTGAATCAGACACCCATCGGGAAACAGCATCCTTTTGCCTCTCCTGCCGGTAGAGAGGCGTACTAATGGGCCGACGAAAGAAGATCGTACAGGAGTGCGAGACACTGATGGACAGTCCGGAGAACATCCGGA
>CAZHPM010000043.1:0-18402 GCA_964534485.1 uncultured Halobacteriales archaeon
GAACCCGAACTGTCCCAGCACCGTGGAGTACCCCGACATGTACACCGCGTCGTGGTCTGCCATCTCCGCGAGCCGGGCGTCCAGCGCGTGGTAGGTGCCCGGTGCGAAGACGAAATCCTGGCTGTTCAACTTGTCGCGCAGTTCGCGCGCCTTCGGGTTGTCCAGGTCGTCCCGGATGTGTGGCTCTGTGGTCTTGACTCGACTCGCAACCTCGTCGATTCCGTCGTCATCCTGTGTCATAGGTGTTCAGTGACCGCGTTTCCGAACGCGTGTCGATTGGCAGTTTGACTCTGACGACAGGCGGAAAAAAGTGTTATGAACTTTAATGACAATACTGGCCGCCGAGCGCGTCAGTCTCCGTCATGGGGCGTGACAACGATTCTCTCGGGGTACGAGGGGTTCGGGTCCGGTGTGTGAGAGCGGGTATCGTGACAGACAGACGATTCGTTCTGGCGGGTGCCCCGAGACGTCCGGCGGCGTGGGGGCGAGAGGACAGTCCGACTCGCAGGGTCGGCCGGGAGTGTCACCGGTCTTCGAGCAACACGACCTCGACCTCGTCGGGGCCGTGCACGCCCTCGACGAGAGTGCCCATATCGGCGGTCGCACTCGGGCCGGTCGCGAGTATCTGCGTGTCTGCGCCGTCGGCGATGTCGTCGTCGAACTGTTCGTAGGCGGTTCTCATATCCGGCAGAACGGCACTCGCGGCGAGAACGGCGACGTGCCGTGAGACGTAGAGACTGACCAGTTCTGTGCCATCGCTGTCGGTCGGAATCGTCACCGTGCCGTACGACGCGATGGCGTGTCCTGTGGCGGTGACACCCGTTCGTGCGGACTCGACTGTCGACGGCGAGAGCGTCGTTTCGACGGTGTCGGGAAGCGATACGCCCGCGAACGGGAGCGGTGTCCCGACCGCCGGCTCCTCGACGAGGTCGGCGACGGTCGCCGCCGCGTCGTCGGCCGCCGTCTCGTGGAGTGTCGCCACGCCCCGGAGTGACGAGCGAAACGTCTCGATGTGGTCTGTGCACATACGCTCCCTGCGTGTGGCACGCACTAACTGTTTACCCCGTCGAGCGGGGGTGTCCCGAACCGTCGCCCGGTCACTCCTCGTAGAGCCAGGTCTCGTCGATGCGCTCCCAGTCGTGGAGTTCCTCGTCGTCGAAAAACAGCTCGACCTCTCGCTCGCTGGCACCGGGGTCCTGGTCGTCAGAGCCGTGAACAACGTTCCGTTCGAGGTCGAGTCCGAAGTCGCCGCGAATCGTCCCCGGGGCAGACGCCGCCGGGTCAGTGTCGCCCATCATATCGCGGACCTGCTTGGTGGCGTCCTGTCCCTCCCAGACCATCGCCATCACCGGACCGGCGGTGATGAACTCGACGAGTCCGTCGAAAAAGGACTTGTCTCTGTGCTCGCTGTAGTGTTCTTCCGCCAACTCCCGGTCCAGTCGTGTGAACTTCGCAGCGACGAGTTTCAGACCGCGGTCCTCGAATCGGCCGACAATCTCGCCGACGAGTCCGCGCTGGACACCGTCTGGCTTGACCATCACGAACGTCCGCTCGCGCTCGCTCATGCTTCTGCCTCCGTTTCGTCCTCTGTTGGGTCCTCCTCCGTGGCCTCGTCGACCCCGCCGCTCTCCTCGGTCGTCTCTGTCTCCTCGGTCGTCTGTTCCTCGTCCTCGCGGCCGGCCCACTCCAGGTCGCGGGCCTCACGGCCCATAAAGTAGTTTTTCTCGGCCTTCGAGTCTTTGAACCAGAGAATCGTCCCGTCGGTCCGGACGAACATCTTGCCGGTTCCGGGTTCGATGCTCTCGCCCGTGTAGTCACACGTGTGTTCGTTGACCATTATTGTCCTCCGATGGTGTCGGCCTCGCGTGCAGTTTCGCGCAACTGGAGCACGTCACCCTCGCGAACCGGGCCGAGCACGTTCCGCGTGATGATACGTCCCTTGTTCGACCCCTCGCGGATGCGACATTTGACCTGCATCGCCTCGCCGTGCATCCCCGTTCTGCCGACGAGTTCGATCACCTCTGCCGGGGTGGAGCCGTCCTGTGTGTCCTCTGCGCTCATTGGTTATCCCCGGAGTTCCGCTATCTTGTCTGTGATGTCCTCGATGTCGCTCTCGGCCTCACCGGTGTCGGTGACGGCCGCGGCGGCACTGCCGACCTCGAGACCGGCGGAGTGACCGAGTTCGTCCTGCGCGCCGACGAAGACGAACGGAACGTCCCGCTCCTTTGCAATGTCTGGCAGGTGCATCACGATTTCCTCTGGTTCGACATCCTCTGCGATGTAGACGACCTCGGCGTTACCCCGCTCGACGGCCTTTGTCGCCTCGTTTGTTCCTTTCTTTACCGTTCCCGTGTCCCGCGCGACCTCGAGCGCGTCGAGCGCGTCGTCCTGAAGGTCGGCCGGGACGTCGAATTCGACGTACACTGGCATAATTTTGTCACCCCTGCGCACGGGCTCGCACTCCCCCGCCGTGTGGTACGGCCTGCTCGTGCAGTAAAGTCCTGAGATGGCTGGGAGCGTCATCAACCCCGCACAGGCTGTACTCAACAGTGACCTATCGTGGCCTAAAGCGCTTTCGAAGCGCCCGTTCTGTGGGAAGTTGCGACACGGTCTGTGGACCGCCAGCGGAGACACTCGGGGGCGAGTGTCTCCGCTGGCCGTCAGAAGCGGGGTTCGTAGCGCTCACAGCACGCGCGCGCCGTCGCCGATGGCGGTCTGGTAGACCTGTGCCTCGACACCGTGGCCGTCGAAGGCGTCGAGCATGGCGACACCGACCGCTCGTTGGTCGGGTCGCTCGCAGACGGCCATCACCGCCGGGCCGGCACCACTGATAGTGACACCGGTCGCGCCGGCGTCGAAGGCCGCCTCCCGGACGAGTTCGTAGCCGTCGATCAGCGCCGCACGGGCCGGGGTGACCACCGAGTCGTACATCCCGTCGCCGACGAGATGTGGGTCGTCGCGGTGCATCCCGGTGGTGAGCGTCGCCGCGTTGCCGACGGTTTCGACGAACTGCTCGACGGTCGCCTCTCCGGGGACCACCGTCCGGGCGTCGCGGGTCGAAACCACGATATCCGGGAGACAGACCACCACCGGCACGTCGGCGTCGACTCTCGTGACGCCGTCGTCGGTGGCGATGGTGAACCCCCCCATAATCGCCGGCGCGACGTTGTCGTCGTGTGCGGTGCCGGAGACGACGGCCTCGCCTTTCGCGGCGACCGGCACCAGTTCCTCGCGACTGTGTCCCCGGTTGTAGAGTCTGTCGAGTCCGACCGCAGCAGCGGCGGCGCTGGCCGCCGACGACCCGAGCCCCGAGGCCGGGCGGATTCCCTTGTCTATCTCGATGTGTGCTGGCGCCTCGAGCGCCTGTGCCACCGCGCCGACCGTGTTCTTCTCGGGGTCCTCGGGGATGTACTGGCTGCCCGCACCGGTCACCTCGATGGTCGTCTGGTCTGCCTTCTGGACCGAGACGACGTCGGCCGGGCGCGAGAGCGCAACGCCAAAGACGTCGAATCCACTGCCGAGGTTCGCGCTCGTTGCCGGCGCCCGGACCGTGACCATACCCCGACATTTCAGGAGTGTAAGCAAAAATGTAGCGGAGTATCCCCATCTGCCTGCCGGTAACCGACGGCCACGGCGCGGTCAGGGCAGTCGACTGTGCGCGCCGACGATGGCGTCGGAGAGGGTGTGACCCCGGACGACGGCCTCGCTGTCGACGATCGACGCCCGGAGGTCGGCCTCCTCGACGGTCGCGCCCGGGAACACGAGCGAGTGTTCGACCGTCGAGTCGGTCACCGTCGCGCCGGCCATCACGTGGACGTTCTCGCCCAGCGTCGACCGCTCGACGGTGGCGCTGTCGGCGACCAGTGACTCGCTGTCGAGCGCCCACTGGACTGCCTCGAGATAGCTCTCTGGTGTGCCGATGTCGAACCAGTTGTTGGAGAAGGTAAACGCGGACACCGGGCGCTGTTCGTACAGCCACTGGATGAACCAGCCCGGTTCGTCGGGGTTGTTGCCGCCGTCGAGGTACTCGCGGAACCGGACGTCTTCGGCCGGGAACGCGTAACAGGCAATCGAGGCGAGCGTGCTCGGCGGGTCGTCGGGTTTCTCCTGGAAGTCGACGACCTGCTGACCGTCGAGTTCGAGAACGCCGTAGGAACTCGCGCGGGCGAGCGAACCGACGTCGTAGGCCGCCAGCGCCGACCCCTCGCGTCGCTCGAAGAAGTCCAGAAACGCCGAGAGGTCGAAACTGATGAGATTGTCACCGGCGACCACGAGCAGGTCGTCGTCGACACCTTCGCGTTCGACGAGTTGCGCGAGTGCACCGACGACGCCGAACTTCTCGGTTTCCTCGACGGTTTCCTCGATGCTGAGTCGGGGTTTGTCGAAGGGACTCTCTGCGAGGTGTGTCTCGAACTCTTCGGCAAACCGTTCGTTTGTGCTCAGGTACACCCCGTCGACGCGGTCGTCGGCTTCGAGTTCGGCGAGAATCCGGTCGATGACCGTCGACTCGCCGACCGGGAGCAGCATCTTCGGACGGTTGCGAGTGACCGGCCACAACCGCGTCGCGTACCCGCCGGCGAGAACGACTGCCTTCATAGCCACAAGTTGCCAGTCGGCGACTATTAGCGCTTTTCATCGGCCGTCTGTCGTGTCAGCGACACGGAGACACCGACCCGAGGCCCCTCGCGGTGGACCCACGGAGGGGGGTACCCTCCTGCGGGCCCCGTGAGACCACCACCGAACTGTCACGGGTCGTGGTCGGACTCGGTCGGCGTCTGTCCCACCCCGCCGGCGGGGAGGAGTCCGTCCGCGGCGAGTTCGGGACCGCCCAGAACAACCCGACAGTTTAAGAAAATCAGCGTCGAATGTGAAGTCATGTCATCCATCGAACTGACGCCGAGTCAGAAGACAATCTTGCAGGAACTGATCAATCTCCACCGGGAGTCAGAGAGCGCGGTAAAGGGGGAAGACATCGCCGAGAAGGTCAACCGAAATCCGGGAACGATTCGCAACCAGATGCAGAGTCTGAAGGCCCTGCAACTGGTCGAGGGGGTTCCGGGGCCAAAGGGAGGGTACAAGCCAACCGCGAGGGCGTACGACGCGCTCCAGGTCCAGCAACTCGACCAGGCCGCCGACGTGCCGTTGTTTCACGACGGTGAGCGCGTCCCCGGTGCGAACGTCGAACAGATCGACCTGACGAGTGTCCACCACCCCGAGGCCTGTCGGGCACAGATCAAACTCCGTGGCTCTATCTCGACGTTTCAGGAGGGTGATTCGCTCACCGTCGGCCCGACGCCGCTGTCGAAACTCCAGATAGAGGGCACGGTGGAGGGCAAAGACGACACGAACAACTCGCTCATCCTGACCATCGACGACATGCAGGCACCGACCGAGGACCCCGGCCACTGACTGTCGCCGGCCGGCGGCGACAGACGATTTAAGACGGTGCCGGGGGTAGCTTCGGGTATGACAGGCACCGACGACCCGTTCACCGGACTCGAACAGGTTCTCGACCAGTTCACGGAGCCACTGACCAGCACTATCCCCGTCGACGTCGTCGACACCGGCGAGGAACTGGTCGTACTCGCGGACGTGCCGGGCCGCGACCCCGACGCGGTGCAGGTCAGCCTGGAGGACGACCAGTTGCTCCACGTCGAACTCCCAGAGCAGAACGCGACTGTCGACGGGGAGTACGTCACGCGTGGCCGCGGACACGGGAGCGCGAAGCGGACGATTGCGCTTCCGGCGCCCGTCGACGATGACCAGACCGAGGCGACCTACGACCGCGGCGTGTTACGGGTGCGTCTCGGGAAATCCACCGGCGGCAGCGAAATCGACATCGAGGTGGAGTAGTCGGGGAGTCAGGCGGCGAGTCCGAGCGAACTGAGCACCGCAAACAGGAGGTCGCCGTAGGTCAGCGAGACGACGACACCGAAAAACATCGGAACCAGAAACGGAATCCCCGGCGAAATCCAGACAATCTCTTTGGTGGTGAGCGTGTCGAGACTGGTGCGGAGCAGTTCCGGCGTGGTGCCGTAGGCAGAGCCCTCGATGTCGTCGAGAAACGCCTCCGCGGCCCACGGGTCCCGAACGGGTGGCTCAACGCGTCCGTCGCCCAGCGTCTCGTCGAGAAACGCCTCTGGACTCCACGGGTTGGCCCTCTCTCCGTCCTCTTCCCCGGCGGTCCGGTCCGTGGAGTCGCCGTCGGAACTCTCTCGTGGGCGGCCGCCGTCGGTAATCGCCCCGTCACCCGGCGGGTTCTGTTCGGCCGACAGTGACGCGGGATTGCGGTACCGCTCCGGGTTCTCGCGGAGGTCTTCGAGCGTGAGTCCGCGCCACTGGAGGTACATCCGCAGGGCGTCGAGGTCGATACCCCGCCAGTTCGAGTACTCGAGGAGTCCAGAAAGCGAGAGGTCGTCCCGGAGTCGCCGCTCGGGAAAGGAAAGCAGTGTGCCGTACTCATCGGTCGTCTGGTCCCAGCGAACCGGGCGTCCGACGAACATACCCGGGGAGAGTCTGCCGGTCACTGCGTTCCGGGCGGCGAGAACCACCGGGTACAGCGCCCCCAGCAACACCGTATTCGAGAGGACCGTAATCGAGAACACCTCGATGTTCGAGGTCACCGCCGGCAGTGTTCCCGACGAGGAGACACCCGGAAGCGGCGTGAGCACACCCCGCAGTCCGAGTCGCCACACCTCGTATGTCGGGTACGTCGGGAGCAACACCGCGACGACGAAAAACGCCTTTGCGTCGGCGCCGCCGAAGCCACCGATTCGCCAGAACAGGTAGGAGAGCGGAATCAGAAACCCGACCGAGACGAGCACCCCCCGGTAGAACAGGCGGGCCTCGCGCTCGTCCATCACACCCGTCGTCGCGCGAACCACCTCCCAGACCAACAACACCAGCGCGAGCACGGCGAGTGGAATCCACGTCTTGTTCGGCACCCGCCGGGTCTGTACGTCTCGCCAGGCGACGTAGGCAAAAAACGGAATCACGAGTAGTCGTAGGAGGTCCGGCGTGGTCGCCATCCTCCAGACACTCCCGAGAAATCCAGGGACAGTAGCGACAGCAGACACACCTGTAGCTCCAACAGCGCAGATGTTAGAGGTTGCGACTCGCCGTGCACCCGGGCGGAGAGACAGCGGCGGATGTGGCCACAGTCGAATGCACTTTAGGCCGGCACTACGTAGCCGGGACAATGACCCAGAGAGCACCCGAGGTGGTCGTCGTCGACTACGGACTCGGGAATCTCCGGAGTGTCACCCGGGGACTGGAGCGGGCGGGCGCGTCGGTCACGCTCGCCGACGACCCGGCGGCGGTTGCCGACGCCGACGGCGTCGTGCTCCCGGGGGTCGGGGCGTTCAGCGAGGGGATGGAGAACGCCGGTCCGTTTCGTGACGCGCTCGTCGAACACGCCGAGTCGGGCACACCGCTTTTTGGTATCTGTCTCGGGATGCAGATGCTGCTCTCGACCAGCGAGGAGGCGAAACACGCCGGCGAGGGCGGTGCCGAGGGACTCGACCTGATTCCGGGGACGAACGTCCGCTTTCCCGACAGCGTCAAAGTGCCACAGATGGGGTGGAACCGTCTCGACGTCGAGCGCGAGCACCCACTCGTCTCGGGTGTCGACACCGGAGAGTCGAGCGGCGAGAGAAACGCTGTCGACGGCGAGTACGCCTACTTCGTCCACTCCTACTACGCGGCCCCCGGCGACGACAGTGCCGTGGTGGCGACTACCGACTACGGCGGGCGATTTCCGAGTGTCATCGCCGACGAGAGCGGCACCGTCTTTGGCACGCAGTTCCACCCCGAGAAATCCGGCGAAACCGGCCTGCAGATACTCCGGAACTTCGTCGCAATCTGCCGGGAGTGACCAAACCACATATACCGGTGACGAGTGACAGTGTAGTATGAACCGTTCAGGCCGCCCGCCGGGGTGTCGCACTCGAACCGACCGGACTGTCGAGCGCGGCCGACAGGGCGGCGACCCGGGGGTGACAGGCACCGACACCCTCCTGACAGACGGCGGAGAGCGCACGCAGTGTCTCGACGCCTGCGAGGAGTTGCGGGGGGCCACCCGGCAACTGGTCGGCGTGACAGACCGAGCCAGGGCCGCCGAGATTGCGGTGGCGGGAATCGAGGACGTCCTGTCGTTCGATTTCGCCGGCCTGTGGCTGTCCGACGACACGGGGTGTGCGCTCGAACCTGCGGTCGTCGTCGGCGCCGGCGAGCGATTCGTCGACGGGGCGCCGACGTACTCCCCGGAGGAGGGGCTCGCCGGGAACGCGTTCCAGACGAACACGGTGCGTGTCGTCGACGACCTCCGCGAACACGAGGCCCAGCACGGCCGGGAGACGGCCGTCCGGAGCGAACTCGTCGTCCCGCTGGGCGAGCACGGACTGTTGCGTGTCGGTGCCAGGGAGACGGGAGCGTTCACCGACGCTGACGTCTCCTGTCTCGAACTCTGGGCGGAGACGCTGACGGTGGTGTTCGGTCGTCTCGAGCGCGAGCGAACACTCCGGGCCCGTGAGCGCGCCCTGCAACGCGAGCGCGCCCGCCTCGAAGAGGTCGCGAGCGTCGTCTCCCACGACCTCCGGAATCCGCTCAACGTGGCGACCGGTCGGCTCGAACTGGTCGAGCGGGAGTGTGACAGCGAACACGTCCCCCCCGCACAGCGCGGTCTCGACAAGATGGAACGACTCATCGCCAACCTGGTCGTGCTCGTCCGCGAGGGCGCGGTGGTCGACGACACCGAACCGGTTGGACTGGCCGCGCTGGCAGACAACTGCTGGGAGACGGTCCAGAGGTCCGACACCACGCTGTCGGTGACCGCCGACTGCACCGTCCGGGCCGACGGTGACCGCCTCGCCGAGGTGCTCGAGAACCTGTTCGAAAACGCCGTCGAACACGGCGGCGACGACGTGACTGTCAGAGTCGGCGAACTCGACGACGGCTTCTACGTCGCCGACGACGGCCGGGGTATCGACGAGGACGCACGCGCGGAGGTCTTCGAGGCGGGCTACTCGACCGGGCGCGGGGGAACCGGACTGGGACTGGCCATCGTCCACCGGATTGTCGAGGCCCACGGCTGGAGCGTCCGCACAACAGACTCCGACGACGACGGAGCCCGAATCGAGATAACCGGTGTCGACACCGCCTGAGAGCCTGCGCGGCGCCCGGACAGGAGCCGTGTCGCGGTCGAACACCAGCCCGTCAGACACCAGGGGTGGCTGTTTCGGGTCACCTGGTCTGGCCGAGAGCGTCCCCGTCGATAGCACTCTGTGGAGCGCACGAACCGTGTCGTCGAACGCTCGGGCACTCCCCGCTCTCGGGGGTGTGCCGGGCACGGTAGCGCCCGGTAGGTCGTTTTTTACTCGCCCCAGACGTCGGAGAGGGGGTGGTCCGTGGAGTCCCTGGAGCGACCGGAGCGTTGGCCACCGGTCGGGCGGTCACTGGTGGCCGCGTCCGGGTCCAACGCCGGCAGGTCCGGGCGGCGCATCCGGTCGACCTGCGCCCTGAACCAGTCGGGGGTGGCCGAGCGGGCGCGCTCGAAGACGTCGAGTAACGACGAGTCACCCAGGTAGGTGGCGCCGTAGTCCTCCGGCGAGCGGACGATTCGCCCGCAGGCCTGGATGACCGTCTGGAGTGTCGTCCGGTAGTACCACCCCCACTGGTCGTTCTCGAGGCGGCGGGCGACCCGCGAGTCACGCGTGTTCGGATACGGCGCCTTGCACAGTAGTTGCCACCGGCAGCAGTCCCCCTCCAGGTCCAGTGCCTCCTCCATCTTGACCGAGAGAAAGAGTTCGGGGTCGTCCCGGCGCTGCCACGTGCCCAACTGTGCGTCGCGGTCGTCGCGGTCGTGGCTCCGCACGCGACTGTCGACGCCAAGCTCCGAGAGATGGTCGGCGAGTCGCGCCTGGATGGCATACGAGTGACAGTGGACCAGCCCTTTCTCGTCGGGGTGGCGCTGCAACAGACAAACGAGCGTCTGCGCGAGCGCCGGCAGCGTCTCCGCGCGGTTCTCGTAGGTCATCTTCCCCTGTGTCACGTCGTACAGCGGCCGGTTCTCGACGGGGAACGTGTGGGGAACGTCGACCAGCGCGACCCGGTCGGGGTCGAGGCCGACACTCGCACAGAAGGCCTCGCGGTCGAGAATCGTCGCCGAGAACAGGGCGAACTGCTGTCCGCGGTCCCAGACGGTGTGGTGGAGGTATCGCTCGGGGTTCATCGGCTGTATCGTGACGGTCGTCCCCTCGCCGTCGGGCTGGTCGACGACCCACGTCGTCGTGCTCTCGGGGTCGCGGTACTCCTCGACGAACCACGACAGGTCGGCGCGCAACTCCTGCAGACGGTCGCGCTCTGCGACCGCTTCGGGGGTGAGTTCGGTGCTGGTCCGGAGTTCCTCGAGTCCACGACTGCAGACCGTCTGGAGGGTGTCCGCGTAGGCGGCGGCGTCGTCGAGGCCCTCGATTCGACCGGGGCGGACGTCCTCCCAGGGCGGCACCGTCTGTGGCCCGAGTTCGATTGTCGCGTACATCTCCGCCCACTCGCCCAGTCCGTGGGCCTCGTCGACGACGACGACATCGCGGGGACCGAACACGTCCGACCCGGCGGTCCGCATGAAGTAAGCGAGTGTCATCGCCGCAATCGGGCGGTTGGCCGCGATGGCCCGGTCGGAGAAGTACGGACAACGGTGTTTCACCTGGCAGTCGAACCCCCGCTCGCGAACACAGGGCGCGCGGTCGACCGGAGTGTCGGTCTCGCCGGGCAGGATACAGTCGTAGTTGTTCTTGCCGCGGACGACACAGAGGTCCCCGAGCAACGGATCGCCGGCCACGTCGTCGAGTTGTGAGACCTGTGGCGTCGTGTAGTATGCGCCAACTGGGTTCTCGGGCGCGGTTGCGTCTGCCTGCCGCGCACAGCCGGCGACTGCGCGAGCGAGCAGTGACTTCCCGCTGCCGGTCGGCGCACGGACGAGCACAACGTCGTTGTCGGCAAAGGCGGTCCGGATATCGGCGAGAGCCTGCTCTTGCCGGCCGCGGTAGTCGGGGGCGGGGAACTCCTCGAAGATGCGCGACGTGTCCACACGCCCTCTGTGGCGCTCGCACTCTTAAGTTCGTGGGTGAACAACCCGACAGCGCCCGGGTTCGCGCCGGCTGTCACCGTCCCGTGGGGGGGTCGGCCCCGGCAGAACACGACAATCGAAACTCTTGTGTCCGGTGTCGCGCAATCACAGTGCAGAGAGGCTGCTCCCGTCGAGGACACAACCAAACGTATCCGGCCCTCCCAGTGATGCCACAAAGTGCTGAAATAAACTTCTGGCGGCAGATGGCGAGTGTGAGCGTCTCGAAGTTGCTGAACGCACTCGGCGTCGTCTTCCTCATAACGGTTCTGAACACCGCCTTCTCCGTGGAGGATATCGGTGTGTTTTTCTTTTTTTACGTGAGCGTCAACTTCCTCTCGAAGTTCGTCGGCGGTGTCGGTGAGGCCATCCGGAAACGGGTGAGTGGCAACGAGGGGAAGAATCCGCAGTACCTGGCGGTCGGGACGATATTCGCGCTCGTCTTCCAGACGGTCGTCTCGACGCTGATACTCGCCGTCTACGTGACCGTTCCCGAGCAGTTCCTGCCGGACCCACTCCAGCGCGCGGGGCTCGCCGTGGTGTTGAGTGCGATCTCGATGCTGTTCGCACAGTCGGTCGGAAAGTTGATGCTGAACTACAACTCTGGGCTCGGCTACCCGAGTCGTTCGGAGTGGTTCGGGCGCGCGCTGCCGGGTGTACTCTTTCTGGTGCTCGCGGTGCTGTTTACGATCAACAACAGTCCGTTGAGCGTGATTTTGCTGGCCGGAACCGCCAGTTACGCGCTGAGTGCCGTTCTCATGTACGTGAGCACGCGCCCGACGTTGTTCGTGCTCCCGACGATGGAGGACGTCCGGTCGGTGTTCGAGTTTGGCAAGTGGAGCATCCTCCAGATGGTCTCGAACAACATCTACAACAGTGCGGACGTGTTGTTGCTCGGGATACTCGTCACCTCGACCAGCATCGGGTTCTACGAGAGTTCGAACAGTCTGGCGGGACTGTTGTACGTGGTGCCATACGCCTTCTACTCGGTGGGCAACGTCATGATAAGCGGGTTG
Organism: uncultured Halobacteriales archaeon; assembly: GCA_964534485.1. GTDB lineage: Archaea > Halobacteriota > Halobacteria > Halobacteriales > Haloarculaceae > Halovenus. The sequence goes on from CAZHPM010000043.1 coordinate 12,139, forward strand.
GACGCAGAGGGCCGGAAAAAAGAGATCGTCTCTGTCCTGCAGGAGTCGCTGCGGGCCTCCTCGATTGTTCCAGTGATGTCGTTTTTCATCTTTCTGGGCTTCGGGGACCTCATTCTGGAGTTCGTGTTCGGCGAGTCGTACGGCCCGGCGTACTGGTATCTCGTCGGTCTCGGGTTGATAAAGGTGCTCAGCAGTTACCGCAAACCGATACAGGGGCTCAACTACGGCACAGACCGCCCCGAGATACAGTTCTACGCGAACGTCTACGCGATGGCGGCGAACTTCATAACGGTGTTACCGCTCATCTGGTACTTCGGCGGCCTCGGGGTCGTCATCTCGACGGTGCTCGCCGCGTTTGTTCGGCTGGGTGCCGTGGTCCTGATGTCCAAAGAGTACGTCTACAGCGTGGATATCCGGTGGACACTCGTCGTCACGTACTCGACCGGAGTCGCCCTCCTGCTCGCCTCGAAGGCTGTCGAGGGGATGGTCGAACCGACGACCGCGGAGTCGTTTCTGTTGCTGGCCGGGTTCGTCGTGCTGTACCTGGTCTCGAATCTCTCCCTGATACGAATCGACCTCGCGAACCCCATCAGCAACCCCGAGGAGTGAGTCCCTGCCGAACCCGCTCTGTGGTCGGCAGTGAGCGGACGACCGGACCTACAGGTGACCCAGGTCCCGGAGTCGTTCGATAATCTCGGTCTCCTCTTGCCGGGTGAGCGGGATGTCGTACTCCTCACCGAGGTGCTCTTCGAGCAGGCCCCGGTCGGCCAGACGCGTCATTACGTGTTCGACACCGGCCTCGACGGAGTCGGTCTCGGTGTCGACGACGATATCCGGGTTCAGTGGCTCCTGGAACGGGTGGTTGACGCCCGTGAACTTCTCGAGTTTCCCCTCGCGGGCCTTCTCGTACAGTCCCTTTGGGTCGCGTGTGGCGGCAGACTCCACGGAGCATTTGACGTGGACGAGGACGAACTCGCCCTCGTCTTCGACGATATCGCGTGCCTGTTCCTGTGACTCGCGAAACGGCGTAATCATACCGACGATAACCGGGATACCGTTCCGGTTGAGCAGTTTCGCGATGTAGGCCGTCCGGCGGTTGTTCGTCCGGCGGTCCTCCCGGGAGAACCCGAGGTCCGGGTGGAGGTGTGTGCGAACGTCGTCGCCGTCCAGGTTCTCGACCGGGTAACCACGCCCCACGAGGCGGTCTTCGACGCGACTCGCGAGCGTGGATTTGCCGGCCGCCGGACGACCCATGAACCAGAGCGTGAACATACTACTCGAACACCTCGTCGAGAGTCAACACCGTGTTCGCGACCTCCGGGCGCATCAGTTCCGGCGGCGGTCGCTTGCCGTCTGCGAGGGTCTTCCGGAGTTCCGTCCCGCTGGGTTCGACGTGGTGGTCACTGTCGTGGGGGCAGACCTTCTCCGAGACGATACCGTCACACCGCCTGCAGTAGAACGCGTAGTGGTAGTACAGCGGTTCGACGCCGACATCGCCAAGCGCCTGGAACAACTGCTGGGCCTCGAAGTCGCCGTAGTAATCGCCCACGCCGGCGTGGTCCCGGCCGACGATGAAGTGCGTACACCCGTGATTTTTCCGGACGAGTGCGTCGAAAACCGCCTCACGGGGTCCGGCGTACATCATCCGGGATTTGAAAACCGAGAGCGTCACCAACTCCTCGGGGTAGTACTCCGTCAGAAGCGTCTCGTAGCCCGCGAGAATCGCCGTGTCGGTGTAATCACCGGGCTTTTTCGCGCCGATTTTGGGCTGGACGAACAGACCGTCGACGTGTTCGAGCGCGGATTTCTGGAGGTACTCGTGTGCGCGGTGTGGGACGTTCCGCGTCTGGAAACCGACGACACGCTCCCACCCCCGCTGTGTGAACAGAACCCGGGTCTCGCGGGGCGAGAGGTCGTGACGACTCTCCTGTGCAATCGCGTCCGCGAACGCCTTTATCGACCCTCCGAGAAAGAACGGTGCCTTTCGTCGAATCGCCCTGACACCGGGGTGGTCCTCGTCTGTCGTGCCAAACAGTTGCCTGCAGGTCTCTGTCTCGTTGTACCGGTAGACGCTGTCGACGTCGACGACCCCGACTGGCGTCCCGTCTGGCCCCCGGAGTCCGAGTCGTTCGCCCGGTTCGGTGTCGTCTGCCAACTCCGTCTCGATATCCAGTACTACCGGAATCGGCCACGAGACACCGCTCTCCAGGGTCAGGTCGTTGAGAACCTTCAGAAAGTCGTTGCGGCCCATGAACCCCTCCAGGGGGCTGTACACGCCCCGGGCCAGGTTCTGGAGGTCGAAGAGCAGATTCCGGTCGAGGGTGACCGTCGCGTGACTGTCGAAGGAGTCGCGCAGTTGCGCACTCCGGGCGGCGTCGACCGTTCTGTCGACGAGCGTGTTTCCGTGTGGTTGAATCATCTCGTGTGGTTGCTGACCGTCTCCTCACACCGCCTGTTGCTCCCCGAAAGTGTACTGCTCCAGCCAGTCGTACTCCCGGGCTTTCCGTTCGATGCGTGCTATCTCGTCGTCGGTCCACTCGCTGTCGTGTCGCGTCTGCTTCGGGGAGTCGAAGACGAACTCCTCGCAGGCCGCCAGATAGTCGTCGCTGGCCTCGACACCGAGAAACGAGCAAAGCTCCGACAGCACGTCGGCCGTGTTCGACACGTGGTTCTCGTGGTGCAGGCGAAAGAACTCCTCGTCGTCGAGCATCTCTGCGACGAGGTCCGCGTCGTCGGCGTTTGCGAAGAACTTCTCGACGCCGTACTCCCGCCAGCTGTCGAGCAGTTTCCGCCGGGAGGCAATCGTGTCGAACGGGTTCCGGACGACCTGGACGACCCGCAGTGGCACCGACACCGTCTCGCGGAGTGTCCCGAGCAGTTCCGGACTGGTGCCCAGTCGACGCGTCGAGGCCGCACCCTTTTTGTCACCGATGACACGCAGGCGGTCGAACTCGCCCTGGAGGGTGCCTGGCACGTCGTAGCTGTACTTTGTCCACTCCCGGCCCAGTTCCGTGAACTCGGCGTCTCGCTGCACGATTGCCGCGAACAACTGGTCACGAGAGAGCGGTATCTGTGCCTCATCGAGGAGTCGAAGCGCGTCCAGTTCGTGCGAGACGACCATCTCGGGGTGACCGTTCAGGAGACTCCCCACGAGACTGTGGCCCGAGCGCCCGTGGCCGACGAACATGCAGTACGTCTCGACGGCGTCGAACTCCGCGCGGTGGTCGAACAGGTGTGGCAGCGCCGAGAGTCGCCGTGCCGCGGTGAAACGGTCGCGGGTGAGCGCCGGTATCCGCTGTGGGTTCTCGAGGAGTTCCTGTGTCGCCGACGGCAGCGGCAGCGTCCGGGCGAGAGAGCTGAACATACGGGTACGGTACTGTCTGCCGCGTCCCGGGTATTTAAACCCGGTGGAGTGAGGCGGTGACGGTCCACTCCAGGCCGGTGCGGACGCGGCGGGTGTCAGGTGCTGCGGCTCTCGCGGGCCTTCGGCCGGAGGTTGCCGTAGCCACACTTTCGACAGTTGTCGGCCCGCTGTGAGTTGCGCGAGTTACACCGCATACAGATCTGTGTCTGGAAGATTCGTTCCTCGGCTTTCTCGAATGATGCCATACCGGATACTGTGCGCGGACGTAATTAAGCGTTTCCGGTGTCGGGTCGGTACTGCCGGGGTGAGAACTCGCGGTGGCCGGACAGACGGCGGTCAGTTCGTCTTCGAGTCGTGACTGTCGCGCTCGGCGGGTGGGTCGACACCCTCTGCGGCCTCGACGGAGGCGGTTTCTTTCTCGGTGTTGACGTGCCAGCGTTCGACGGCCGACTCGTAGTCCGCGAGCAGGTCCGAGACGTGGAGTTTCAGGTCGTCGTCGTTGACGTTTACCTCGAAGACGTACACCGGTTGGTCGTCGCGGGCGGCGCGCTGGATGTTCGCGCTGATGAGGTCGTTGTCGAAGTAGTACGGCGACACGCGCGTCATCACGTTGCGGTAGACGCTGTCTTCGAGTTTCCGGATGGCCTTCCGGCCGGCGGAGTCGGCCGCACGGGCGACGTAGTCGATGCTCTCACCCCACCGGTCGACGGCCTCGTCGGGTTCGTCGAGGTTGCCGTAGGATTCGGCGAGTTTCTCGCCGGCCGTCTGGAGGTCCTCGTTTGGCTCCTTTCCCTCGCGTTCGCCTTTGCCCTCCTCGACACGTGCCTTCTTGGCGGTTTTCTGGTTGACGTCGTCGTCGAGACGTTCGTGACTCTTTGGCCGCCACTCGTCGAACTCGGCCAGGGCCGCCCTGTCGAGGTCGTGTTCGTCCGCAATCTCTTCGAGCGCACGCACCAGACGTTCGCCGTGTTCGACGACGTCGACCCAACCGCCACGAACTTTGAATCCAGAGACACTCTCGTCCATTTCGGCCATCGTACTCGATACTAAATCCAGTAGGGTACCGACCAAAATAAACCTTACCGCGGAGCAGAGCGGAACTGGGGCGACTCTCTGCCAGCCACGCGGCAGAGTCCGGGCGTCCCGCCACTGCTTTTACCCGAGCACGCGTATCGGGAGCTATGGACGAGCGTGTCGCACTCCGACAGATTGCCGGGCGGGTTCCGGCGGCGGGCGACGACGCGGCAGTCGTCAACGGACAGGTGCTCACGACCGATATGCTCCACGAGAAAACGGATTTCCCGGCCGGGACGACCCGCTACACCGCTGGCTGGCGTGCCGTCGGTGCGTCGCTGTCGGACGTCGCGGCGATGGGCGGAACGGCAGTCGCCACGGTCGCCGCCTACGGCGCGCCCGGACTCGACGAGAGAGAGATCACCGCCTTCGTCGACGGCGCGAGCGCGGTCTGCGAGCGGGCCGGGGCGGCCTACGTCGGTGGTGACCTCGACGTCCACGAGGAGTGGACGGTTACGACAACGGCAGTCGGCACGGTCGAGAACCCAGTCCGGCGGTCCGGTGCGACGCCGGGTGAGGCGGTCTGTGTGACGGGGACGCTGGGCCGCAGCGGTGCGGCCTGCCGGCTGTTCGAGCGCGGTGACCACGAGCGCGCGAACGAACTCTTCCGGTTCGAACCACGCGTCGGTGCCGGGCGTGCGCTCGCGACCGACGCGACGGCGATGATTGACAGCTCCGATGGACTGGCCCGCTCGCTCCACCAACTCGCCGAAGCCAGCGACTGCGGATTCGCCCTCCAGCCACCACTCCCGGTAGACGACGCGGTCGACCGCGTGGCGAGGTGCGACCGGGACCGGCGCGAACTCGCCCGCTTCTTCGGCGAGGATTTCGAACTGGTCTGTACGCTCCCGGCAGACCGTGTGGCCGCCACACGCGAGCGCGTGCCGACGTCGCTGACACGAATCGGCACTGTCACCGAATCGGAACTCACCGTCGACGGCGAGACACTCCCCGACCGCGGGTACACACACGGAGTCGAGTGAGCACCCGCTCGAGGAGAGGGCTCTGGACTCCCCGTGCGTGTCGTGTGCCGACCGGGCGGGGTCACTGGAACCCAGAGTCACACGTGCCGCCACTGTCGGCGTCTGAGTCGTCGACGGTCGGGTCGGACACCATACCTGCCTCGTCGTGGCTCGTGGCCAGTTACCGCCGTCGTACCGGGGTGGGGCGCAATTTCCGACAGCTCGGGCGGGCACGGAACTCGGCTGTGTCGGGCGGTTGCCGGGTTCGGCGGCGTAAACTGGTTCACACGAGTTGGCACAAAGCACTTGTCGCTCGCTCCGCTACCACGTCGTATGGTATCAAGTCACGGCCTGTCGTGTCTGGAGTGTGGTGAACAGATGGACCAGCGGGTCGAGCACGGCGTAACTATCGATTACTGCCCAGAGTGTGGCGGTGTCTGGCTCGACCCCGGCGAACTCGAGTCGTTGACCGGTCACAGACATCACAGTCACAGCAGTCACAGTCACAGCAGTCACAGTCGGGATATCGACATCGACATCGGCGAGGAAGAGGAGGAAGAGGAGGAGGAGGAAGGTGGACTCCTCGATGCGGTTGCCGGCGCGCTCGCTGGCGGCGAAGAGGAAGAGGAGTTCGAAGAAGAGGGGTTCGAAGAAGAGGAGTTTTGACCCCACTGGTTCGACCCCCGTCACCCACGCACCGCTCGCGGTGCGATGGGTCGGGGTGGATTTGAACCGCGAGAACTCGCCTCGCTCGTTCTCTGGGTTCAAACCACAGACCTATCCGCTCCTCACGTCCGTTCGTCGCAGAAATGGGTCGGGGCGGATTTGAACCGCCGACTTCCTCCGTGTGAAGGAGGTATCATA